>JAAWAV010000021.1 GCA_022792335.1 Lachnospiraceae bacterium
CTGGGTTTCGTCTTTTTGTACATAATAAAAGACCTCCTATAGATTTATTAAAAGCACCAGGCTTTCTATCAAAATCTATAGGAGATCCTATATAAAATCAAATATCAAAGACCACTCGATGTTGTGGTGGCTCTCAAGCATTAGAATACCAAAATCAAATGGCTCTCAAGCTATAAAACGGTGGCTCCGAAGCGTTAGAATATTCAATTTACCGCTTCCGAAGAATCCAGAAATCCAAACGCCCATATCGGCGGTCGGCTGGTCAAAAGCGTCTCCATAGTAGTTAAAAAATGTAATGAAATGTTTCTTCAGTTCTCTGGTGATGACATATTCATTTAATTCCTGCCAGGCGATTTCATCTGCTGCCTGGTCTACTTTGATCACACCATTGATTTTACGGTTGATGTCGTCCGCAAACATATCACGAATTATCATAGCGCTATCCCCCTCAAATCACATTAAATGCTCTGTAATAATCATTCGGTTTCAGTCGGTTAAACAGTTTCACATGGCGTCCGTCAAACTCTCCTGGATACATAACCAAAATCGGAACATCCGAAAAATATGGCTGCAAGGCTTCCAACAAGGTATGGATTCTCATAAATGGGAATACTTCACCCACGCCTGTCAGCATCAGTACGTCCCCCGACTCGTGCGGCTCGTACTGGATTTTATCAATGAACTCTCCATTGCCGATTGTAGAGTTAAGCTGTTCCAGAAGATAGGCGCTTCCGTCTGCTTCCTCCATATCGGGAATTGCATCTGTAATGTCCAAATCATCGCAGATAGAGAGAAATATTTTATACAAATTGCAAATTTTCAAATGGCAACTCAAAGACTGGTCCGTACCCAGCTGATTCACAAAGTGCCGGACGATCATTTCATTCTCCGGCTCATAGCAAAAGATTCTGATATTAACTTCGTTGCTTAGTCCCTTGCCTTCCAGAAACTCCGGTTCTTGAATCAATGCCCGGACTTTGTCCAGGCGTTTTTTTATCTCACTCATCGGACTACCTCCTAAGAAAAACGATTAAATGCCGGCAGCGCTGCCATATCGCCATTGCTTCTGATCCCATTCTCCAAAATAGGATACAGCCATACTGGATTTAGATGATCCGCCTCCCGGTTATCGAGATATTCCATTTCAACAAGCACTCTGGCAATTATCTGTTTTAACTTCGTTATTGTGGTATCGCTCCAGGAAGCCACGGTATCGTTTTGCTCCTGCAAACGCATAAAAAATGTATTCAAATCTATCTTGCCAAAAGACATGTCCCTTAATCTGTATTTCTCGCCAATGACCGTCAGCATAAATTCCCAGATCAGTCGGCTCTGCCTCATCATCGCATACAGGCAAATCTGCTTTGCCACATCCATTGGCTGTGAAACAATACCAGAAATCAACGGTTCGTTTTCCAGACCATGAAGTCGTTTTATACAGGCCCTAGCGATTCTGGAAATAGATTTTTCCGTTGGATACTGAAAAAGATTCTGCTTTACAATCTGCTTTACCAGTTCATCATCATTTAAACCATTGCACATCCATTTCGCAGTAGTGCGCATCTCATAGAAAAGGAACGGTTCTCTGGTCAAAGACGCAAGATAAGGATATGAATGATCCACGCTACACCTCCTCATTTCTCTTCTTTGGAATGTAAATCCTTCTCTTTTATATCTTTATCAATTAACAATTTCCATAATTTTTTGTAACTTACCGACATATTCCCATCTCTACACAAACTTCCAAGTAAAAACTCAGTGTCTACAACTCTTCAATCACCATATCATATGATTGCAGGTTAAGCAATCAAAAAAGATCGTTTAGTAAAATAAGTAAGCTCCTTCCATTCTCTCAGACTGGGCAAAAAAAAGCAGGATACCTTTTCCGGTTTTCCTGCTTGGGTTTGCCGCTGGTAGCGGTAGAGTATTTTGTTTTTATTTGGCTGCAATTCTATAAACGGGAAGTCGTTTGTCAACCATCCATCGAAAAATACTGCAAATTCTGAAAGTCATCATCCAAAAATTTAAATGTAAATATGCGCTCTTGTCAAGCGACGGTATCATCAAACGATTGTTCAAAGTAATTCACCTGTCCATTGTCGTAGTTGATAACAGGCCTCCCCAATTTCTCTTTGATTTCATCAGAACTTAACTCACCAAAAACTTCTGTAAGATCAGGCCTCATAAACTCTACAATTAGGTTTAGATGCTCATGATATTTTTCAGATATTGTTTTGACCCGTTCCATATAATCTTCCTCAGGTTCTTCATCCCAAGCAAAAAGCAGTCCATGATACTCAAATATAAATTGTTCTAAATCTTCATTAAATTCCGCGATGTCCTCCTCTACAAATCAAAAAGCCTCATCTGATATTCTTTACATGAAGTTACTTTTCGCTCCTTTATCACGTCGTCCATCCCAACCTTCCCAAAAAGAAGCGGTGACGCCGGATTATGAATCTGTGTATTTTCCATAACCGTTTTATCACTATGATTTGCGTAACAATACAGGCATCCATTTCTACAGGTATCATAGGTTCCGATATCGATACTGGCAATACAGCCGCATTCTGTTCGTTGATTCGGATCTTTACCTATAGTCAGTTTACATTTTCCAATCCGTTCAAATCTCTCCCTATCGATACAATGAGCACGAGAAATTCCCAATTTGTCAAATTCGATTGCTTCCGCACAGGTGTCTATATAAAATCCATATTCTTTCGCAATATCTGAAAATCTCTGCATAATTTCAAATTGCTGCTCTCTTGTCTCTTGTTGTATTTTTAAAGGTTTCATATTTCGAGCAGTATTTCGATATAAATCAAGAAAACTTACAGTACATTTTTCAGTATAGTCGCCAAGTTTTGCTGCTAATACCTTAAAATATTTACAGTGGTATTCCATGGTATATCTATCATTGAAAAAAATAGGGTCATACCTCCATATTACCTTTTCACGCCCGATTGTTTGAGATAGCTTTTGAAATGCAGGTATAATGATATTGTTCTTTGATGGAATATTGGGTTCCACATCTTTGTCATATGCATTCAAAGTAAACTGAAAGTAGTAATGATATCTATCCAGTTCAGAAAGACGGCTCAGCATTGGCACAGGGTTTTTCGTCCAAAAGACAATTCCATCAACAACATCTGGAGACAGATTTATTCTACCTATTTGATGAATATTCACAGGATTTCTTACCAGAGTATACCCTTCTTTGAGTCTGTGAAACAGCCATTCAGAATAGTATGTTGGAATATCCGTCCTTCGACTTGCACTGATTATCACTCCTTCACCACCTCTTGTAAAATTCTGCAAATATATTTTGAAGAAATATTGAAAATTTCAAATCACGTTTACGCCGCCTATATGCTACGCTTGATTTGCACCAGCAGAAATACCAAGCTGACACCCAGCAAGATATGCCCGATCCCGGCGATGCCGGAGATTGCCGCACTCATACTGGAGGAAAGCGTGGGCACTAGCACCTGGCTCACTCCCCGAACGATAAACATCACAGCAGTCAGATTCAGACCGATATGATAGACCACCAGTATTCTCCCGCTTTTCGTGGTGGTGAAAGAAAAACTCTTTTCCAGTAAGAGTAGTAGCAGGAAAAACACCATGCCCAGCAAAAAATAATGGGTATGGACCACAGAGAGGGTGGTTTTGGCGGTAAAACCGTTGAATTTGGTAAACTCCCGATAAACCACGCCGCCGGCCATCGCAAGGATAGCGTACATCAGAGCCATATTGATATAACGTTTCATAGTCGTTCCTCCTTTATTTCCCTTCCTGTTTCATAGCAAAATATCCGATAAGTACTGTCCATACATAAGCACAGGTCTTTGGAATCATCAGCATCCCGATCTCTGAGGTAATCCACTTTCCAAGGCCCAGAGGAACGGTGTAATTCTCCAGACCTGTGGTACGCAGGGCAAACGCGCGGGGAACCAGATGGAACGAGTCGCCCGCCCCCAGCACCACTGCCATCCATCCAAACAGACGGAATTGAGTATCGCCTTTGCTGTCTCGGATCATCAAAATCCCGATGGTAATGACAGAAATCAGGTAGACCGCATCAAACAGGGTTTCTACGATCGCTTGCATAGTTTATTCTCCTTTTCCTTTATGCTCCGTTTTACTTTCATAATCTGCCGCCCTCAGTGAACATCGTTCATTTTCCAGAGTTCTCCACCTGCAACACGTTACGTCAGCAACATGATTCCTTACCGCCGCAGTGTGAGCCCCGTAGAGCGTTTTTATTTTATAGGACGCACTTTCCTGTGAAACAAAAAATACCACCACTCAGTGGGATTTTAATAAAGGGTCCTGCAGACGATCTCCAGTATCGCGGTGGAATCATAGTCCTGCCGCAGCAAAGCCGACAACATCAGAGAAAACAGGACATCTGCAAATCGTTCCACTGTAAACTGCTCTGTAAAGGCATCGGCCCGAATCCTGGGATCCCGTCTTAAGACAAAACAAAGCCCATCCAACATATGCTGCCAGGTCTGCTGCATTCTCCGTTTCCCATCCGCTTTGTCCTCCCGCAAAAATCCCAAGGAGTGCAGCGTAAAAAATCCGGGATACTTTTTGCAACCGTATTCCATCTGCCCATATACCCAGGTAATACAGGCTTGAGTGTCCTCAAATGCTGCCCCATCCTCCGCGCGATGAAAGATCTCCCCCCAGATGCTTTCTACTGTAGCGCTCACTAGCGCCGCTTTAGAATCAAAATAATTGTAAATCGATCCCACCGATACCCCGCAGGCCGCCGCAACGGAACGGATATTGAGCGCCGACCAACCCTGTTGCTCCATCAGTTCCCGACTGGTTTTCAAAATATCTTCTTTTGACGTTACAACTGTATTCATCCAATCACCCCAACATGAACATTGTTCAGTATAGTGGTTTATAACCCCTTTGTCAAGTACTTTTACCTGATTTTTATCTGCCTGTCACGATATGCCAAAATTGCTTACCATCAACTCAACAAACGGGGGTCTTTTTTTAATTGCTCAATCAAATCCAGATCGGCCGGCAACCAGGCTACGCTGTCCAGTTCTTCTCCGGAAAGCCATTTCGCCGCCTGATGTTCTTTTAAAACCGGCTCTCCAGAAATAATTTCCGCCCAAAAGCAGTCCATTGACAAATGAAATTCCGGATAATCATATTCGATGTGAGCAACCGGTTCTCCTACCGCCACTCTAACAGCAAGCTCTTCTTCTATCTCCCGGAGAAGGGCGGTTTTTGGCGTCTCTCCCGGCTCTATCTTTCCTCCCGGAAACTCCCAGTCGTCTTTAAAGGCGCCATATCCCCGCTGAGTCGCAAGGATTTTATTCCCCTTCCGTATAATTGCCGCCACCACTTGTATGGTTTTCATGATCTGCCCTTCCTTTTCTCCTCCGGAAATGCCGGCGATAACCGTACAAAAATCAGACTTTTCGAAACTTCCTATGTAAAAATTCGTAAACATAGGAACAGGTTCCGCTGATGAGTCTCCCCTCTACACAGACGTAATTCCAGAACCGATTCGGGGAAAATCTCACCTTTTTGCAAGCTTTTCTCGTTCTCCAGCCCTCCTTCAGCCCTTCCCGGTATTCCTGTCCAAAACCGATTTTCTTAAAAAACCGGCTTTTTATATAATATCCTATCAGAAGCGCCGGAGCATTGAGAATGATCTGAAACAGGGGCATGTTTTTATAATTCAGATAAATGCTGTTTCTGGCCGCCAAACGTACTTTAAATGCATTGTATTTGGAGCCGCTGGTTCCGCTCCCCACATGCTCCACCTTCGCACCCGGCTCGTAAAAATTCTTCCAGCCATACAGTCTGGCTCTGTAGCCTACGTCCAGATCCTCCAGGTAAGCGAAATGCTTCTCATCAAAGTATCCAATCTGTTCAAATACCTCCCGCCTGTAAGCCGCCGCTCCTGCACAGGCTGAAAATACCTGCGCCGGTTTCTGATAGCGTTTCACAGAATGAGCTACCCCCCTCTGGAAAGCCCACCCAAGGACAGTATACTGATCCCCGGCGTCGTCAATCAATTCCGGCCGATACATTTGTATCATCTTGGCGCTGACGGAAAATGCTTTTGGGGTCTTATCCAGCACGCGGACCAGGGCCTCCACATAACCGGGCCCCGCTTTCGTATCGTTATTCAGAAGAATTACATATGGAGTCTGAGCCGCCCGGATTCCCACATTTACTGCATGACTGAAGCCATAATTCTGATCCAGAGCCAGAATCTGGAGTTCTGGGTAATGCTCCCGCACAAACTCCACGCTTTCGTCTGTGGAACCGTTGTCCACAAACAGTACCTGAAATTCTATTCCTTTCTGCCTCCGAAGTCCTTCCATACAAGCTTCCATAAACTTTTTTCCGTTGTAATTCGGAATAATAATGGTTACTTTTTCCATATTGACAATAAAACTCCATTTCTTCCGCCCGGATCTTTGCCTGTTTAATTTAAGTATTATAGCGGATAATCCCGAAAAATGCAAGATTTCGGAAACCTCTGGCCTATTTCAGAACATTCTGTGCTATAATATTTCTGGAAGTGTCAGGAAAATGCTTCCGGAATATTGACTGATATTCAGACTCATTACTGATCAGAAAGGAATCTTTTTATGAAAACATCTACAAACCTGGAATCTATGCTCCGGGATATGGATCGCAAAAGTTACCCCGCCTACAAAGCGCTGCGGGGAAGCTATCGTTTCGGCACTTATATCCTCTCCGTCGATCATGTACAGGGAGATCCCTTTGCTGCTCCGTCAAGATTAACCGTCCATATTACAGACAAGGCCTCCGGGTTTTCTTCGGAACTTTGGAGCTCTCCGGATAGGAAAACGGCTTTTTGTGATTTCCTTCTCCGACAGTTTGCTGTGGCTGTCCGAAAATATTCCTTCCAGGCCAAAGGCTCTGGAAAAAGCGGCGCCCTTTTCACCACTCAGCCGGGGCAGGAGGTCCTAAGCCGTACGGCCTGTACCATTGACCGGGACGGACATACCATTCTCATGCGATTTGAAGCCGGTTTCCCCGCCAATGGACGGACTATCAATTCCAGAGAGCTTCACAAAATTCTTTTTGATTACCTTCCTTCTGTGGTTTCTGACAGCCTGTACAGCAAGCACACGGACCAAAAGGCGCTTCAGGCAGCCCTTGAGCTTTATGAAGATCAGCAGGCTTTAAGAGTTCTGCTTTCGGAACATGAACTTGCCGCCTTTGTTGCGGACGGCGCCATTCTTCCCAGAAAAACCGGTGTGGCTAACACCCCGTTAAAAGAAGCCGTTCCTTTTCGTTCTCCTGACTCCATGCGGCTTACGCTCTCTCTTCCCCACCGGGGAAAAATCTCCGGAATGGGGATCCGAAAAGGTATTACTCTGATTGTCGGCGGCGGTTATCACGGAAAGTCTACGCTTCTCAAAGCCCTGGAAGCCGGCGTTTACAACCATATCGCCGGAGACGGACGGGAGTTTGTGATCACAGACTCCACGGCCGTCAAGCTTCGGGCGGAGGAGGGGCGTATCGTAAAACGTGTGGATATTTCTCCCTTTATCAATCATCTGCCCAACGGAAAGGATACTGGCTGCTTTTCTACAGAGGACGCCAGTGGAAGTACTTCTCAGGCTGCCGGAGTTATGGAAGGAATCGAAGCCGGTACAAAGCTGTTTCTCATCGATGAAGATACTTGTGCCACCAATTTTATGGTACGGGATGCACTGATGCAGCGGGTCATTGCCCCGGACAAAGAACCGATCACTCCTTTTCTTGACCGCATCCGTCCTCTGTTTTCCGGACTTGGAATCTCTACCATCCTGGTTGTCGGAAGTTCCGGCGCCTTTTTCCACATTGCCGATAGGATTATTCAGATGGACAGTTATCGGACTGTCGATATCACAGAAGAGGCCAAAAAAGAAGCGGCTCATTTTCCCTCTTCCTCTTCAGAATTTGATTTTTCCGGCGGTCCTGCTCCCAGAACGCTCCGCTTTTCCTTCAAACGACGGGAGGACAATCGCTCTCCCAAAATCAGAGTACAGAGCAAAGACGTGTTGACTTATGACAGGGAGACCATTGATCTGCGATATGTGGAGCAGCTTGCCGATGAGGAACAGACCCGCGCCCTCGGATATCTCCTGCAGTATCTGGTGGAGCATCCCCAGTCTGCCTCCATGGCGGAACAACTTACCTTCCTTTATCAGAAGCTTTTGACGGAAGGGCTGGAGTCCATCGTTTCTTCGGACTGTCCGCCTTTCATGGCTCTTCCCAGACTTCAGGAGGTCTTTGCCTGCGTCAACCGGTGCCGGTTTTAGATACCTTTCCGGATTCTAAGAAGCCGGAAAGCTTTGCCGCTGCCATTTCCATAGTTACAACAAACGTCCCGCGACCGTTCCATCGGCCCCGGGATGTTTTCTACTGTTTCTTATCTCTCGTTTTTATTTTTAATTTCTCTCTTCTGTTTCTGAGTCGCCTGACCTTTTATTCCTCCTGGATTTTCCTGAGCTCGTCAAATACCACGTCATTCAATACCTTGATATAAGTTCCCTTCATTCCTGAGGAACGAGACTCAATGACTCCGGCGCTTTCAAACTTTCGGAGCGCGTTGACAATGACGGAACGGGTAATTCCCACCCGGTCGGCAATTTTGCTGGCCACCAGGATTCCCTCGTTTCCCTCCAGCTCTTCAAAAATATGCTGAATCGCCTCCAGCTCGGAAAATGACAGCGTACTGATCGCCGATTTTACAATCTGAATCTTTCTTGTCTCTTCTGCATTTTCTTCATTGACGGAGCGCATCATCTCCAGACCCACCACCGTCGTACCGTACTCGCTCAGAATAATATCGTCAATCCCATACTGAGACGCCGACTTATAAATAAACAAGGTACCCAGCCGTTCTCCGGCAATGTCAATCGGCGTAATGATCGCCTGATACTTTTTTACATTTGTTTCTGCAAAACCCAGAGTTTCCAGATTTACATTTTCTTTGGTAGAAAGAACACTGAGAAGTCTCTCGTTTAGCAGCTTATCTACGAATCCGCCAACCTGGTCCTCAATAAGCTCCTCGATCTCCTCCACACCTTCGCTGAGTCCTACTCCCAACACCTTACCCTTTTTGCTGATTACAAGGATGTTTGAATCGAGGATATCGCTTAGTACTGCACAAATATCATTAAAGACAACTTTACTGGTGCTGTTGTTGTGAAGCAATTTGTTGATTTTTCTAGTTTTGTCCAATAATTGTACACTCATTGCAGTCCTCCTGTTTTTTTCGGGCAATTAGTTCTGTTAAAAACTATCGTACCATACTTTCAGAACGACCGCAATACTTTTCGGAATTTTTCACCACTAACCGCTGAAACTTGGTTCATTATTCCGTTTTTTCCAGATTCTATTCCGACTATTCCGTTTTTTCCATCAGATAGCCACAAGTCTGCTGGGAACAGATGAGTTTATTTCCCTTTTCCACCATATAATTTCCACAATTTGGACACTTCTTAGCTGACGGCTTCTGCCAGGACATAAATTCACACTCCGGATGATTGCTACAACCGTAATACCGCCGTCCCTTCTTTGTTTTCTTTACCACCACATCGCCGCCGCAAAGAGGACAGGGAACGCCGATCTTTTCTAAATACGGCTTCGCATTTTTACAGTCCGGAAAACCGGGACAGGCCAGAAAGCGTCCGTGCGGGCCATACTTGATGACCATATTTCTCCCGCAGTTCTCGCAGATTTCTTCTGTCACCTCATCTTCAATTTTTACCGTCTCCAGCTCTTTCTGAGCCGCCATCACCGCTTCATTGAGATCCGGGTAAAAGTTCCGAATGACTGTTTTCCATTTAACACTGCCATCCTCCACCCCGTCTAGAAGGGACTCCATATTGGCTGTGAAAGCTACGTCTACCAGACTGGGAAAGGCTTCCTTCATCATATGGTTGACTACTTCGCCAAGTTCCGTCACATACAGATTCTTATTTTCCTTTGCCACATAGCGTCTTGCAATAATCGTAGTAATGGTGGGCGCATAAGTACTGGGACGGCCAATTCCCGCTTCTTCCAGTGCCCGCACTAAAGACGCCTCCGTATAATGAGCCGGCGGCTGTGTGAAATGCTGTTTATAATCAAAGGCTTTCAGGGAAACTTTTGTGTCTACTGACAGATTCTTCGCCAGAGTGTTTGGCTCCTTTTTCTCATCGGAATCCCCATAGACGGTCAGGAATCCTTGAAATTTCACTTTGGAAGCTGAAGCGCTGAACCGGTATTCTCCGGCGTCCAGCTTCACATTCGTCGTCTCGTAGACTGCCGCTTTCATTCTGCTGGCTGTAAATCTCCGCCAGATAAGCTGATATAAACGAAACTGATCCCTGGACAGAGATTCCTTAATCTTTGCCGGGGTCAAAGTAATATCTGTAGGGCGGATAGCCTCGTGGGCATCCTGAATCCGCCCCTCGTTCTTTTCCTTCCTCTCGTCCAAAAGAACGTATTCTTCTCCGTACTGTCCGGCGATAAACTGTGCTGCCGCTCCCTTTGCCTCCTCTGAAACACGGGTGGAGTCCGTACGCAAATAGGTAATAATACCGGCTGTACCGCTCCCCTTGATATCGACTCCTTCATAAAGCTGCTGGGCCAGACGCATGGTTTTCTGCGTGGAAAAATTCAAGGATCCCGCCGCCTCCTGCTGAAGAGTACTGGTGGTAAACGGAAGCGGCTGTTTTTTTACCCGCTCTCCTGTCTTAATATCAGAAATCAGAAACGGTTCGTTCTCTGTCGCCTGAATAATCTGATCCAACGTCTCTTTATTTTCTATGGTAAGTTTCTGTTTTTTATTTCCATAAAATTTGATCCGCATAGGTTTTTTTTCGCCGTCGCACAAAACATCGGCTTCCAGGCTCCAATACTCCTGCGGAATAAATGCAGAAATCTCTTCTTCTCTGTCACAGATAATTCTAAGAGCCGCCGACTGCACACGGCCCGCCGAAAGCCCTCGTTTCACCTTGACCCACAGAAGGGGGCTGATGCTGTAGCCCACCATCCGGTCCAGAACTCGGCGGGCCTGCTGGGCATCCACCAGATTCATATCCAGTTCCCTTGGCGTTTTCAAAGATGCTTTCACCGCAGTCTTTGTAATCTCATTAAAGCTGATCCGCTGTACTTTTTTGCCTTCCAGCTTAAGAGCCGCCAGAAGATGCCAGGAGATCGCTTCACCCTCCCGGTCCGGGTCGGTTGCAAGATAAATTTTGTCTGCTTTTTTTACTTTTTTCCTGAGATTTGCAAGAATATCTCCTTTTCCTCGAATGGTAATGTATTTCGGATCGTAATCATGTTCTATATCAATGCCCATCTGGCTTTTCGGCAGATCTCTCACATGCCCGTTGGAGGCCTCTACGTCATAGTTCTGCCCCAGAAATTTTTTTATGGTCTTTACCTTTGCAGGGGACTCTACAATCACCAGATACTTCGCCATACTGCTCTCCTTTATCTCTTTTCGCCGCATAATAATGCCGAAACGGCTGTACAGCCAATCCTTCCAGTTCAAGCTCCACCAGACTGGCTGCAACAATTCCTCCGTCCAATCCGCTCTCTATGCAAAGCTGTTCCTCGGATTTCAGGTCGGAATCCAAATAACTATACACCTTTTCCGTATTTTTATCAAGAGATAACCTGGTTTTCTTATAAATTCTTAATCTTTTCTTTACAAAGTTCCAGCTTCCCAAAATATCTTCAAAAGCAGTCAAGGGCATTGCTCCGTCCCGGAGCAGTCGGTTGGTTCCCCTGCTCAAAAAATCCCCCATCCGCCCCGGTACCGCCCAAATATCTTTTCCCTGCTCCAGAGCCATCGACGCGGTAATCAGCGATCCGCTCTTTACTCCTGCCTCTACGACAACAATACAGTCAGAAAGGCCGCTGATAATTCGGTTTCTGGCGGGAAAATGCCACCCCTCCGGCCTTGTCCCCGGAGGATACTCAGAAAGTAATCCCCCGGCCTTTGCCACCTGTTCATAGAGAAACTGATTTTCCCTCGGATATACCACATCCGGCCCGCATCCCAGGATACCAAACGTTTTTCCTCCGGCTTCCAAAGCTCCCTCGTGGCCTGCCGCATCGATGCCCCGGGCCAGCCCGCTTATCACCTGCACTTCTGCCCCGGCCAGAGTTTTTCCAAGCTCCCTCGCTGTGTTTCTTCCATAATAACTGCATTCTCTGGAACCTACGATGGCGGCTGCCGGCTTTTCCCCATCTGGAAGCTCTCCTTTTACAAACAATCCGGGCGGGCAGTCCGGCAGCGTCAGAAGTCCATTCGGAAAATCCGGCGCCTCCGCGGTCACCAGACGGATTCCAAGTTGCTTCATCCTTTCAAAATCCCTATGAATTTTTTCTTCTTCTCTGCTCGATCCCATCTGTTTCCAGACTCGCTCTACAGCGTTCGAGCTGTGAAAGGGAAGCAAAGCTCTCTCCATCTCTTCCTTTTTTATATTATAGATTGCTGCCGGGCTTTCAAATCGTTTTCGAAGCTGGTTCCGTACCGCCGGCCCTACCTGAGTCAGACTACAATACCAGAACCAATATTCTTCCTCTTTGAGCACTTCCTTCCTCCTTGCACTATAAAATAGTAATGTTGATACTCCCTTTCCATTCCATATCAAGCGCCTAATCATATACATTTTCGATCCGGTAGGCAAGCGCTTCCTTCAAATGGTAAACTCTGATGCAAGGTTCCCCTTCCAGGTCGGCAATCGTCCTGGCTACCCGTATGATTCGATGATATGCTCTGGCGCTAATCTCCATGACTTCAAATGCTTTTCTGAGAAAGGTCTCTTCCTCAGAACCAAGGGGGCAGTATTCTCGAATGTTTTTCCCCGGTATCGCTGAGTTATAATGAATGCTACTTCCGGAAAATCGTCTCTCCTGAAAGCGCCTGGCCTGTTCCACCCGTTTTCTGACAGTCTCCGAAGGTTCTTCCTTTCCGTTCTCCTGCAAAATTTCCACCTTGACAGACTCTACCAGCACTCGAATATCCATCCTATCCAGAAGTGGCTTTGAAAGTTTTTCCTGATACCGTCTGATCTGCCATTCACTGCATCGACATCTGTTCCTGTCCGGATAATAGCCGCAGGGACAGGGATTCATAGCAGCCGCCAGCATAAACCTTGCCGGAAATTCACAGGAACCATACAGCCTGGAATGTACCACCCGTCCCTCCTCCAGGGGTTGCCGCAGCGCCTCAATGGTGTGCAGAGACATTTCCGGCAGTTCATCCAGAAAAAGAACGCCATGGGTAGCCAGAGAGACTTCTCCTGGTTTCGGCACCTTCCCTCCTCCAATCAATGCGGCTGCCGTAATTGTATGGTGGGGCGCCCGGAAAGGGCGTTTCCCGATTAATGCCTGTCCGTCCGGCATTTTTCCGCATATGCTGTAAACCCGGCTGATCTCCCGGCTTTCTTCCAGGGTAAGCTTCGGCAGGATTCCCGGAATGCTGCCTGCCAGCATGGTTTTCCCTGCCCCAGGCGGACCGGAAAGCAGAAGATTATGCATGCCTGCAGCCGCCACCTCGATAGCCCTCTTTGCGCTTTTCTGTCCCCGAATATCCTGTAGATCAATGGTAGCGGAGGTATCTTTAAGTAGTTTCTCTGTACAGACAAACGTTTCCTCCATCCTCTCTGGTTCCTGCAAACAGGCAATCGCCTGTTCCAGATTCCTGACTCCGCAGACACGGACCTTTCCACAGGCTGCTCCTTCTCCAGCATTGGGTTCCGGTACCATAGCCCAGGAAAGCCCCGCTTTTCCCGCACAGTCAGCCAGGGCTAAAATCCCCGGTACTGGTCGTACCTCCCCGCCAAGTCCAAGTTCTCCTGCCAAAAGAATCTTTTTCAGATTCTTCGTCGGAATAACTCCCATCGCCGCAAGTACGGCTGCCGCTACGGGCAGATCAAAGGCCGTCCCATATTTTTTTACATTGGCCGGAGCCAGATTGATGACAATTCTCCTGGGAGGAAGCCGATACCCCATGTTTTTAAGAGCTGTCCGCACTCTGGATGCGGCCTCCCTGATTTCTCCAGAAAGCGCTCCTACCATATCAAAACTTGGAAGCCCGTCTCCCAGATCTGCTTCTACTGTGACAAGCTGACCCTCCAGACCATGGAGGGCAGCGCTATAAACTCTACTGTACACCTATCCGTCCCCTTTCTTTGCAGCAAGCTCCCACCAGAAAGTCTCTGAAGGAAAGTTTCTGGCAACTATTTTCTAACAGGATTTTTTAGCAATCATTTTTCATAACTCTTTTATTCATTTGGAAGTTTGTACTGTCGATTGACTATTTTAGATTTTCAGATATAGAAAGATACTGTTGATAGATAAGAACAGACACAGCCGGACAAGGGAGAAATACAGCCGGAAGCATGTGTCCTTGTCCATTGGCGATATAGAATTTGGATACAAAATTTCTCCGGTTTGTCAGGGGAGGCGAAGGCCTCCCCTATCCGGACTACAGATTCCCCGTCACCCGGTCAAGCCATAAGGCAAGATCCTCAAACACCATATGACGGTCAAGCTCGTTTAGAATTTCATGTCGGTCGCCAGGATACAGCTTCAAAGTCACATCTTTAAAGCCCAGTTCCTGGAACTGCTTGCAACAGGCCTTTACTCCTTTTCCATAATTTCCCACCGGATCTTCCTCTCCCGCCACAAAAAGTACGGGAAGTTCCCGGTTCATAGTACTGAAATTCTTCTTCGCTGCCAGGTCTGTCAGAATCGTAAAAAAGTCTCTGTAGGCTCCCGCCGTGAAAATAAACGTACAAAATGGATCCTGATTATAAGCATCCACTGATTCCTCATTGGTACTGAGCCAGTCATTTTCTGTCCGGAGATCTTTAATCCGGCGATTATTCCCACCCAGAGTCAGTTTATAGAGCAGCCTGCTCCGGTAACGACTTCCCCGTACTTTACAGATGAGCCCTGCTACCAGTTTCCCGAAGGATACCAGAGAGAATCCCATAAATCCAGTCCCCATAAGGATGGCTCCATCCACCTTTCTACTGTATCTGGTCAGGTATTTTCTTGTGAAAAATGATCCCATGCTATGCCCCATAATTACGAGCGGAACGCCAGGCCAGCGCTTCCTTCCGGCGCAGGTCATCCGGTACATATCTGCAATCACATGTTTATCCCCGTCTTTTTTCGAGAAGTATCCCAGTTCCTCCCTGGTGGCCGCCGTTTTTCCATGCCCCAGATGATCATGACCGATAACGGCATAACCGCGTTCTGCCAGAAAACAGGCAAACGCTTCATATCGCTCCACATATTCCACCATCCCGTGGACAATCTGAAGAACTGCTTTTACCTGTCCTGATTCCGGATGCCAGGCGATACAGTGAAGTTTCTGCCCTCTTTCATCAGATTCCACATAAAATTCTTCTTTTTTGATTTTTTCCCTCATGGTTCCATCTCCATTCCTGCGGCTCTTTTTCTGCCACCCATTCCTGCTTTCTTTTCTCCATTTTAATATGGAACCTGGATTCTGACAAGCTACCCGTTTATTTTCCTGCAACATTTTTTTTCTTTTTGTACACTATATATGTGTAACCCGTACCAATCACAATTTTCTGCCTCAAATACCTGTGGCAGGCAACCAATATGGAGGAACTGATATGAAAAAACATAAACTTGCAAAAACTTTGACTCTTCTTTTTGCTACCTCTGTTCTCTTAATCGGCTGCGGCAAAAAAGATGTAGAGCCTTCTAAGGAATCTCAAAGTAAAGAACAGACAATCTCAGAAGAAACAAACCCTACGGAAGCGAACACAGAGCCTTCCAGTCAGGCTGACGCGATGAAGCTATCCCTGCCCCCCAGCCGCCAGGAACCGGGAGAAACGCTGGACTACGGCATTCCCGAAGAGGGAGTCCTTCGTTCTATGGTCCTTGCCGACGCTGACGGAAACCTTTACTATATAGACGTCAATACAGGAACCTTTTTTACTGCTCCCATTCCTGAAGATCTGACAGATGCTGATGGAAATTCACTTTCCCCTGATGCTATCAAAGCCGGATCTGTGGTGGATATCTACGGAAACGGCATGATGTTGGAGAGTTATCCCGGCCAGTATCCCGGTGTCTCAAAAATGGTGCTGATCAAAGAAGGAACTGCACAAGACGCCGCCCCCTATCAACATCTTGTGGACGAAATCACCATGCCGGCCGACCCTTCCGAACCGCCCTTCATGAACGCGGAATATCAGACAGATCTTGCCTCCGTCACCGTTCTTCTGACCCGTGGCAATTATAACTGGAAATATATAGACGAGGCTGGCCAGCCTCAGAATGTAATCGCCGATGGTTCCCATATTCTGGCCTGGCCGGAACTGAACGATATCACCATCGATGAATCCATTCCAAATGGGCTGGAACTGAATCTTATATCCTCCCGAAAGCCTCAGTCTATAACCGTTACCCGCTTCCCTCTGGATCTTTGGAAAAAGGACGCTTCTCCGGAAAGTGAAAATACTCAGGAAGGCGAAGTCTCCGGAGAACCTGTAGCTGTTCAGGAAGGCCAAAACGGCTACACTATGACGGCGGAAGCCGGATACGTCTATCTGGTGGAAGCTCAGTGGGAAGAAGGGCGAGTGGAATTTGGATTCTGCACCAAGTAAAAATTTTCATTTTATAATTTCAGTTTTTACATGAAATCACTCTGGGAAAAAGAAACAATCCATGGTATACTGAAAATCACTATTATACAGAAATGGGGAACTTATCATGGATAAAAAACGGATTGTGGTTGCCTTAGGCAGAAATGCCTTTGGCACCCTGTTTCCTGACCAGAAAAAAGCTGTGGCAAACGCTGCTGCCGCCATCGCCGATCTGGTAGAGGACAAATATCAGATCGCTATCACTTTCAGCAATGGTCCTCAGGTCGGTATGATTCACACGGCCATGACGGAATTTTCCCGTCTCTCGCCGGAACACACAGTCGCTCCCATGTCTATCTGCGGCGCCCTGAGCCAGGGATATATCGGCTACGATCTGCAAAATGCCATTCGCACAGAACTTTTAAACCGGGGAATCTTCAAACCCGTATCTACCATCATCACTCAGGTGCGGGTAGATCCTTTCGACGAGGCTTTCAGCGAACCAACCAAAGCCCTCGGCCGCTATATGAATGAGGAAGAAGCGCGGGCGGAAACTGCCAAAGGCAATTATGTGATAAAGGAAGAAAACGGTTACCGAAGAATTGTGGCTGCTCCCAAACCCATCGATATTTATGAGATCGATGCAATCCGGGCGCTGCTTGACGCCGATCAGCTTGTCATCGCCGGAGGCGGGGGCGGTATCCCTGTACTTCAACAAGGTACCCGACTGAAGGGAGCCAGCGCGGTGATCGAAAAGGACTTGACAGCCGCCCGTATGGCCGATATGGTAGACGCCGAAGGGCTTCTTTTCCTTACAGGAACGGAAAAAGCTGCTATTCACTACCGGCAGCCCGGAGAAACCTTCCTGGATCACCTTTCCGCTGCAAAAGCCCGCGCATATATGGAAGAGAATCAGTTTGAATCCGGCTCCATGCTTCCCAAGATCGAAGCCGCCGTAGAATTTGTCTCTTCCCGCCCCGGAAGAATGGCCGTCATCACGGCCCTCTCAAAGGCCAGAGATGGGATGGCAGGCAAAACAGGGACGCTCATCACAGCAGAATAATGTTTCAGCAAAAAGAGCTTCCAGCTTTTGTAAGAAAAAATCAATTTGGGGAATCTATGACCGATCGGCCATGCGCTTTGATGGGTGGTTTAAGTCTAACAGAAGAATCTTATTTTGTCAAGATTTTCTCCGAGTTTCCACTTTCCTTTCTGTCGCTCCGGTGCTATACTGATAAAAGAATCGGAATCCGGCATCTGCCGTCAGAACACATGGAGGACAAGACTATGAACGTGAAAATTCAGGATTTGAAAGACGTAACCATCCAGGGGGTCCATGTAGCCTTTACAGAGACCTGTGAAGCTTACAAAGAAGATTTCTTTGAGTGGACTGCATTCCCCGTTGTCACAGAATTTAAAACAAATAAGATTATGTCCGGGGTGCTTCAGGGATGGCACCATACTCCCAACTTCAGCCAGATTGAATACCATGAAGATGCGGAACAGTTCTTCTTCACTGAGGGAACGGCTCTCATGTTGTTTATCGATATCAAAGACGGAAAACCCGCCATGGATACAGCCCAGATTGTCCGTATTCCTGCAGGTACCCAGCTTGATATCGACGCCGGCAAGGGTCATTTCGTGGCCGTGGCGGAAAACTGCACCTTCAAAGCTATCGTTATTTCTCCTGTCCAGGAGGCTCCCAGAATAGAGCTGCCTGAAATGGTATGCGGAGAATAATATTTCCCCGGTTCACTCCCCGGTATGCAACCAAAAACGAACCCTGCAAAACAGGGTTCGTTTTTTTTTGTGCACAGGGGCGCAAGAGGAAATTAGTTGCCAGAGCAACATGCACCCCGCGCGGCGAGCAGGGCCTGCCCCAGCGAAGCAAGATTACTGCAGCGGTAGGGAATCCTGTTGCGAAAGCAGCCCGCCGCAAATAACCGTATCCTTTTCTTATGCCGCTACAAATCCCACAATCAGATAACCGACCATCGCCAGTCCGCCACAAATTAGTGCGTAAGGAAGCTGGGTCTTTACATGATCCAGATGATCCGAAGCAGAACCCATGGAAGAAAGAATCGTCGTATCCGATAGGGGCGAGCAATGATCGCCAAACACACCGCCGCCGGCCACAGCCGCAAATACCGCCACCACAATGGTTGTCAGCTCCCCGCCGGTGATACTGAACGCCAAGGGCAGGGCAATGGGCATGCAGATGGCAAACGTCCCCCAGGAAGAACCTGTGGCAAAAGCCATGATTGCCGAAACGACGAAAATCAGGGCCGGAAGTACATGAGGGGTCAGCAAACCTTCACAGAGAGAAATAATATAGTTGGCCGTTCCCATCTGCTTGCTCAAGGCGTTGACAGAATAAGCCAAAGCCAGAAGAACGATCGCCGGAAGGGCTCCTTTGATACCGTCCATCATGGTATTCATCACTTCTTTAAAGGGGATTCCCTGAATCATCATACTGATCATCATGAAAATTCCCACAAACAGAAATGCTTCCATGGTCTTGGCCGACTTGAACGCAAGATAAGTGCCAAGCGCCATGGTAATAATCATCAACACAGGCAACACGAAATTCAAGAATACCCTAGGCTTAAAGCCAGGATAAGGTTCCATATCCGTAAGTTCTTTGCCAGTCAAAGGCGTCGCACCGTCTGCCAGGACCTTTCCCTCCTCCATGGCACGCCTCTCTGCCTTCTTCATGGGGCCAAAATCTTTAATAATCCCGGATCCAATCAGACCTACAAAGATCACTGCGATCAGAGCGTAAAAATTAAACGGAATCGCTTTCATAAAGAGCGCCGCACCGTCCGCCTCCGTCGCAATACAACCGACCCCTACAGCCAGACCGCTGAGGTAAGCCGCCCACCCGGTGATAGGCACCAGGACGCTGACAGGAGCCGACGTCGAATCAGCGATATAAGCCAGCTTTTCTCTGGAAATCCTGGCCTTATCTGTAATGCTCCTCATGGTACATCCAACAAACAAAGGGCTGAAGGAATCGCTGAAGTATACAAACATGCCCAGCACCCAGGCCATGAGCTGAGCGCCCCGTCTGCTCAAATGCTTGTCGTGGACCCACTGAGAGAATCCCTGAATGGCCCCTGTTTTCTGAAAATAAGCCACCAAAATACCAATAAAGGTATTGAGCAGCATAACCCAGGAAAAACTGGTAGTACCCAGACTTTCCTTAAGGAGCGTCGGAAATCCCAAAAATCCCTGGCCTGCCAGGAGTGTCCCCGTGATACAGGCAATCGCCAGAGACACAATGGTGTTCTTGGTCACAAAGGACAGCACAATGGCCAGAATCGGGGGAATAATTGAGATAAAACCCATGTTAATTAATTCTTCCATACTCGTTCCTCCTCAGAAATGATAGATTATTCCTAAATCGTAACCTCCTCTTTCGAAATATAATTCTCAGAGCGGGACACTGTGGCAGGCGGAGCCATATCAAGGTTTCTGCCTGAGAGTTCCAGAATGTCTTCCGGCCGGATCCAGGGACGGCCCTGAAGAGCGCTTGTTTCCTCGTGGGTCAGATAACCCTTATAGGCTGTGAGGCTTCTTCGCAGGAACCCGTCCCTTGCACACGCTTCGGCCACCCCCAGATTTAAGATATTTCGGAAGTGAGGCAGCACAGAAGCCGCATAAGCTACAGAAGTAGAATTGGCAATGGCGCCCGGAATGTTGCTCACACAGTAGTGGACCACTCCCTCCTCAATATAACAGGGATCCTCGTGGGTCGTCTCATGGAAGGTCTCGATAACTCCCTCATCGTTGCTGATGTCCACGATCACAGAACCTTTTCCCATCGTCCTCACCATCTCCCGGTCAATGAGATGATCTGTACGTCCCTTCGGCCATTTCACACAGTTTAACACCATATCTGTTTCCGGTAAGAGAGCCGCAATATTTTCCCTGGTAGAGATCATCGTATTGACCTGTTCCTGATACTGGCGGCTCAAAGAACGAAGCGTTCCGATATTGATATCCATGACCGTCACCCAGGCTCCAAGAGCATGGAGCACCGACAGAGCAGCCTGTCCTACAACCCCGCCTCCCAGTATCAGTACCTTCATCCCCGGAGCTCCGCCCAGGCCATTGACAAACTTGCCCTTTCCCCCGTTAATGGAAAGCATCGCATAAAGCCCCATCAAAGCTCCCTGTTTTCCGGCCGCCTCGCAGTTGGGAGACCCGTAGCGATGAGAATCCTCCGCCGTAAAGGCAATCACCTTCTTATCCAGAAGAGCCTGTACCTCCTCCGGGTGAGCCGCCGGATGAATGCAGGTAAACACAATCTGCCCCTCTCTCAGCAGCCCGAACTCGCAGGATTCAAACTCCTTGACCTTGACAAGAAAATCACACTTGGCATACAGCTCTTCTGCTGTCGCCACGAGCTTGGCCCCGGCCTGTTCATACTCCTGGTCCTCAAAACCGGCCTTCTCCCCGGCGCCTTTCTGTACCAGCACTTCATGGCCATCGGCCGCGATGGACGCTGCCTCCGAGGGCGTCACGATCACCCGGTACTCTCCGTTTTTAATGTCTTTTAATACGCCAAAAACCATTTTCCCGTTCCTCCATAATAATATCGCTTCTATACTAACACAGGCTACTGGGGAGGTCAAGAAAGGGGATGGAAGTTTCCGCGGCCTTTTTCAATGCCAGGGCAGAAAAAAAGCGGCCTTTTCTCCCAAAACCTCTAAGAGAAAGACCGCTTTTTCCTGAGTATGATTGAATACCCTGCATCGCTTTTTAGCCGATTCCGTTATATATGAAACCGAGAATCAGAACAATGACTGTAAGAGGCACATAGATGTATTTTGCCAGAAAACCGAAAACCGGGGGAAGCGGTTTTTTCCGGCCCTCTTCCAGTTCCTCTCGGATATTCTTGTAGCCAAGAATATAATAGATAGAAACTGCGCCAAGTACAGCGCCGATGGGTACGATAATGATGGTGATAAAATCCATCCAGTGTCCCACCACGTCCCCATGCTCTAAAAACAGTCCCACACCAAGAGCTATACCGCCGCACAGAAGCACGGAAAGCCGTCTGCCCAGGCCAAATCTGGTCTGCCAGCTTTCGATCACCGCTTCAAACATATTCATAAGAGAAGTGATTCCCGCAAAAGCCACTGACAGGAAAAAAATCGCCGCAAACAGCTGCCCCATGGGCATCTGCCGAAACACATTGGGCAGGGTGACAAACATAAGAGAGGGTCCTCTGTCCGGCGCAATACTGAAGGCAAAAACAGCCGGCATAATAGCCAGAGCTGCCAAAAGGGCCGCCACTGTATCAAAAACTGCTGTCTGCACAGACGCCTGAGGAATATTTTCTTTCTTGTTCAGGTAAGATCCATAGACAATCATTCCTGAGCCGGTAATGGACAGAGAAAAGAACGCCTGTCCCATAGCCATGACCCAGGTATCCGCCCGCAACAGATATTCCCATTTAGGAATGAACAAAAATTCATAGCCATGGGAGGCTCCCGGAAGAAACGCTACCCGGACTGCCAGAATGATAAACAGTAAGAAAAATACCGGCATCAAAATCTTATTGGCCTTCTCAATGCCAGAGGCCGCATTGCACAAAAGGATCACCACCGCAATTCCTACCACCAGCACATGCCAGGGCACACTTCCCAGATGTCCTGTGGCTTCTGCAAAGTAAGCGGCAGAATCAGCCGTTAAAATAACCCCTGTCAAAGAACCGGCAAAAGAACGGACGACCCAGCCGATGATGATGGAATATCCAATGGCAATTCCCAGAGAGCCTAACAGCGGAATCCAGCCCAGAAGCTGTCCGAATTTCCCTTTTTTGATCCGCTCAAAGCAATATTTATAAGAGCCCAGCGTTCCCGTTCCGGCCCGCCTTCCCAGGGCAAACTCCGCCGAAAGCCCCACATACCCAAACAGAGCGATAAACAAAAAGTAGGGAATCAGGAAGGCCGCCCCGCCATATTGTCCCAGACGGTACGGGAACATCCAGATATTCCCCAGCCCCACTGCTGATCCTACGCAGGCCAGAACAAAGCCCAAAGAACTTGAAAACCCTCCGTTGACATGTCTCTTTTCATTCATAAGATAAACCCCTTTCAATCATTCTCCCTTGTATTTATAAAATCCTGGGCAGGTCCCAGCAAAAATGGGCGGCCAGAAGCCGGATAATCAGAATCAGAACAAAACCAGTTACCATGGCCGGCTCCCTTCCTATCCATTCCCAGAGAAAGGATGTCGCCGCCGCCCCGGCCAAAGAAGCACAGGCATAAACCCGTTTGACAAAGATCGAAGGCGTCTCCCCGGCCATCATATCTCGCAAAACGCCGCCACCCACTCCAGTAAGCGCTCCCACAAAGATCATCAGAAACCATCCGTACCCTGCTCCGGCCATGGTTCCTTCTACTGTAAAAGCCGCCAGTCCCAGCGTATCCATCCAAAACAGAAGCTTCTCATAATAAACGGCCGGTAAGCGAGGCCTCTTCCGTTTCTTTCGTACCAGGTACAACGTCCAGAAAACCACATTGGCAGTGAGGACCGCCGCCAGGGCATAGACTGGATTTCGAAAAGTGACTGGCGGAATCTGGCCGATAATCAGATCCCGGATTACTCCTCCGCCCACTGCCGTCGTGAGGGCCAGAATATTGACTCCGAACACATCCATTCGCTTTTTAATGGCCAACATTGCCCCTGAAAAAGCAAACGCAACCGTCCCCATCAGATCCATGACAAACATAAGTGTATCATTCACTGCTTCATTTCCCCTTTTTATCCCCTCTTAGAACCTGCTCCATATCCTCCGGCAGAGGCGCCGTAAACTCCATCCTCTCCCCTGTCACCGGATGGCAGAACGCGAGCCGGTAGGAATGAAGCGCCTGCCGTCCGATCGATTCCATATCCGGATTGTAAAGATAATCCCCAATCAAGGGATATCCCAGGTACTTCATATGGATTCGGATCTGATGCGTTCGCCCCGTCTCCAGCTTAAGCGCTACCAGACTGTGACCATTTCCTTCTGAGAGAACGCGGTAATGGGTCACTGCATATTCGCCGTCATCAAAATCCACCCGCCGCTCAATGACTGACCCCGGTTTTCTCCCCAGGGGCGCCGAAATCGTTCCCAGGAGCGGTTCCACGCGCCCCCGTACAATGGCCCGGTACTCCCGCTCTATTTCCTTTCGTACCGTCATGCCGGCTAATACGCAGGAGCTAAGCAGATGTTTCGCCACCACTGTAAGGCCCGATGTATCTCTGTCCAGCCGATTGGTACACCGAAAAACGAAAGGCTTCCCCTGCTCCTTGAAATACCAGGCCAGGGCGTTGGCCAGAGAATTGTCATAATTCTTCATGGACGGGTGGGTGGGCATCCCGGCCGCCTTGTTGACTACCAGAAGATCCTCATCCTCATAAATAATATTCAGAGGAAGATTCACCGGAAGGATCTGCTCAGAACTCTCTGTTTCACAGAGATGAATCACAAGCACATCCCCGGTCTGAAGCCGTTCATTCAGATATCGGGGCCGGTCGTTCACCATTGCTCCGCCTAGCCTCTGCTTCAGATGAGCAAGACAGCCTCTTGAATATCCCCGTCGCCTTAAAAACTGTTCGATCCGAAGCCCTGTCTCCTCTTCCACCACTCTATAGCTGATCCTTCGTTCCATGGACGCCTCCCGGCAAAGCCTGTCCGCCCCTCGTTCTGTTTGATCCTGGTTTCTTCCTGGCCTCTTTCTCCGGTCCTGGTTTTCGGGCAGTCTCTTTTCCAGCCCCCGGTCTCTGGACATTCTCTTTTCCTGTCCCTGCTCCCGGTTTCCGGCCGGTCTCTTTTTCTGCTCCTGGTTTCTTCCTGGTCTCTTTCCTTGTTCCCAGGCTCTGGTCAATCTCTTTTTCCTTCCCCGATTGACTGGCGCCTTCTCCCCAGCCCAGCTCCTGTTTGCCCAGCCGTACCTCTTCCATATAGTCCGCCAGTTCTTCCGGAAGCTGATCAAAGAGGTAGTTTTTGCTGCCTCTGGGCCTTTCCGCACAGATCTCCCGAATCTCGATATCAGCCGCCTCAATTTCTTTCTTCAGCCCCTGGGCCGACATCCGCCCGGCTCCCTGGCCTAAAATAATCACCTGCTCCAGGGCATCAGAGGTGGCGACTGTCACCCGATATTTCCTGCCGATCTCATGAACCGTCTTTTCGATATACTGATCTGCCGTCTCTGCCTCCTTTGTAAATACCACATGAATGTTGTGATACTGAAAAACCTCCCCCAGATTCCCTTCCACCTTGTAAGCGTCAAAAACCAGAATCACCGTGCATCCTTTGTACCCCTGATAGTTGGACAGAACATCCATCAGTCTGTCCCTGGCAGCTCCTATATTTCGTTCTGCCAGATCCTTCAATTCTTCCCAGGCGAAAATAATGTTGTAACCGTCCACCAGAAGATACTCTTTCCCCTCTGGAGCGCCTCTCCGGCTTTCCAGGCGACTTCTCTGGTCCATTCCGGAAGGACTACCGGCCTGCCCTCTGTGACCCATAGAGGCGCTTTCCATATGAGCTGAACGGTTTTTATAAACCGTTCCCCCAAACCCACTCTGCCTCCGATCCTCCTGCTTTCCATAGGTGCGGGCAAAAATCTCCTCCAACTCTTTATCTCTGGCCTCCATGGATCGGAAATCTCCCGGCGTAGCTGACCTGTCAGCTCCTCCTGCCCGTGCTCCTTTTCCTCCTGGCATATTTGGGCTGTTCGAGCGCTCTGCTCCGACCCCATTTTGTCCGGTGGTTTCTTCCCCCAAAGCCCCCTCTTTCTGTTTCAGAACCGGATCCAGATGCATATAATCCGGCACCTCATTCCAGGGAACCACGAAGCCAGCCCCATGAGCACAAAATACAGAACCTGTCGGATTTGCCACATCTGCCTCCGGATCATACCTGGAAGCAGAAAGAACTTCTTCTGTATTGTGGCAAGGTTCATATCCCTTTAGCGAACAGAACAGACGCCCTCTGCCCTTCGTATAAGAAAGAACTTCCGATTGATACCCCCGCATGGTGGCTACAGGCGCTGTCCCTGTAAGCACCGTTTTCTCTCCTGTCTGTTCCGGCGGCGAAAAACTCCCGTGCATTCTCTGCAAGTCGCTTAAAGCCCGCCCCACTGATTCTACCGGCACTTCCAACCGATACTCATAGACCGGTTCCAAAAGTACGGACTCTGCATTCATAAGCCCCTGGCGCACAGCCCGATACGTGGCCTGCCTGAAGTCGCCCCCCTCCGTGTGCTTCACATGGGCTTTCCCTGCCGCCAAAGTAAGTTTCACATCCGTAAGCTCCGCCCCGAGAAGGACGCCTCTGTGCCGCTTTTCTGCCAGGTGGGTAAGAATCAGCCGCTGCCAATTTCGCTCTAACAAATCCTCGCTGCAAATGCTTCCAAACTGGAGACCACTCCCGCGCTCTCCCGGCTCCAGAATCAGATGCACCTCTGCATAATGGCGCAGCGGTTCAAAATGTCCGACTCCTTCCACCTGATTCCGGATGGTTTCTTTATAGACAATGCTTCCTGTCCCAAATTCTACGTCCATACGGAACCGCTCCCGGATCAGACCCTTTAGAATCTCTGTCTGGACCTCCCCCATGATCTGGGCATGGATCTCATTTAACTCCTCCTCCCAGGTCATATGAAGAAGCGGTTCCTCTTCCTCCAATTCCTTAAGTTTTAAAAATGCCTGGTGGACATCCACTTCCTCTGAAAGCAGAATCCGGTAACTTAATACCGGCTCCAAAAGTGGAACTGTCGCGTCCTTAGAAATCCCGATTCCAAGGCCGCTGGATGTCTGCTCCAGCCCTGTGACTGCGCAGACCGATCCCGCCACTGCTTCCTGTACCATCCGGAAAGACGCTCCTGAATAAATCCGGATCTGATCTGCTTTCTCTTCGCCCACCAGACCTTTCACCTTCAGACTTCCACCGGTGATCTTCATGTGGGTGAGTCGCGCCCCCTGGGCGTCTCTGGAAATCTTAAAAACTCTTGCGCCAAATTCCTCCGGATATCTGGGCGGAACGCCATAGGACTCGATCCCTGACAGAAGTTCCTCCACCCCCTGCATTTTCAAAGCAGATCCAAAATAACAGGGGAACACCTTCCGATTCCGAATCAACCCAATCATATCTTCCCGCTCCAGAGTACCTTTTTCCAGATACTGTTCCAGAGATGTCTCATCGCACATCGCAAGGCTCTCCAGAAATTCTGAATCTTCCAGGTCTTTCCCAAAGTCCAGGCATCGTTCTGAAAGTCTCTCCGAAATCTCTGAAAATAATTGCTCTCTGTCGCAGCCTGTCAGATCCATCTTATTGATAAAAAGGAACACCGGAACTTCATACCGTTTTAAAAGCTTCCACAAGGTTTCCGTATGGCCCTGCACCCCGTCGGCCCCATTGATCACCAGCACCGCATAATCCAGCACCTGCAGCGTTCGCTCCATCTCCGCCGAAAAGTCCACATGTCCCGGAGTATCCAGAAGTGTCACCGGCCTCCCGCCAAGGATCACCTCCGCCTGCTTGGAAAAAATTGTAATACCTCTGGATTTTTCCATCGCATGAGTATCCAGAAATGCGTCCCCGTGATCCACTCTCCCCGGCTTTCGAATACTCCCGCCAAGATATAGAATGCTTTCCGCCAGAGTTGTCTTACCCGCGTCCACATGGGCCAAAAGCCCCACACAGACTGGGCGGCCCGGCTCCCCTCCCCATTTATTTTCAGACGTATCTTCCATCGAAAATATCCCTTTCCGTTCTACGACAATCAATTCTTATCATATCACAGAAACCAGGATAAGTCGACATATTCTTGATTCCGTAAACAGCCTTCGGCTCCTTCTCCAAACTTCTTTCCATACAGGATACCGTCGCTTGACAAGGACATACACGCCCTGAACCACGATATTTGCTTGATTTTCTGCGTTATCCTTAGTCGATGTACGTCCGGTACACCTCCATCGTCTGCCTTGAAAATCAAGCAAATGTCAGTGGTCAGGGTTGAAAAGTCGAAAAGGGATGAAATTCAGCCCCTGCAAGACACTTGACCGACGCGTACTGGACGTACGCGGAGTGAAAGTAACGCTGCAGGAGCTGAATTTCCCCCTTTTTCGACCGTGCGTGCTCTTGTCAAGCGACGGTAATACAAAATCCCATATTTGAAATCTACTTTCATCGTTTCTTTTCGTCTAAGTCCTCCCTTTTCCCGGTGTTTTTCTTGACATGGCAATTTGTACATACTAAAATGGAGGATATCAAAATGATTGATAGCGCGTTCGCTTATATCGTTTGAGTATTTTTTGCAATGAACAATGTGAATGAAAACGACTTTCGAAAATCGGATCAGGGTTAAAAAGCGCAGAAAGCTCGTTTCATGACAGAATCCTTTCTCGTGTGATTTACTCGCCTGGTACGTTTTTTATTCGGATTTCATAATCTTTTACCCAAGGGAGAATCCTCATAATGAAAAACAAAGCGACTATTCTTTTTGCTGCTCTTTCTCTGGTTCTGACGGTGATCTTGCTCCTGCAAAACCTGGGTGTCCTCGGTCTGTTATCGAAAGGCGGTACTGGCGGTTCCTCCACCCAAAGGCTGGAAGGGAACGGATATGACTCTGCCGAAGAAGCGCTGGAGGCTTATATCGAGGCAATAAGAAACGGGGACGTCCCGGCCATGCTTTCTACCTTTGCCATAGAGACTTATATAGACAGCTATGATACAAAAGCCAGCCTCCTTCGCACAGGGGCCTGGCTTCCCCCCATTAATTCCGAAGGCACTTATGAGATTATCGGCAGTGATTATGAGCGACAGCTTCGTCTCTTTGCAAGGCAGGCTTCTATCGTGAGAAAAGTCTATGAGCAGCTTATCACCTATTCGGCTTTTTTTGTAGAAGATTCCAACTCCTATAATGGCCTGGAACCGATTACCTTTCATACGGAAGAGGATGTCGAACGCTTCCTCAATGCCTACCGGAAAAGCTCTTTTGGTAAAGCTTTGACCGAAATAAAACTGGAAGAATTTATAAAACCGGAACAGTTAAGTGAGCCTTACGGTTCTGAAGCCCACCTAAAGAATATGAAGCAGCTTGGAAACATCTGCGGGTGTGACGAATACAAGAGCGTCGCCGCCCGCATCACCTTAAATGGAGAATCCTGGCTCCTAACTATGGACTGTGGAAGTTACCATGGACGCTGGTACAACATCAGTCTGCCCGGCACTCTGGCCACTTTACTTGGGGCCAACGTTCAACAGTACGGGCTGATTCCCTATTTCCAGATTCAGTAAGGAATTTTTCCTGAAATCACGCAGATTGGAGTATTGGGGTACATCGGTAAAGGCCATGGGCTTTGCCGTAACTACAGGAGGGCTGTTTTCCTTAAATGTTGGAAAACAGCCCTCCTGTAGTTTTCAATCTCTTATGGATGCTGAATCGCCTCCCGCACGTTTGCTGAAACTTCCTCGCTCACCAATACTTTGAGAAGCTCCAAGCCTTCGTCGATGGCAAAGCCAAGCCCCCGCCCTGTAATCACATTGCCATCCCGAACCACGCCTTCTTTAGAGTGCTCCGCCCCCAGAAGTTTATCCTCCCAGCCAGGATAGCAGGTGGCCCGCTTTCCTTCCAGGCAATGGTATTTTCCAAGAACACTGGGCGCCGCGCAGATGGCCGCCAACACTTTTCCTTCTGAATAGAACTTCTGGAGCATCTCTCCCAGTTCCTCATGTTCTGCCAGGTGTGCCGTCCCAGGCATGCCTCCTGGCAGAAAGATTGCATCGCATTCCTCGCAGGCTTCCTTTGACCACATGTGATCTGCCCGGATCACCATCTTGTGAGAGCCAGTCACCCACAGTTCCTCTCCCATAGATGCCAGAACCACTTCAACACCGCCTCGTCTCAAAATGTCCACAACTGCCAGACATTCCACTTCTTCCAGCCCCTCGGCCAGACAAGCGTACACCTTACTCATCAAACAACCTCCTCCTGTCAAATCTCATTCCCTCTGTAACGATAGCTTCATTATATCATTTCCTTTTGTCTTTCACAATGCAGGACAGATTTTTTATCCAGGCAATTTCTGAGGCAATGTCTTGCTTCCAGCCGGAAAATAGAAAGGAATGAGGGGAAGGTAATACTGATTTTTCGCCTCTTTTCCTGTATTCAAAAGAATGGGAATATGATATAGTAATAAACAAACTATCTGAAAAGAAATGACCAGATTTTTTGCTGAAAGGAGCCCTCTGATGGAAATCGAACGAAAATTCCTGGTAAAGAAACTTCCGGAACAACTGGAGACTTATCCCTGTCTCTCTATCGAACAGGCCTACCTTTGCACGGATCCGGTGATCCGCATCCGTCGTCAGAACGACGATTACTATATCACTTATAAAGGGCGTGGGCTGATGGAACGGGAAGAGTATAACCTTCCGCTAAACGCCGAAGCTTATGCCCATCTGAGGACCAAGGCAGACGGCCGTATTATCACTAAAAATCGCTACTGTATTCCTCTGGGAACGCTCACTGTCGAGCTGGATCTGTTTGCTTCTCCCAAAGGTCTGATTCTGGCCGAGGTGGAATTTCCCACAAGGGAGGCCGCCCTTTCTTTCACGCCTCCGGAATGGTTCGGTGAAGATGTGACGGCCGATGTCCGGTATCATAACAGTAATATGATTTGAAATTTCCTTCCGGAAACGCTTTATGCTCAGAAAAACCTAGGCAGACGTCTGTTCCAGGGCAGAGCCGTAAATTTCCGTTTATACAGAGACAGAAATATTGGTACCGGACTCTGCCTGGCTCTGGCTTATCTCCCCGGATTCTGTATACACTACAGGTTCTATTTGAATGGCATCTGCCGTTGTTCCGGCAAAAACGCCGCTGTTGGAAGCGGTCGTATTCGAATTGATATTTTCCTCTAACGATGCTTTACCATCTTTACTGATTTCAACAATATCTGTATTTTTATCTCTGGTTTCTTCTATCCTCTTTTCAAGTGCTTCCCGCTCTTCCTTGCAGTTTTGGATTGCTTCTTCCCGTTCTATTTCTGCTTTTTCCTTTGCCGCCTCGGCCTCCTCTTCCATTCCCTTCTCAGCCTTTGTCTTGTATTCCTCCGCCTGCTCTGAAAGTTCATTGGCATATCCCATTGCCCGTTCCATCGTTGCAGTATCGCCTCTACGCTCTGCTTCCTCACAGACTCTGAGTGGAGTATTGATCAGATTTATGTTCGTATTGGCCCCCAGAAGTCCTTCCATCGTTTTCGTATGCATCCCATGCTCCTTTCTACACCTATCGCCCGGTTTCTCTTGCCCTCACTGATACGGCCGTCCGCCGGACAATATCATTCACAGAACTTTACTCTCTTTATCTCTTTCGACTGTATCAGTCAACCAGTTATCTCCCCTGCTGTGAGACGCCTCCTGAATGCTGTGAAAGAATAAACAACACACTGTAGGCAAGTATCATACTCTGTGCCTTTCCCTTCATTCCTCTCTCCGTAATACCACAATGTTTGTTGTCGTCCTGGATTGATAAAAATATGGACGACCAAAACAAAGTGGTTCCGGTTTAAAAAATAGACGGCAAAGGGATATAACGCTTTACCGGTGAATGACGACATTTCAATTCCGGTTCCCACGGAGAGGGCAATATTTGTCACTTCGGCAGTGAACACCAACTACCAATTTCAATCCACGCTCCCGCCAAGGGAGCGACTCTGAAATTCTAATGGCGTATATAAGTTTACAAATTTCAATCCACGCTCCCGCGGAGGGAGCGACATTTTATACGATGAATCAAGTGCGATGTTGCACAATTTCAATCCACGCTCCCGCGAAGGGAGCGACGAACCTTTTCAGTGATGAATGTAATAAGGTTCCAATTTCAATCCACGCTCCCGCGAAGGGAGCGACATGGATTTACCGACTACGAGTCGGATAGCATTGAGATTTCACTCCACGCTCCCGCGAAGGGAGCGACGGTGGCAATTGGTCTTAGATAACAGTATAAGCAAATTTCAATCCACGCTCCCGCGACGGGAGCGACGTCAATCGACTTTTCAAATGCTTGCACCCATTACGATTTCAATCCACGCTCCCGCGAAGGGAGCGACAGGGTTCGTTTTGAGTGAGGATAAGAACATGCAGATTTCAATCCACGCTCCCGCGAAGGGAGCGACCGGTGGAAACTGTGGATGTAACGGTTGCTAGTGATTTCAATCCACGCTCCCGCGAAGGGAGCGACCGTCTCGGATTGACTGGAACCGTGGTGAGGCCAATTTCAATCCACGCTCCCGCGAAGGGAGCGACGAGAAAATGCTGCCATTATTACAGTAGTAAAGATTTCAATCCACGCTCCCGCGAAGGGAGCGACAAAGTTTGTTCAATTTGTTCGTTTTTTTATGGTAATTTCAATCCACGCTCCCGCGAAGGGAGCGACTATTTGAGGGTGTCAAAATTTGTATGGTCTACTGATTTCAATCCACGCTCCCGCGAAGGGAGCGACGACAAACAGCCGGGGTACTTCATGGAGCAGTCTCAATTTCAATCCACGCTCTCGCGAAGGGAGCGACGCAGAAAAAGCGTGAAATGCAGCGGAAAGCAGAGATTTCAATCCACGCTCCCGCGAAGGGAGCGACCGCGAAGCTGCTTGTAAGATACCTGTCCGATGTAATTTCAATCCACGCTCCCGCGAAGGGAGCGACGTTGCAGTGCCGCCGACATGTGATAGACCCACGCAATTTCAATCCACGCTCCCGCGAAGGGAGCGACGCAGGTGGTACACTGATTGCGTATATTATCGGAATTTCAATCCACTCTCCAGCGAAGGGAGCGACAATGTGGTCAAGGACAAAACGCTGGTTGCCGGTAGATTTCAATCCACGCTCCCGCGAAGGGAGCGACTAGGCAGCCTTGTTGGGTCTGTTCTTGGCGTAATCGATTTCAATCCACGCTCCCGCGAAGGGAGCGACAGCAAAAACAAACAAATTCACAGTGAAAACTCATCTTTCATTTGTTTATTTCTGCCATGTATTATCATATATTTTTTATTTTACCTTATTTAAGCGTATATGTGTACAAGATTTTCCAGAATTTTTGGTGCGAATCTCCCAGCGTTTTCATGTATGCTGGAAGTTCGCACCGAAGGCTTCTACAGAAACAAAGGAGCTTTCATATCCACGCTTTCTTTCACGCCTATATGCTCGACTTTATTTTTATAATTATTTCCAAGGTAATAAAAGCGCAGGCTGTCTGTCCTGGTGTCAATGATTTCCTCCAAGATCGCTTTTACCTCCCTGCATTTGGCCGCATCCATCTCACATTCAAAGACGGAGTTTTGGACTCTCGTACCATAATTGACGCATTGCTTTGCCACCTGCCGCAGCCGCTTTTTCCCTGCTGCTGTTTCTGTATTGACGTCATAAGTGATCAATACCAACATCCCGTCACCTACTTCCACATGAACGGCGGATAAGCATCCAGGTCGCCCCGGATATAACGCGCCAGGAGCAGCGCCTGTGCATAAGCCGCCATTCCCCATTCCATTTTTACTTCCAGAAACGGATGTTTGATGCTTTCCTGCTTTCTTGCCTGCCAGGCCGATAATACCGCTTTCCTCGTGTCGTCATCCATAATGACCGCTCCATTCTCCTTCCTAAAAAATCCAGAAGGCGAAACAATTCTCTTGTTAATCAAAGAAAGCACAAAGCGGTCTGCGTATACTGGACGCAGTTCTTCCATAAGATCCAACGCCAGAGAAGCTCTTCCTGGGCGGTCCGTATGCAGAAAACCCACATACGGATCAAGACCCACAGTTTCCAGTGCAGCCGCAGTCATATGGGCCAACAGAGTATAAGTAAATGAAAGCAGCGCATTGACCTCGTCCAGCGGAGGCCGTCGGTTCCTTCCCCTGAAGGAAAACGTTTCTTTTTGCTGAAGAATCAGTTCGTCGAACACGGAAAAATACAGACTCGCCGCCTCCCCCTCGATCCCCCGAAGAGTTTCCATAGAATCACAGATCTGTACGGCTTTCAACGCATTTTTTAATCTGCCGGAGACCAGTTTCAGCCGCTCCACGTCCACCCGCATAGCATGGTCTCTCGTCGCCCGCTCCAGCACCCATCTTCCATTAAACAGCTTTCCGCTAATGAAGCTTTTTGCGATATCCAGACTGCTCTCTGTATCCTCCGACAGAAAATACTGCCTTTTGCGAAGCAGAACGTTTCCCCGGCTCTCGCCGGAAACTCTTGCAAGAAAGCGGCCGGACCGGGAAAGAAACGAAAGCGCCACGTTCCGCTTTGCACAGGCTCCCATCAGGGCCGGACTGGCGCCGGCAAAGCCAAGGGTCACAATGGCCTCCAGGTTATGGAGCGGTATCCTTCCCACTTCTTCACCCTCTGACAGGACGACCACATTTTCTCCGTCCAGCGACAGATATCGGTCAGGAGAAGTCACATATAATGTATTCAGAAGTCTCTTCAATCTTCATCCTCCTTCACCCGTCTGGAAATATATTCTTTTGCCGATCTCTTTTTCATTAACTGGGGCAGGCAAAGATCTTTCAGCGAACAGGCATTGCAGGCTTTCGTTCTCTTTACCATCGGCGTATGCTTCCGCTCATAATACTGATGCATCTCCCGAAAGGCATCTTTAACCCGCCTCCGGATCTCTTCGCCCAGTGGCACCTCGATCCGCCGCCTGATCTCCCCGTAGAATAGATATCCTTTCCTGATCTCACATCCGAGCATTTCCTCCAGGCACATGGCCTGGGCCGCCATCTGGAGGATGTCCGTTTCCTCCTCCTTTGGCTGACCTTTCTTATATTCTACCGGATATACCAGATATCTGCCCTCCCGTCCCCGCAAAGGAATCCCGTCTCCATCTGTCCGGTGAAATTCAACGATGTCGCAGACACCGTTTGTACCAAGGGTTCTGGAAAACACGGGCATCCCCCTGGAAATCAGGATATCTCCCCTTTTTTCCGTGGAATAACCGTCGTGGGCTTTTTTATGGAACAGCTTTCCCTCCACAGTTCTCAGATTCTCTTCCCACTGCTGTTCCAAATGGATCAATGCCCACTGCCTTCTGCAGAATAAAAAATGTTGGATGCCGGAGAGCATCAAATAATCCTCTTCCTCATATCCATTCAGTTCTTCCGAATACATGTCACTCCTTCCGGAATCTGTTCTTCACAGACGGTCACTTCATAATCTCCATAGCATCGGGGCTGCATTTCGGCTTTCCTCTTTTTCACCTTCACGGCGTCAAACAATTTATGGGCCGGCGCATCGCCAAGCTCTGAATGATGTTTGAAAATGATCAGCTCCCGGACTGCCATTTTTCCTCTGGCCGCCGAACGGTCATGTTCAAACATATTTAAAATCGCTTCCCACAAAAGCTCCGTATCCGCTTCACTGAATCCTGTCACCTTCCTTGCCAGATTGGCAGACACAAATCCCTCCGCCCGATACAATCCGTAGGGGACGATCTCCTTTCTTCCCATCTCCGTTTTCTTTTTCTCCGCATCCTTTTCCGTAGTAATGGCAACTCTCGTTATGGTCAGGCTCTGTGGCACGATGGGATCCACTGACCGGGCAAAACCAAACTGTACCGGCCCCCTCACCTGCCCGCAGTTTAAATTGGCTTTGACGAAGGTGGTCATGACTGCCCCAAAGGCTCGGATATCGAAAAATCGGGAGCACATAAAGTCCCGGATCCTCCGGTCCAGCTCCGGGTCGTCCTTTTTTAACGCCGGGATCTTTTTTTCATCGATGGATAATTCTGCAAAAGCCCCGGCATCCTTGACGTTTAAAGGCGTTCCTTCTTTAATATAAATCTGATATCCCGGATCTTCTTCCTTCACAGTCTCCACATAGTTGCGGATCTTCCGTTTCAGACAGACGTCGGTTACGATCCCATGCCCCGTATCCAGGTCCACTCTGGGCGCATTTCCATTGTCCGGGTCTCCATTGGGATTTCCGTTTTCCACGTCGAACAATACCACAAAATCATATCTGTTTCTGATTGCTTCTCCCATAGTTAAGCCTCCTCTTTCTTTTCGTATCTTGTCTGTGTCTGGTGATAATATCCGAGCATAAATACTGCCTGTTCCTCCGGGCCGAACTGCCTGGGAACCGGAGCCTCCAGCCGGCCGATAATTTCTACGATTTGCATTTCCAGTTTGTCCGCCAGTTCCGGTCTATCCCGTTTCAGCTTTTTCATATGGCTTTCTTTTAACTTCAAAAGTGGCGCGAATGCTAAAACTGGCGTACAGCACATACTGTTTAAATAGCGATCTTTAATTGTCGTGTTTAAAGGATCTTTCTGGGAATCCTTTCCTTTTGCCGCCGTCACCTGCACATTCTCCAGCAGAGAAAACAGCCGTCCCAAAAGATACGCCTGATGATTCGTCTCCATGTTCAGTCCCACGCTACATCCCTCCTTATTTTTATCACTCATGCTGTTTTTCCATAAATATGCTTTCAACATAGCCGCCCGCTTCCAGTTTAGATCATGGTCTGCCCGGATTCTCCGCAAAGTACAAAAAAGCAGTTCCTCCGGATATCTGGAATCCATAAGGACCGACTGGAAAAAGGCCGTCGTCAAGGTCGGAAGCTTGTCCTTCCCTCCTGGAGCCTTCATTTCATCCAGTATCACCCAAACAGGCAGGTAAGGCTTTTTTACAAACGCCGGAAGAACGATCTCCAGCCGTTTCTCGTGGGCCCGGATATTGGCCAGCCATCTCCCAAACTGGTCTTTCAAAAAGAAGCGTACTGAAAGTCGGGCCGCATTGGGAGAAAGGCCCAGGATATAAAACAGATGATCCGGCCGAAGCTCCTGATCTTTCCACTCCACCTTTTCGCCCCGGCACAGCTTTTTAAGCGCTGCCTGGACATCCGCGTCCCGGATAGAATCCTCCTGATTTAAATATGCCATCAAAATATCCTGATGAACCGTATTTCCCTCGAAGGCCCAGCCAACCACCGTCACATCCCCCGCCCTAAAAACCCGTTGTGAATCCGACAAAAGATAATTGAGAGCTGCGCCATAGGCTCTGGCCGCACTTTCTCCAGTCTGTGCGTTTCCTCCATTCTCCATCTCATAAGAACAAAACGCCTCCGCATTGAAAGATACCAGCGACGCTCCGCTGGACTGGGCCCCCCATACCCCCTTGATTAAGGGATGGAGCCTTGCGATCGGCTCCCGCTTTCCGGTCACCAGGCAGATTCCCGATTCTCCATCCTTCTCCCGGTTCCTGTACTGTTCCCAGGCCTCCCGGATTTCAGGATTTTCCGCCACCGGCTTCCCTTCATAATAAAAGACCAGATTTGCACCTTTTTGAAGCTCCTCCATTTCTGGCTTCAGTACTTCATGTTCCGAGATACATTTGGGATTCCAACTGCCAAAAAAATTTTTCACTGCCTCCGCCGCTTCCGTATGCACCTCTTCCAAAAGCTCCAGGTGTTTTTTTTGTGACGCGGCAAACCGTTCCATCGCCTTCTCTGGCTTTCCTCCGCCGTCCGTTCCCAGAAGGTATCCGGCGTTGTCCCAGAGGAAAAATGCCAGCACCCCGCTTGTCCTTGTCTGGTGCTCTGGTACTCTCATCTTCCGAGGCTTTCCATTCTCGTCCTTCAGAGAAAGAAGCTGTCGGATCTCTCCGTCTTTCCCAAGCAGGATTCCGTAAGACACCTTTTCATCCATCCAGCCAGGGGCGCCGATCTTCCCCTGCTTCACAAGTTTTTCATATAGTCTTGTAAGTTCATAAAAGATCACCGGAGCACCTCGCTTTCCGAAAGGTCCAAAACTCCGTCCGAAAGTATCGCCCGGAAAAATGTCGGACTAGCGTCATAAACCACGGTTCCGTCTTTCAGTTTGCGGGAACTGTATTCCATGTGGTGGAGCATGAGTCCCAGATCTTTCTCCCGTCCTTTGTATTCCGAATCCGGAACCTCTCCCTCCAACAGTCTAAAGTGGGCTGGAAACTCCCGGACTCCGAAATAAGGTTGATGGTAGCATTGCCCCTTCCGCGCCCGCCGCTTCAAGATATCCTGGAATTTCCCCGAATTATCCGTGTCATTGGCTTCCGGGCCAATGTCAAAATGTGCTTCGATTACGTAGCGGACGTTTTTTAACACAGTAGACGCCCGCTGTACGATATCCGTTTTCGTATTCAGATAAAGCCCTCCGAACGCTTCTTTCTTGATGATGGTTTTCACTCCGGAGCATCCGATCTTGGACTTCACCTCGTTTCTCCGCACTCCCGCAAACTGTATGGCATTTAACACATGGATTCGGTCGATCTGATAATGCAGGCCCGGATGCCAGAATATGGCCTCCAGAATCCCGACTGCCGCTCCCGGTGTCATAACGTCGTAGCTATACCGCTCCGTCTTAAGCTCCGGCCTGGTAAAGCATGCGTAATCTCCCCATACCTCCAGTTTTATGGACATGTCTTTCCTCCTTTCTCTTACACAAAAATTGCAGCGCCTTCCTCCTCCGAAAAGGTAAGGCCGGCACGTTTATCATACAGTTTCTCATTTATTAAAACTGCCGTTCCCTGAATCAGCTCTATATCTCCCAACCGCAAGAGTTCCCGGTAATGAGGTTCGTAGACATTCACGCTGTATCTCCCCAATTTTCGGAAAAGCCCCCCGCCTGTCTGCCCGCCCCGAAGCTTTCGGACCAGTTCTTTTCCCTCTTCCTTCCAGGGAATATAAACCGTATCCGTATCCTCATTGATCAGCCGGAAGGTTTTCGCAATCTCCCGGAACGCATACTGCTCCACCTTCTCCATGATCTTTTTTCGATCCAGGTTTTCCTTCCCCCGAAGCTCCCTCCAGAAGCGGAAATAGGCTTCAATCGCCTCCAGGCTGTCCCATTCCTTATACTCCTCCATAATACAGCGAGCCACCTTCACCTGCTGACTGATGGAATCCGGAAGCCTGCCGCCCTCCAGGGAGAACACCTCCACGATGCTTTCCTCCGGTTTCCCCATTCCGTTCCGGTTACACCGGCCCGCCGCCTGCAAGATCGAGTCCAGCCCGGCCTGTTCCCTGAGCACATACTGGAAGTCCAGATCCACGCCCGCTTCCACCAGGGAGGTGGCGATCACAAGGCAGGGAAGGTTTTCTTCAAGCCGCCTTTTAATCTCAGAAAGTACTTCTTCCCTGTGAGCCGGGACCATCATCGTTGTCAGATGAAAACACTCTTCCCGTCTTTCCAACAGTTCATACAGCCTCCTTGCTGTCCGCTTCGTATTGACAATGCAGAGCGCCTGTCTGTGGGACTTCAGTTTTTCCGCAATTTTTTCCAGTGGCAACGCCCCTCCATTCACGAACGTGACCCGTTTCAGCCGTTCAAACTGCTTTTTCGTGTCTTTCGTAATCTCCTCCGGCTCTGTCCCCTTTGGAAATGTAATTGCCGGCTGAGTCGCCGTGCAAAGAACCTGAGTTGCCCGAAAAAGAGCAGATAGTTCCTCCATGGCATGGATACAGGGTGTCCAGTAAGCGACCGGAAGCATCTGTACCTCGTCATAAATGATCACGCTGTTCGCGATATTATGGAGTTTTCTGCACCTGGAAGATTTATTGTGAAACAGAGATTCAAAGAACTGAACTGCCGTCGTTACAACAATCGGCATGTCCCAGTTTTCACTGGCCAGTTGGAACGGACTCCACTCCTCCTCAGAACCTGCTTCATAAATCACATTGGAATGATGCTCCAACACATTTTCTTCCCCCAGAATCTCCCGGAATTTCTTTGCCGTCTGCTCAATGATATTCATATAAGGGATCACATAGATCACTCTGTCCAGTCCCTGAGATACCCCGTGGCGTAACGCCCAGTATAGGCTGCTCACAGTTTTTCCGCCTCCCGTGGGCACTGTCAGTGTGTAAATTCCCCGCTTCGCTTCCTGCCCATGAGCCGCCACAGTCTGGAGAAGCTCCGAACGCATTCCGTTTATGCCTGTTTTCCCCATCAGCCAGCCCTGTTCTTTCAACCAGGCTTCCAGCCTCCCCAGCAGTGTTTCCAGACATTCGCCCGTTCCCCTTGACGCTGGTTTTCCATTCATAAATTCTTCTGTATTTAAAAAATCAGCGTCCACCAGAGACGAATACAAAAATTTCGTCTCCATGTATCTATCAAAAGTCGTCTGAGAAGGATCCATTTCCGGTACATCATGGATATGTAGAAAAGGACAGAGCTCCTCCCATCCGCTGTAGTCCGGAATTTTCCCGGACTGTCCTTTTTTTAAACGTCCCCGGACTGTTCCGTCGTCGGTATCCATCTGCCCGCCAAAATCCAACAAGCCGCTGTGATGTCCCATTATACACATAGCCGCCGTCATCTGTCTCCTTTTAAACGCCTCCAGGGCTCCGGCTGTGGAATGATCACATCTTTCTGTGGACTTCGGATTCCGAAGCCTGGCCTGAAATTCCTCGCTGCATTTCCCAAGATCATGGAAACCTCCCGTCAGTTCTCCCAAAGGCTGCTTTCCGAATGCGGCTGCAAATTCCCCCGCTAACTTCGCCGTCTCCTGCAGATGCTCCAAAACAGTCTGTTCTCTGTCCTCTGCTTTGTGTGCCAGATAAGTTTTCATACCATTTTTCTCCTTTTTCCACGGTCCAGGCGTGTGCTCTTGTCAATCGACGGTAGCTGAATGATAACATTTTTACATTTAAATTTCAATTAACTTATAATATATAAGATATCATATCTGGAAATAAAAGGCAAGCAGAATTTGTCGAAATAAATATTTTTTTTAACTTTGCTTCTCTCTTCTTTCTGTGTTATGATAGCTTTGTCGTGGAAAAAATATCAGATCCATTTTCCATGTGGATTGAAATAATTATCTTATTAAGCGAGTGCTTTCCAGCCATGCATCTTTCATGCCGGACCGGACGCACTCTTTTTTTACACAAAAAACCGGCACGGCTGGCAACTCTATGCCAAACCATGCCGGTTCTCCTTCAATCCTCTGCGTAATCCACAAAATCCAGCGGGTCGATGGGCGCACCGTCCTTGGTCATCTTAAGATACAGATTGACGCCCTCTACCACATAATATTTGGTAGGAGAAGCCAGCGTTCCAACCTGAGCTCCCGCCTCCAGATAATCACCGGGGGTCACCTGTGGATCGGCAAGCTGCCCGTAGGTAAGCTCGTATCCGTTCCCCAGATCCAGAGTCACATAATTCCCAAGTTCAGCGTCTGTTCCAACTACTTTTACAACGGCTGCCGCCGCGGCTGTCACAGGCATTCCCACTTCGCCCTGAATGAGCACCGCCGGATTGCATTTATACTGATCCAGCGTGGGGAAATAGACCGTCTTGTCCATGGAATATTCCATAATGACATTGCCCTGGGCCGGCCAGAGAAGTCCGTTCTCTGCCTGGAAGTTTACCGTCTGCACCTGGGATACGGCTGCCGGAGCTTCAGAAGGCTCTTCCGGTTCTTCTTCCGGCGCTTCCGTCTCATGGCGGGCTTCCAGTGTGGGAGCCTCCGTCGTCTGCTCTCTCTCTTCCGTTTCCACAGGCGTCGTCTCTCTTGCTTCTCTCACGGTCTCTTTCGTTTCTGTCACGGCTTTCGTCGTCTCTTCTTTTGTACCTGTTGTTTCTTCGTCATTCCATAAGAGTTGTTCTGAGGAACCGTCTGATTCCGCGTATTGACGATCCTCTTCATCCTTCTTGCCCGTTCCCTGCCATACCAGTACTCCGGCGATGGCGCTCACGGCAACAAGACACCCCAGCAGCATGACCAGCAATCCTTGCTTCTTTTTCACGATAATCACCTCTGTATTATTCTTACCCGATTACCGTGTCCTATTCAAAAATTAACTGGGCATTTCTGGTTGAGATATTTCGCCGCCATACCTTTCTATGGTAATATTCTGAAAATAATAGTTTAAAATATCTGCCGCGCCTTTTCCTTCCAGCGCCAGCTTGTTGGCTCCCCACTGACTCACTCCGTAGCCGTGGCCGGAACCTTTTACAACAAACTTAAGCCCCTTTTCTGTCTGGGAAATGGAAAACGCCGAAGAAGGAAGAGCCAAGGCAGCCGCCAGTTCTTCACCCGTATATTCCTCTGTGCCTGCCATGACCTGCTCCACATAACCTGCCTGATCTCTGGATACAATCTGAAGTCCCAGAGCTTCTCCAGTTCCCAAGTTCTGGCCGCGAATGCCGCCAATGGCCGCTGCCAGCTCCGATTCGGAATACTCTTTGATGGTCACATAATTTTCCATATCCACATCACTGCCGCTGTCCACACTCTTCATATAAGGCATCCCTTCACCGCCGTCTCTGGTAACACCTGCACTTGCCCGGTGAAACATGGCGTCTGCCAGCCCGCCTTCGTAAAGGATCACCTGGCCGGCTGTCTCTGAGGCTACCGCCTCAAATTTTTCTTCGTATTCGGAAAACGCTTCCCCCCATTCCTTCTTTCTTCCGGATACATCCAGATATGTACAATATAAATCTGCTTCCGAAATACTATCTGCCTCCCCCATGGCTTTATACAGATATGTTCTGGCAAGAATCATCTGGACTTTCACAGCTTCCTTTTCATAATTTCCCGGAATCTGCGAAGCCGTCACGCCAAGAATATATTCTTCCAGATCGATCTCCTCTCTTCCGTATACCCCTTCCCGCAAAATCGTTTTTCCGCTCTTTGCGATTTCCTTTGGTTCCTCCGAAATACTTCCACTCACAAACAAAGTAAATATATAGGGAAACAGAAAGAGGAGGATTGTCCCCCCGAGAACTGTGGAATAACTCTTTTTCATGAAAAAACTCCTTTGGCCTGTCTTATAAAACAGTGTACGCCAAAGAAACTCTTTCTATGATTTATTTTTCTCTGATCGCTTCACTTACGTCCCATGCCAATCGCCATGTTTAAAAGAAATATCCGGTGGGCCCCCGCCGAAAGAAGCGCCGCTGTACACGCCTCGGCCGTCGCTCCTGTGGTATAAATATCATCCACCAGAAGCAATGTCTCAAGGCCGTCGCAGTCTGTCGCCTGAAATGCCTTCTCCTCATTTTTCTGACGTGCCTCGTAACCCAGCTTTTTCTGGGCCGTCGTATTTTCCACCCGAAACAAAAGCGTTTTCACTGGTATGGAAAGTCGCTTTGAGAGTCCTCCTGCCAGGAGCTCCGCCTGATTATAGCCTCTCTCCCGGCGACGTTTTTTATGAATCGGGACCGGTACGAGAGCATCCGCCTTCAGTCTAAGAATCTGCCTTCCATGACGTTTTACCATCTCTTCTGTCAGAAACTCTGCATATTCCCTACGGTTTTTATATTTAAGTCCCGCCATCAGCCTTCTGGCCGCCTCATTATAATTAAGCAGGGCAATTCCCCCGGAAAAACTTCGCATATGGCGCATACAGTCCGGACAGTATTCTACTGCTCCGAAACTGTCAAAGCCGCTACTTTCCAGTTCTTTTCCACAACTCATGCAGACTGGCTGACTGACAAAAGAAAGAGTCCTCCCGCAGTCTGGGCAGATCCCCCGGTTCCCATAGGGTAACACTTCGTTGCACACAGGACAACGTCTGGGATAGAGCAGATCCAATATCAAGTACGCACCGTTCCTTTCTCATAAAGAATTTACAAAGAAGCTGTCTACAGGAAAACTTATTTATAACTCCTCAAGACGTTTGTCCAGGCTGGAATAGCGCCTCTGTTCCGTCTCATTCTGAGCCATAGCCAGAAAGGTTTCCGCAAGTCCCACAATACAGACACAAGACCTGGCTCTGGTGACTGCTGTATAAAGAAGATTTCTCGTCATTAACATCCGTGGACCGGAAAGGAGCGGAATGACTACTGCAGCATATTCACTGCCCTGAGCCTTATGAATGGTAATGGCGTAGGCCAGCTCCAACTCATGGAACCCTTCAAAGTCGTAAACGACAACTTTTCCCTCATCAAACTCTACTTTCATCTCCTCCGCAAAAACATTGATCTCCTTTACAATACCGATATCGCCGTTAAAGACCCCCGTCCCGTGGTCTGCTATCGTCCCACTCTGGCCTGGGATTTCCCACTCTAGCTGATAATTGTTTCTAATCTGCATAACCTTATCGCCCTCGCGGAATATTCCTTGGCTCCACTCCCTTTCCGCTTTCTTTCCGTCCGGCGGATTCAAATATTCCTGGAGGATTCGGTTCAGCCGTTCCACTCCCAACGCTCCCTTGCGCATGGGCGTGATAACCTGAATATCGTATTCAGATACTCCCAGATACTCCGGCAGTTTTCGACACAATAGTCCAATGACTGCATTGATCACCGCGTTGGCGTCCGGTCGTTTCACAAACAGGAAATCTCGGCTCCTCCCATGGACGTCCACCGGCTCCCCCCGATTGATCCGATGTGCATTGACAATAATATCACTGGCCTCCGCCTGTCTGAAAATCCTGGTCAGCCAGACCACATGGAACCGATCCGACTGGATGATATCCTTCAGCACATTTCCCGGCCCTACGCTGGGGAGCTGATCTCTGTCTCCCACCAGGATCAGCCTGGTCCCTGCCGCCACTGCATCTAAGAGGGAATCCATGAGCTGAATATCCACCATGGACATCTCGTCGATGATGATTACATCTGCTTCCAGAGGATTCGTCCTGTTTCTGGAAAACCGAACCTTTTCCTGTTCCTCCTCCTGCATCCCATTGAGCTCCAAAAGACGATGGATCGTCCTTGCCTCGCGCCCGGCCGCCTCCGACATACGTTTGGCCGCCCGCCCCGTAGGCGCCGCCAGCTCGATTTTCAACCCTTCCAGCTCAAAAAAACGGATGATCGCTCTGATGGTGGTGGTCTTTCCTGTTCCCGGACCTCCAGTAATCACCAGAACCCCCCTGGCGGCTGCCCCTCGTACTGCTTCCCGCTGTTTTTCGTCCAGCTTCTGGCCTTCTTCTTTTTCAATCCGGGAAAGTCTGGAACTTACCTCTTCCTCCGACATCTCCCAGGAAAAATCCAGCTCCAGAAGCCGCTTGGCCGCTGTCATTTCCATATAATAATATTTCGCCGCATAGACGATGGGTCCGCTTTCTTCTTTCTTGACAATCAGCCGCTTATCCATAACCAGGTCCATCACATACTCCTCAATGGAGGGCAGGTCCACGCCCAAAAGCCGGTTGGTCCCCTGCCAGAGCTCCTCCATGGGCAGATACGTATGCCCTCCTGTAATGGCCTGTAAAAGTGTATACAGAATCCCGCTCTTAATCCGATAGTCAGAATCTGACCGGATCCCTGCTTTTACGGCAATGTCATCGGCAATTTTAAATCCCACCCCGGCAATATCATCAGCCAGGCGGTATGGATTCTGTTCTATAATGGTATAAAGTTCAGAACCGTACTGCCGAAAGATCTTTGCCGCCAGATTCAGAGAAATCCCATATTTCTGCAAAAACAGCACTGCTTCGCGCATATCCCGTTTTTCTGCTATCTGACTTCCAAGCTCCATGGCCATCCGTTCGCTGATTCCTTTTATCTGAACCAGCCGTTCCGGCTCCTCCTCCAGGATCCGAAAAGTATCTTCCCCGAATTTTTTTACAATCCGCGCCGCCAGCGCCGGTCCGATTCCCTTTATGGCTCCGGAACTTAAATACCGCTCTATGGACATGGCATCCTCCGGCGCCTCTACCTGGTAGGACTCCACCACGAGCTGTTCTCCGTAAACAGGATGCGTCTTTACAATGCCCTCCGCCTTTATGTACTCCCCCTCTTCCAGCATGGAGAGGGAGCCGACCACCGTGGTCTCTTCTCCTCCGCCAAACAGTTCCACCACCGCATAGCCGGTTTCTTCATTCCGATATACGATTTTGTTTACATAACCAGAAACAGTTTCCATCCGGTTTCTCCTCCTGTATGTCCATCTGCCGGAGCTCTTTTGGTATTGCCAAAAAGGCTCCGAAAGCCCATGGCTTCCGCAGCCTCTCTTTGAAAAATCAACATTGTAAGATTACCGTCGGTTGACAGGAACCTACAGCTCTACGCTGCATATTTCTGTCAACCGGCAGTAAGGTTGTCCTCAGTCGGAATCCCTTTGTCCATGCATAAATTCAATAAACTTTCCTGTACCAATCGCCACTGCAGTCAAAGGCTCCTCAGCAATGACCGTATTGATTCCTGTTTTTTCCTCAATCAGTGCGTCCAGGCCGCTGAGCAGACTGCCGCCTCCTGTCATCACAATACCTCTGTCGTATACATCCGCCGCCAGTTCCGGGGGAGTCCTCTCCAGTACATTGTGTACGGCGTCCACGATCTGCATGGCGGGCTCTCTGAGCGCCTCCAGAGTCTCGTCTGAAGTAATGGTAATGGTCTTGGGGAGGCCAGTCACCAGGTTCCGGCCCCGGACATCCATCGCCACAAGCTCCGGCCGTTTGAAGGCACAACCAATCTGGATCTTAATCTCTTCTGCCGTTCTCTCGCCAATCAGCAGATTGTGTTTCTTCCTCATAAAACGGACAATCGCCTCGTCAAAATCGTCGCCGGCCACCTTGACGGAAGTGCTGACCACTGTTCCGCCCAGGGAGATCACCGCAATATCGGCAGTGCCGCCGCCGATATCCACGATCATATTTCCGCAGGCCTTGGAAATATCAATGCCAGATCCAATGGCAGCCGCCACAGGCTCCTCAATGATCGACACCTCCCTGGCTCCTGCCTGATAAGTGGCGTCTTCCACAGCCTTCTTCTCTACCTCCGTCGCTCCGCTAGGTATACAGACACTGATCCTCGGCTTTCTCAGGGTTTTCTTCCCAAGCGCCTTTCGGATAAAATATTTTAACATTTTTTCCGTCACCGTATAATCAGAAATAACTCCCTGGCGCAGCGGCCGGACAGCCACGATATTCCCCGGTGTTCTTCCAATCATCAGACGCGCCTCCTCGCCGATGGCTTTGATCTGATTGCTGTCCCGGTCAAAAGCCACGACTGAGGGTTCTTTTAATACGACACCTTTTCCTTTTATATAAACCAATATGCTGGCAGTACCCAAATCAATTCCGATATCCGTTGATAATAACATTTTCTTTCCTCCTATGCTGTTCGCTGCCCGTTTCTAATCCTTTATATTATAAACAATTTTCTGGGTTTTTCAATTCCATTTTCAAAACTCCCTGGAAATTTTGTATTTCCATAAAATTTCTTTTAGGTTCTTAATGTTTTTTTCATAGTCTGAACATATTTTGGTCACATTTTCTCCGTATACTATAGGCATACCAATTGAGGTTGGTATAAACAAGCTTTTTCATACTCACGCCCGGCAGCTTAAGGCTGCCGGGTCCCCCCCTTTTATTCCCACCCGGTCAAACGGGTGTGTTTTATTTTTGGAATTATCCATATTTTCTCCCAATGGCAAAAAGGAACACCTTCCGAATGGAAAAAAACGAGGGTTCTATCCCTATCTTTAGAAAATCTTTCTTTAAAAAAGCCAGGCGATAGGGTTTTTACTTTTTTTCTTACTTTTCTTTTTTCTTCTGTTTCTCCTGTCTGCGTCTCTCATACCACTTGACCTGTTCCTCGCGCACCTGAGAAAATTCTTCTTTAAACTTTCCCGAAGTGGCAGTCGGATTCCGTCGGAACATCTTAAGCTTCAGATAAGCCATCCGTTCTGTCTGGGATTCATTTTCCCGTTTCAGAGATTTTAACCGCTCTTTTAATCCGGAGAGTGCGCGGATATCTTCCTGCTCTCCTTCTCCAGGCGTTCCTGTCAGGGCATTCAGCCGCTCATTCACTGCATCCACCAAAGCATTCAGGCGTTCTCCGGCCGAACTCTTTCCAAACTCCATAAGCCTGTCCCCAAAAGATTCTGCCAGATTCTCCCATAGATTCCCAAGACGTTCGGAAAACTGCTCTGCCAGCTCTCCAACTTCTTTCTTAAACCGTACTCTGGCATCCAGCATGTCCCGGATCCCCAGAGCAACTTTCACAGACACCACTGTGTCACACACAAATATCACAGATATCACGACCACCGCCACCAGTACCGTAATCCAGGAAAGCCCCAGGACAAACTCTTCCACCGGCCTGTGGATGTATTGATTTAAAAGTACGGTAAACAGTCCCCAGCACAGGGAAGAGGACAGACAGATAACTCCCTTGTAACTAAACTTCTGATTGCTGTAATCCCAGTATTTCACTTTGAAAATCGCTTCCATGGCAAGGCCGACTACCAATTCTAGCAGCGTGGCTCCTACCATACCGGCCAGAAACATGAGCACAAGGTGTTCTCTGAGTTTAAGCGTCACAAGCAGCATCACCACTGCTCCAGACCCATAAATCGGCAGCATAGGCGAATGAAGGAAGCCCCTGTTTACAAAACGGCGCTTCCTGATCGATACATAGCTGCTTTCAAAACACCAGCCCAAAAAACAGTAGATATAAAAAAACAGCAGCCACTGCTGAATGGAATAGCTCATATTCTTACCCCCTGCATATCCAGTCTAGTGCAAGTACCGCCTTCTGTCAACCCCAATCCAGCCTTTGTAAAAAGCCGCGCCCCTGTCTGTCGTTTCTCCAAACCAGGGGCTGCGAAGTGCGGAGCCTCTCTCTAAACAGACGAAAGGCTCCGGCCGCTGCCTCTTTGAACCATAAACTTGCGTCCCATGTGCCGCAACCGGACCGGAAGAACTCCGGCAGCCCACAGCAGTAAGAAATGGATGTCTGTTATTATACCCCATTTCTTTCAAATTACAGAATATCCGACTGAAATCGACAGATTTTTCTGCGCAATTTTCTCCTTTCGACATCAATACCATCCATAACAATAGAAAAACTCCGGGGCTATCGCTTTAATGAGCCGTTTCTCTTGGCTTGAATGTTTGTTTTAAGATGTTTAAATTTGAGCACTTTTCACTGGAAAAATCCGGTCTGCTCCGAAGGCTTATCACTTCAAAACAGACCGAAAATCTCTGTATCCCATTTAATTATTCAAACGTCCTAATTATCTCCATCCTATCTTTCAGAGAAAAACAGGAAAGATATCCTGTATCAGTCCATCTCCTCCTCCACATGTTCCGCTTTTTCTGGAAATCTGGCATCGACAAACTGTTTCTTTACCAGAAGAAAATCCTCCATATCCATCAGGATATGATACAGGAGCGCCCGGTGCTCAAACTCTTCTGCGTTTGTCGGCAAAGGTTCCTTCTCCATATCGCTGAAGATTTCCTTCAGCCGTCTAAGTTGTGGTTCTGGTACGTTTAATTCCAGTACATAATCCGTCATGTAAAGCATATAGTCCGCCACCAGCCTGGCCTGGTCCGGCATCGTCCGAAGCCGCCGCAGTTCAGAGTGAAGATGATACAGCACTTTGCACTGATCCATTCGCATTTCAAAATAATCAATGTAATATCCAGGGTCTGAGCGAAAGGAATTTTCCTGATATTCGTAAGACTCCCTGATATATTCGTGAATGCGTTCTTCCAGACGGCAGATATGATCCCAGACATTGATCTGCATCGGTTTATCTGAAAGATAGGCGGCTGTCTCTCCCAGAATTAACTGCATCTGCTCTTCAATATAAACCATCTGCTCCCGCAGATGTTCTTTCTGGCTGCGATTATGGTGAAAAAGATTGAGCACAAAAGCGATGGCGCTCCCAATAAATACCAGCAGAAATTCATTCAGAAAAAAAGAGGGACTGAAATCAAGCGTTGTCAGAAAATGGGTCCCGATCACCGCATTGACTGACAAGGTTGCCATCCAGCCCGATGCCTGACACATGAGAACGGTCAGAAAAATAAAGATTCCAAAAGCAAGCCACTCGCTTCGAAAGGGAATAAAGGTGATCCAAGAAAATAAAACAACAACTGCAAAAGTCACAAACCGGGCGATGGAAAGCTTGATTGTACCACGTTTCGTCGTAACCAAAGTCAGCAGCGTCACAATGCCTGCTGAAGCTGAAAACTGCAACTCAAGAAGTTCTGCCACATAAATGGCAATACTGCTTCCCACTGCAATTTTCGCGGCAAGCATCAGCATCTTGATGATCTGTCTTTTTCCTGGCAGTAACCTTTTCTTTAACTGTTCTCCCATACCTCACCCTCTCCTTCGTGTCCCAGTTTACAATTATCTCCTGATCTTACCATCGGTTGGCAAGCGCATACACGGTCGGAGAAGGAGAAAAATTTCCCTCTTTCCGACTTTTCGACTCCATCTGCAAGGATTTGACTACTTTTCAAAGCGGACGACAGAGGCGTACTGGAGTACGCCGATAGAAAGCAACACGAAAAAACCGTCCAATCATGCAGGTTGAAGCGTGTGTGTCCTTGTCAATCGATGGTATAAACATTCCTTCCTCTTCGATGGCCGCCCATTCTATCGGAATTGCTGTTCCTTTCTGTTATTATATCATCCTCTTATCTATAAAGTAAACACATGATTGTCTTTCGGTGGAACCTGATGAAGGTATTTTTCCTTCGTAGCCATCCCTCCCCGGATATGCCGCTCCGACTTGTTCACATCCAGCACCAGACGGGCTTTTGAGGCCAGCGCGGGATTGATCCGTACAAGACGGTCTGTGACGTCTTTATGTACCGTACTCTTGCTGATTCCGAACTTTTTTGCAGTCTGACGCACGGTCGCGTTGGTTTCAATAATATAAGTGGCAATCTCCACTGCCCGCTCTTCAATATAATCTTTCAAGGCTTAGCCCCTGCAACTGTTTTTTACATATTATGCAGGAGCACCACAGATTATTAATCACTGAAAAGCGCTCATGGGTTCTGCTTCTTTATATTATTAGAACTTTTGTTATCAGAAATTCATCTATGATGTTCCAGTTCTAGAAAAAACTGGAAATAGTCTGCCTCCTCTTTCCTCCATCTGCTCTGTTATAGATCACTTAAGAATCCAATTTCTCCCCAAATTTATACAATTAACAATAGGAGCTATCGCATTGATAGACACAACTATCAATGCGATAACCCCTAGTTCTCTCTTACTCTAAGATTCCCACCGACTGTTCCACTGTCATTCACTTTTATACAGATTTCGGATTTCCTTCAAATATTTTCTGTATCCTTTGATGAGCGCGGGAGGGGTGTTCAGTCGAACCTGGCAGCCAAATCCGGCCAACCAGCCATAAAATGCTTCCCCCGGATTTACTCTGAGCCGAAGGACCTTACCTCCGGCCTTTTTTCCCGGTTTTTCTCTGATAGAAACTGCTTCTCCAAGTTCCTTTTGAATCACAGCCGCCATTCCTTCCTCACAGGAAAGCTCTACCTTGGTATCTCCGGAAAACCGCTCGTACCTCTCTCTCTCCCTGGAGGGCGCCGAAACTTCCTTCCGTTCCCAGCCAGAGACAGAAAGAAGCCCGTCTGTTCCCTTTTCCGACAGATAATATCCCGCCATGCGGCCCCGTCTCACAGTTACAGGATAGCCAAAGTCGCGAAGAGCGCCCAAATCGTCATAAATTCGTTTCCGTTCTGCCCGGATTCCATGACTGGCCAGCTCACCCAAAATCGCTTTCATGGTCACCACATGCGTTTCGTCACTCTGCTCCAAAAGCTTCAGGATATACAAAATCTTCAGTTTCTGATTCGCCGCCCTCGCCATATTCAGCCCTCCTTTCTGTCATTCCCTACATCCGGTTTCTTTCCATCGTCGAGGTTGTGTCTCCTCCGGTCCCATTGATCAATAGCGATGATATACATGCACCAGGAAACGTAAAAAGTCAACCTCATGATGCCCAAGTTGCCCTTTTCGCAACCTCCACTTCCAATTATCCCCCAGAGTAGAGGGGAAATTCATCCTGGCAGAATTGTCCAGACCAAGTACGTCCTGAGCCTGGAAAATAACCACGTCTGCGATACTTCCATAAGCCTGGCGGAATAGTCCTTCTACGATCTTATCCCTGTCCCTTGTACCCAGGAGCTGAAACAGATAGGTTAAAACTTCGTCTGATTTATCACAAAATAGTCCTGTCAGCGTCTCATTGTCATGGGTGCCTCCATAAGCTACGCAGTTGGAGGTCCTATAATTATGAGGAAGGTGTTCGTTCGCCGGATCTCCGTCAAAACCAAAGGCCAGCACTTTCATTCCCGGATAACCGTTTTCCTTAAGAAGTTTCCGTACCTCAGGCGTCACCGTTCCCAGATCTTCCGCGATGATCTTCATTTCTCCGGCTTCCTCATTGATGACATCCGTAAGTTTTGTCCCCGGCCCCTGCCGGTAAGAGCCTTTTATACTGTCTTTTGCACCACCTGGCACTGCATAGTATCTCGTAATTCCAATAAAATGATCAATCCGCAGAGCATCATAAAGTTCCCTGGACGAACCGATTCTCTTCCGCCACCATGTAAAATCATCCTTCTCCATGGCTTCCCAGTCATAAAGAGGATTTCCCCAGAGCTGCCCTGTCTCACTGAAAGCATCCGGCGGTACTCCTGCAATAAATTTGGGCAGAAGATTCACCTCATCCAACTGAAATAGCCCCGTATGGCTCCACACGTCCGCACTATCCATCGCCGCGTAGATGGGAATATCGCCGATAAGCTGAATCCCTCTCTCCTTCGCATAAGATCTGAGTTTCTTCCACTGGCGGAAAAAATGGTACTGGCAAAATTCCCAGAACTCCATCTCCTTCTGCAAAAGATTCCGGTATTTGCTGAGAGCCTCTTTTTTCCGAAACCGGATATCTTCCTCCCAAAGCAGCCAGCTGGTATTCTCAAAATGCTCCTTGCAGGCCATATAAAGGCTGTAATCTTCCAGCCAGTAGCTATTTTCCTCCCGGAATTTCTGAAATTCCGCTGTTTCTTTATGAGCGCTACTCTCAAAAGCTTTCTTCAGAACGCGAAATCTGTTTCTGTAAATATCCTCATAGGAAACATAAGACTCCTGATCCCCCCAGAAGAACTTCTCCGCATCCCATTTCTCCAGCAGTCCTTCCTCCATCAAAATTTCCAGATCAATAAAATAGGGATTTCCTGCAAAGACGGAAAACGACTGATAAGGACTGTCTCCATAGCTGGTCGGTCCCATGGGAAGTACCTGCCAGTATTTTTGTCCCGCGCTCTTTAAAAAATCTATAAATTCGTAGGCGGCCTTTCCGAAAGTCCCAATTCCATAAGGAGACGGAAGGCTGGTGATCGGAAGCAAAATCCCTGCTCCTCTCTCTAAAGTCTGACTTTTCATCATTGGTTCCCTCACTTTTTGTTTTTTTATTATTATACTGAAAAGCCGAGGAATGTACAACAAAAACCGAATTTTTCCTTGCCAAGTACTTTGTATCTACCGCACGCAAACGTCCAGACTACGAACGCCAAACGCTCATAACAAGCTCACAAAACCGGCAAGCTCTGTCTGTCGGGCCAGGACAGAGACGCCAAACGGACAGGCGACGACAGAGGCAAAAATATAGGTAAAATCAGGCTGATTCCCCGCCTTCCAGCTCATACAGCGCGTCCAGGAACTGTTTCATATGGCAGGTCTCTCCAGTAGTCACACGAAGGCAGGTTCCAAGTTCTCCAATTCCCTTGTAGGTTTTAATTAAAATCTTTTTCTCCGATTTCATCCTCTGAACCAGAATACCGGCGTCTGTTTTGGGCCGGATGAAAATAAAGTTCCCCTCTTTGGCATTGAACTGGTATCCATGCTCTGCTAAAGAAGCCGCCAGATATTCCTTTCCCTCTCTTTGGCGTCGAATCAAATCGTCCAGCATGCCGTCCGTTTCCAGAATGGCCTTCACAAACTTCATGGCAAAGGCGTTTACGTTGTGAGGCGTACACAGTTTCTGAACCATTTTAATCCCTTCCGGCCAACCTGTCACATAGCCCAGGCGGCAGCCGGCCAGGGAAAACAGCTTGGAAAAAGTCCGCGTTACAAAAATATGCTCCCTGGTCAGCGCATAATCGATAAACGTATTCGGATAAAAATACACATAAGCTTCATCCACCAGCACCGTGATTTCCTGCTCTTTCGCCGCCTGTATAATCGCAGCAAATTCTTCCTCCGAATATACATTACCCATGGGATTGTTCGGATTTACCAGAATCAGAAGCTCCACCTCCGGCGTCAGATTCTCAATGATACGCTCCACAGGCATTTCCAGATTTTCCGTATAAGAAACTGGTAAAAAGGTCCTGCCATACATCTTGGCATAAACTTCAAACATGGCATAAGAGGGCGTCACGCCTACAATCTTCCCGCCCGGAGAGGTAAACGCCTCTATAATATTCCGGATTCCTTCCGAGGAACCGTTCACCAGGCAGATATGCTCAATATCCGTACCCAGAAACTTTGCCAGGGTCTCCGTAAACTCCAGAGTCTCCGGATACTGGGAGACAAACTCCGGAGTCACATCCTTCAGGACTTCTGAAATAAACTCCTGTGGAAGTCCTCCAGGATTTTCATTCAGATCAAGACGCAAATATCCCGCCCTCTTATTCTGATCAAAAATTCTGTCAAGCGTCTCGATCTCCTTATTCAAATAGTACATTCCTCTGTCCTCCAAAATATAAAAACCAATTGCCCAGCAAAACGAAGTATGCTATACTTTATCGTATCGTGCAGACGATTCCCCATAAAGTCTGCACTTATTATAACAAGCCTGCCTTCTGATTTCAATACGGCAACGTACAAAATATCTGAAAGAGGGGAGCCTCCTGTCATGAAAAAAGTCATCACCTACGGTACCTACGACCTGCTCCATCATGGCCATATCCGGCTTCTGGAACGTGCAAAAGCTCTGGGAGATTATCTGATTGTCGGGGTCACTGCGGATGATTTTGACAAGGTACGCGGGAAGATTAACGTACAGCAGTCCCTGATGGAACGCATTGAAGGAGTCCGGGCCACCGGACTGGCCGATGAGATCATTGTGGAAGAATATGAGGGTCAGAAAATCGACGATATCCGTCGATTTGGTGTGGATATCTTTACCGTCGGCTCCGACTGGGTCGGCAAATTTGACTACCTGAATGAATACTGTCAGGTCGTCTACCTATCTCGAACAAAAGGGGTCTCCAGCTCCGACGAACGGGCCAGAAAACGCGCCATCCGCCTGGGGCTTGTAGGAGAAACCAATATTCTAAGCAAATATAAAAATGAATGCGCCTTTGTCAACGGCCTCCAGGCCACCGGAATCTATACGACGGATCCCAAACTTCTGAAGATGGAAAAGCCTTCTCTCTTTACCGGAAGCTACGAGGAGCTGCTTGAACAAAGCGACGCTGTCTATCTCGTCTCCCATCCGGACGTCCACTATGAACAGATAAAAAAAGCTCTGCTTGCAGGAAAGCATGTCCTTTGTGAGTCGCCGATCGCCCTCACAAAAAAACAGTGCCGGGAACTTTTTGCTCTGGCTGATAAACAACGTCTGATTTTAATGGAAGCCGTAAAAACAGCCTACTCGACGGCCTATAACCGCCTTCTGCTTCTCATAAAAAGCGGGCAAATCGGAAAACTGGTCTGCATAAACGCCGTCTGTACCAGTCTGGCCTCTGACAAGGGCACGCAATTGGATGCCCGATGGAATAGTATTTGCGCCTGGGGGCCTACTGCCATGCTCCCGATTTTTCAGTTGTGCGGCGTGGATTATTCGGAAAAATCTATGATTTCCTGTGTAAAAGACAAGCATTTTGATATCTTCACAAAAATTGATTTCCTCTATCCGGAGGCCGTCGCCACTCTGAAAGTAGGAAACGGCGTCAAATCAGAAGGAGAACTGGTGATTTCCGGAACGAAGGGTTATCTCTATGTCCCCGCTCCCTGGTGGAAAACAGATTATTTTGAAATCCGGTATGAAAATCCGACAGAGAACAAACGGTATTTTTATCATCTGGAGGGAGAGGGGATTCGGTATGAACTTGTGCACTTTGCCCGATCCATTGAGGCCGGTCAGCCCAGCCAGTACATTGACAGGGCCGTATCCGAGACCATCAGTGCGGTGATCGAAGACTTCTATAATAACAAAGACTTGCGACATCTCTCTATCTAATCAGACAGCCCGAAGGCAATGGGAATTTTCCGCATACCGACGGGCCGTTCGTCTGTTTTGAAGATATTTTTCTCCGTTTTTCGCCGGAAACTTATTTCAGGAAAAATCTCAACAGCCGTTCTTTTCCCCTGGAATAGGGCTGATAGCGGATCGGCATGTCTATCCAGTTATATTTCTTCACAATACTTTTCTCATGACTGAAGGTTTCAAAGCTTTTTTTCCCGTGATAACTTCCCATTCCACTGTTTCCCACGCCGCCAAACCCCATGCGGGAAGTGGCCAGATGAATAATCGTATCGTTGACACAACCGCCGCCAAAGCTTAAGGAGGAGAGAAGCTTCCGCTCCGTTCCCTTATCTTTTGTAAAAAGATAACAGGCCAGAGGTTTTTCTCTCTCTTTTATAAAAGCTTCCGCCTCTTCAATTTCTTGGAACGTAAGTACCGGAAGCACCGGCCCGAAAATTTCTTCCTGCATCACGGCGGCCTCTGCCGTCACATGGTCAAGCACAGTCGGGGCAATCTGAAGCGTTTCTCGGTTCCTTTCTCCGCCGGTCTGAATCGTCATCCCCTCCAGCAAAGCGCTGATCCGTTCAAAATGTTTTTCATTGATGATTTTCGGATAATCTGGATTCTCCAGAGGATACTTTCCATACATTTTCGTAATTGCCTTCTCAAACAGACCCAGAAACTGGTCTTTCACTGAATCCTGAATCAGGAGATAGTCCGGCGCCACACAGGTCTGCCCTGCATTGAGAAATTTTCCAAAAGCCAGACGTTTGGCGGCTATTTTTAAATCTGCTGTCTTGTCAATGATGCAGGGGCTCTTTCCCCCCAGTTCCAGAGTCACCGGAGTCAGATGGCGGGAAGCCTTTTCCATGACAAGCTTTCCCACCTTGACTCCGCCGGTGAAAAAGATATAGTCAAACCGCTGTTCCAAAAGAGCTGTATTTTCTGCCCGTCCCCCCTCTACCACAGTCACATATTCCGGCGGAAATATGGCCTCCACCAGTTCTTTGATCACTGCTGAAACTGCAGGCGCATAAGCAGAGGGCTTCAGGATGCAACAATTTCCGGCAGCTATGGCCCCTACCAGAGGCTCCATACATAACATAAAGGGATAATTCCAGGGAGACATAATGAGAACCACTCCATAAGGTTCCGACAGTACAAAGCTCTTTCCATGAAACTGGGCCAGGGGAGTCCTCTTCCTTTTGGGGCGGGCATAATTTTTCAGATGTTTTTTCATATAACCAAGTTCTGAAAGTGTTAGGCCTGTCTCCGTCATATAAGATTCAAACTCCGATTTGTTCAGATCTGTCTTTAACGCCTGGTGAATCCGTCCCTCCTGTCTCCTGAGTTCTCGTTCCAGCGCGCGCAGCGCTTCCAAACGAAAAGCCACAGGTCTGGTAACTCCTGTGGCAAAATAATCTCTCTGTTTCTTTACAACTGCTTCCATTTCCATCCTGCCACCTCTTCCTTCTCTTCCCAAAAATTTCCTGCTATGATTCAGACTTACCAAGCCAGAATCGCTGTCTCCCAGATCTTTCGTTCTCCTCTGAGCACCTTTTTCCATGAGGCTGTTACAAAAACATTCCAGTAAATTTTGTTTTGCAACAGCCTCATAGATGTCTTATTTTCGTCTTATTTGGTTGTGGCTTTTCTGCCTGCCACAAACAGTATCAGACCCAGCTCTGCCAGGCCGACAGCTGTTCCAACCCATCCGTTCGCAGTAATACCACCCGCCAGGAATCCTATCAGACAGCAGCCCGCCACAGTCATTGCATAGGGAATCTGTGTCGATACATGGCTGATGTGATTGCACTGAGCTCCTGCGGAGGCCAGAATTGTCGTATCGGAAATCGGCGAAATGTGATCCCCGCACACGGCTCCTGCCAAAATTGCCGCCGTGGTAATGGTCAGCATATTGATATCTGCCGTGCCCACCACCTGAACTGCAATGGGAATCAGAATACCAAAGGTCCCCCAGGACGTACCAGTGGCAAAAGAAAGCCCGGTGGCAACTACAAACAGGATCGCCGGAAGCAGCATTCCTACCAGGACGCTTCCTCCCACCACATTGCTGACAAAACCGCCGATATTCAGATAATCGTCGCGGCATACGCCGGACAGTGTCCATGCCAGACAGAGAATCATAATCGCAGGCGTCATGGCTTTGAAGCCTTCCACAAAACTGTCGCAAAACTCCCGGAAGGTAATCACTTTTCTGGGCAGATACATGATAAACACTACAACCAGCGTAAAGAAAGAACCAATTACCAGGCTTCTTGCGGAATCACAGTTGGCAAAGGAATCCACGATCCCAGCCCCGTCCAGGATTCCTCCTGTATAAAGCATGGCTCCAATGCAGAACACAATCAGTACCGCGATGGGTAAGACCAGATCGATGACCTTTCCTTTTCCTGTCACTTCCAGATCTTTGTCGTCGCTGGTTTCCTCTCCTTCTGTAGCAACTTTCGCCTCATAGGCTTTCATGGTTCCATAATCCACGTCTCGGACAATCAGATAAATCATGAAAATAATTGTAAGAATTGCATACAGGTTAAAAGGAATTGTCCGTAAAAACAAGTTAAATCCGTCGATACCACTGTTTTCCGGCAAAGAAGAGCCCACTGCCGCCGCCCAACTGGAAATCGGGGCAATGATACAGATCGGAGCTGCCGTCGCATCAATGATATAGGCTAACTTTGCCCGGCTCACCTGATACTTGTCCGTCACCGGCCGCATCACCGTGCCGACCGTCAGACAGTTGAAATAATCATCCACAAAAATCATAGAACCCAAAAGTACTGTAGAAAGCTGCGCTCCTTTTTTTGTTTTGATTGCTTTGGAAGCCCAGTTTCCATAGGCTCTGGAAGCTCCCGACTTGGTAATCAGCGCAACCAGGATTCCAAGCAGTACCAGAAATACCAGAATATCCACATTTCCGCCGATCTTCTCTCCCATAATGGTAAAAGTCGTCTCCACAGAAGTCAAGGGATTAAATCCGGTAATCAAAAGTGCTCCCGACAAAATACCGATCAACAAAGACAGATAAACTTCTCTTGTAATCAGTGCCAGTGCGATTGCCACCACTGGAGGCAACAATGCCCATACTGTTCCTGCCATACTCTTTCCTCCTTCATAGATGTTTATATTTATTTTTCTCCGGATACATCCAGCTCTCTGATATCTGCTTTCGCTCCTCTGCGTCAAGCTCCACCCATCTGGAATAAGGAATATCGCAGAGGTTCATAGCCGCTCCGCAGCAGTGACAGTCTGCTTTCAAAAGCTTTGACACCATTCTTGTCCTTCCGCATTCCGGACATATAAATACCCGAATCACTGTTCTTTGTCCCTCCCTGTCTGGGAAAAACACCCTTCAAAAATCTGTTCGTTTTCCTTTAAAAGAGTTTTCCTAGCCGCCTTTAACTGGAACGCTTTCCTGATGAGGGCGGTGATCTCTCTCATCCGCTCCGGCTCTTCTAAAGGAATCTCCAGAGCCTTAAGTCGCTCCTCTCTCAGATGGGGAATCGTCGAAGCCACGACAGTTCTCCGGACAGCCCCATATCCCCCGATCTCTGGCAGCGACAGCGCTGCAAATAGATATTCTTGGGTCAGTCCAGAAGCCAGGGCCTCCTCCTTCAGCCTTAGAATCCCGATTCCCGACGACAAAACCATATCATCCGCCTCAGTCACCAATCCCACGCATCCGATTTTTCCATCTTTAGTAAAAATAACATCACCGGCTTTCACTCGTTGTTTCACTTCCTCCAAAGCATCTGCCGATACATAATAATCCGGATATAGATCCACTTCCCAGTTTACAATATCAGAAGTACGTATAAAAGGTTTATCTTCTCTGTTTCTCTCGATAAATTCTTTGTAATTTTCACTCCCGACCTCGTCTCCCCTGCTAATATTTACAATCATTCCCAGAGGAACCGCCTGATTACACTCTTCCAGCCGCTTTGCAGTTTTCACATACAATCTATCATAATAGTTCACGGACCAGAGGTTACTTTCCCGCAGTTCTGAAAAAGAAACTCCGAAGGAAAACTCCCGTTTAATCTCCTTTGGTTCAAACTGCAACCCTTCATATAGCTTCTCCTGGGCCTTTCGGATCAGAGTCTGCGCCTCTATTTCATATTCCACAGCAATTTTCTCATTTTCTGTGATCTGCCTTATCAGTTCCTTCTGGGCAAGCGGTACCTCCAGTTCCCGCAGATTTTTCAAAGAAAGAAGCTGCTGAATATTTCCTGTCATAAAACTGAACATCTGACGTTTCCCTGCTTTGGAGCGAAAGTAGGCTGTCAGATACTCCGGAGTAATCGGTGCGCTGTTTTTTAGAGTAATGTTGGCAATATGGCGGGGAATCCCCGCTTTTCCCACATATTCCTCCCTGTAGACAGCCGATTTCCCTACAGTCCCGTAAATGGCAATCAGCACATCTTTCTGTCTGATATGGCACCGGAGATAACATTTATAATCGAGCTCCGTAATATAAGGATCGTCGGAGACCCCGTCAAAATCAATAATTCCTTCTTTGATATTTCGCCCGTACAGGTACCGGATCCCGCCCTTTTTATTTCGTGGAATATGGGAATGTTCCCCGTCTGAAATGTCGCTGTATTCTCCGAGAATCAAAGACTCCATTCCTCTTGCCTGATTTTCCTCCCTGATTACCTTTGTATAGTAATAAAAAGAAGGAACCAGTCTGTCTCCAAATCTTAACTCTGTCGTAGATGCCGTAAAAATCTTCATTTTCTAGTTTGCTCTTTCCAAGATGCCCTGGGCCTTAGCCCATCTATGGTACTCCTCAGCAACCCGTTTGATATCGTCGCTTAAAGTCTCATTGCCCCTCCTGTCATGTCCACAGGTTTCTGCTATGGCCATAAAGATCTCATACTCCTTTGGAATCTCTTTCTCCGGAAGCTTCTGAAAAATCAGCACGCTGGTTTTTGTGGATGTATTCGGCTGAAAGGTTTCAATGGGAATATCAATAATCGCCAAGATTCGTCCCTGTTTCCTCAGCCAGTTTCTGATATAGGCGAAGGTGTCATTGCCGAATATTCCGTCCGGCAAAACAATCCCCATCCGTCCATAGTCCTCCAGAAGCTGAATATCTCTCTCAATAAATAAGACCTGAGGAGACTCTTTTTCCTTGAGTTTACCTTTCTCCCATTGTCCGCTCTTCCCGTTATATTTCCATTTATGAGCCAGCTCATACTGTTTTAGCTTTTCTTCCCCACGGACCGGAATCTTGGAGCCAAAAGGAGGATTGGCCATCAGAACATGAAACCGCCCCTCTCCGATTTTAATTCTCGTCTTGCTCTGCCAGTTTGTCATCAGATCCAGACTATCCTCACAGAAAATGCCGCTCTTTCCATCCCCCAGGATCGCCATATAAGCCTTGGCGACCTTAGATAGAAAATAGTCCTTGTCTAACCCGCAGATTTTATTTAAAGCGACTTCCATTTTCTCTTCTTTTAAGTTCGCCGCGCTCCAATGATATTTTTTTCCTTCTAAATCCAGCCTTCTCCATACATGCCTGAGCGCCTCCACCAAAAAGCCGCCACTCCCACAGGAGGGATCGATTATGGAATCTTCGTCGGAAGGATCCAGAATATCCACAATCATTTTTACCACATTGCGTGGTGTAAAAAACTGCCCCTGCCCACCTTTTAAAGCATGACCGATGAATGTCTCAAAAGCGTCGGCTACAGTATCCCGTTCAGCCTCCACCAGACAGTAATTCTGCAACTCTCCAACCACATAGACAATGGATTTGGCATCCAGCGTAATGCTGTCGTTAGAGTCAAGAACTTCCTTGTATTTCCGTTTCACCTTCTGAAACAATTCCAGAATCCGTTCCTGTACTTTCCCAGCCTCTTCATCAACCCCAGCCCGGAAAGTCACTATTTCCTCCGGCTCTGTAAATCGTTCGTCATAAATCTTGCAGAAAATCAAATTGATGAGCTGTTGGGCTAACACCTCATCCCGTGTGGCTCCCACCGTGTTCGCCGCCAGATGGTTTCGTATGGCCTTGAAAACTGCTTTCAGATTGTGGGTCGATTTTAAATCTTTCCTTTTGAACTGGCCGATATCCTCCAGTCTCTGGCCAAATCTCGGAATATTGGGTATCTCGTCGAAGAATACTTTTCCATCCTTCTCGTATTTTCTCAGGAAAAAACGTTCTTCCCCATTGAACCATACTCCCAGCCTGGCTTCGCAGAACCGCAGATAAGACTCAAGCTGTCCTCTTCCGTCTTTTCGGTTCTTCTTTTTACACTCAACGACGATTTCCAGGTCCCCCGCTTCTGACAGTACGCCAATATCGATGGGGTACTCCTTTTTTTCATCGGAAGGGCGCACCCGCACCCGGTACTGGGGATGAGTAACAATTTGTTTCTTCGGATACCCGTAGTCCTCCACAAGAATCCTGGCAAAGACCTGGACAGCCTCCACCTCCTCCGGGGTTCCCTTCACTTCCAGACCGGAGATATAATCGACAATGTAACCTTCTTTCATTCTACACTCCCTGGTTTTCTCCCAGCTTTGTAAGCTTCGCCGCCTGATCCGCCGCGATACAGGCATCCATGATTTCCTGGATATCCCCGTTCATAATCTTATCCAGTTTATAGAGGGTCAGGCCGATCCGGTGATCCGTGACACGTCCCTGTGGAAAATTGTACGTGCGAATTTTTTCAGATCGATCTCCTGTTCCAATCTGGCTCCGTCTGGCCTCGGCCTCAGCATCGTGAGCCTTCTGGCATTCGATGTCATAAAGCTTCGTACGAAGCAGGGCAAACGCCTTGGCTTTGTTCTGAAGCTGGGACTTCTCCGTCTGGCTGTAAACCACAATACCAGTAGGATAGTGGGTCAGGCGGACTGCGGAGTCTGTGGTATTGACGCACTGTCCGCCATTTCCGGACGCCCGCATGACGTCGATGCGGATATCTTTCTCATCAATCTGCACATCCACTTCTTCTGCCTCCGGCATCACTGCCACCGTAATGGTGGACGTATGGATTCTTCCACCAGACTCTGTCTCCGGTACCCGCTGTACCCGGTGAACGCCGGATTCATATTTCATCACGGAATAAGCGCCCTGTCCTTTGATCATAAAACTGACGCTTTTCATTCCGCCGATTCCGATTTCATCCGACTCCATCAATTCCAGCTTCCAGCGTCTCGTCTCCACATAATGCGCATACATCCGGTAAATCTCCGCTGCAAAAAGCGCCGCCTCGTCTCCGCCGGCTCCTGCCCGGATTTCCACGATTACATTTTTGTCGTCATTGGGATCTTTGGGAAGCAGAAGGATTTTCAGTTGTTGCTCCAGGTCCGTGATCTTTTCTCTGGCCATAGCCAGCTCCTCCTTGAGCATTTCCCTCATTTCCCCGTCGTTTTCTTCCTCCAACATGGAAAGGCTGTCCTGGGCATCCTGCTTCGCCTTTTTATATTCCCTGTAAGCCTCTACCACAGGCGAAAGCTCTGTCTGTTCCTTCATCAGTTTCCGGAATCTTGTCTGGTCCTCCACCACATAAGGGTTATTCAGTTCCTCCAGGATTTCCTCAAACCGAATCAGGATATCATCCAGCCTGTCAAACATGGCTCTTTCCTCCTTTTTCTTTCTCTCGGTATTCGCCGTCAGTCTCCGGTCACCGCCGTTTTCTGTCCTTTCAGGCATATACCCTTCTTTCTTATTCCGGCCGCGCTGCTTTCACCACCCGGTCATTTCCCGTCAAATCTTTCACCACTTCTATGGAGACAAAACCGGCTGTTTGCAGAAGCCTTGGTACAGACCTCCCCTGGTCCCAGCCAATCTCCAGATAAAGGCGCCCTCCGGGAACCAGATATTTCATCGCCTCTTCGCTGATCGCTCTGTAAAAAGTCAGACCGTCCTTTCCCCCGTTCAGGGCCATTCCCGGTTCATGGTCCCGTACCTCCGGCGAAAGCTTCTCAATCTCTCCCTCTGCAATATAGGGCGGATTCGATACAATACAGTCAAACTGCTGTTCCTCAAAAGCCTCAAACAAATCAGACTGTGTGATCGTGCAAAGTCTTTCCAGACCAAGGCGGCCGATATTTTCTTCCGCCACAAGAAGCGCTTTTTCGGAAACATCGCTGAGGATGATTTCCATTCTCGCCCTTCCTGCTTCTGATTTTTCTTCTCTACTTTGTTCTCTTGGGATTCCATCCCACGTATGCCATTCCCCGGGCAGATATACGGCCAGGCTCAGACCAATACATCCGGATCCTGTACACAGATCCAGAAGCCGGGTCGGCTGCCTTCGCCTCTCTGACGAAAGAACAGTCTCCACCAGTGTTTCCGTATCCTGCCTGGGAATCAATACATGCTCATTGACAAAAAAGGAGAGCCCCATAAACTCCTGACTCCCCAGAATCTGCTGCAGAGGAATCCGTTTTCTTCTTCGGTCTACCAGCCGCAAAAATCCTTCTTTCGCTTCCGTCTCTCCCTCGGAAAGCGTCTCCCCCCGGTGCAGAAAATACGCTCCCCGATCCATAGAAAAACAGTGAGAAAACAGATACCAGGCGTCCAAGCCTGCCTCAGCTATACCGGCCCCCTGGAGAAGCCGTTCTCCCTCTCCAAGAAGCATTCCGTAAGTCATCACGTTTCCGAAAAGTCTCTGCCGAAGGCTTCCCTCTCATACTCCCTCCAGTCAAAGACTTCCTCCACCGATCGGATAGCCACTTCAATCATATCATCCTCCGGCTCTCTAGTCGTCAGCCGCTGGAGCAAAAGTCCCGGTTTGCTGATCAGATTTATCAGCCAGTTGTCGCTACGCCCCGCAAGCTTTAAAATCTCATAGGAAATCCCCGCAATCACCGGAATCAGAAGAATCCGCAAAAGGATCTTCAGCCATACCTCGTCCACCTGTATCACCATAGAAAAAAGAATGCTCACAAATACTACAAAAAGAAGAAAACTAGTGCCGCAGCGCTTATGCTGCTTGGAACTCTTCCTCACATTTTCCACTGTCAAATCCAGGCCGTGCTCCACACAATTGATGCATTTGTGCTCCGCCCCATGGTACATAAACACCCGGCGGATATCCTTCATAAGCGAAATCAAAAGGACATATCCCACAAAAATCGCCAGGCGGATTACCCCTTCTATCAACCCCATAACCGCTCTGGATTCCACAAAACTCTGGAATAGACCGGACAAAAGCGTGGGCAGAACAAAGAAAATTCCCACAGCAAGAACCATGGCCAAAGCCATGGAAAGCCCCATAAGAAGGCTTTCTTTTTTCTCATCTTTTTTTTCTTTTTTTTCTTCTTTTTCCTCTCCCTCTCCCGTTTCTTCCTCCTCATAAAAGCTGGCGGAAAAGGTCAGAATCTTCATCCCCAGCCGCATGGAATCTATAAAATTAAAAATCCCCCTGACAAACGGAACATTGAAAGACGGGTGTTTTCTCGTAAAGGTCTGCCAGGTATCCTTCGCCACTTCAATCTCCCCGTCCGGCTTTCTCACCGCCACGGCGTATATATCCCGATTCTGCATCATAACGCCTTCGATCACTGCCTGACCGCCGATTCCTGATGACTTCATCCGGTGCTCCTCTCTGTAACCCAGAGGCCTTTCGGCCATATAGTCAAAAAGGTTGAGATTCCACAACATCCGAAATCTCAACCTCATTCTCTGTGCAATGCCTATTTCCCTGCGTTTACGCCATACTTACGGTTAAACTTCTCGATACGTCCTCTCGCAGACGCCGCTTTCTGCTGGCCTGTGTAGAACGGATGGCATTTGGAACAGATTTCCACGTGAATGTCCCCTTTTGTAGAACCGGTCACGAACTCATTCCCACAGTTACATACAACCTTTGCCTGATGATACTCAGGATGAATCCCCTCTCTCATGTTTTTCACCTCTCTCACTACAATTTCTATCTTCTCACGGACGCAGCTCCGTCCGCCCCGCAGAAACCCCCACTCCGGTATGCTCCTCCGGTACGCTCTGACGCCTCCGCGCCTATTCTTACAATAAAACAGCAGACATTATTATACCATAAGCTTATCCTGAATGCAAGCTTTTTCGCCTTTACTTTTTGGCCTTCCTCCGCCGCCCACTGGCAAACGCTTACCTGAACAGACTCAAACCTTCAGCTTTCCCACCATCGCCATAAACTCTCGGTTGTTCCTGGTATGGCGGAACAGATCCAGCACCCGCTCCACAGCCTCGTCAGCCTTTAAGCCTCCCGTGGCCTTTCTCACAATCTCCACAGCCGCCTGCTCCTCCTGAGTCAGAAGCAGATCGTCCCTTCTGGTCCCTGATTTTAAAATATCGATAGCCGGAAAAATCCTCTTCTCCGACAACTTCCTGTTTAACATCAGCTCCATATTTCCCGTGCCTTTAAATTCCTCAAAGACCACATCATCCATCCGGCTGCCGGTCTCCACCAGAGCCGTAGCCAGAATGGTCAGACTTCCCCCTTCTCTCATATTCCTGGCGGCGCCAAAAAACCGCTTCGGCATATGAAGGGCGGCCGGATCAAGACCTCCGGACAGCGTTCTGCCGCTGGGCGCTACCGTCAGATTGTAAGCGCGGGCCAGCCTGGTAATGCTGTCCAGCAGAATCATCACATCCCGGCCATGCTCCACCAGGCGTTTCGCCCGCTCCAAAACCATCTCAGATACCCGCTTATGATGCTCCGGGAGTTCGTCAAACGTCGAATAAATCACCTCCACATTGGGGCCTTCGATGGACTCCTTGATGTCTGTAACTTCTTCTGGCCGTTCGTCAATCAGAAGAACGATCAGATGCATATCTTTGTGATTTCTGGTCACTGCCTTCGCAACTTCTTTCAGAAGAGTTGTCTTTCCGGCCTTCGGCTGGGAGGCAATCATCCCCCTCTGCCCCTTTCCAATCGGCGAAAGGAGATCCACGATCCGCATGGAAATACTTCCTCCGGGCATTTCCAGATGAATCCGGTCATTGGGAAAGATCGGCGTCAGATCCTCAAAATTGGGCCGCCGCTCCGCGATCCCAAGGGGCAGACCATTGATTTTCGAAACATACAAAAGCGCGGCAAATTTTTCCGCCGAAGTTTTTACCCGCTGGCTGCCACTGACAATATCTCCTGTCTTTAAATTAAAGCGCCGGATCTGAGACGGAGATACATAGACGTCGTTGTCTCCCGGCATATAATTCTCACACCGGATAAACCCGAAACCATCCGGCATCACTTCCAAAATCCCATGGGCAGGAATCCCGCTATCCAGGTTCTGGAGCTCTTCCGGGTTGATATTCGGCGCTACAGAAGGTTGTCTGGCCCCACTCTGGGAAGTAGGACTGTTTCCCTTGGGAAACGGGACGGCACAGGCGAGCTTCTTTGTCGCTCCCTCCTGGGAGGGAACTGCTCGCTTCTGGAAAGCCTCCTGGGAAGGAACACATTCTCTGGCCTTATGTTCCGCCAGAATGCTGTCAATCAGCTCTGCCTTTTTCTTTCCGGTAATACTCTTAATTTCCAAATCCTTCGCTATCTGACGCAGTTGCGCCAGTGGAAGAGTTTCCAGTTTTTCCCTCATAACCTCTCCTTTTTGTTTTGTCTCTCCGATATTTTAAACTCTGGTACTGCATAAAACCATGGGATTTTTTTAGACTGCCGCCTTCGAAAATGGCAGATATAGAATGTCAGATTCTCTGTGAATTACTATACAGTTTCAGTGTACCACAGTTCTAAAAAATTTACAACGTCAGATTTTTCTGATATACTGTCTGTAAAATCTATACAGGAGGCGCCTTATGATCAATACATTCTGCAAAAAACCGCTCTGGGAAGTCAGCCGGACGCTGGCCGCCGTCGCCGGTGGAACTACCCCTGCGGAAACAGTCCTTACTGGAGCGCGGCTTGTCAATGTCTGCACCCATGAAATCCAGGAGCATATTTCTGTAGCCATCTCCTGCGGCCGCATTGCCTTGGTGGGCGATGCTTCCCACTGTATCGGCCCTGATACTACAGTGATCGACTTAGACGGCCAGTATCTGGCTCCCGGTTTTCTGGACGGCCATATCCATGTGGAATCTTCCATGATGGGTGTGGGAGAATACGCCCGCGCTGTGATTCCCCATGGTACCACGGGCATTTATATGGACCCCCACGAAATCTGCAACGTACTGGGCCTGGAAGGGGTCAGATGTATGTTGTCGGATGCCGCCAGAACTCCTCTGAAAGCCATGATGACCACTCCGTCTTGCGTCCCGGCTGTCCCCGGCTTTGAAGATACCGGTTCCTTCATCGGCCCGGACGAAGTGGCGGAAACCATGAACTGGGAGGAATGCGTCGGTCTTGGAGAAATGATGAACTTTCCCGGCATCCTGGGCTCCTCTGACCATGCCCATGGTATCACCGGAGCCACTCTAAAAGCAGGAAAAATCGTGACCGGCCATTATTCCATGCCGGAAACAGATAGAGGACTAAACGCTTATATTGCTTCCGGCGTCCGCTGCTGCCATGAGTCTACCAGAGAGGAAGACGCCCTGGCCAAAATGCGTCTCGGCATGTACGCCATGCTCCGGGAAGGTTCTGCATGGCACGATTTAAAGGAAACTGCCAAAAGCATCACTGCCCGTCAGGTAGATTCTCGCTTTGCCGTTTTGATCTCTGACGATACCCATCCCCATACGCTGCTGTCCCAGGGGCATCTGGATCACCTGGTCCGCCGGGCTGTGGAAGAGGGTATCGATCCCATTACCGCCATTCAAATGGTCACCATCAACTGCGCCCAGTGTTTCCAGATGGATCATGATTTTGGAAGCGTGACTCCCGGAAAATGCGCGGATCTGGTCCTTCTTGACAACCTGAAAGATCTGACGGTTACGAAGGTCTGGATTGACGGAGAACTGGTCGCAGAAAATGGTTCCATGGCCAGAGAGTTTGCACCCTATACTTATCCGGAATGGGCCACTCATTCCATGCACATCGGAGAAACCATCACCAGGGAAACCTTTGAGATCCCTGCTTCTCAAAAGCAGGTGACTGTGAGGGCCATCGAAGTCATCCCCGCCAAAGTCGGTTCCTTTGAACGGCATGTGACTCTGACGGCAAAAGACGGAAAGCTGGAATCGGATCCCTCCCAGGATGTCTTAAAAACCGTCGTTTTTGAACGGCACCGGGAAACGGGAACCAAAGGCTTCGGATTTGTCAAGGGATTCGGTATCACCTGCGGCGCCATGGCTTCCACAGTAGCCCACGACGCCCACAATCTGCTGGTCATCGGTACCAATGACGAGGACATGGCTCTGGCCGCCAATACGCTCATAGCCTGCGGCGGCGGTATGACTGCCGTTCAAAACGGAACTGTTCTTGGCACAGTTCCCCTGCCCATCGCCGGACTTATGAATGATAAATCTGCAGAAGAAATGAGCCTGCTGGTAGAAAATCTGGAAGAATCCTGGAAGCAGATCGGCTGCCAGATGCCTTCTCCCTTTATGACCATGGCCCTGATTCCTCTGGCCTGCCTGCCGGAGCTTCGCCTTACCAATCGGGGGCTGGTAGACTGTACTACCTTCCAGTTCGTCCCCCTGGAGGTATAAATAAAATCCTGCTCCTGCAGGATTCTCCGCCTGCGGCGGGTTGCGTCAGCAACCATCCCTCTACTCCGCCGCAGGACCCTTGCTTCGCTGGGGCCGCTCCTGCCATCCCCCGGAGGGCTTTTGTCCTATAGAGGATGGAGCATAATTGGGGAATAGAGACGAAGTTTCTGTCAAACCACAACTAGATTTTTACACATTTTCTCACACAATAAAAAGCTTCTCCCGCTTCAGATGGACGCATTTTCCTGCGCCTGTCTAAAACGGGGAAGCTTTTTATAATATACAGAGCCTGCAGACAGATCCCTACAGGTCTTTGCTCCTGTATTTTGCCAGCAGACGATTGATCCTGCCTGTGGGATTCAAAAGCTGATTGAGGGAAACATCATGGTTCATATAATCAACCAGCATGGCGATATATTTACTCATATCCACATTGATATAATAAGGCTTTGCCAGAAGCTCCGGCGTCTGATAAACCAGATTCGTCGTCAGCATCCGATCTAACAGCCCGTCCCGATAATACTCGTCAAATTTTTTCAGTCCTCCCGTAAAAAGGCCGAAACTGGCGCAGATAAAAACCTTCCCGGCCTTTCTCCGCTTTAATTCCTTGGCCACATCCAGCATACTGTCTCCGGAAGAGATCATATCGTCGATGATGATGACGTCCTTTCCCTCCACGGAAGCGCCCAGAAATTCATGGGCCACAATCGGGTTTCTCCCGTCCACCAGTCTGGTATAGTCCCTGCGTTTGTAGAACATCCCCACATCCAGCCCCAGCACATTGGCAAAATAAATGGCCCGTTTCATACCGCCCTCGTCCGGGCTGATCACCATCATGTGATCGCTGTCAATGGACAGATTTTCTTCATGGAGCAGTAGGTGTTTGATAAACTGATAGATGGGCTGCACAGTTTCAAACCCTTTCAAAGGGATGGCGTTTTGCACGCGCTGATCATGGGCGTCAAAAGTAATAATATGATCGACCCCCATATGCACCAGCTCCTGAAGAGCCAGCGCACAGTCCAGGGATTCTCTGCCATTGCGCTTGTGCTGTCTGCTCTCATACAAAAACGGCATCAACACCGTAACCCGTCTTGCCTTTCCTCCCACAGCTGCAATGATCCGCTTCAAATTCTGAAAATGATCGTCCGGAGACATGTGGTTGATTCGTCCGCATAGGGAATAAGTCAGGCTATAATTGCAGACATCCACCATAATAAACAGATCGTCACCGCGAACAGATTTGTCGATTACGCCTTTGGCCTCTCCTGTCCCGAATCTGGGAACATGACTTTCAATAATATAACTGTCCTTCTCATATTCCGAAAAAACGACCGACGTCTTGTGTTCGTTCTGGCGTTCTCTTCTCCATTCCACCAGGTAGGCGTCTACTTTCCGCCCCAGCTCCTGGCATCCGTCAATGGGAATCAGGCCCAGAGGACCAACCGGTATTGTATTTAGCTCATGCTCTTCCCGCATTCCACTACTCCTCTCGTGGTTGTAATTTTCTTTTTGATCCGAATATCCTCCCCAAATAAAGGGATAATGCGATAGCCGCTGGAAATCCTGGATGTAATCCGCTCAGAATAATTATCCCGAAGTTCATTCATCGGCAGATTCGTAGAAATAATCGTGGAGAGTCCTTTCAGGGCCCTGCCGTTCAGGCAGTAAAACAGATCAGAGTTCCCCAAACTATTGTTAAGCTCGGTTCCCAGATCGTCGATGATCAGGAGATCACAGCCCAGGATTCCCACATAACGTTCTTCCCTGTCCGGATCTCCTCGGTCAAAACGCCTGTCCGAAAATATCTGAAACAGATCCGAAGCTGTCAGATACACCACCGCCTCCGACCGATCCAAAAGAGCCTTGGCAATGCAATTGGTCAGAAACGTTTTCCCCGTACCGGCTTCACCCTGGAACAAAAGATTGCCGCCCCGTTCCCGGAAATGTTCCACATAAGCATGGCACTCTTCAATAACTGCCTTCATATAGTCATACTGGCTGAGACCTCTTTTTTCATTGACAATCCACTCTTTGTCATAATAATCATAGGAAACCCTGTCAAAATTTTCCTGTTCCAATACGCACCCCAGATTGGACTGATGGTAAAGGACCGCGATTTCCGCCTGTCTCAAACAGTGACACTTTTTTCCATCCACATACCCTGTGTCCCGGCACGCGCTACAGGTATAGGTCTGTTCCATATAATCCGGAGGGAATCCCCCCACCGCCAGCAAAGCCTCTCTGCTTTCTTTTAATTCCTTTAATTTAAAGCGGAGTTTGTGAAGCGCATCTTCTTCTCCGGCCAGAAGCTTTTTGGCCTGTTCCAAAGACACGGCGCCAATCTCTCCGTCGAACTGCTCCATCCGGGGTAACGCCTGATAGACCTCCCGTATCCTGGCCTCCTGCCTGTGTCTGTTTTCCAGTTGCCGTTTCTGATATTCCCGCATCAGCGCGTCATACTGCGCATTGTTTAACACCGGCTCCCTCCTTTTCTTCTCATTTCCTTATCTAAAACCCGTTCAATTCCTTTACCAGCGCATCGTAATCATAGTCCCGCTGGGGAAAGTTGTGGAACCGGTTAGGTTTCTTTCCTTCTCTCTTTCCCGTTCCCCGCTTTCCTACCTCTGTCCTTCCCGCCTCTGTCTTATCTGTCTCCTTCTTTTTCCCCTCCGGCCAGGCGCCCGGCCTTCCGTCCAATCTGGCAATATCGTCTTTTTTCTGGATTCCTCTGGCCTTCCATTCTTTCAGAATTTTATCCGCATATTCAAAGCTGGGCTGATGAATGGCCCGCATGGTTCTGTCGCAGGCTTCCAGCACCATTTCCACGGAAAAGCCATAATCCCGGAACCAGCGGTCAATCATGGAACGCTCCACTGCCGCCGGATTCCTTCCACCCAGTCCAAAAGCTTTTAACACGGCGTAAGTATTCTTTCCCCCGTTTACCATCCCTGCTCTGGCTTCCTCCACAGTCCGGATTCCCCGTTCCTTCCAGTTCAATGCCACAGTCTCAATGTAGCGCATGCTTTTATGGCCGTTGGAGACGCAGTATTCCACCAGATACTCCAAAAGCTCCGCCGACATCCCCTCTCCTGCATAAAGATTTGCAAGGATATCGCAGTCTCTGGGCGTCAGGTTTTTGGCTGTATAGCGTCCTGCCAGATATAGAAGCTGGCAGAAATCCTCGTCCTCATTTAACGCCTGCAAGTCCACAGTCCTTTTCAAGGGCTGGTTTTTCTCCAGAGGATTCTCTTCCCTGTTAGCTTCTGGCCCGGAGATCTCTGGCCTGTCCGACTCCTCTGCCGAAAGCTCCGTCCTGTCCGTCGCTTCCTGCACGTCGCTCAGGCTGACCTTCTCCTGGCTCTCCTCCTGCATAAGATCCCCTCTCTCAGATGTCTCCTCCTCTAAAAGAACAATCCCCGAAAGAGTCCGATCCTCTCCGTATTCCAGCTTCAAAAGCTTCATCTTTTCCCAGTATTTTAACGCCCGTAATACATCCTTTTCCGTATTGTCGAGCCCGTCTGCCATACGGGAAACCGACAGCTCTCCTCCACCGGAAACCTGCCTCAAAAGCAACAAATATACTTTTACAAATTCCCCGTTTGCCTCTGGAAGAAACTGGTCAATAAAACGGTTGGATACCAGCGTAACACTGCATCGACGCCTGTTTTTCACGGATAACCCTGCCATGGCCCTCACCTCTCTCATTCGCCCTCATTATAACACAGAGAATCAAAAAAGAGAACCTGTTTTTCCATCCACAATTCCACCCTCTTTTCCACAACTTTTCCCTGTGAACGCAGCGGATTCTGTGGATAACTTTTCCCCCTCTCTGGCATCAGTGAAAAAGCCCTTGATTTTACAGAGGTTGTCTTACTTCTGAAAGCAGCTGTTTTTCCACAAAAAAATCCACATACTTATCCCCAAAAATTGTTGATAAGCCTGTGGATTTTGTGGATAACTACTGTCCCAACAGATTTTCTCCAATCTTTACAACGTCTCCGGCCCCCATGGTTATCAACAATTCACCGGGGACAAGCGCTGTCAGCAAAAACTGTTCAATTTCGTCAAAGGACTCAAAATAATGCACCTTTTTTCCCAGCTTTTCCAGTCTGGCGGCAAGATCTGCCGAACTGATTCCCAGAGTATCTGTTTCTCTGGCAGGATAAATCTTTGCCAGAATCACCTCGTCGGCCAGAGAAAGCGCCTCCGCAAATTCTCCCATAAGCGCTTTTGTCCTGGTGTAGGTATGAGGCTGAAACACACACCAGAGTTTTTTCTTGTGCAGTCTCCTGGCAGTCCTCAGCGTCGCAAGAATCTCGTCTGGGTGATGGGCATAATCGTCCACCACCGTAACGCCTCCAAGCTCTCCCTTTACCTCAAAGCGGCGCTCCGTTCCCCTGTAACCGTCAAGTCCCCGCTCCATATCTTTCCACGCCACTCCCAACGCTTCGGCCGCGGCAACTGCCGCCAGAGCATTGGTCACATTGTGTTCTCCCGGAACTCCAAGATCCACATGGCCAACCCTCTCTCCTCGTCGGATCACATCAAAGGACGCATGACCTTCTTCATTATAATGAATCTTCTCCGCCCGGTAATCAGCCTCCAAAGACTCCAGGGCAAAGGTCACCATCCGACATTTTATATCCGCCATCAACTCCCGGTAATCCGGAATGTCCGCATTGATAATCAAAAGTCCTGTCTCTGGCAAAAGTCCTGCAAAGGTACGGAAGGATCTTCGGATGTCCTCCAGATCTTTAAAAAAGTCCAGATGGTCCGCCCGGATATTTAGAATGATTTCCATGGTTGGAAAAAAGGAATGATAACTGTTGGTATACTCGCAGGCTTCCGTCACAAAACAGCCGGAATGCCCGATCCGGATATTTCCGTCGATGCTATGAAGGATTCCTCCCACAGAGATGGTCGGATCCATCTTCGCCGCCAAAAGAATTTCTGTCACCATGGACGTGGTCGTCGTCTTTCCATGGGTTCCTGCAATGGCTACTGCCTCCGAATAATTTCTCATCATCTGCCCCAGAAGTTCCGCACGGGTCAGAACGGGAAGTCCCCTTCGGATCGCTTCGGCAAGTTCCGGATTGTCCTTATGGACTGCCGCCGTATATACTACCACTTCCACATCATCCGTAAGATTGGAAGCTCTCTGTCCCTCGTAAACGATCGCTCCCGCATCTTTTAAATGATCAGTCAGCGAAGATACTGCCGAGTCAGAACCGCTGATCCGAAAACCCTTAGATAAAAGTACCTCCGCCAGACCGCTCATGCTGATGCCGCCGATTCCGATAAAGTGGACTGACGCAGGCTTTTCAAAATCTATCTGATACATGATAATGTCCTTCCTTCACCTTTCCTTTTGTCCAGTATAACACAAAAGACAGCATCTTCCAATACTGTCTTTTGTACGATATCTTCGCTATTTATTTCTGAAAAACCACGGAAATCCTTTATGCCTGCCTGCGTGCAAAAATTACCATGCGGTATTTTTCCAACAGTAAAAGCAACGCATTTCCCAATACGGCAATTGCCAGAATCTCACCGACTCCTACGGTGATCATCATCCACCAGATGGCGTCCGGCGCTCCATAAGCCACCCGCAACACCCAGGGAACAATCAGGATGTTGGCCACAATGGGCGGCATACATACCAGGAATTTGTACTTTTTTAGCAGCCTGGAACCGACCGCGCCGATCAAGGTCGCCAGACTGCCAAACACAATATCCAGCACAACGCCGCTTCCAAGCAGGTTGGATATCAGGCACCCAATAAACAGGCCCGGTATTGCCGCTGGAGTAAAGTAAGGCAAAACCGCCAGCGCTTCGGAAATCCGAAACTGAATGGGGCCGAAAGCAATGGGGGCGAAGGGAACCGTCAGGGCCACATAAATGGCCGCAATCAGCGCTCCCTGCACCGTAAATAGGACTGCTCCGGAGGATACTTTTTTTCTGTTCATCATTCAATTGTCTCCTTTAGTTTTGTTTTACGAGTGGAAGGTCTCGAACACTCGGCTTTCTTTTTGGGAAACCAGAGTTCTTTTCTGGTCCCGGCAGCTTTCAGTATAGCACGACAAAAGGGGAAAAGCAAGCTCCTGCTCAAAAAAACCGGAGGAACTCATCCATCCGTCTTTCGGCTTCTACCGGCGACACCGCTCCGCCACTTTTTTTATATATTCCGGCGTGGTTCCGCAACAGCCGCCGATGATATCGGCTCCGGCCTTTACCAAGGTCTCCATATGAAGCGCGAACTCGTCCGGTCCCATGGAATAAACAGCGTCCCCCGTATCTGTAATCGTCGGCATCCCCGCATTGGGTTTCACCAGAACCGGTACGTTTACTGACTTTTTTATGTTCCTCACCACAGCTTCCAGCCGATCGGGTCCTACGGAACAGTTGATTCCCACTGCATCTGCCCCCATCTCTGAAAGGGCCGCCGTAGCCTCAAAAATCGTTCCGCCGAAAAACAGGCTCCCATCCGACTCAATGGTCAGGGAACACAGGACCGGAAGGCTACAGACTGCCCTGGCCGCCTCCAAAGCCGCCATGGTTTCTTCCAGCCCCAGCATCGTCTCCACCATCAGAAGATCCACTCCCGCTTCTGCAAGAATTTGAATCTGCTCCTGATAGATATCCAAAAGCATCCCATAATCCTCCGCCGTCTTTCCGGTGGTGGTCAGATCTCCGCCCACCAGAAAGTTCTCTCCCACAGCCTCTCTGGTAATTCCCACCAGTCTCCGGTTAATCTCTCCGATGCGGTCTCCAAGTCCCCGATCCTCCAGGTTCATCCGATTGGCAGAAAACGTGGGAGCCAGTACAATTCTGGATCCCGCCGCCTGGTATCCCCGCTGCAATTCTATGATTACTTGGGGATTGTTGCAGATCCACTCCTCCGTACAGATTCCCCTTGGCATTCCCGCCTTCAAAAGATTGGAGCCCGTCGCTCCATCCAAAAGTACTGTCTCCTGCTCCGTTAATATACGAAATTCTTCTCTTGTCATCCGTCATTCTCCTCTGTCTCAGTTTTTGATTCTATCTGCCTTCTTTGCCTACACTGGCTACCCCTTCTGATCTGTTTCCTCTTCCATCCGTTCCGTCTCCTCTTCTGCAATGGCCAGGAAATCCCGATCCTTATTTTTAAGCCTTGGAATAAACCTTCTTGCAAAGCTTCCCTTTCCCCTGTTTTTCACATAGAAAAATCCCACTGTGGAAAAAACCACTGCCCCGACAAAATTCACAAACAAATCTTTCATCGTATCATAAAGACCGATATCCAAATATCCCCCCAGGCCCAGGCTCTGTCCGTTTATGGACACATCCTGGATTCCGTTTATAACCACAGGCACATTGACGCCCTCCGGATTCAACATCACAGAGCTGATGGATGGAAGGATGGTGTCTTTCTGCATGTCCAGTTGAAAAAACATATCCATGCCCCATTCAAAAAACTCCCACAAAACACCGATGGTCATAGAAAAGCAGAATGCTACCACCGCCATAAAAGCCGGCGATAGCTGAAAAGAAAATCTCTCATGACGGTTCAGAATATCCACCAGAGAAAAGCCAATCGCCGCCATCAAAAATCCGTTCATGGTGTGAAGAATCGTATCCCAGGCCGGAATCCGCAAATAAAAAGCATTGATTTCTCCCAGAATTTCCGCCGAAAAAACAAACAGCAGCATAATGATTTCCAACCCTGTGGGAAGCTCCACTTTAATCGTCACCTGTACCAGACTTGGCACCACCAGAAGCAACAGCGTCAGAAAACACACATACACATTTTCATAGTTCTTGTTAAAGAATTGCAAAATCATGGTTACAACTACCAAAAAGCGGAGCACTGAAAATACCAGAAAAGAGCTTTTATGCTCCCGAAGCTCCATCCCAAGCGCCTTCTTCCACGCCTCCCACTTCCGTTTCCACCTGCCTTTTTTCTGTCCCTCCATTTGTTTCAGAGCATCTTTCTCTTCGTTTTGCCCTTCCTGTCCGAGTTTCTGTTCTTTCTCTTGTTTTTCCGTCATGTTTTCCTCTTTCTAATTAGCGTATATTTTCATATCCTCTTTACCCTATCCAGTCAGGTCCGATCCTAAAATTTCTTTCCTGTCTGTCCTGTGGGCGTTCTATTCCGGCTTTGAGGCCTGATCTTTTCCCTCCATTGTAACCTGATTTAAGATTCCCTGCAAGTCCATTGACATTCTTCCGGTTTTGTTCTATTCTGTTTGCAGGTGCCGGAAAGCGCTTTTTTCGCCGCCCGGTTTTCCAGTTATTTTAAGGAAAGGATACGATTATGTCCCCCTATATCGACACACATCTGCATACCAGTTTTTCCGCTGACTCCGACACCGCTCCAAGGCTCCAGATAGAACGGGCCATCGCCCTAAAGATGCCAGTTCTTACCATCACGGATCATCAGGACTTTGACGGCCCGCCTGACGTCATGGATTTCACCTTTGATACAGCCTCTTATTTTGAAACGCTCCTGCAGTGGAAACAACATTTTCAAGGCAGAATTGAACTTCGAATCGGCGTGGAACTGGGCCTTCAGACAGAGATCCCTACGGACCTGTCCGCCTACGCTTCCGCCTGGCCCTTTGATTTTATCATCGGATCCACCCATTTCTGTGATGGAATGGACCCTTATGATCGGAAATTTTTTGAAGGGCGCACCGAAGAAGAGGCTTACCGTTCCTACCTGGAGCAGGAGCTTAAGAACCTGACTGCCTATGACTGTTTTGACGTGGCCGGACATCTGGACTATGTCGTCCGCTATGGTCCCCACAAAAATACATTCTATCGTTATCAGGAATACCAGGACCTCTTTGACTCGATCTTAAAAAGTCTGATCGAAAGAGGAAAGGGGATTGAATGCAATACGGCTGGTTTCAAAGCCGGCCTCGGCCATCCCCACCCCAGAGAAGAGATTTTAAAACGTTATCGGGAACTTGGCGGTGAAATCCTGACCCTCGGCTCTGACGCTCACACTCCGGAATACCTGGCTTATCAGTTTGATCAGACAGGCGATTTGTTAAAAGCCTGCGGTTTCCGATACTACACCGTTTTCCAAAACAGAAAGCCGGAATTTCTTCCGCTGTAAAGCGGAAAGCTCCGGCTTCTTTTTCGCCATATATGCAGCACTCTTTTTATTTGCTTTTTACCATCTGCTTCGCAAGGTATTTTATGGCGGAATGGGCGGCGACATTTCCTTCCCCCACCGCCTTTGCAATCTGATAGGGAACCCCTGTACAGTCTCCGGCCGCATAGCAGCCTTTGATGTTGGTCTCCATATTCCGATTCACCGCCACATGACCGTCCTCCACAGAAAGGCCCGGAAGAAGGACTGCCGGCGAAACAGATTCTTTCAGAAAAAATACCCCGTCCACAGAAATCTCCGTTCCATCTTTGAAACGGACACCACTTACCCGTTTCTCCCCCAGAATCCCCGCCAAAGGACTGGAAAGCCGCTCTGCATTGTCCGAAGAAAAATTACTCCCCTTAAAGATGGGCAGATAATAGATCGTTTCTGCAAGCTCCGACAGATAGGAAACTTCTTCTTCCATTTCTATATTATCACAGACGACCGCTATCTTCTTTCCTCTATACAGATTTCCGTCGCAAGTGGCACAATAGCTCACGCCACGGCCCAGAAGTTCCCGTTCCCCCGGAACTGGACGTATCGTCTCTACCCCAGTCGCCAGGATTACAGTCTTTGCATAAAATTCTTCCTGATCAGCCAAAAGAGCAAAATACTCTCCCATATAATAAATTCCGGTAATTCGTTTTTCCGTAATCTCAATACCTGCCTGTGAAAGCTGGTTCGTAAAGGACCTGTGAAGTTCCATGCCTCCCACGTCCGAAACCCCCGGATAATTGGAAATACATTCTGAGCGGCGAACCTTATCGCTGAGAGCTACTGTTCCAAAAAGATAATGGCTTTTGTTTCTGATTTTCGCATTGAGGGCCGCTGAAATTCCCGCCGGGCCGCTCCCTACAATTGCCATATCTACAATATTCATATTCCTTTCGTCCTCCTTACTGAAAACGTTCACTGACGCCTGTCACATTTTAAAACCATTATATCTGATTCCTTCCGGCGGCGCAAGGTCCCTGATTTTTCTACTCTGTCCCTTGATGTCGAGAAATTTAAGGCGGACAGATAACATACGAGCATGTGCAAGGGAGATTGTGAATCGTAAAGTCATTTTTACATATTGTAATTGCTATAGATAATTTCCTTCTAATATTTCAAAAGTCAATCGTATGCTATTGATTTTTGAGAAAAAGATGTTATACTTAGTATCAGATTGGAGGGATTCGGTTGATACAAGAAGAACCTTATGGCATGTTTATCCATCAGATACACAATATTATTGAGAAGAACGTAAATAACCAGCTTCGGAAGAAAAGACTTACTCTTTCGCAGATGAATGTGCTGATAGCCCTTGTTTCTGTTTCTGAAAAAAAGCTTTCTTTTAAAGAATTGGAAAAGCGGCTGACATTGGCGCAATCTACTACGGCAGGGCTGATTTCCCGATTAGAGCAAAAGGGACTTGTATCTGTTTTGGGAGACGAGGACGACAAAAGGATTAAATATGTAGAAATAACAGGGCTTGGCATAGAATATTGCGAAGAGGCCAGACTGAAAATGAATGATACAGAGGAAAAGATTATATCCAGTCTTTCAGAAACAGAAAGAAAGACGTTTCTTTGTTTGCTAAAAAAGATAAACGATACATTAGTAAAAAACTAATGCCTGTTCTCAAGTAGGTATGAAATTCGCCCCTATTAATCGCATGCTATTAATCTTGAGAAATTAAAATGTAGGAACGGAGGATTTAGACATGGAAAATAAGAAATCTATGGAATTGTTCAGCAACACTCCAATATCACAGGCTGTATTTAAAAACGCATTGCCAGCAACGGCGGCAATGCTTATGGTTCTGGTTTATAATCTGGCAGATACTTTTTTCATCGGTCAGACGCATGATGCTTTGCAGGTAGCGGCAGTGTCTTTGGCGACTCCTGTATTTTTAATGTTTATGGCGGTGGGCACGATGTTTGGAGTAGGCGGCACTTCTGTTATATCAAGGGCTATGGGAGAAGGCAGGACTGTCTATGCGAAAAAGGTATGTTCTTTCTGTATGTGGGGCTGTGTGATGGTTGGGATTGTCATGTCAGTTTGTATGCTTATCTTTATTGATCCGATTTTATCTTTGATTGGCGCAAGTACAGACACTTGGAATTTAGTAAAAACATACCTGACGATTGTCGTGTGCAGTGGACCGTTTGTACTTATTTCTAATTGTTATTCTAATGTAATCAGGACAGAGGGAGAATCGACAAAAGCGATGATGGGTACGCTCCTTGGTAATCTGATGAATGTTATTCTTGATCTCATATTCATTTTGGGATTTGGGTGGGACATTGCAGGGGCTGCGATTGCAACGGTAATCGGAAACGTCATAGGCGCTGGGTATTATATTGCCTATTTTGTCTGGGGGAAATCTTTATTAAGTATTAGCATGAAAGATTTTTCAATAAAGGATAAAGTGGCAAGTGATGTGCTTGTAATTGGAGTACCTGCCGCATTAGGTTCTATGCTTATGAGTGTTTCACAAATCATAATTAACAGTCAGATGGCGGAATATGGCGATATAGCGGTTGCGGCAATGGGGATAGCTATGAAAGTGGTTATCATAACTGGTATGGTTTGCATGGGGTTAGGACAAGGAGTTCAGCCGATTTTGGGATATTGCGTAGGCGCAAAATTATGGGACAGGTTTCAGAAAGTATTGAGGTATTCTTTGGCATTTGCCTTTCTTTTGAGTGTAATTCTAACAGGTGTTTGTTATTTATTTACCAATCAGATTGTAAGCGCATTTCTTACGGATGTAACTGCATTTGGATATGCGGCACAATTTTCAAAGATTTTGCTTTCCACGAGTTTTCTGTTTGGGGTGTTTTATGTTCTCACTAATGCATTACAAGCTATGGGCGCAGCAACGGCGGCTCTTGTCATTAACGTAAGCAGACAGGGAATTATCTTTATTCCTGCTTTATTTATTCTGAAAACAATTGTGGGAATGACTGGGCTGGTGTGGGCGCAGCCTGTGGCGGATGTCGTTTCTCTGGCTACCGCTTATATTCTGTATATAAATACATCAAAAAAGATGGCTGTTCAATAAACCGCTACACTCTGGATGTAACTGTGTAAACGCCTTGATCGACAAGATACTGGTTTCGGAGCGTGAGAAGATGGCAAACAGAACAGTAACGCAGAGCGAAGGACAGATGGGTATCGTTGTCTTTGGGTTTTACTGTTTTACTGTTTTGCTGTTTGCCGCCTGCCTCTGCTTCCATAAGAACCTGTCAACAGAGCAGGCGACGCTGTCGCACATCTGTTTAAAATTCAAACAGATTTAATCCAATCTCCTCGCTAAATTTCCGGTCCACCTGGCCGTCAATGATCTGAATCACCATTTCACAGGTGGCGCTGACAATGGCCTGATTCAGATGCCCGCCGACCACCTGGCCTTTTTCGTCTCCGGCGCTCATATGCAGATGGCTATAAAAGGCCCCGTCCATTGTATTGATTGTCCCATGGAGAGACACAATTTCATAGCTCCCTGCAAAATGGTTGGAGTAGTAATGCTTCTCCTCTGTCTGAAATACTCCTACAGTAAAATCTCCCACTGCTCCCAGCGCGTGTACACTGGCCAATTGGATGTCCTCTCTTCCGGCAATCTCTTTCACCTGTTCCAGGATTTCTTCTCCCTTATCTATCCTGGCGATCACCATATTTCCAAACCTTTTATATTCCATTGATAATCCCCTTTCATTCCGGCTTAAACGCTTCCGTATCCCTACAAACGGAGCTCTCCCCAATGCAAACTGCCTCTTCTGTTCAGGCGGAGTGGTCTTTCTTCGCCACGCTGTTGGTATCCAGAGAATCCCGGAACACAAAGAATCTGTCGTAGAGAAATTCCAACACAAAATTAGCGACCATATTGAGCGCCGTCACCAGATATTCATTCCACAAAAGCTCCTCAGCCAAATAATTTCCAAGAATCGTAGACACCGGCGTAAATACGCAGTAGAAAGCCGCTACCTTAAGCATCGCTACCGGGATATTGTTCGCCGACTGGAACGTATAACGTCTATTCAGGGTGAAGTTCCAGAGAACTGACAGAATCAGAGCGATCAGATAGCAGGGCCAGTAGCTCCACCCGGAACACTCATTGAGCAGGGTAAAGACGGCAATCTCGATAACTCCTGCTGATACGGAAAATGCCAGAAATTTGAAAGAGCGGAGAAGCTCCTTTTTTCCATCGCCTTTCATACAAGGTCCTCCCTTTGCTTTATGGATTCCATTATACTTCATCCGCTCGTTATTCTTCAATATGATTCTCTGTTTTTTATTCTTTTCCTTTTCTGTCCCAGCTATAACCCGGATCTTGCACAATATACTTGCCTCCGGATATCTCAAAATCAAAACCGGTGACATAGCCGCAGGCATCAGAAGCTAAAAATACCAGCGGTTTCGCCAGATCCTCCGGTACTCCCAACCGTTTAAGAGCCACATTGGCCGTATAAAGATCTCTGTTTTCTGAAATCGCGTCTTTTGCGATATCTGTCTGGATCATCCCGGGAATATACCCCACCACCCGGATTCCGTAAGGAGCAAAATTGGCCGCAAAAGTTTTTGTAAAGCTGGAAACTCCTGATTTTGCCGCAGCATAGATAGCGCCTTCCGTATGGGGGATCTTGGAGGCAAAGGAGGAGGCATTGATGATTACTCCGCCCCTTCCCTGGCGGATCATGTGCCGGCCGGCAATCCGGCAGCCCTCAAACACGCCCTCCAGATCAATCTGCATCACACGGTCATAATCCTCTTTCGTAAAATCCAGAACCGGTCGGTCAATCGCGATCCCTGCATTATTTACCCAGACATCAATGCCGTCGTTCTTTTCCGCCACTTCCTTGGCCATGGCTTCCATCGCCTTTGTATCTGACACATCTGCCTGATAAATGTCTACCTGAAACCCCTGCTTCTCACATTCTTTCTGCATGGCTACCAGCTTTTCCATGGTACGGCCACAGACGGAAACGGCCGCTCCCTCTCTGGCAAATTCCAAAGCCGCCGCTTTTCCGATTCCAGTGGCGCCCCCGGTGATCACTACATGCTTTCCTTCCAAATGTAATTCCATAAAAATCCTCCTTGGCGTACTACAATCGTATGCCCTTCGGGCGGCCGCCCGGAAGGGCTCACAATTTTAATTAAGCGCAGTTTTCGGTTTTCTCCCCTCCAGTGCGTCGATCACACACTGAGCACAGTCCACACTCACCGCTTCCTTGGACTCCCAGGTCTCGGAGGAAGAATGAGGCTGCAAGACCACATTGGGGCAGGAGAGAATCGGCATATCCTTCTCCGGCGGTTCCTGCTCGTAGACGTCCACTCCGGCGGCGCCCACCTTACCGGATTTTAATCCTTCATAAATGGCGTCCAGATTCCAGGCCGGTCCTCTGGCCGTATTGACGATAACGACACCGTCTTTCATAAGGGCCAGCTCTTCTTTGTCGATGAAATGGTAATTCTCCGGCGTATTAGGGATATGGAGTGTGACACAGTCGCTCTCTTTTAGAACTTCTTCCTTGGACGCAAAGGTCACGCCGAGTTCCTTCGCCGCCTCCTCGTTGGGATAAGGATCATACGCCAGCACCCGGGCCACGTCAAATCCCTTCATAAGTCTTGCAAAGCAGCGCCCAATGGCTCCAAATCCCATGATTCCTATCGTCTTTCCATGAAGCTGGCTTCCGGTAAAACGATCCCAGCGATTTTCCCGCATCACCTTATCCATGGGAATCACATTTTTCATGGCAGAAAGCATCAGAGTCAGAGCATACTCGGCCACACTGTTGGAGAGCATGAAGCTCCGCACATTGCAGGCGACGATGCCATGGTTCTTTGCCGCTTCCAGGTCTACGGTATCATAACCGACGCCAAAGCGGGCCACCACTTTGAGTTTCGGCGCTTTTGCGAACACTTCCTCGCACCAGGGCTCCATCCCGGCAATCGCCCCGTCAATATCTCCGGAAAGCTCCATCAGCTCTTCTTTTGTATAAGGTTCTTCTCTGTCAATCTCCAAAAGCTCATAGCCTTTATCCAAAAGCATCTTTCTGGCTTTCGGACAGTTCTTTTCGTAATTGCTGACTCCCACCAGTATCTTTTTCTTGTCCATTTCCTTTAACCTCCCAGGTATGCTTTCTTTACTTCCTCATTGACCAAAAGGTCCTTACAGTAGCCCTCCATGGCCACTTCCCCTACCTGCATCACATAGCCGCGGTTCGCTGTGTTCAGCGCGATTTTCGAGTTCTGCTCCACAAAGAGAATCGTCATACCATCTTTGTTAATTTCCCGGATGGCTTTAAATACTTCTTTTACGATAACCGGGGCAAGCCCCAGAGACGGCTCATCCAAAAGCATAAGCTTCGGCCGGTTAATTAGCGCCCTGCCAATGGCTAACATCTGCTGTTCTCCGCCGGATAAGGTTCCCGCCAGCTGGTTTCTCCGCTCCTCAAGCCTGGGAAACCGGCGGAAAATATCCTGCATATCAGACTTCACATTCTTTGCGTCCTTTCGCAAATAGGCGCCTGTCATCAGATTTTCCTCCACCGTCAGCTTAGAAAATACATGGCGACCCTCCAAGACCTGGCAAAGGCCCCTGGCGGCAACCTTATGACCACTTAGCCCCTGGATTTCCTTTCCGTCGTAAATGATCTTCCCGCGAATGCCTTTTCCGTCTTTCAGCCCGGAAATCGACTGGAGGGTCGTGGTCTTTCCCGCGCCGTTGGCTCCGATAATGGTGACCATTTCTCCCTCATTCACCGTCATATTAATTCCCTTGACTGTATGAATGTTTCCGTAGTAATAATGAAAATCCTGTAATTCCAAAATAGGCGCCATTATTCGTCACCTCCCAAATATGCGGTAATTACATCCGGATGATTCTGTACCACCTCAGGAACCCCCTCAGCCAGAAGCGTTCCATGCTCCAGACAGTACACATAGTCGCACACGCCCATGACCAGTTTCATATCGTGTTCAATCATCAGGATGGTCACATCCAGATCCAGAATCCGTCTGAGAAGGGCGTCAAACTCTTCCTTTTCTTTTGAGTTCATTCCGGCTACCGGTTCGTCCAAAAGGATCAGCTTCGGATTGCTGGCAAGTCCGCGGACGATCTCCAGCAGACGCTGTTTTCCATAGGAAAGACTTCCGGCCTGCTGATTCGCCATGTCCTGAAGTCCTACGAACTCCATCCATTTCTCCGCTTCTTCCCGGACGAACTTCTCTTCCTTGCGTTCTTTCGGCAAGTGGAACAAATCGCTCCAGAACCCGGATTTTAATCTTGTATGCATCCCTACCATAATATTTTCCTGTACGGTCATTCTCCGAAACAGATTGATGACCTGGTAGGTTCTGGCCATGCCTTCCTCATTGATCTTATGAGGCCGCAGCCCTTCCACATTCTTTCCATCAAAGACCACGTGACCCTCGGAGGGTTTGTAGACACCGCTGATACAGTTGAAAAAGGTGGTCTTTCCCGCGCCGTTGGGACCGATAAGTCCGGTGATTTGTCCCCTCTTCACATGAATGCTGACCTTGTTTACGGCAATCAGGCCGCCAAACTGAATCGTTACTCCATCTGTTTTCAGCATATCATTCTCCCTCCTTTCTACTGTCCTGCTTTAAGGCTTTTCTCCTCAGGAAAGCTGCTTTCACGTCTCTCGCCGCTCCTACCAGACCGCCGGGCATCGCCACAATAACGATTAAGAGCAGTACGCCGTAAATCAACATCTGGTATTCTTCAAAGGTACGAAGTCCCTCCAGAAGCACTTCGATGGAGATAGCGCCGATCACCGGTCCAATCAGGGAAGCGCTCCCGCCAAAGAGCATCATGGTTACAAAAAGCACGGATTGTTTCTGCAGATACATATCAGGATGGAGATATCCGACCAGGCCCAGGTACATGCTTCCTGCAAAGGCTACAAAGAAAGCGCTGACTGCAAAGGCGATAATCTTATATTTGCGGACATTCACACCCATCCCTTCCGCCGCCTGCGTATTTTCCCGAATCGCCACAAAAGCACGTCCCGTCCTGGATTTGACCAGAAGCTGTTTTAAGACCAGGAATATGACCACACAGGCAATTCCGAAATAATAAAACTTCACATTGGTATCCAGCTTCAGACCGAATATACTCAGCTTGCTGGAGAAAAACCCATTGAAATCCCCGGTAATCTTTTTCGGCGAATGGCAGGCGAGCTGATAGATGATCTCGCCGAAAGAAATCGTCGCCAGAGAAAGGAAATGGAATTTCAGTTTGGAAGCCGGGAAGGCCAAGAGAGCGCCGATAACCGCTGCCAAGGCTGCTGCCAGAAACATAGAAATAAAAAGCGGAATCCCCAGATACTTCGACATCAGTCCGGCTCCATAGCCGCCGATGGCGTAAAAAGCCGCATGTCCCATGGATATCTGTCCGCTGTAACCGAACAGCACATCCAGGCCCGACGCCCCGATAATATAAATCGTCACAAAGCTCGCGATGAGACACAGATACGACGAACCGCCCAGAATCACCGGAACGAGAAGCGCGACGACAACGGCAATCAGGCATTTAAGCATATTTGTTGATAACCCTGTTTTCTTCATATTGTCCTCCTGCCTGTCCTGTCCGATTATACATCCTGGATCGCCTGCTCATTGAAGATACCCGTAGGCTTCACAAACAGGAATACGATCAGAATAATATATGCAAACATGTTCTTGAAATCCGATGAAATGTATCCGGCCACCAGCGTTTCCACAAGTCCCAGGATTAAGCCGCCGACCATGGCGCCATACATATTTCCGTAACCGCCCATGACGGCTCCGGCAAATCCTTTTCCTCCGATTTTAGAACCCAGAGTAACATACACGCCGTACATAGGACCGATAAAGATTCCCGCGATAGCGGCAATTCCGGAGGAAATCCCCCAGGTAATTCCCGTATTTAAGGAGACGTTGATACCACAGGACTCTGCCGCCATAGGATCCATGGCGGCCGCCCGCATGGAAGTACCGATCCTTGTCCTTGTCATAAAGATATGTAAAACTACCATACAGACCAGAGAAGCGCCTACACATAAGAGCGATTCCGGCTGTACTCCAACTCCCAGAATGGAAATGGAATCTACAGAGAACACCGTAGGGAAATATTCTACCTTGGAACTCCAGATCGCCTGCGCGCCGTTCTGGAAAATATAAGAAACTGCGATGGTCGCCAAGACAATATAGATGGCCATGACATTTTTGTTCAAAAGCTTCCGGATGACCCCCTTCTCCAGAAGGAAACCAATGGCAAAGGTGACCAGCATGGTAAGAAGTACGGAGATAATATAAGGAAGCTTTAAAAACCGGTAAAAAGTCAGGCCGAGAAAAGCTCCGACTGTCAGAATATCACCCTGCACAAAAGTCATCAGTCCCGACGCTTTATAAATCAGGCTGTAGCCCATGGCAATCAGGCTGTAAACACTCCCCAGCGCCAGTCCCAGGATGATGAGCTGCGTAAACATTTTCATATGCCGTTCATTCTCCTTTCATTTTCGATTACAGTTCCTGCCAGGAATCCGCCAAAATATGTCGCTGACTATCCTGTCGAACCTCTTATAAATAATTGTGGGGGCCGGACAGGCCCCCACATGTCAGACGCAAAAGAGATTATTTGTCCCTTCCAGTCTCAGATTTGTATGTATCATAATCCTCGGCCAGCCAGGTTGTGAAATCTTTATTTTTGCCTCCGCCAACATAGATCCAGTTGTTGGAAGTATGATATCCTTCACGAGTACCATCATCATAAGTCAGAGGGCCTCCCAGACCATCCACCTTTACCTGAGGCATCGCATCTTTTAAAGCGTCAGATTCATTGGAACCAGCAATCTTAGTCGCTTCCCACATAACCATCATGGTATCCCATACACGATAGATAACTTCCGTGGTGGGAATCTCGCCGTAACGTTCTTCATATCTCTTGAGGACTTCTTTGATAGGCTCCACATCACAGTCATCAATGGTCGCATAGATCAGATAAGGATAGGAAGCCGCCACATACTTGGCATTGTCGTCGCCAGCGATGTTGGCGTCTCTCATAGACATAATCTCTTTGCTGAACAGCACACCCTTGTAACCGCCCTGGCGAAGCTGTTTTACGAAAGGACCAATGTGCTCGCCACTGTTGGTCATGTAAACGCATTCCGGATCCGCAGCGATGATCTTCGCAACCTGCGCGGAGAAGTCACTGTCAGACATTGCATAAGTCTCTCTTGCAACCACCTCGACATTCTGCTCCTCGCAGAGTTTTACGAAAGCGTCTGCTGTAGAGAGGGAAGCGTCGTCCTGTCCGTTGCTGACTGCTACAGTCGTATATCCGGCTTCCTTGATCATCTCAACCGTATTGGTCGCCAGGTTCGCATTGTTTACTGTGGCGCGGAACACATAGGGCCAGTCCTCTGCCATCCAGGTGTTGGCTGTTCCAAGACCCATCATGAACACGCCGGCATCATTGACCTGCTGACCTGCAGCCAAGATCTCGCTGGAGTTTACAGAACCCATAATGGCGTCCACCTTGTCGTCATTGATTAACTTGGAAACAACCTTGACAGCCTCCTCCGGGGAACCCTGGCTGTCATAGACTACCTTCTCAATCTTGGCGCCGTTGAAGCCGCCGTTCTCATTGATATAATCAATCGCAATATCCAACGTATTATTACTCTCATTTCCTGCTACGGAATTGGCTCCCGTAAGCTGCAGGAATGCTCCGAGCTTAAAAGTCTCGCCATTTGCAGCCGCCTCGCCACCTTCACTCTTCGTCTCTGCATCCGCGCCTTTTGTCTCTTTGGCGCCCTCTGTTGCTGGAGCCTTCGTCTGCGTATCTGCTTCTTTTTCTTTGTCCCCACCGCAGGCAGCCAGGCCAAAGACCATTGCCGCCGCGAGGAAAAGAGCCGTAAGCTTCTTCAGTTTCATTTTTTTTCCTCCTGTTTTACATATTTTTTTCATTACAAAGATATTATACTGGCTTTCGTTTTTTTCGAACTCGTCTGCTGACACAGGATATTTTGACGATTTTGTGTTCCAAACACAATCTTCTTCTGTGCAAATAGGCTAAAATGAGACATCATATAACGAAGCTACGCAGAGAGGAGATTATGCGCGATATGAACATGTTTGATTTAACAGGAAAGAAAGCAATCGTTACAGGAGGATCCAGAGGACTTGGACGCGGAATGGCCGAAGGACTTCTGGAAGCGGGAGCAGAAGTGGTTGTCTGGGGCCGTTCTGAGACAGTTCAAAAGACAGTCTGTGAGTTTAAGCGACAAGGTTTTCTCTGTCACGGCTTGAGCGCCGATATCGGAAACCCCTCTGCCAGAAAAGAAGCCTTTGAGAAAGCGCTTTCTATTCTAGATGGACTTGATATCCTAATCAATGCCGCCGGAATTACTTTCCGCCATGAAAGTATGGATTATCCCCGTGAGAGCTGGGAAGAAATCCTGGAAGTAAATCTGACGGCTCCTTTTGAACTCTCTCAGATGGCGGCCAAAGAATTTGCATCCCGAAGCGGCGGAAAAATTATCAACGTGGCCTCTATGCTCTCCTTCTTCGGCGCCACAGTCGCTCCCGGATATGCCGCTTCCAAAGGAGGTATCGTCCAGATGAGCAAGTCTCTCTGCAACGAATGGGCTGCGCAGGGAATCAACGTCAACTGCATCGCCCCCGGTTTTATGATAACGGACATGAACCAGGCGATCTTAGATCCGACGCTTCCCCGAAATCAGGAAATCAACGGCCGGATTCCTGCCGGACGCTGGGGAACTCCTGAGGATATGAAAGGGATCGCCGTCTTTTTGGCTTCCTCTGCTTCCGATTATCTCAATGGAACGGTCATCCCCATCGACGGAGGATATCTTGTAAGATAAATAAAATCCTGAAAAATAATCGCCCGGCGCCCCCTTTGCTTTCATTCCAATCTGCTGATCGGATGAGCGCAAAAGGGGCGCCGGGCGGTTATCCGTATCTGGCAGTTTTTTAACTGTCTCCAGTCAAAAAACTGCTTTTATTTCGCTTTTCTGGAATCCTCAAAAGCCTTTCTCAGATTTCCAAGAGCCGTCTTGGAACCGTCGATCATGAACGCCGGCTCGCTGCCCACGGAAATCATGCTGACTCCCTTGTCTATCCACAGTTTCACGTTCTCATAATCGTAAGCGCCGATAGAAACGCCGATATGACGGCCTGCCGCCTTCACTTTTGCAAAGACTTCGTCTATTTTTTCCATCACTTCCGGATGTTTGAAATCCGGCAAATGGCCGAACGCACCGGAAAAATCACAGGGGCCCATAATAAACATGTCTACATCTGTATTTTCCAGAAGAATATCAATGTTCTCATAGGCTGCCTTCGTCTCAATCTGAATCAGCTTCCAGATCCGGTCGTTGATCGTATCTACGTATTCCTCTGTACTGTCAATCCCATATCGAACGGCTGCTCTGGGACTGAACCCCCGGATTCCCTTGGGCGGATAAGAACAGGCGCTTACAGCCAGTTCCACATCCTCTTTCGTAAAGATCATCGGGAAAATAATTCCGGTGGGCCCCATTTCCAAGATGGGCTTCACCTGCGCCGGATCCAGAATCGGCACCCGTACAAAGGTAGCCAAATCCGGTCCCACGGCTCTGGCCGCCAGCAGGATGTCACATACATCATGTTTCGTGATCTGGGTGTGCTCCATATCAATCCAGAAATAGTCATAGCCACAGTGGCCGAGAATCTCTGCGTTGTGCATATCTGCATTGGTAATATGGGTGCCAAACAGCACCTCTCCATTTGCAATCTTCTGTTTCCATCTGTCCATGTCTTAGTCCTCCGTCTGTACGCTCTTTGGTTCCTCCGGGTTGTTGGGGCCGAAATGCTTCAGAATCACAATGGGTTCATACTTGCTGTGATTCTCAATGACAATCCCCTCTTTCGCCGCCTTCTCCGATACGAAATACTCGTCGCCGCTCTGCTGTCCAAACCGGAGCATCGTCGCCGTCTCCGCCTCA
>JAAWAV010000022.1 GCA_022792335.1 Lachnospiraceae bacterium
TGCGTCGCGGCAATTTCCCTTTTTCCCAACAACAACGATAGTGTTACTACTCCTAGTATAACAGACGCAGCACCGATGATTTATGTCAACGATACTTTGTATAAACAGTCCGCTTCTCAGACATCGTTCAGTGAATGGAAAGACGATTTTGTTTATTTAGGTCTCATTGAGAGTGATGTTACCAACTTCCAAGGTACTATTGACGCAGGGAATTATTTGGACGGCATCCCCAAAGAAAACTTCCAGGCAAATCACCCTATTGTTGGCGCAAAAGTTTATCAGTACGGCAATGATATTGTAGTTGAGATTGAGGGTAAATATTGGTTATATGAAACTATCAATGATAACACTTAGATAAACAAATTTTGACGAGCGAGCCAGCGCGAAAGTTTTTGCATAATTCCTCGCACTTCGATATTGGCGGCTTCGCCGTAGGCAGGGGGAACTTTTTCCCTGTTCCTGAAAACACAGGGATATCGGCCATATGCAGAAGCTGAGAATCTGAGGATCTATTGTAAAAACTGAGACCCGCCTGGATCCGGACGCCGCCTGCTTCTATATGCAGGCAGTGTCCGGATCCAGGCGGGTTTTCGGCAACTCTTTTTTATCCCAGATTTCTCACTTTAAATTCTTTCTCAGCCTCTCTTCTCTGATCCTTCTTTGCAATGTCCTGTCGTTTGTCGTAAAGCTTCTTGCCTCTCGCCAGGCCCACTTCCACTTTGACCAGACTTCCTTTAAAATATACCTTTAACGGAACCAGTGTAAATCCTTTCTGTTGAATCTTCCCGTACAGACGGTTAATTTCATAACCATGCATCAGAAGTTTCCGGATCCGAAGCGGATCCTTGTTGAAAATATTTCCCTTCTCATAGGGACTGATGTGCATACCATATACAAAAACCTCGCCCCGGTCAATCTTGATAAAGGCTTCCTTGATACTGCATTTCCCCATACGAATGGATTTGACTTCCGTTCCTGAAAGAGAAATCCCCGCCTCATAAGTGTCGTCGATAAAATAATCATGATACGCCTTTTTGTTGTTGGCCACCAGCTTATAGCTGTCCTTGCCCATTTATCCTTCCTCCTCATCCTCTGCCATAAAATCAATGGTGCCTCCCGCCATATCCACAGAAACTACCCGTACCCGGATCCGCTGTCCCAGACAGTAAGTCCGACCTGTGGAAACGCCTATCAGGCGATAATTCGCCTGGTCATACTCATAATAATCTCCGTCCAGAGCAGATAAAGACACCATTCCCTCCACTGTATTGGGAAGCTCCACGTACATCCCCCAGCCAGTCACACCAGATATCACGCCCTCAAAGGTTTCCCCGATATGCGCTTCCATATACTGACATTTTTTCATTTTCTCCACTTCCCGCTCTGCCTCGTCCGCCTTCCGTTCCTTTAAGGAACACTGACGGCACACGCCAGGAAGCAGGGCTTCGTAATGCTCTTTCCGCTCTCCGGATATGCCTACCGCCAGACATTCTGTCATAATCCGATGGATCTGAAGGTCTGGATACCGCCGGATAGGCGACGTAAAATGGCAGTAGTATCTGGCCGCCAGGCCGAAATGACCCACACACTGGGTCTGATATTCCGCCCGCCTCATGGAGCGCAATGTCAAACGGCTGATTAGCGCCTCCTCCGGCGAATCCTGTATCCCGGCCAAAAGCTTCTGAAGTTCTTTCGGATGGATCTCCTCCTGCCCGATTTTCAAATGATAGCCGAAATTACTGATAAGAAGCGCCAGTTCCCGAATCTTCTCCCCGTCCGGCTTCTCATGGGTTCTATATACAAAAGGGGTTCCCTGCCAGAAGAAATCCTCCGCTACCGTTTCATTGGCCAGAAGCATAAAATCCTCAATCAGCATGGTAGCCGCATTTCGCTCATAAGGTTTGATATCGACTGCCCGCCCTCTCTCATCCAGAATAATTTTACTCTCCGGAAAATCAAAATCGATAGAGCCCCTCGCCCGTCTCCGCTCCCTAAGGAGTGCAGATAAATCCCGCATATGTCGGAACATGGGAACAAAATCCTCATATTCTCCGGAAAGCGCCTCGTCCCCGGAGAGGATTCCATTTACTGCCGTATAAGTCATCCGCCTGTCCACACAGATCACGGACTTTACAAATTCGTGATTCAACAGGCGTCCTGTCCCGTCCAGTTCCATCAGGCAACTAAAAGCCAGCCTGGGAACGCCTGCATTGAGAGAACAGATTCCATTGCTCAGTTCTTTCGGCAGCATGGGGATCACCCGGTCAGTGAGATAAACGCTGGTTCCTCTGGAAAGGGCCTCCCGGTCAAGAGCTGTCCCTTCTGTTACATAGTGGGATACATCCGCAATATGGACCCCCAGCCGGTAAATCCCGTTCTCCACAGACAGGGTAATCGCATCGTCCAGGTCTTTGGCGTCCTCCCCGTCAATGGTTACGGTGGGGAGTCCTGTAAGATCTCTCCGGCCGGCCTTCTCTTCCTCCAAAACCTCCGATGGGATTCGCTTCACCTGCGCCAGAACCTCCCGAGGAAATTCACTCTCAAAGCCATAAGCTTTTGCCACTGACAGAATATCCACCCCGGGCGCGTCCGCTCTTCCCAGGATTTCCGTTATCCGCCCCTCCGGATGTTTCCTTCCATTTCCATAATCGGTGATTTCCACCAGTACCCGTTCCCCCGTCTGCGCCTCCATGGAAGCTTCCTCCGGAATAAAGATGTCTTTTCCCATTTTTCCATTGAGAGGCACGGCAAAACCGAAACGACGGCACCGCTCATAAGAAGCCACCACCTCTTTGTGAGCCCGTTCCAAAATCCGGACAATCTTTCCCTCCGGATTCTGATTCCTCCCCCATCTTCTCCCGTAAAAAATAGCCGCCTGGACCGTATCCCCATCCATGGCGCTTAAAGAATCCCGTTCTCCGATATAGATATCCGGCCCCGTCTCCTTTCCGGGAATTTCTTCCGGCGCTACAAAGCCAAACCCTTTCCTATTCCCGATAAAAGTTCCTCTGACAAGGAAATGTTCCACCGGAGCATATTTTCCCCGTTTGGAAAGCCCCAGCTTCCCTTCCGAAAGAAGCTCGTCCAGCGCCTCCTGTAAGGCAGGGCGTTCTTCCCTCGAAACACCCAGAAGAATCGCCAACTCTTTGGCCTTCATAGGTCTATAATCTTTGTGTTCCATTAAAGCCAGCAGGCGCTTTTTTCCCTCTTCCAGAGAATCCTGTCCTGCGTCTTTTGCCGCTGTACTTTCTATCTTTCCATCTTTTCTCTCAAAAGCCCTCTCTCTTCGGCCATTCAGATTCAAAGACTCCTTCCGCCCCTCTCTCTCCCACGGTTTCTCCCAGGATTTTTTCCCTCTCTTTCCGCCTTTTTTGCCCATATCTTTGTTTTCTTTTCTTTTTTTCTTCTCCATAAATTCCTCTATTCTTGGAAAACAAAAAAGGATCCATCCTCCGCCAAAGCCGTCCTTTGTGCTCTGGCAAGTCAATGAATCCCGTTTTCTCTGCTATAAGCTCCCATAGCCCGGACTTTTCTCCGAGATATCTCCTCCGAATAGCTGCGACAGCCATCAGAGCATATTCAAAACAAGAGCCAATATCATAAACAAAATCACGCCATATTTGGTAATCTTCTCCAGCTTTCCCTCCATGGAACGCCCTTTATTCTTTCCCCAGAAAGTCTCCGCCGCACCGCCGAGCGATCCCAGCCCTGCCGTCTTTCCTTCCTGGAGCAGTACGATCACCACCAAAGCCAAACATATCACTAAAAAAACTACAGTTAAAATCACTTTCAAAGCAGTCATCCTTATACCTCCTAGGTCAAACATAGATAGTCTACCACAAATGGACAGGATTGGCAACTGTTTTTTCCTGAAAACAAGCCATTTTTGGCCAGTTCCATTTACCTGCCTTCCAGTTTCATAGTCGACAGAACTTCCTTCCACAGCCACGCTCCATCCGGGATAAACCAGACCATACCCCTTTGCCGGAAAGGGGAGAATTTTCGCATGGAGGAAGCGTTCAAACGACGCCTGCAGAGCGTACAGGGAGTGAACGCGACGAAACCATACGAAAACTCTCCCATGCTTCACCATTTCATTACCGAACGTTTAAGCCAGGTCTCCTCTGCCTCCGATGTGATTTAAGATACGACTCTAAAAGGAAGCGAAAGGATTCTCATACACAGCGGTTTTCCCTAAAGCCTCTTCAATGCGCAGAAGTTGATTGTACTTGGCGTTCCGGTCGGAACGGCAGGGCGCTCCCGTCTTGATCTGTCCTGCTCCCGTAGCCACAGCAATATCTGCGATGATGGCGTCCTCCGTCTCCCCGGAGCGGTGAGAGATCACGGCATGGTACCCGGCCTTCTGAGCCATCCTGGTGGCCGCAAAGGCCTCCGTGAGAGTCCCTATCTGATTGACTTTTACCAAAATGGCATTGGCAATTTTCTGGTCAATCCCCCGGCTAAGCCGCTCTGTGTTGGTGACAAAAAGATCATCTCCCACCAACTGGATCTTTCCTCCCAGACGCCCCGTAAGGAGCTTCCAGCCGCACCAGTCCTCTTCGTGGAGACCGTCCTCAATGGACACAATGGGAAAACGGTTGACCAGATTTTCGTAATAGTCTACCATTTCCTCCCGAAGTCGCAGAATCTCTTTTCCATTCATCTTGCTCTCTCCGGGAAAATAATATGCGTCCCGCTCCTCGTCATAAAGCTCGCTGGAGGCCGCGTCCATGGAAATGGCCATATCCACGCCAGGGCGGAGATTGCATTTTTCCATAGCCTCCACCAGAAGCGTAAGCACGGACTCCGTATCCGGCAGATTCGGCGCAAAGCCGCCTTCGTCGCCCACTGCCGTGGAAAGCCCCTTTCCCTTTAAAATGTCTTTCAGCGTATGATAGACCTCCACACAGGAACGAAGCGCTTCTGAAAAGCAGCAGGCTCCCACCGGCATGATCATAAACTCCTGTAAATCCACCGTATTGTCAGCATGTTTCCCGCCGTTTAAAACATTCATCATGGGAACCGGCATCCGATCCGTATACATTCCGCCCAAATAGGAAAACAGCGGAAGCCCAAATGCTGCCGCCGCTGCCCTGGATACGGCCATGGATACACCCAGAATGGCATTGGCCCCCAGATTCGCTTTGTTTTCTGTCCCGTCCGCTTCTAAAAGCAACCGGTCGATCTCTCCCTGACAGGCGGCGTTTTTCGATAAGACTGCATGAGCCAGAACTGTATTTACATGTTCCACCGCCCGTTTGACTCCCAGGCCACGGTAACGATTTCCACCGTCCCGAAGCTCCACCGCCTCAAACTTTCCGGTGGAGGCGCCGGAGGGCACAGATGCTCTCCCAGTCACGCCGTTTTCCAGCGTCACTTCCGCCTCCACCGTAGGATTTCCGCGGGAATCCAGAATCTCCCGTCCCCGTACGCCTGCAATTTTCAAATATCTCTCCATGGTTTTCTCCTTCTGCGAATCAAATTTTATATTCAGAATTATTATAAGAAAAAGGAGAAAAACTATACCATCAATTAAAAAGAGAACTGACAGGCGAAACGCCGATACGCCGCTTCTGCTTTCTTTATCCGCGAAGCTCAATTCCCATGGATTTTAATTCCGCCAGAATCTGTTCCATCACTTCATTTACATCCTTATCCTCCAAAGTGCGATCCTTCGCCCGGAAGGTAATGGAATAGGCCACGGATTTGCATCCTTCCGCAATCTGCGCGCCCTCATAAAGGTCAAACAGACGATAGGATTCCAGAAGCTGTCCGCCCTTTCTTTCCAGAACGGATTCCACCTCTCCTACCATAATCGTTTTGTCCATAACCATACTGATATCCCTGGTGACAGCCGGATATTTGGCCACGCCCGTATACTTCCGGTCAAAGGAAGCGAATTTTACCATTTCCGGCATATCCAGAACAGCCACATAAGCCCTGTCGCCCATATCGTAATGATCCAGTACCTCCGGATGGACCTCTCCGAGATATCCCATAATCGTTCCCCGGTAGGAAATTTCCGCCTGACGGCCCGGATGAAGGAAGGGCTTTCCCGCCTGCGGATCATAAGTGATCCGTTTCGTCATTCCCAGCCTGTCGAAGATTTCCTCAACGACTCCCTTCAGGGTGAAGAAATCTCCCTCTCCGTAAAAGCCCAGCGTCAGTTGCATCCGCTCGTCGGGAAGCTCAGTCAGGGGCAGCGCCTTCGGCAGGTACACATTTCCCAGCTCATAAAGCTTCACATCTTTGTTTCTTCTATTATAATTGGTCGCCAGAGACGAAAGCATTCCGTTTAAAGAAATGGTCCGCATAATGCTGTAATCTTCGCCCAGCGGATTCATAATGGTCACTGGTTTCCGGAGATTGGAATCTGCCGGAAGAAGAAGCTTGTCGAAAACTTTCGGGCTTTCGAAGGAATAGCTCATGCCCTGGGAGTAACCGCAAAATTCTGCAACTTCCCGGACAGCCTCCTCCACCCGAAGTTTGAAGGAAAGTTTTCCTGTGGTAGCTTCTCCGGTAGGCAGGGTCGTAGGGATTCGATCGTATCCGTAGAATCTGGCCACCTCCTCAGCAATGTCTGCCTCACAGACCAGATCCTGGCGGAAGGTGGGCGCGATCACTTCGCCGGCCGCCTCGTCCACTTCAATCTCCAGAGGAGCGAAATAAGACGCCATCTCATCTTTGGAAATGTCTGTTCCCAGAAACTGGTTGATCTTCTCCGGCCGGAAGGGAATCCGTTTCGGTCCCGGAAGCTCTCCCCGCACATCGATCATTCCGCCGACGACTTCTCCGCAGCCAAGTTCCTCAATCAATTGACAGGCCCGGTTAATGGCAGCTTCCGCGTTGTTGGGATCTAACCCTTTCTCATATTTTCCGGAAGCATCCGTGCGAAGCCCCAGCCTTCTGGCTGAGAGACGATTGTTGATCCCGTTAAAGCAGGCCGATTCAAAAAGAACGGTCTTTACTTCATCTGTAATCTTGGAATTTTCTCCGCCCATGATCCCGGCGATACCGATCGCTTTCTCAGCATCGTTGATCATTAACACATCCTGATCCAGTCTGCGCATCTGACCATCCAGAGTCTGAAACTCATCTCCGTCCTTCGCCCGCTTTACGATGATCTTATGACCCGCCACCGCATCCAGATCAAAGGCATGCATCGGCTGACCGTATTCCTCCATCACGTAATTGGTGATATCTACCAGGTTGTTGATCGGACGGATTTTGCTGGCCGCCAGACGTCTTTGCATCCATTCCGGAGAAGGTCCGATTTTGATATTTTTTACCACCCGGCCGCAGTAACGGGGGCAGAGATCCGGATCTTCTACTTCCACGGAAGCATAGTCGTGTACATCCTCGTCGTTTCCTTTTACCACAGGAACCGGCGGTACAAATTTCTTTCCGAAAGTAGCAGCCGCTTCTCTGGCAATCCCAAGGACGCTGTAACAGTCCACACGGTTGGAAGTGATCTCATACTCGAATACCACATCCCGAAGGCCCAGAAACTCTACCGCGTCGGCTCCCACAGGCGCGTCCTCCCTCAGAATATAAATGCCCATTTCCGGAGCGTCCGGATACATGTCTCTGGAAGATCCCAGCTCCTCGATGGAACACATCATGCCGTCCGACTCCACGCCCCGAAGCTTTCCCTTCCTGATCTTGATGCCGTTTTCCGGCAAAGGTCCGCCGTCGTGGCCTCCGGCCACCTTCCCCCCATCCAAAACCACGGGAATTTTATCGCCTGCCTTGATATTGGGAGCTCCGGTGACAATCTGGATTTTTCTGCTCCCGACGTCCACCTGGCAGACCACCAGCTTATCGGCGTCAGGATGGTGCTCGACAGACAAAATCTGACCTACCACAATGTTTTCCAGGTTCCTGTCCAGGCGCTCATAGCCTTCCACCTTTGTTCCGGAAAGGGTCATGGCATCCGTATACTCCTGCGCCGTCACATCCAGATCCGGCACGTAGGCTTTTATCCAGGATAATGCTGTATTCATATCTTCTTTCTTTCCTTTCTCCAATTTTTCCTTCTTCTGACGTCCCTGTCGCATCCTCCAGGCAGAGTGGAACGTCCGTCTCCAGACCCTCTTTCCGACTCTCCCGTTTTGCTGTTGTCAGAACTGCTTCAGGAAACGGATATCATTTTCATATAACAGACGCATATCGTCGATTTCATATTTGAGAAGCGCGATTCGCTCCAGCCCCATGCCGAAGGCAAAACCGGAATACTCTTCCGGATCAATGCCGGACATCCGAAGCACATTGGGATGAACCATACCGCAGCCCAAGATCTCGATCCAGCCGCTTCCCTTACAGAAACGACATCCTCTCCCATGGCACTTGAAGCAGCTCACATCCACCTCGGCGCTGGGCTCCGTGAAAGGGAAATGGTGGGGGCGGAATTTCACTTTTGTATCTTCGCCGAACAGCTCTCTGGCAAATTCTTCCAAAGTTCCCTTCAAATCTGCAAAGGTAATGTGTTTGTCAATGACAAGTCCCTCGATCTGGTGAAACGAAGGCGAATGGGTCGCGTCCACCTCGTCAGAGCGGAATACCCGCCCCGGCGCAATCATCCGAATAGGAAGCTTCCCCTTCTCCATGGTGCGTACCTGTACGGGAGAAGTCTGGCTCCTTAAAAGAATGCTGTCATTGATATAAAATGTATCCTGCTCATCCCTGGCCGGATGCCCTTTCGGGATGTTAAGCGCCTCGAAATTATAGTAATCATACTCTACTTCAGGGCCTTCCACCACCTCGTAGCCCATACCCACGAAGATCCGTTCCACCTCTTCCAGCGCAATCATATTGGGATGCTTATGGCCCACATGATTTTTCTTTGCCGGAAGAGTCACGTCGATGACCTCTCTTTTTAACTTTTCTTCTCTGGCTTTTTTTGCCAGTCTGATTTTCCGTTCCTCCAGTTTCGCCTCAATGGCAGCTCTGGTATCGTTGACCATCTGTCCCACTCTGGGACGATCTTCAGCGCTCACGTCCTTCATTCCTTTTAAGACGCCAGTCAGCTCTCCCTTTTTTCCCAGGTAAGCCACCCGGATCTCGTTGAGGGTTTCCAGCGCGTCAGAAGCGGCGATCCGATCCAGCGCCGCCTGTCTGATCTGTTCCAGCTTTTCCTTCATAACATTCTCCTTCACTAAAAATAATAACATATACCTTTTTGCCGCAGTACCCTCACTTTGCCTAGGCAGGCTCTGCGATCCCCCCAAGAGGGCTTTTGCTATATTGGAAACGTAGCTTCCTATACGACAAAAAGTCCCTCTGTCGTTTTCGACAAAGGGACGAATTGCTCGCGGTACCACCCTGATTCCTGCGCATACGCAGACACTCCTTTCCCGCATAACGCGCGGGTATGCGTCATTTCCTACTATCCATGGAACGCTCCGCCAAAGAGTTGCAACTTCCTCAGAAACTTCAAAAGCGATTCCGTCCACTGAAATTCAAAAATGCGGCTCCGGTGGGAAATTCGGCGCCTGTCTGAACTGAAGGGGGCTTTCAGCCGGTGGCCTCCTCTCTCTGCCAGGAAACAGGGCGTCTACTGACACCTTCCATGCCTTTTGACTTATAAAATTCTGTCAGGTCTATGACATATTTTAACATAAAACCTTTTCTTGTCAAGGATTAATTTTATTTCCGTTCCTGTCCTCCCTTGCAATCCGTTCCGTATCATGTTATACTCTTTGGAAATGCCGGCAGGTATCATGGGAGTGCTTTATGAAACGGTTCAGGCTTTTTCTTGCAAAAATTATCAATTTAATCGTAGAGGACAAAATTTCTGTGTATGCGGCGCAGGTTTCTTTTTTTGTCCTGATTTCCGCTATTCCCATCGTTATGCTGGCAATCCCCCTGATCCAGTTTCTGATTCCCTTTTCTCAGGAATCCCTGACAAATACCATCCTGTCAGTTCTGCCAAGCACTCCGGAACTGCGGGACTTTATCGTCAGCATCTTAAACGATGTCTATACCAACTCAGCCGGAACCATTATTTCCGTTTCCGTCCTTACCATTTTATGGTCAGCTTCCAAAGGAATCTATTCCCTTCAACAGGGATTAAACAACATTGCCGCTCTCAAAGAGACCAGAAATATCGCCGTACAGCGGCTTTTGTCGATCGTATATACCATTGGTTTCGTTTTTGTCCTTATCTTCACCATTGGCGTCCTTCTGTTCGGTAACCGGATCCAATTCCTTTTAGAATCCTGGTTTCCCAGACTGGCCTATTTTTCCAGCATTGTCATTCTGTTCCGTACCGGACTTTCCATTGCCCTGTTTATGCTGTTTTTTGTGCTGCTCTATTCCATTTTGCCCAATAAACGGCTCTCTTTCCAAAAACAGATTCCCGGGGCCGCCTTCACTACCTTCGGATGGCTGATTTTTTCCTATGTATACTCTCTTTACATCGATCACATTGCCAACTTTTCCTATATCTACGGCGGTCTGACTGCCATCATCTTTCTTATGCTGTGGCTTTACATCTGCATGAATATTGTCCTTTTGGGAGCCGAGGTCAACAAACTGTTTGAGGAATACACCGGAAAACACAGCCCCGCCGAACTGGAAAAAGACGGACAGGACTCCGGGCAGACAGGCGCTTTTTTGTCTGAAACTCAAATTCGAAAAAAATAGGCAGGTCGCCTTTTTAATGATCCGATTTAAGTCCTGCCCCGCACATGGTGATAAGCGTGTCCGGCATTTTTCCATAAAGTTTTTCCCTATGCAGATACGCTGCATAATTGGCCGCAGTGGTATGTTCACAGTAAATTCCTCTTGCCGCCAGACTGGCTCTCGCTTCCAGAATCTTATCTTCCGGCGCATGGACGAACTGAACGCCATATTTCTTTCCCAGCCGAAGAATCTCTTCTCCCCGAAGCGGCTTCCCGATGGCAATTCCTTCTGCAATAGTAGGCATCGGCGTCACAGCAGCCGGAAACGTCTCTCCATTTTGGGCCGCCTGAAGGAGCGGATCACAGTGCTCGGACTGGAGAGCAAGAATCTCGGGCATTTTTTCAATACATCCGCTGGAAAGAAGATGCTCCAGGCCATAAAGGACACCCAAAAACAGCGTCCCGTTTCCCACGGGAATAACTAGATGCTCCGGAATCCGGCCAAGCTGCTCATAAATCTCATAAATATAGGTCTTTGTCCCCTCATAAAACAATGGATTGCAGACGTGATTCGCATAGTAGACGCCTTCTTTCTCCACCCTCTCCCGGCATACGTCGGCGCAGTGATCCCTGCTTCCCGGTACCACCGTACAGACTGCTCCGTGGGCTCGGATCATATCGATTTTCTTCGGCGAAGTCCCTTCCGGCACAAAAATCTCACAGGCGATTCCCGCCCTGGCACAGTATGCCGCTACGGAATTTCCTGCGTTTCCGCTGCTGTCTTGGACTACCTTCTCTACCCCAGCCGCCTTGCAGTTTGCAATCAGCACCGCCGCCCCCCGGTCCTTAAAAGAAAGGGTCGGCATCAAATAATCCATTTTTAAGAGCACATTCTCATCCATACGGATCACAGGAGTCATACCCTCTCCCATGGAAATCTTCTTCCAGTCCTCCCCTGAGAGAGCCAGCCATTTCCGGTAGCGAAACAAGCTCCACTCCTGCCGGTCCACGTCCTTAAGATCAAAGGCCGGAGGAGTAAACTCCAGCTTCCAGAGGCCTCCGCACTCACATTTGGGCAAATGGGTCGTCGTCTCCTCCTGCTTCCCACATCTGGAACATAAAAATTTCATTTCTGTACCTCCTTCTTTCCCTACGCTTCCTTCGTTGCAATCTCTCCCAGCTTCTTGTAAACAGAGTTTGCAGGAATATATCCTCGTATCATGGAAAGGGGATAGATGCTGGTATTTCGGCCAATGACGGAACCTGGATTGATCACGGTCCCGCAGCCCACTTCCACAAAATCTCCCAACATGCCGCCCACTTTTTTCCGTCCTGTCTCCAGGTGAGTCTCTCCCGCTTTGATTACCACCGGTTTTTTATCCGATTTAACATTGGAAGTGATGGAACCTGCTCCCATGTGGGAATAATACCCCAGAATCGAATCCCCCACATAATTGTAATGGGGCACCTGTACATGATCAAATAAAATTACATTCTTAAGCTCCGTGGAATTTCCCACCACTGCATGATCTCCCACCAGAGCATTGCCGCGGATAAAGGCGCCGTGGCGCACTTCCGTCTCCTTTCCGATAATAACCGGTCCCTTTATGGAAGCAGTCGGAGCAATAACGGCAGATTTGGCTACCCAGATCTGATCTCCAATCTCCTCATACTCCTCCGCCGAGAGCCGCTTCCCAAGGGCCACAATAAATTCTCCCAGTCCGGCCAGAGCCTCCCAGGGATACTCAAAGTCCTCCAGATAAGGCGCCGCCAGCGTATGGTCCAAATCATACAATTCTGTAATCATAAGCTCTTTCATAACACATCATTCTCCTTCTGTCTTTCTGTTTCGTCCTGCCTGCATTTTCCAGATCCTGCTTTCTGCCCCCGGTCACTTCCAAAGATGGATACTCCCCTCGTCGTTCATCTTCTTTAACACCGTCGCCATCACCGGGAACAGGAAAATCCCCCAGATTCCCATGACCTTCCCGCCTGCAAAAATACAGATCAGAGTAACAATGGGGTGAAGGCCCACCTGCTTTCCGATAATCTTCGGCTCCAAAAACTGGCGCACCGCTGTGATAATCAAATACAGAACCAGGATTCCCACTCCCTGTCCCACGTTCCCCAGAAAACAGGAAAGAAGCCCCCAGGGAATCAATACCGTCCCCGTCCCAAGAACTGGAAGAATGTCCACAACTGCTGTCAAAAACGCATACAGAAAGGCCATTTCAATCCGAAGTACTTTAAAACCGACGTAAAGCTCCACGAAAGTCACGCACATCAGGAACATATATACCTTCAGAATCTTCCCTACCATGATTCTGGCGCTTTTGATCACTTCCAAAACTACCCCCCGCCTCTGTTCCGGTACCTGACGCAAAATAAAGCCTCGGACATTTTCCAGATCCGCTGTGAAAAAGAACGAGGAGATTACCATAAAAACAAACTGAATCAGCAGGCCGGGAAACGCCACCACATAGGATGCCCCCATACTGATGATGGTTCCCGACGCCCGGTTGATAATATCCTGCATGGTTCCTTCCACAGAACCGGCCATCTCCAAAACCCGATTCTGATTCTCCGGAAAACTGGAGGCGATTTTATCTGCCAGTAGTTTGATTTGAGGTTCGATGGTTGTAGTATAGTAGGCAGGGAGACGTCCGGCAATTCCCTGGATGAAACTTGCAATCTTCGCTCCGAAAAAATAGATTAAAAGGCTAAGAATTATATAAAACAAAAGTACGGCGACCGGAGACCAAACTTTCCTGCCAATGTTTGTCCGAGACGTCAAAAACCGGATGAACGGATTCAAAAACACTGCAATCAAAAGCCCAATCACAAAAGGCAAAAAAATCGGGAATAACTTTTTTAAGATAAAATAAAGTACTCCCACCAGAATGATAAAATACAGAAAATTAATGATAAATGCCTTTCGTTTCTCCAGTTTCTCTTCCATGGTTCTCCTCCGTAAACAAACAGCCTGACTCTACTTTAGCACATTCTTACAGATGCTACAAGTACCTGAAACATATCAGTGAATCATTCCGGCAAACACCGGAGCGAGAACAACGGTGGTCACGCCTGCCACCACCACAGCCAGGCTGGACATGGCCCCCTCCAGCTCTCCAAATTCTAGCGCCTTGCTAGTCCCCATCGCATGGGCCGAGTTGCCGCAGGCCAGCCCTATGGCAATGGGATCTTTAATATGGAACAGTCTGCAAAACACCTTTGCCATAATCCCGCCAAACATCCCCGTCACCACCACCCCCATGATGGTCAGAGCGCTGCTGCCCCCAAGCTCCGAGGAAACGCCGATGGCAATCGCCGTCGTTACAGATTTTGGCTGAAGAGAATGATAAACGCTTTTATCCAGTCCAAACAAGGCGCATAAGCCCCAGATCGTAAGGGCCGCGGCCAGGCAGCCGCTTATAATACTCAGGAGAATCGCCGCCAGATTCTTTTTTAAAATCCGTACCTGTCTGTACATGGGAATGGCCAGACACACAGTACAGGGCGTTAAGAAATAAGTGATATGAGACGCCCCGGCGTCAAAAAATTCATAGTCAATCTGAAAGACCAGAAGAACCACAATGCATAAAACGGTACTGACGAGCAAAGGGTTACAAATCGTGTATGGAAAACGTTTCTGAAGCTTCAGGCCAATCCAGTAAGTTCCAAGAGCCAGGAAAAATCCAAAATATACACTCTCCTGCAAAATTTCATTCATACTCCTTCTCCTTTCTGGAACCTTTTTTCTGTCCGTGTTCTTTTCTCCGTCTTTCTGTCCTTCTGAGAACCGCCTGAGCCGTTAAACCTGTCACTACCATCACGACGATGGTGCTGATGATGCAGACTGCCAGAATTGGAATCAGTTTATCTGCCAATCCTCCCATCACTGTAATCAGACTGACGCCCGGTCCGATAAACAGAACCGGCATCAGTTTAATGAGAAATTCTCCCACATCCTCCACCTGCTCCAATCGAATGAGCCTCGTAAGCAGGCAAAGAAACATCAGAACCAATCCATATACGCTCCCTGGAACCGGAAGCGGAAGAAGCCTGTTCAAAAGTTCCCCCGCAAATGAAACTGCCATGATGATCATCAACTGTTTCAGATATTTCATCGCATCCATACTCTCTGCTCCTTTTTCTTTCCCTTCAGACAGAAACCATTTTTTCTACCCGCCGCGCAGGACATATCCTGTAAAGCCTTTCCCCCATACCCCCACGTATGAAAACAGGCCCTTCCTTTTGGAAGAGCCTGCCATGCAGTTGGCGGGACTTGAACCCGCACGAGCGCTATGCTCACTAGATCCTTAGTCTAGCGCGTATGCCAATTCCGCCACAACTGCGGACCGTCATATCACTGACGCGACTATTATAATATCATTCCCATGCAAAATTGTCAATGGTTTTCTGCCAAAAAAACACAATATTTTTTTTATTTTTTTCTTTAAATTGTGTTGACATTTAAGACTATTTAAGGTATACTACTTTTCGTCCGGTGGTAAAACACACAGGAAGATAATCAAAGATAGGCAGTTGTGGCGGAATTGGCATACGCGCATGATTCAGGTTCATGTGAGCATTAGCTCGTGAGGGTTCAAGTCCCTCCAACTGCACTGAATGGTGCAAGAGATGAGAATGACAGTACTTTCGTGGTACTGTTATTTTATTTACGCCTCTTATCCTGTAATGTGATAAGAACCCCGTGTCCTGATTATATGGGACGCCGGGTTCTTATCATTTCACTCATAGGGTAAACTAATCGCTATCACGAATCATTATTTTATGATTTTATTGTTCTCTGCCCAGTACAATCTCATGGACTGCCTCGATCAGATCGACTGCTACAGAACGCTTGACAAGCGAAACGGACTCTCCGTCTACCATTGCCAGACAGGTATCCCCATCATACCGATACAGCTCCACCAGGATCTCCGGATAGTTTTTGTTGTCCAGATGAATGGTCAGGCTGATTTCCTCCTTCTGTGTAGGAGACTCTTCCGTAAAACGCTCTGCCTTCAAATTCGCAAACGCGGTCTTTAAATTTGAAGTTTCCACCTCTTCCCCTTGATAATACCAGATCTGCTCATCGTCCTTTTTTTCCGATGTAAGCGCATATACCTTTCCCTCCAGGGAAATCTCAATCTGCGTAATATCTGCAAAATCAGCGGAAAGGACTTCCTGATGCCGCAGGTCATGATAGGAGGCCGCCATTACATTCTCATAATCACCTCCCGATATCTGATAGATAATCTGAGATTCTCCGATTCTGGCGTAAGCTGTCATCTCTTCCTCTTTCGAATCTTCCTCTTCCAAATCTTCCTCTTTTGAATCTTCCCCGCTGTTCTTCTCCATCCCCGCCGACGCCTCCTTTTCTTCTGGAGCGCGGCTCACATACAGGACAAATGTATCGGGTGTTTCTTTCCCCTCATCATTTTCATGAGAGTAGTCCACTGTAACAGTAAGCTCTGGGGAATCCAGGCCATAGGAAGCAAGTTCCTCTTCCGTAGCATGGTAAGTTGCGTAGTTCGTCAGACCAAGGCTTCCGATTCTGTCAAGATAACCATCTACCAGAGAAGTATCCAGAGGTTTCTTTTCTCCTCCCCGCTCTGTAAAGTACACATCATCCACACAATAAGTATCTGCACTGTCCTCCTCATAAGCAATGCTGTAATTTTCCGCTCCGGCAAACTGAACCTCTGTGATTTTTTCAAAAGACGGTATTTCATCATGTTTAATCAGATCAGGTAGTTTTACATCAAACTGGTCCAGAGGGTCATTTTTTACCAGATAGACCTTGCCGTCTCCAATGGAAACATAGCGCTCCGAATCCATCTCACTGTAGCTTCCAAGAAAAATCTCGTAAGACTGATCCTCTGTTTCCATGCGAATGCTACCGATCGGATCATCCAGTCCATATTGGCTGTAATCCTCGACTTCCTCAATGACAAAAGAAACACCGAAGGTTTCAAATAGGTCTAACAATCCGTTTATTTTTTCTTCATCTACCGGAAACGCCTCATCCTCTTCATAAATCCATGTCTCATTTTTGCGGAAAGAAAGGGTTTCCTCTTCATACTCCCAGGACAAACGTTTCACTGAATCCTTCGCAAGTTCCAAAACGACTTCTTCGCTGTTTTTAATCTGTTCTTTATGTTCTTCATAACGCATAACTCCAACGGTCGCTACACAGGCTACGACTAAAACGCCAAGCAAAACATAAATTCTCTTAAACCGGTTCATTCTGCTCCCTCCTTCTTCCTACCATCACACAGATTCCAAAGCCAAGGTAGAAAAGCGGAAATACTCCGATCATCACCACTTTCAGCAGCGAAGATGTGGACTCACTGATGGTCAGATAATTGTAATTCAGTGATTTACTGCGAATGGCGATCGCCTCGCTCTCCCCAATCAGGTAGGATAGCGCATTCATTCCCAGATCGCCGTTGGCTCCGGATGAATAAGCATTGTACATATCGTTCAGAAAATCAGAAGAAGTAAACCATACGATTTTTCCACCGCTATAATCCTCAATGGAAACTGCTACGGTAAAAGGCCCGTCAATATCTCCTTCCTCCTTCTCATAGGTAGAAAGATCGTATCCTGCAAGCTTGCTGAAAGAACTCTCAGAGGTTGTAAGCAGCTTTGTCACAGTTCCTTCTCCGGAATCTCCTGAAACACTAAGCCCTTGAGAAACCGGCATAATCGGATAATACCGTTCTTCCACCAGAGAACTTGTAATCTCACTTTCCATCATTTCTGGCAGTAGTATATAAGGAGCCTGGAAAGCGTAATACTCCCTATCGCCTTCCACGACAATCCCTTCCTTTTTCTCCACGCCATAATCCGTCAGAAGCCCATAAAGCTGGTCCAAATTGTCATCCTCTACCGGTCCTGCCATAACAAGCAGTTTCCCACCATCTGCCACATAATCGACCAGCAATTTCTTTTCTTCCTCCGAAATATCGCTGGAAGGCGCATAAATTATAACGCAATCAGCCTCATCTGGTATAGCGTCCACATTTAATACAGAAAGGGGTTTTGTCTCTATATTTTCTTTCTCCATCTGTTCGCTAAAAGAGGAGGGCAGCTCTTTTTCTCCGTGTCCTTCCAGAACATAGACCTGCGGAAGTTCTTCACTTACCACATAATCAATCGCTGACGTGATGGCGCCTTCCCCGTCAAAGGAGGTATAATAGGAATAAGAATACAGATCTGATTCCTGTACATAAATATCGCTATAACTGATAAAACGGCTTCGCTCTCCGCATTCCACAATCAGGCTGTTGTTCTGTACAGTCTCGTCTGTGTATTGCTTGGCAAAGGTCGGAAAAATGTCCGGATTCTTTTTGACCACCTGAATCTGATCAGAAAGGCTGTCATATTTACTGAGCAGATTTTCAATCACTTCATCCTCCTCGCCGGATTGCACGATCCAGTAGATCGTCACCTCCCTCTCCAGAGCATGAATAACAGCCTTGGTGTTGCTGGTAATGGAATAAAGTTTTGCCGAACTGATGTCATATTTCGTCACCGTCACCGGCAGAGCCGAGACAAATAGATTGACCACAATCAAAAGCGCCAGCACAATGCCGGTAATCATCAGAGAATAAGAACCGCCGCGCAGGGCAATTTTATTTCTCTCTGTTTTCTCTGAAGATTTAAAAAATTCCCTTCTTTTCATCAGTGATACCTCCTTTTTTCCAGAGATTGTACAGAAAGAAACAGGAAAAATGCTGCAACAGTCACATAATACGTGATGGCCGTCATGTCAAAGACTCCGTTTACAAAACTATAAAACCTCTCGAACAAAGAAAGCTTCGTCATAAGATTGGGCAGCAGGCCTTCAAATTTTTCCGGCTTCAGATAGTAAGTGACCGCCGTAACCATCAACAGTATGAAGCCAATTCCATAGGCTAATTTCTCGCTTTTTGTCAAATAACGGACGACTGCCCCCAAAACAAAAATAATGATGCAAACAGCAACTACGGATCCAAAAGAGGTAGACGAAAGGTATTCGGAAAGACTGACACTGTAATAATTCAATAATATGACTGCAATCCCAATCCCTGCAGCAAAGCCCTGATTATCCGTCAGGGAGGAAATGAATAGGCCAAGAGCAAGCAAAGCGGCTCCCATCATAAAAAAGGCAAAGATAGAACCGTATGAAGTCAGCAGATAGACATCGCCAAACTGAGAAAAAATCAGCGGATACAGGCAAATGATGCACAAGGGAATCAGATAAACAGCCAGTAAAGACAGATACTTTCCGATAACGATCTGAGTCGTAGTAATCGGCAGGGAATACAATAGCTGATCCGTTTTCTGCTTTCTCTCTTCCGCCATCACACGCATCGTCAGAATCGGTACAATCACAACAAAAACAAGGCATCCAAAACTTAATACATATTCAAAGTTACTGACAGCCGCCTGCAGGTTATAAAGCATGGATCCAATCCCAACAAAAGCCAGTAAGAAAGCGCCGAATACATAAGCGGTCAAAGAATGGAAATAAAGCCGGAGTTCGTGTTTTAATACTGCAATCATGTTTCATCCGCCCCCTTATCCGTCATGGGTCCTTTTTTTGTTATTTCTGCCACTTTTTCTGTCCGTTCGCCTTCTGTTTCTGTATCCATGTTGCTCTCCGTAAGCTCAATAAAGACATCTTCCAGATTTGCTTTTTTCAAAGTCATTTCAAGCAGTATCTCGCCTTTTGCCGCAAAGGCAGAGAATATGGAGCCGGATACTTCATAAATCCTGTCATGATCTGTCCGTAAATGCGCCACAGTAAGACCAGTATCCTTTGTTTCCACAGCAATCTCAGCAATATGCTCCGTTTCTGCCAGGATTTCCTTTATTTTTTCTTCTGCCATGTCTGCAGTAATCACGATCTCACCGGGGGCCAGCAGCTGTCTTTCCAGCTTTTGGGGACCATCAAAGGCAATCAGTTTTCCTTTTGCAATAATCAATATCTGATCACAGATGGTCTGGACTTCCGATAAAATGTGAGAACTGAAAATAACCGTATGTGTCTTTCCCAGTTCTCTGATTAGAGTACGGATTTCAATAATCTGGATCGGGTCAAGCCCCACGGTCGGCTCATCCAGGATAATAACTTTGGGATTTCCAAGGAGCGCCTGCGCAATTCCCACTCTCTGTTTATATCCTTTCGAAAGTGCGGATATCCGTCGGTTCCTCACCTCTTCGATTTTTGTCTGTTCCATTACGTCGGCAACCTGCCGCCTTAAAGCAGCGCCCCGAAGCCCTTTTGCTTCTCCCACAAACTGTAAGTATTCCGCCGGTGTTTCCGTCATATAAAGCGGCGGCTGTTCCGGAAGATAACCGATGAGTTTCTTCGCCTGATTCGGTTCCTCAAAAATATCATGGCCGTCAATCCTGACACGTCCCTTTGTAGCAGACAGACAACCTGTCATAATATTCATTGTCGTCGTCTTTCCAGCTCCGTTTGGCCCCAGAAAGCCATAAACATGCCCCTCGTCAATCTCGAAGGAAAGATCTTTCACAGCCGTAAAGTCTCCATAGCATTTGGTCAAATGTTCCACTGAAATCATCGTGAACCTCCTACCCGTTATTTTCAGAATCTGTAGAAGCAATCATAGTCATGGTCTTTATCAGCCAGACTACGGTTATTAAGATACCAGTACTGCCTAAAATTTCCCTAAAGAATCCTGTGAACAGATTGTGAAAAAGCGAAGAAATCATGAAGCCACATGATTTCTTCGCTTTTCTGCAATATAAATGAGGTATTCTATTTTAATTCCACCTTGAATCCGATGAGCTTTTCTTTCTTATACGCCAGAATATTACCCTGATGATTTTTTACGATTGCCCTGGCAATGGACAATCCCACGCCAAAGCTTCCATCAAATGTTCTTGACGGATCTGCCCGATAAAAGCGGTCAAACAACCGTTCCAGCTCTAGTTTTTTTACATTGTCGTAAGTGTTTTCCACAGTAATCGTTGGATGGCGTTTTCTATAAAGGGAAATTTTTATTTTCCCTCCCCGGTCGCAGTATTTGACTGCATTATCCAGAAGAATGGCAATCAGACGGCGGATGAGCCCCTCGTCGCCATGATATTCTATCAAAGGTTCAATCTCTGTAAGCAGCTCTTTTTGGCGATCGGCGGCCAAGAGTTGAAATTCCGATGCCGTATCCAATACCGCGCTACTCAGATCAAAGAGCGCCATGCAAAGATTCGACGAATCCTCATCCATTCTGGACAGCATGACCAACTGATTGACCAGGAGTCTCATTCTCTCGCCTTCGCTTCGCATATCGTCAATCCATTCATTTTTTCCAACTTCCGACTCTACAATATCCAGATCCGACAAAATCAGCGTAAGCGGCGTTTTCAGCTCATGGTTCGCATCCGTTATAAACTGCTTTTGCTTTTCATAGCTTTCCGCGGCAGGGCGGACCACCCTTTTCGAGATCAGAATAATTAAAATCAGAACTGCCAGGCCGCTGACAAGAAGAATTAAAACCGTGGTAAATAAAAACCGGGATACCATCAGACGGGGCATCTCTCCATTCACAAATACAATCCCCATACCGCCATCCGACGGAAACACCTTAAAACGGTAATCGGACACCCATCCTTTTTCTTTTCCAGTCTCCAGTGCATCCCCGGCATATTCCTGTGCCTGAGACTCCGATATGGAAAAGATAGAGTCCCTGTTTACTCTCAGGATTTCTCTATCTCCTCCAAGCCACACTGTAAAGAAACGGATACTATGCGCGGTTTCTTCTGTAATCACATTGCCGTATGTATGCCTTCTGGAAGGAGGCGCCGGGCCGGGCTGAAACCTCTCCGAAAATACGCCGCCATTCTCTGCAATCGCTTCCGTCAGAGCGTCCATGGTCCCGTTTAACTGCACATGGCTCATCACAAACATCATAACAAAGATTCCAAAAAGAACGCAAAAAATGGAGACGCCGCTGATCAAAATAAATTTCTTCCGTAAATTATATATCATCGGCCTCCTCCAACACGTATCCGGCGTTCCTCAAAAATCGAATTTCCAAGGGGGCGCAAAGAGCGCTTATCTTCTTTCTTACATTTGAAATATGCACCCAGACCACGCTGGTATCCACCTTACTGTCCCACCCCCAAATATGCAAGATAAACTGTTCCGTGGGAACGACCATGTGCGGCTTTTGCATCAATATTTCAAGTATCTGAAACTCTTTGCCGCTTAGAATCTGAGATCGTTCCCCGTACATGAGTTGGTAAGTGGAACGGTTCAGCGTTACGCCATGAAATTTCAACAGATCCGGTACATAATGAGCCTTTCGCCGTAACATTGCTCTGGTTCTTGCCAAAAGCTCGGAAGTGGCGAATGGTTTCGGAAGATAATCGTCCGCCCCTGCATCCAGCCCCTCCACTCGCTGCTCTATTTCCGTTCTGGCTGTCAGAAACAACGCCGGCGTCGTTATATTTTGTTTCCTCAGTTTTTGAAGAACCTGTATCCCATTTAGACCAGGCAACATAATATCCAAAATCAAGCCGTCATATTCTTCTGACTCCGCGTAAAGAAGAGCATCCTCTCCACTAGATACGCCGTCTACTGCAAATTTATTGCTCTCAAAAATATGAAGCAATGCTTTCAATAGTCTGGGATCGTCCTCCGCGATAAGCAGCCGCATCCATTCACCTCCTTTCACTGATAGCGTACCACTTACCGCTAAAGGCAGCCTAAAGTTCCTATAAAAGATGCTTCTTCTGCATCTTTCTTTCTATGGCCACAAGCCGCGCTTATTTTGGTTTTCGCATAACTTTTACTTGTGATAAGGTTCTCCTGCCTGGATTTTGAAACTCCGGTAAAGCTGCTCCAGAAGGATGACTCGCATAAGCTGGTGAGGAAAGGTCATGTTTGAAAAGCTTAAATGTTCATTTGCCCGGTCGAGCACTGCCTCTGAAAGTCCCAGAGAACCGCCGATGACAAAGGCCAGATGACTGTCGCCGTATAGCCCCAAACTGGAAAGATGCTCCGAAAATTTTTCGGAGCTTCTCATCTTCCCTTCTATAGCGAGGGCGATCACATAGGCGCCGTCCTTGATATGGGAAAGCAGACGCTCCCCCTCTTTCTCCTTGATTTTCCGGACGGCTGCCTCCCCGGCGCCGTCCGGTGTTTTTTCATCGGCTACCTCGACGATTTCCAGCCTGCAGTACCTGGAAAGACGTTTCGTATACTCTTCGACGGCCTGTGTATAAAATTTTTCCTTGATCTTCCCCACTGCCAGAACGGTAATCTTCATGGTCTCCTCTTTCTCCCCAGTCCTTTCGTTTCCAGTTTATCTGTTTTCTAACATTCCCCTATTTCGTTTCTCTCCAAAGCCCCCGGAGGCGCCTCTTTATTTCCCATCGGCTGACATGTCCCTGACGCTCTCATGCAGCTCCTGAAGAGATTTTACCTGGCCGTTTCCATGATTTCTTACAAACCGGATACCGCCAATCATTGCTTTCGCCGCCGCCATGGTGGTGGCATAGGGCACTTTCTTTTTGATAGCCGCCTTCCTCAGGTAGCTGTCGTCCATCTTCCTCTCCTTTTCCACCGGAGTATTGACAATCACGTCGATCTTTCCATTGGTAATCAGATCATACATGTTGGGACGGCCTTCCTGTAACTTATTGATCATTTCTGCCTCCAGACCATTTTCCCTGAGAATTTTGCAGGTATTTCTGGAAGCAATGATACGGAAACCTTCCGCGGCAAACTCCTTCGCCACCTCCACCGCTTCCGGCTTGTCCTTGTCGCTGACGCTGATCAGAACCGTTCCTTCCAGAGGAAGCCTGGTTTGAGCCGCTTCTTGCGTCTTATAGAAGGCCTCCCCCCAGGATTCAGAAAGTCCGAGAACTTCCCCGGTGGAACGCATTTCCGGCCCCAGAACCGGATCCACCTCCTGGAACATATTAAAAGGAAAAACTGCTTCTTTTACACCGTAATAGGGAATTTCCTGCTCCTTAAGTCCGGGCACCGGCGAAGGCCGCCCCGTCAGCTCCCCGGTCACAATGTCAATTGCCAAAGGTACCATACGGATGTTGCAGACTTTGGAGACAAGAGGCACTGTCCGGGAAGCTCTGGGATTGGCTTCCAGCACATAGACCTTTCCATTTTCAATGGCATACTGCATGTTCATCAATCCCCGGACATGCATCTCCTCCGCAATTTTCCTTGTATATTCTTTGATCGTATTTACATTCTCCTGTGAGAGATGTCTGGAAGGGATGATGCAGGCCGAGTCTCCGGAATGGACGCCCGCCAGCTCAATATGTTCCATGACTGCAGGCACAAAGGCGTGAGTTCCATCGCTGATGGCGTCTGCCTCACACTCTGTGGCATGAACCAGAAACCGGTCGATGAGAATGGGACGGTCCGGAGTCACGCCGACAGCCGCTTCCATATAGCCTGTCATACTTTCCGCGTCATAGACCACTTCCATGCCGCGTCCGCCCAGTACATAGGAGGGGCGGACCATCACCGGATAACCGATTCGCTCGGCAATCTCCAAAGCTTCCGATACATTCACCGCCATCCCAGCCTCCGGCATGGGAATTTCCAGCTTATCCATCATGGCCCGGAACTGATCCCGATCCTCAGCCAAATCGATCACTGAGGAAGCCGTTCCCAGAACCTTCACGCCGTTTTTCTCCAGATCTGCTGCCAGATTGAGGGGCGTCTGTCCGCCAAACTGAGCAATAACGCCCACCGGCTGTTCCTTTTTATAAATACTTAATACGTCCTCCAAGGTCAACGGCTCGAAATACAGTTTATCTGAGGTATCATAATCTGTGGAAACCGTCTCCGGATTGCAGTTGACAATGATTGTCTCAAAGCCCAGTTTCTTAAGGGCCAGGGAAGCATGAACGCAACAGTAATCAAACTCGATTCCCTGTCCGATCCGGTTGGGGCCGCCCCCCAGAATCATAACCTTGGGCCGATCGGTGTGGACAGGATTTTTATCCTCTCCATTGTAGGTAGAATAATAATAAGCACTGTCTTTCGTCCCGCTCACATGGACTCCCTCCCAGTTCTCTTCTACCCCCAGGCTGATTCGTTTTTCCCGGATATCTGCCTCCGCCACATCCAGAATCTGGCTCAGATACTTATCGGAAAATCCGTCCCTTTTCGCCCGGATCAACCTCTCGTCGGAAGGCAGGCCGCCTTTAAAAGCAAGGAGTTCCTCCTCCTCTTCCACAAGCTCTTTCATCTGTTCAATAAAGTAATGTTTTACCTTCGTAAGTCCATGGATTTCCTCCACAGTCGCTCCCTTTCGCAGCGCCTCGTACATCACAAAATACCGCTCACTGGAGGGAGTGGTCAGCAGCCGCAAAAGCTCTTCCTTCGTTTTTTTGTCAAAATCCTTACTGTGGCCCAGCCCGTAGCGTCCCGTCTCCAGGCTTCGGATAGCCTTCTGGAAAGCTTCCTTATAAGTCTTTCCAATACTCATGACCTCGCCCACGGCCCGCATCTGAGTTCCCAGCTTATCTTCTACTCCCTTGAACTTTTCAAACGCCCAACGGGCAAACTTAATTACCACATAATCTCCGTCCGGAACATATTTGTCCAGGGTTCCGTATTTTCCGCAGGGAATATCCGAAAGGGTCAGACCAGCCGCCAGCATCGCCGACACAAAGGCGATGGGAAATCCGGTGGCCTTGGACGCCAGCGCCGAAGAACGGGAAGTTCTCGGATTGATCTCAATAATGATATCCCGATCTGTTTTCGGATCGTGAGCCCACTGGACATTGGTGCCGCCGATGACCTCAATGGACTCTACAATTTTATAAGATTTTTCCTGCAACCGCTTCTGTACGTTTTCCGGAATGGTGAGCATGGGGGCGGCGCAGAAAGAGTCCCCCGTATGAACCCCCAGAGGATCAATATTTTCAATAAAACAGACGGTGATCATGTTGTTGTCCGCATCGCGGACCACCTCTAGCTCCAGTTCCTCCCATCCGAGAATGGACTCTTCCACCAGAACCTGGCCCACCAAACTGGCCTGCAACCCTCTGGCGCAGACCGTCTTTAACTCCTCTACATTGTAGACCAGGCCGCCCCCGGCTCCGCCCATGGTATAGGCCGGACGAAGTACCACAGGATAGCCCAACCTGTCGGCAATGGCGAGAGCCTCGTCCACTGAATAAGCCACCTCGCTCTTTGCCATCTCAATCCCCAGCTTGTCCATGGCATGCTTAAACTCGATACGATCCTCGCCCCGCTCGATAGCGTCCACCTGGACGCCAATCACCTTCACGCCGTATTGCTCCAAAATACCGGCCTTCGCAAGCTCCGAACAGAGATTGAGACCTGACTGGCCTCCCAGATTAGGTAACAGCGCGTCCGGTCTCTCCTTCGCGATGATCTGCTCCAGACGAGTTACATTTAAGGGTTCGATATAGGTAACGTCAGCAATCTCCGGATCCGTCATAATAGTGGCCGGATTGGAATTAACCAGTACAATCTTGTAACCCAGCTTTCTGAGCGCTTTACACGCCTGCGTTCCCGAATAGTCAAACTCGCAGGCCTGCCCGATAATGATAGGGCCGGAACCGATAATCAGCACCTTATGAATATCTTTTCTCTGAGACATATTTTCTCCTTCGTTTTTAGATGTTTCATATTTTGGCTTCCCCGCCGACAGGCAGAGAACTGCCCTGCAGCCTAAAACTTGTATTCTGTATAATTATACATAAAACCTTCCCTGCCTGCAACAAAAACTAAACGCAACAGCCAAACATTCATGCTTCGTCATTATCTCCCTTCTGATTTCTCCGAAAAGGAATTGTCCCCAGAGGCGCGGCGCATAAAGAAGTCCTTTCATCGGTGGATAGCTTGTCTCAAAAATGTGGAAACTTGAAACAGTAAAACTAATCAAAAACGAATCAACATCTGCTAAGCATGGAGGTCTGCATATGGATAAGAAAATATTGATCATTGAGGATGAGGCGGCAATACAGAAAATATTGTCAGAACCGCTCACCTTTGCAGGATATAAAGTTACTGCCGCGTCGGATGGACTGGAGGGTATCAACACCTTTCGCAGAGAGGACTTTGACCTTATTCTGCTGGATATCATGCTGCCAAAAATCGACGGATATACGGTGTGCGAAATGATACGGCAGGAGTCGCAAATCCCGATTATTCTTTTAACAGCGCTTGATACGGAGGACGCTCAAGTCAAAGGCTTTGACAAACTGGCGGATGATTATATTACCAAGCCCTTTTCCATAAAACTCGTCCTAAAGCGTGTGGAAGCTCTTTTGCGGCGGACGTCGTCAGATATAGCGTCGGACATGATCCGTTACAGAGAAATCACTTTGAGTGAAATGGAACACACGGTTATGGTTTCCGGAAAGGCAGTAGCGCTTACCCACCTGGAGTTTGAACTTCTCGTGTTGTTTCTTAAAAACAGAGGGCGTGTTTTTACAAGGGACGACCTGCTGCGTCTTGTTTGGGGATATGACTTTATGGGAGATGAAAAAGGCGTAAACTTCCATATTATGAATTTGCGCAAAAAACTGCAGGTCGACTATATCGAAACAGTCAGAGGGGTGGGATATCGGCTTGCGAAAGAAAATTAAAAACAGCTTAAGCATCAAAGTATTTTTATGGGTGTTTTCCGCCCTTACCATTTGCAGTATGCTGATTTATGGCATTGTACTGACAGTCCTGCCCAAACAATATCAGGTGACATCAGACAGACAACTGGACGCCAATACGGAACTTCTTGTTTCAAAGTTACAGAATATGCGCTATGAGGATGCCGTGGAAGAAATCTATAATTTTTGTATTCGAAACAATTCGGCAGCCGCCCTCAGCGATGATAAGACTACTTTGAGCTTTGGGGAAATAAAGGCGGAGGGATTTGAAATTGCAACATTAAGCATTGCAACTTCTGTCACTTTCTCCGATAAAGAAACAGAATATGCACTCATGATATCTTCCATATCGAAAACCGCGGATGTCATTTTAAGCCTTATGTTTCGCTTTTTGCCTGCTGTCTTTGTCATCATTCTGTTTCTGTCATCTCTAAGCGCCTTTATTTGCAGCAAGGTTATTGTCTCGCCCATCGCTAAAATCAGCAAAATTTCCAGGCGGATGACCTTACTGGATATGACTTGGAGGTGCGAGGTGAAAAGCGACGATGAGATTGGCGTACTTGCTTCCAGTTTAAATACAATGGCAGGCAGATTGCAGGAGACAATGGAAGAATTAAAAAATGCCAATCAAGAGCTTTCAGACGATGTAGAAAAATTCAAAACGCTGGAAGAACAGCGCAGAAACTTTTTTGCAGCCGTCTCTCATGAGTTGAAAACACCGCTGACCATCTTAAAAGGGCAAATTGAAAATATGATTTTGGGGTATGGGGCCTACCAAAATCACGAAGCGTATCTGCCCGAAGCGCTGAAATCCACAGAGGAGATAGAGCACCTTATCAGGGAAATTATAACCATATCCAAAATGGAACATATGGACTTACAGAATACCCTGCAGGAGGTTTCACTAAAACAGACGATAAATGACACCGTAGAGGCTATTTTCCCGCTTGCACAGGATAAGAATATTCAGATACATCCAATCATCCGCGCCGATATGATTCTGTCTGTCAATCCAAATCTTTGGAAAAAAGCCCTGTCTAATATTATTGGAAACGCAGTTCGGCATTCCCCCCGCGGGGAAGATGTTTTTATCACTTTCGAATCCTGTGAAAAAGGAAACACTCTCCTTATCGAAAATACCGGAGCGTCTATTCCAAACGATGACCTTCCTCATATGTTCACGCCTTTTTATCGCACAGACAAATCAAGAAATAAGGCTACTGGCGGAAACGGTCTGGGGTTATACATTGTCAAAACGATTCTTGATTTGCACCATATAGCCTATGGTATAAAAAACACAGAAAAAGGCGTAGTCTTTTTCCTCTATCTGAATGGATAGTACCGTCGCTTGACAAGGGTGCACACTTCCATCTGCATGATTTGACGGTTTTTACGCATTGTCTCTCTATCGGCGACCAGTACGCCGACCTTTGATTCACTCCGTAAAAGGGGCTGTCGCACTAAGTAATTAGTGCGCAGCTCCTTTTCTATACAAAAAATAACTGCCAGACCTCGAAAGAATCCGGCAGTTGGTGTAAAATTAATGTATGACCAAACACATTAACTTACAGAAAAATTATAGCCTAAA
>JAAWAV010000023.1 GCA_022792335.1 Lachnospiraceae bacterium
AACCGATAACCTGCTGATTACAAATCAGCTGCTCTGCCAATTGAGCCACATCGGCAAAATCATCTGAAATGACTCCAAGGGGATTTGAACCCCTGTTACCGCCGTGAAAGGGCGGTGTCTTAACCGCTTGACCATGGAGCCCTATCTCATTTCAAAACTCCGCATGTCTCATTCCATGTATTCAACGAACAAATAATACCATATGTCTCGCCATTTTGCAAGAACTTTTTGCATTAATTTGAAAAATTTAAACAGTTTTTGTCTTTCACAGGAGCACTTCCGTTCTGACTGCTCTTCCTCTCTCATAGAATATACAAACTCTTCCTTTGGTGAATCCTATGAATCATCCATTGCTCCGAAAAAAATACACCATCCGGCTGCTTCTCCTGATGCTCGCCTACCTAGCCGGCTACTCTCTGGCTCGCATGACTATACCGGCCCAGACAGATCCTATCCTGGCAGAAGCCTCCAATTGGGGCTTAAGTTTCCAGGAAAAGGGGAAAGCCCCTATCGGAAATGCCACTGCAGAGGAACTAAAAGACTTCCACGCCTACTACATCAATCCAACAGAAGAAAAAGTCATTTATCTGACCTTCGACGCCGGATATGAAAACGGCAACACCGCTGCAATCCTGGACGCCCTAAAAAAGCATCAGGCGCCCGCCACATTTTTTCTTGTGGGAAATTACATAGAAACCAGCCCGGACCTGGTAAAACGTATGCTGGCTGAAGGCCACCTCGTCGGAAACCACACCTATCACCATCCCAATATGTCGCAGATTTCCACCAAAGAAGCCTTTGAAAAGGAACTAGGAGAGCTGGAAACCCTGTTTGAAAAAACCACAGGACAGACCATGACAAAATTTTATCGTCCCCCTCAGGGCAAATACAGCGAGACCAATTTACAGATGGCCAAAGACATGGGGTACTCTACTTTTTTCTGGAGTCTCGCCTATGTGGACTGGTACGAAAACGACCAGCCCACAAAAGAAGAAGCTTTTGAAAAACTGCTTGGCCGCATCCACCCTGGCGCCGTCGTTCTTCTCCACAGCACCTCCAAAACCAATGGAGAAATCCTGGATGAACTCCTGACCAAATGGGAGGAAATGGGCTACCGTTTTGAATCTCTGGAACAGTTTCCTACCTCCTGACTCTTTCTTCCCGAAACAGTTTCTACAAACTCTATAAATACTTTTTCAAAATCCTGGACAATTCCTGCATATCAATGGGCTTTGCCACATGGGCATTCATGCCGCACTCCAAACACTTTTCCTTATCCTCTGAGTATGCGTCTGCGCTCATTGCGATAATGGGAATCTGTGCGGCATCTGCCCGTGAAAGGCCTCTGATAACCTGTGCCGCCTCGTAACCAGTCATAACCGGCATCCGAAGATCCATAAGAATGGCGCTGTAAAAGCCGGGCGTAGAATGTTCCAATTTCTCTACGCAGATTTTTCCGTTCTCGGCCCGTTCCAGAATCAGCCCCAGATCCGAAAGAAGTTCTTCCGCAATTTCCCAGTTCAGATCATTGTCCTCTGCTAAAAGTACATGGCAGCCGTGAAAATCCACCGCCTCCTCTACTCCCTTTATTTCTTTTCCTGCCTCTTCTCCCATAAAAGGTCTCAGGCCATAGTATAAGGTAGACTTAAACAACGGTTTAGAAACGAATCCATTTACGCCTGCTTTTCTCGCTTCTTCTTCAATATCTCCCCAGTCATAGGCAGAGGCCAGAATAATCGGAATCTCAGATTTCAGAGTATGTCGGATTTCCCTGGCTGTTTCTATGCCATCCATCTCCGGAAGCTTCCAATCTAAAAGAATAATCTGGTATGCCTCTTTTCCGTCTTTATGCTCCTCTATCAGGCGAAGGGCGCTTTCCCCATCCTGAGTCCAGTCAGCCTGAATACCGATGCTCTTTAATGTCTCCACTGTGTCATGACAAAGCTGGGCGTCATCGTCCACCACCAAAAGATTCCAATCAGGAAGGTGCATATTCTCTTCCGATACCATTGCTTTTTTCAAATCCAGAGTTACTGTAAATTCCGTTCCCTGGCCTTTCTGACTGTCTACCTCAATGGTTCCATTCATGGCGTCCACAATATATTTTGTGATAGCCATACCAAGCCCTGTCCCCTCCGTTTTATGGACTCTCATCCGGTCCTCCCTGGAAAAGGACTCAAACACTTTTTCCTTAAACTCCGGCGACATGCCGATTCCACTGTCTTTCACCCGAAGGCAAATCCGCACATACTCTTCCCCAAGAGGAGATTCTTCTTCATGGAGATAGAGATAAACCCCTCCCCCCTCCGGGGTAAATTTAATGGCGTTGGAGAGCAAATTCAAGAGTACCTGGTTCAGGCGTACACTATCACAGCATACATGCTCTGAAGTAATATCGTGGATAAAAACATCAAAGTGCTGCTTCTTCGCCCGAATCTGCGGCTGTACAATACTGACAATGCTGTCCATAATCTCCTGCAGAGAAACCTGATCCACATTCAGCGTCATTTTTCCGCTCTCAATTTTGGACATATCCAGTACATCATTAATAAGCCCCAGAAGCTGCCTGCTGGAGAGGGCGATTTTTTTCAGGCATCCCTGTACCTGTTGCTCATTGGAACTGTTGGCTATGGCTATGGCTGTCATACCTACAATGGCGTTCATTGGCGTCCGGATATCGTGGCTCATATTGGAAAGGAACTCACTTTTCGCATGGCTGGCGCGGGTCGCTTCTTCTTCTGCCTGTTCCAGAGCGCGGATCTGTCGTTTCGTAAGCCGGAAATACCAGAAAAACAGAAGCAGGAGCGCAAAAAGAATCAGGCTGCAGCCGCCAAATACCATATACATCCATTGAAGGTTCAGATCGCTGATGGCTTTATCCATGGATCCATAAGGCATAACTGTCACCAGATACCATTCTGAATAGGGCAGAGATACACAGTAAATATGACGTCGTTCCTCTTGAAACTGCAAAATGTAGGAGTATGGCTGCTCCTTTTCCATCGCCTCTTTTAACTCTGTCATGCACTGTTTTGCCTTCTCCTGATCCTTCCCCCCAGAAAGAGCCAGGAGTCGATCAAAGTAATTGTCTCGAAACGCATCTCCGCTTCGAATTACAAAGCTCCCATCCTTACGAATCACATGGGAATACACCAGAGATTCATCTTCCTGATCAAGCGCCAGTATTTTTGTAAAGTAATCGACAGACAACCCCGCCACCAGAGCGATGCTCTCCCCTCCCTCCTTCATATGATACCTGGCAGGTACGCCCAGGAGCACTACCTTCTCCCCTGTGGAGCCTGTTCCAACCGCAATTTTTTTCTCATTCTCGCGCAAAGAATTTAAGAATGGCTCCGGATCCGTCACCTCCACCTGTTCCCCGTAAATCATATCAAAACTTCCCTCATCGGAATAAAGAGCCAGGCATTCAAATCCCCTCGCCTGTGCACTGTAGGAAAGCTGGGTTCTCGGGGTCTCCGAGTCTAAATGTTCCGGTTGAATCCCTTCTACCAGATCCTCCACATGGGATAATCTGTAATCCATTGTCGTCTCAAAATGCAACACCACCCGGTCGCTCATTCCCATCATATAAGTAGTACCGATTTCACTGATGGTTTCTGCATTATTTTTGTCCATATTAATCGCCAAAAATGTGAAAATCGAGACGCACAGGAACAGGATGCCAATCAGGCTCCCTACCAGATAACGGGTCGTTTTTATTTTCATCCTACATCCACCTTTGTTTCTTTCCCTAAAAATCTTTTATTTTTATCTACAGCGACGACTGAAATGCCTTGATAGCAGAAATTGTCTGTTCATAATCTGCGATTACCTGCTCCACTAGTCCCAAAGCCTCTGGACTTCCTCCCTCTCTGAGCGCCTCCGTCAGGGCGCTGCTGGAGGCAAGGAGCCTGTTAAAGCTCAGATTCTGACATATTCCCTTGATGGTATGCGCCGCCCGAAATGCTTCTTCATAGTTCTCTGTTTTTAGAGATTCCTGTAAAAGTTCCAGACTTTTATCGTCCATGAACTTAATGGTAAACTTCTGAACCAGTCGTTCACTGCGCAGACGTCCAATAACCTCTTCATAGTCTCCACCTATCGCCTCATAACATTCTTTTAACGTCATTCTTTCCTTCCTCCTTGTTCTATTGTCTCTTCAGCAACTTCATCTGTGCTGCCGTCAATCCGCGAAATCACGGAAAACATCTGATTCATGGAATCATTATAGAAGCAGTAACGGCCTCTGCCGGATCGCTTCACAGAATAGAGCGCCTGATCCGCCGCATGAAACAGAGCGTCATAATCTGTACCAATTACTTCTGCCTCTGCCACCCCCATACTGAGGGAAATGGGGAAATTCTCATAAGATCCGGCGAAGCCGGTAAAGATTCTCCGGATCACTGCTTCCAGCTCTCCTTTGTATTCCAGGAAAATCAAAAACTCATCACCGCCCACTCGCGCTGCAATATCCCCGCTTCGAATGCTCTGCTTTAGCTTTTCTGACACATGGATCAGCACCTGATCTCCAAAGCTGTGACCGAACTCGTCATTGGCCGACTTAAAACGATCCAGATCAAAAATCACAAGTGCAAATTTCCCATCCCTTCTCTCCTCCAGCCGATCTATAATTCTCTGCTTCGCCGTAGCATGGTTTAAAAGACCGGTCAGTGGATCATGAGAGGCCAGCCGTTCCAGAGTATCTAATTTCACTCTGGAATCATGAATATCAATGGCTTTTCCAAGAGCGCCTGTAAAACAGGGAGGCTCGTCTGATGACCAGGTTGCTCTGGCCACAATCCGGAACCATCTGGGTTCATCTTCCAGCTTCAGTTTACAGTCATATCGAATCTCCGGTTTCGCCGGCGTAGACTGCTTCAAGGCTTTCTGAAGCCCTCTCCAGTCTTTCAGATCCAGAAGTTTTCGTACGGATCGGTCAAACAAAGGATTCGTAATCGTTTCTGCCAGCCCCAGCTTATCTGCTCCCCAGGCAGACAGGGTCAGCATGGACGGAGACAGCATATACTCAAACTGGATTTCCTGAGACATGGCGGCAAAAAATCTGTATTTCATTCGTTCATGTTCCAGAAGCTGCAGCGTTCTCTCGGAAGCACTTGTCTCTTTATGCTGAAGCATTTCTTCTGTAAGGTTCCGAATCTTTCGTTTATCCACATTGTTGGATCCGCTCTTTTTAATCTCCTCAGGAATCGTATCGGCAATATCCATCAGGCATTCCAGCACCAAAGGATTAAAAGCACCGCATTGTCCGTCCAGGATCATGGCGACCGCTTTCTCATGGGGAATGGCCTTCTTGTAGACCCGCTCGCTGGTCAGGGCGTCATACACATCGGCAAGCGCAACCACCTGGGCAGATATGGGAATCTCTTCCCCCTTAAGTCCATCCGGATATCCCCGTCCGTCGTAGCGTTCATGGTGCCAGCGGCAGATTTCATAGGCCATACGTACCAACGGCTCATCCTGGTACATGGGAAGATTCTCCAGAAGCTCCGCCCCAATTAAAGAATGGGTTTTCATAATGGCAAATTCTTCGTCTGTAAGCCTCCCCGGTTTGTTCAAGATTTTATCGTCAATGGCAATCTTCCCGATATCATGAAGCGCTGAAACAGTACTGATTAAGGAGATATCCTCGCCGCTCAGATTATACTGATCCGTTTTTTGAACCAGACGCTGAAGCAGAAGTTCTGTCAGTCCGTGGACATTCCGCACATGCAGACCGCTCTCTCCATTTCGAAATTCCACAATATGGCTCAGAATGTCGATCATCAGGCTGCTTCGCTGTTCCTTCTCATACATCTGGTCTGCCACCATATCTGTCAGTTTCTTCTGTTTTGCATAAAGCAGCACCGTATTGACTACCCGTCGGTGAACGATCAGCGCATCGAAGGGCCGACTGATAAAATCTGTAACTCCCAGGGAATACGCCCGCTCCACATGGGAAGATCCGCTTTCTGCGGAAATCATAATTACCGGAACCTCTTCAATCCAGTGTTTCTCATTCATCATCTCCAGCACACCAAAGCCGTCCAGCCTCGGCATAACAATATCCAACAGGATCAACGAAAGTTGAGGGCCGTATTTTTGTATGGCCCCCACGGCCTCTGCACCGTCCTCTACCTCAATAATTTCATACTCGTCTCCAAGCATATCCGCCAGAATGGAGCGATTCATCTCAGAATCATCTACTACCAGAATCGTCTGTTTACGTCCCTGACTCATAAAATTCCCTTTCCTCAAATCATTTCTTCAGCCTTTCACGGCTCTCTGAAACTTCCTGTTTACATTTTTGTCAGCGAAATACCGTCAAACCAGGCCGGATTATACTGACCGTTATAAAAAAGATGTACTGTAAAACCAGTGTAACTAAGCGCTGTATCTTCCTTTCCGTCGTCTACGGTAAAGGCGTCTCCTGCATACTGCCATTCCTTCTTGCGAGCGTCAAAGTTTACATAACGCCATCCGTGACTCCCGTCGCTGTAGTGGATTTCCACCCCCAGCCGAAACTCCCCGGCAGGTACTGCTTCCGCCCTGGCCCAACCGGACAAATAATATCGGTCTCCTTCCAGTCCAGTTACATCCACCGTCTGACTCAGGCTTCCTCTGTTCTTTTCTGTTCCGCCAATTCGGACAGAAGCCTTTCCGAGTCTACTGTTTTCTTCAGAAAAACCGTCCTCCAAAGCCGGTTCCTGCGCACTCCACCCAACAATCCCATTCTTTTCTTCCGTCTGCTCAAAACTGCCATTCTCCAGCAGATTATGCTCTCCTGCGCGTTCGCCTTCTTCCAACGCATCTTCCGGAGAATTTTCTCTGACGTCCGTATACACATTCCCACGGCCTTTGTCATCTGAAATTGTAAGCGGACGCCCCTGGCGATCAAAGGAATAGGTATAAACCGGACGGCCCTCTTCCGTCTGATAACAGACTTCCGTCGCTGCACTGTCCTGGTATGTATAGGTCACTGTCTCTCCTTCTGTTCCGTTCCCATCCCATCGCCTGGTCATATGCACCCGCTTTGCACCCGACTCGTCTGCATACAGATATTCTACTGTCGTCTGGTCAGAAGCCTTTGCACGGATCAGCGACTTTCCATCATAGGAATAAACATTCGCTTTTCCGTCCGGATGAAGAATCCTGGTCAGATTTCCAATCTCATCATACTGATAGCTGAAAGTCTTTCCTGTCGTCTCGTCCGTAAGCGAGACAAGCTTTGTTCCAGTTTCATCATAGCTTAAGCTAACCCATGGCCCTGCTTCATCTGAAATACTTACCAGACGGCCCGGCTCCGCATAATGATAAAAAAGCTCTGTTCCCCCATATTTTTTCCTTGAGAGAAAACCGTCCGCATCAAAGGCCCATTCCGTCCCGTCTGCCCCTGTTAAGATCCAGCTCTCCTGTCCTTCTCCTGAGGTTCCTTCCGTAATCACAAGCCCCAGACCATCCATATCTTTCTGCCGATTCTCGTCTCTCTTATCTGTATAAAAAGGATGTCTCACACCATTTTCATCTGTATAAATATAGGGAAGTTCCGACAACCCTGTAATTTCAAGCTTCTCTACCGCGCTCAGGCTCCAGCCATTGCCATAGAAAGAAGCTTCTTCGCTCGTTCCCAAATCATATCTATGACTTAGACCACCAGGAATACGGCTTTCTTCTCCCACGATATCTTCGTGAACAAAGGTCAGGTTCCCACTAAAATCACTGACATATCCTGTTCCTGCCCGGAGGCCGTCCTGAATCTGCATACTCTTAGACTCTGGAACACCGCTTTCCTGTCTGTAGTAAAAAAGACCTGTCGGGTACTGGGTCGAAGGATATGGATCCCTTCTGGAAGAAGCGCCTGAAACAGTATAACCGGCTCCTGCTTTTGTATTTTCTTCCAGAGAGGCAAACAACAGGCCGTAATTTTCCCCTGCATACCAGTCGCTCGCCTGGCTGGTGATATCAAACTGTTTCAAAGCCAGCACGCTGCCCGGCTCCGCCGTCTCCAGTTTCTCTGCCGTCTGACTGTCCAAAACCGTTTCATCAAAGGAAGGCTGACTGCTCCAGGTGACTTCCCTCGTCCACTCCTCCAGAACCGGATAAGAAACCACAGAAAAATCTGAAGTTCTCTTGGAACTATACTGGTTCTGATACAGGTTTAAAATTCCTTTATAAATTCTATCTCCGGCGCTTAGTTGCGGAAGATGCGTGAGCTTTAAAAGAGTCCGACTGACCCCATAGCCAGAAAAATATCCCACTGCCAGAGGAGCTTCTTTTTCTGCCGCTTCTTCCGGCTGTGTCTCTCTGACAAAGGCGCTTTCAACCGCCTCGTTCTCTCCTTCACACTTCACCAATCGTTCCACAGCTACCGGATAAGTCCGTTCCTTGGCAGTCAGCCAATCCATATCTGTCTCTATGGTCAGAATGGACATATCGCTGCCTTCCTTTTCCACCTGGAACTTTACCGCCTCGCTGATATCTCCAGCCCAATCATACATATAAGGCGAAGCAAAGATATATACCGTTTTCTGATTTTTCTTTAATACTACGCTTCCATCTGCTTCCAGGCTCATTTCCATCCCCGGATGGCTGACACGAAACTCCAAAGGCGTTTTTGCCGCCTCCGTCGACTTTAAAATGATACTTTCCTTTACCTTTACGGAATCCAGAACATACTGAATGTCCATGTCTTTTCGGATTCCCTGATAGGTGCCCCCCGAGGTCAGGCCAGTACGCTTCATCTGCCTTGCATTGTAGGCGGAAATGCTCCCTCCCGCTCGGCTTTCGGAGCTTTCTAAGTATCTTCCCTCCCCGGAGGCAGATTCCCCTGTCCCGGCTTCCTTCTGAGACTCCAACACAAATTCTTTCTCTGCTTCCTGATCCAGAAGATCCCAGGAAAAGGTTCCCTCCACCGATTCCATCCATACCTGTTTCCCTGAAGAAAGATATCTGGCAAACTTCACCTTCACATCAGAGGCCCTGTTGGTATAAGCTTCCTGGGTTCCTTCTGCTCCGTCTGAAATCAGAGTGTTATCGATCTCTTTCCAGACGCCGTCGCTTTTATAATGCACCGGCATTTCGTAAACTGCCGCCACATATCCTCCATCTCCCGTAAGGAAATGTTTGGTAAAGCGATCTCTTTTTTCTGTATCTTCTCCGACTACCGTACTGTTCTCCAGATTTTCGACCGTTCCAGTTCCCGTGCTACTTACCAAAAGCAGGGGAAGCAACATATCGGACACAAAAAAATCAAACCCGTAAACCCCTGTCACCAGTTCTGTCTGTACGCTTTTTAATACTACCTCGCTGCCCTGGCCGGATTCCCTGTCATAGGCCTTTGTAATGTCAAGCATACACACATCCGTCTTGTCGTCTGCTTTGTAAGTGGCCGAATCCATCAGTTCTCCCGTCGACTCCCCGGCAGACTGTGTCTTGTAAGCGCCAAGCTTCAAATTTCCTTCCGGCTTTCCCAAAGCTTCCGACCGGCTAAACAAAAGGCTGACATTTTCCAGGGTTTTTCCCTTTTCCAGCTCAGGAAGATCTGGGAGAGAGATTTTTGTCTGTATCGTCTCTCTGGTATTCCCGACTGCGACCGGAACGCTGCTGACATACCCTTCCGTACTCTGTACCTCTGTGGAAATTGCTTCTTCTATTCCTGTCTGCCTGATACGCAGATCCACAGTAATGGGACTGACTCGCGCCACCTCTTCCATCCATGCTCCGTCAGGCAGAACCAAAATCTGAAAGGCTCCATCCTCCCGCTCCGATATCATATAGGAAGCCTTTCCTAACGCCCGTCTCCCATCATAGACGACAGGCGCCTCCAGAACAGCTTTTTCCTCCTCTCCTGCAAATAGATGAAGGGAACCGTCCTGTTTCTCTTCAAAGGTCATTCCATCCAGGGCAAGGGAAAGGGCCAGCCCCTCTTTTGCCCGGCTGGACTTTTGAAAAGCAATGGAAAGAATCACATTTCCCGGCCACTGCTCCACGCCAATGTCGATTCCATTCAAAGCATCCTCACAAATCCCATAATTCCGGATAAATTCGGCCGCCACCCGTTCTTCACTCACGCGGTTCATTCTCGCTGCGTCTTTCTCATCATAAAGCCCCGCCTGGATTTTAAACTCCGGAAGCCGCTTTCCGGAACTTCCTGTCGCCGGAAGTGAAAACGCCATGCTTCCTCCATTCTCTCCATAACCAAGTCGGAGAAATTCTCCGCCGCTGAAAAAACGTCGGACGGAGGAGTCCATGCTGCCGTCTCTTACCTGGTATTCTTTCACGTCCTCCTCATTCGCCACAAGTTCCAGGCGATAATCATAGGGGATCCATTCGCTCCCGTCCTCGTTTTCATAAAAAACCGGATAGGGATAAAGCGCAGTCACTTCATTCCCCTCCGGCGACAGAAAGGTCCGGCTGGCGCTCTCTCGTCGTTCTTCCAATTCTGTCCAGGAAGCCGTTCCGCTCTCCTTCGCCTCTTCTTCCTCCGGAGCAGCAAAGGCTGAAAGCGGCACGGCTGTCAAACCAATCAAAACGGCCAGGATTCCCGCCGTTATTTTATTCCATAATTGTTTTCTTTTGATCATATAGATTCCTCTCCATCCTCCATCATAGTTTCCTTTTTTTCCGAAAATTACTGGAATATGTCAAAAAAACAGAAGGATTCGGAGACATTATATCATGAAAACAGAAAAAATGGAATAGGGGCTATCACAAAACCAAGAGCAATTCTCCGTTTTGCAACAGCCCCTCTTATATCTCTTTTTTAGCTCTCCTTTGATAGGTATTCCAAACAGCGCTCTTGGCAATTACTGAATGGAAATCACGTGATAATCCTGAGCCTCTACCGTCTTTTTTAATACCTCATCTTCCACTGCTTCGCCCAAAGTCACCACTGCCGTACCTGCTTCGTGGCTGACTGCCGCCTCTACAACTGCCGGAAGGGCCTCCAGACATTTCTTTACTCTGGCCTCACAGTGACCGCACATCATTCCTTCGATTTTCATTGTCTTTACCATAGCTTTTTTCTCCTTTTTCTGTTTCACTTTTATTTTCTTATCTTTCGCCCCATTCCGGATATTGAAAAAATTCAACCGGAGGGCGTTGGATACCACGCAGAAACTGGACAGACTCATGGCGGCAGCGCCGAACATGGGATTTAGCTTCCAGCCGAACACCGGAATCCAGACTCCCGCCGCCAGGGGGATTCCAATCACATTGTAAAAAAACGCCCAGAACAGATTTTCATGAATGTTTCTCAAAGTCGCGCGGCTTAACCGGATGGCGGCCGGCACATCACTCAGCCTGCTCTTCATTAATACTACGTCGGCGGCGTCGATGGCAATATCCGTACCCGCTCCGATGGCAATGCCGATGTCTGCTCTTGTGAGAGCTGGGGCATCGTTGATGCCGTCCCCTACCATGACGACCTTGCCCTGCTCTTTCAAAGAACGGATCACGCTTTCCTTTCCATCAGGCAAAACTCCGGCAATCACCTGGTCCACGCCGGCCTGTCTGCCGATGGCCTTCGCTGTCCGCTCATTATCCCCGGTCAACATCACCACATGGATTCCCATATTCTGAAGTTCTTTTACTGCTTTCGGGCTGTCCTCTTTGATCACGTCGGCCACTGCGATGATTCCCAGAAGTTTTCCTGCCTTTGTAAAAAGCAAAGGCGTCTTTCCCTCCTCTGCCAATACCTCAGCCTTCCTTTTAAGGCTTTCCGGCAACTGGGTCAGACTGCCGATATAGCTCATGCTGCCGCCCAAAAGTTCTTCTCCGTCCAGGACAGCAGACAGTCCGTTCCCCGGTAATGCCTGAAAATCAGAAACCTCATCCGGAACCATATTCCGTTCCCCGGCCAGCAAAAGTACTGCCTTCGCCAGCGGATGTTCGCTCTTTATCTCCAGCGCACAGGCCGTGGTCAAAAGCTCCTGCTCCGAAACGCCGTCTGCCGGAAGCAGATCCGTCACCTTCGGCTCTCCGTTTGTGATGGTCCCTGTCTTATCCAGAGCTACAATCTGCGCCTTTCCTGCTTCCTCCAAAGACACGGCTGTCTTGAAAAGAATCCCGTGTTTTGCTCCCATACCATTTCCGACCATAATCGCCACCGGAGTGGCCAGGCCAAGCGCGCAGGGGCAACTGATTACCAGTACGGAAATGCCCCTGGCCAGTGCATAACCAAAGGTCTGCCCTGCAAAAAGCCATACGAGAATCGTCACCAAGGAAATACTGATAACTGCCGGGACGAAAACTCCGGATACTTTATCGGCCACTTTGGCAATGGGCGCTTTTGTGGCCGCTGCGTCGCTGACCATACGGATGATCTGAGAAAGGGTGGTATCCTCTCCTACTCTTGTGGCCTCGCACTTGATAAAGCCCGACTGATTCACCGTAGCCGCCGATACCAAGTCTCCCGTTTCTTTATCCACGGGAATACTTTCTCCCGTAAGGGCCGCCTCGTTGACTGCACTGTTTCCTTCTATAATAATACCGTCCACCGGAATATTCTCACCGGGGCGCACCACAAAGAGATCCCCTTTGCGTACCTGGACGGCCGGAATGGTCGTCTCTATACCATCTCTGAGTACAGTCGCGGTTTTCGGTGCAAGCTTCATCAGGCTCTTTAAAGCGTCCGTGGTCCTTCCCTTGGAACGGGCCTCCAGCATTTTCCCCACGGTGATTAAGGCCAGGATCATGGCGGCCGATTCAAAATAAAACTCATGCATATAAACCATGGCTCCCGCCATATCTCCTCGCGCCTGCGCGTCAGTCATGGCGAAAAGCGCATAGGTGCTGTACACAAAAGATGCTCCTGCCCCAAGAGCCACCAGCGTATCCATATTGGGCGCTCTGTGAATCAGACTTTTAAAACCGCTGATAAAGAATTTCTGATTGATCACCATGACCGCCACGGTCAGAAGAAGCTGCAAAAGTCCCATGGCCACATGGTTTTCTGCGAGGAATGCCGGAGCCGGCCATCCCCACATCATATGCCCCATGGAAAAATACATCAGGACAATCAGAAAACCGAGAGAAGAAACCAGCCTCTGTTTTAATACTGGGGTTTCCCTGTCTTTTAAAGCATCCTCCGCGCTTTTTTCTCCGCCGGAGGCTGCCTCCGCTCTTTCGTCTCCTATCCCGCTATTTCCTCCCTGTCCTTTCAGGGCCGCGCCGTATCCCGCCTGCTCCACAGCACTGATAATATCTGAAGGATCCGCCGCCCCTTCTACTCCCATGGAATTGGTCAAAAGGCTTACGGAACAAGAAGAAACGCCTGCCACCTTTGACACGGCTTTTTCTACTCTGGCGCTGCATGCCGCACAGCTCATTCCCGTCACCGTATACTGCTCCATCCTCATTTCCTCCATAAATTCCAGTTTTGATTTCTCAGAAGTTCCTGTAGGTTCCCCTTTATCATATACCCCCAATAGGTATATGTCAAGTCCTTTTTCTGCTTTAAAATTTCCCCGGCCTATGGTATACTTTTAAACATACATAAGGGGGAAATTTTTATGAACGCCAATCAAAAAACCAACCGGTCTCATAGCTCCAGACAACTTTTATGGTCTTTGTTTCTCATTGCCTCCGGCAATTTCCTATATGCCCTGACCGTACGGCTTTTCCTGCTTCCGGCCGGGTTAATCACCGGAGGATCCACTGGTATTGCTCTGACCGTCAACCATCTTTCCGGTCTCTCTATCTCCTTCTTTGTCCTTCTTTTCAACATTCTCATGCTGAGCGTAGGATATCTGTGCCTCGGAAAAAAATTTGCCCTTACAACGGCCCTCAGTACGTTTCTCTATCCGTTGTTTTTGGCCCTTCTGGACCTCGCTTTCAAAGATACGGTTATCACGGAGGACCTTCTTCTCTGTACCGTATTTTCCGGTCTCGGTATCGGCCTTTCTTTGAGTATGGTTATCCGTGCCGGAGCATCCACAGGCGGAATGGACATTCCTCCTCTGGTTCTCAATAAATATTTTAAACTTCCGGTTTCTGTGGGGCTTTATCTCTTTGACGTTCTGATCCTGCTCGCTCAGTTTTTTTACCGTTCGCCGGAAACCATCCTCTATGGTATCCTGCTGGTGCTCATTTATTCCATCGTTGTGGATAAAATGTTGTTTATCGGCGCCTCCAAAATGGAGATCAAAATCATCAGCGAATATTCGGACGATATCCGGGAGGAAATTTTGCAGCAATTGGACCGGGGCGTCACCATGCTTTCCGGAGAAGGCGGTTACCTTCATTTCAGCACTCAGATTATCATGACTGTAGTCTCCGGCAGAGAGCTTCCCAAAGTGGAACGGCTGGCCCGCTCCATCGATCCGGAATGTTTTGTAGTCATTACCAGGGTCAATGAAGTCAACGGGAGAGGATTCTCTCTGAATAAGAAGTACAAATAAGTTTCCTGTATTTTAAAGGCGGGACGCCATATTTTTCCCGGAACAGTTTCACAAAATAACTGGTGTCTGTAAATCCGCAGGCAAAGCAGATTTCCGTAATATTCTGTTCCGTTTCGGCAAGGAGCGCCGCCGCCTTTGACAGACGATAATCGTTGATATAGACTATGGGGCTGACACCAGCATACTGTTTAAAGCTCCGGAATGCCTCGCTCCTGCTCATATTCGCATATTTGATCAAATCCTCTATAGCTATCCGTTCTTGAAAATGCTCGTGGATATAGGAGAGGATTTTTTTTACGCCCGCGTTGTTGGATTTTGGTTGCCTGGCGGGAAGCTCCCGCTCCATACGCGCGGCCGTATGATACCAGATCCTGCTCAGCAAAGACATGCAGCAAAGTTCGTATCCGTATGCTTCTTTGTCCAGTTCCCCCAACTCTCTGAGCGCTTGTATCACTGCTCTCCCCTCCTCGGACTGTCCATTCCACTGAAATCCGTCCGTTTTCCCCTCAAAATACGGAAGAAATGCGGAGCCTGCATAGCCTTTTGTAAACATCTCTGCCCGAAATGTCACTGCCTCTACCAGAGCCGTCTCTGCGGCCTTTTTCTGTCTGGCCATGTGAAGGATCCCAGAATTGACAAACACACATTCTCCCGCTGAAAGGCTAATCGGGACTCCGTTTAAATAAAAGTCAATGGCTCCCCGCAGTACCAAAGCAAACTCAAAATCTCCATGCCAGTGACAATTTAAGGTCTGATCGACCAGAAATCTGTAATCGTCGAAGAAAATTTCCAGTGGAAAAGACTGATCCTCATACCGGATATCTTCTTTTAAATCTCGATCCACCAAAACCTGATATATCTCCATACCGCCCTCCGCTTGCTGCTCCAGCCTCCTGTTTTCCCTCTTCGTCCCATGATCTATTTTCCTTTTTTGTCCGTATCGTCTCTTAAAATTAGTGATACGATTATTATATAATTTCGGATTTTTATTATATATAATAAGAAAAATTCGTATTATAATTACATCCTGTAAAGATATTTTTTAAGCTTTTATTTCCGGCCGGAGGTTTTAGACTATGGACAAAGGAAAAAACATGACCATCGGAAGTCCGACTCGACTTATCATAACGTTTGCCATTCCCTTGATCATCGGAAATCTCGGGCAACAGTTTTATACGATTGTAGACTCTATCATCGTGGGACAGGGAGTCGGAGTCAAAGGGTTAGCCGCCGTAGGGGCCACAGACTGGACCTACTGGCTTTTTCTCTGGACCATCCAGGCGCTGACCCAGGGGTTTTCCATTCCCATCGCCCAGCAATATGGCATGGGAAATTCCAAAGGGCTTAACAAATGTCTGGCCATGTCCGTAATTTTATGCGGCGGACTGGGGCTAATTCTCACAGTACTTGGTTTCCTCAGTATTTCTCCCCTGCTCCACGTACTGAAAACTCCTGGCGATATTCTGGATGGGGCCGCCTCCTATCTGAGAATCCTGTTCGGCGGGATTCTCGTTGTCATGGCTTACAACATGGCTTCCGCCATTCTCCGGGCTTTCGGAGATGGAAAGACTCCCCTTATCGCTATGGCCATCGCCGCCGTTACCAATATCCTTTTGGATCTTTTATTTGTCATGGGATTTTCTCTCGGTATTGCCGGAGCGGCCATCGCCACAGTGATCGCCCAGTCCATCGCCTTTGGGTACTGTCTGTTTTTCCTTTTTAAAAATGAGATTCTGAAATTTGATCCGGCAGACTGGCGGCTAGAGAAGAGGACTCTCAGGAATCTCTGCATAAGCGGTTCCTCCTTGGCTGTTACTCATATTCTCATCGCCGTGGGCGGCATGATCCTCCAGTCTGCCATCAACCTTCAGGGTTCCATCTTCATCGCGGCCGTCACTGCCTCCAATAAGCTTCTGGGCCGGTTGGAAAGTTCCGCCGTGTCTCTGGGATATTCTGTCACTACCTATATCGCCCAGAACTGGGGGGCAAAGCTATATGAGCGACTGAAAAAAGGCCTAAAAGTCTCTATTTTTATTGCCATCGGAATCTCTTCTTTGATCACTTTGCTTATCGTATTCGCTGGCAAACCGATTTTAAGCCTCTTTCTTGATTCTGCAGATGAACATGCGGCGGATGTATTAAGTATTTCCTACCGCTACCTGTTTTTAATGAGTTGTATGTTAAGTTCCCTTTACCTGCTCCATGTCTTACGAAGCGCCTTACAGGGGATCGGCTGTGGCTTTGCCACCATCCTCTCCGGTACGGCGGAGTTTATCGCACGGGTGTCCGTCGCCCTGTATTTCTCCCACCGCTTCGGAGCTTTTGCTATCCTCTTTGCGGAGCCCTTTGCCTGGATCCTGGCCGTCCTGGTTCTAGCTGTCATGGGAGTCCGACGGTTCGGACGACTTTTGCCCTCCGCATAAAAGCAATAAAGCCAGAAATCCGTCTGTTCGATTTCTGGCTTATTGGCTCTGCCCATGCGCTTCTTTTACGTTTCAGTTGCCTAACTTCTCATATCTTCCATAGCTCAACACATCATTTCAACCCCTTCCTCAAAGCTTTCATCTTTTGCATACATTATGATACAAACAATCGCTAGAACAGTTTCTACAACTGGCTGTGCAGCAATAACACCGTTTAATTGCCACAAACCATTTAGAATTATCACTGCCGGGATAAATAATATGATATTCCTCATAATCGTAATGAGCAAAGATTTTATTGCTATGCCTAGTGCCTGAAAATAACTCGTTATCATGTTGATGATACCAAGCATTGGTGCCGATAGACCTAAAATGTTGATAAAATATCCCGCTTGATGTATGAGTGATTCATCGTGGAGAAATACACTTGCCAGCTTCGCCCCAAATAAACAGAATATAACTAAAAAAATCACTCCCAAAAGGATTCCATAAATAGTCGATGTTTTCATCACCTGCGACATACGATCTCTTTTTCTTGCACCATAATAATACCCTACCAACGGGGCGACGCCCTGCGAAAGACCAACCGACAGCATAATTGGAACCATATCAATTTTGTAGGCAATTCCATAGGATGCAACTGCATTGGAACCATAAATTCCGATAAAGTTGTTGAGCACGATATTGGAAACGCTGAGCAAAACGGTGATAAGCGCACCGGGTATCCCGATACCCACCACGCTACAAACCATTTTTTTATGTGGTGCGAACTGTTTTATTGAAAGTAACATCAGCTGATTTCCTTTTCTCTCTGCCCTAATCATACAAACCAAATAATAAATTGTGGAGCAGAAGAAACCAAAGGATGTGGCAAGCGCAGCGCCAGCCGTTCCCCAGCCCAATAATACAATGAAGATAAAGTCAAAGATGATATTGATAGTATTTCCAAGAGCTAGTCCAATGGTGCTTTCCTTAATAAAGCCAAGTGAGCGAAAAAGATGAACCAATCCATTGGAAAGGATAATAAAGGGAGCACCAAGAAAAATATATTTCAGATATTCATAGGTATAAGCCATATTTTCTGCGTCGGCGCCCGATATTTTTGCTATCGTTCCCATAAAGAGGACGCCCGCAAGTAAAATAATAGTCCCGGCAAATACCATTGCATACAGACAAAAATTCAGAGTACTTCTGACTTCTTTATTTTTGTTCTCTCCTAAAAGTCTGGCAATCACACTATTTCCGCCCATGCCAAAAATAGAAGCAACAGACATAATAATCAAAAGAATCGGCGTACATAGCGTAACCGCCGCGATCATTGCGGGTTCTTTTGTCAAAGAGACAAAAAAGGTATCGGCGATGTTATAAATCAGAGTCGTGAGTTGCCCCAGCATGGCAGGCAAGCCCATACGTATAATCGCTTTTGAGATATTTTTTTCTTCAAATACTGTTGTCATCAAACAAAAACCTCCACATCTGCTTCTTGTATTTTTTATCAATATACGCTACAATGAATTAAAAAAGCAGGACATATGTCCTGTTTGGAGAAAAAACATGAAAAGATTCTATGATAAAGCGCTCATTGAAACCCATTTGAAGCAAACAAAGTTTGAATCTGTAATGAGCGGCTTACGGAAATATTTATTTGTAGCGCAATATGAAAAAGGCGAATTTGTTACTATGCCATTACAGAAAGAACACTTATTTCAAATTATAATTCAAGGCTCTGTAAGTATTTATTTTATTAGAGATGACGGGTCGGTGTATTCTCTTTCAAACAGTAGGAAGGATGATTTACTCGGTGAAATGGAAATTTTCCCACACCAACCAAGCAATGTCTATGCCGAATCAAAGAATGATGTAATTTGCCTTGCTCTGTCTATCGAAACAAGCAAAGACGCTCTACTGGGAAACTGCCAGTTTTTGCAGATGATATGTGAATCTTTAACGAAAAAAATGGAATCTATCACAACCATCGATGCCGCTCCCGCAAGTTTAAAGCAGCGAGTTCTAACTTACATGAGGTATAAATGCTGCAAGGGAGAGCTGAAAGGTTTACAACAGACTGCATTTCATTTAAACTGCAGCACTCGCCAACTACAGCGGATCCTTAACCAGTATGAATCTGATGGAACTGTAGTCAAAACCGGAAAAGGAGCCTACAAACTTACTAGCTCCTCATCTTTTTAGCAAAAAACGCTCCTTTATAACTTTATAGAAACTGTATGAGGGGATAATTCCAGATTTTGGAATTATCCCCATAATCTCTACCGCTTCCCCTCCTCCATCATCGTCTCCAGAAAGATCCCATACCCTTTCGTGGAATCCTACACGAATACGTGGGTCACAGCGCCCACCAATTTGCCGTTCTGGATGATGGGAGCCGGACAGGAATGTGTCAAGGAAAGGCCAACATATTGAAGGCAGATTATTTCAATTCGTAATAGCTCCCCCGCAATTTCCCTTCTTTTTTCAGTATTCCGGTTTCAGCCATTTTCTTCAAAACCTTCAACACTCGAAAATCCTTCACATTCAACAGATTCTGGATTTCCTTATTTGTTATTATGTGGATATAGTAGTTAAGAATGCAAAGAAAATACAGGAATAAATTCAAAATCAATTAAAAGAAGATTATGAATATGACCAAATAACACTCAAAGAGTATATTGACCCGTTTAAGGGTGAGCCAGTAAAAAAGAACAAATAGTAAAAGTCCTTTAGGGCTTAGTACAGAATGATGTTGCGGCTGGCGAACCTTTCGATAAGTCTTTAGACTCCAGAGCCGGTAATGAGCCCTTATAGGGCATGAACAAACCACCGGCTAAGCCGGTGGTTCCAGACTGTAGACAAAGTCCCGGCAAATGCCGGGCTTTTCTATGTTTTCAGTTGATTTTCTGGTATAATGAATCTATCAGGAAGGCGGTGT
>JAAWAV010000024.1 GCA_022792335.1 Lachnospiraceae bacterium
CGCTGGTACTCCTGACTGCACCCTCTTACATGCTTCTTCCTTGAATTCAATACTGTACGTCTGTGCCATGCTCTCTCCTCCTGACTTTCTGGATAGATTATACCACTCGTTCTATGTGTCTATCAAATGGGGTATAAGGCAAAATTCTAGAAAGGACAAAGTGGAGTTGTTTTTAAACCATTCTGAATAACAACGGACAAAGAATGGACAAAGTTTGCACAAAGTAAAAAGAGGACAGACATTTTTTGTCTATCCTCCTGATACTCAAAAACCCTTATAAATCCTACATTTGCATGGCTTGTAGCTTAGCCAAAGTATCTCTCTAACAGGCCCTTGAAAGCTTTTCCGTGTCTGGCTTCGTCACGAGCCATTTCGTGTACGGTGTCATGGATTGCATCCAGGTTGGCTGCTTTTGCTCTCTTTGCCAGGTCAAATTTGCCAGCGGTCGCGCCGTTCTCAGCAGCTACGCGCATCTCAAGATTCTTCTTGGTGCTGTCGGTAACTACTTCGCCCAGAAGTTCTGCAAACTTCGCTGCATGCTCTGCCTCTTCGTAAGCCGCCTTCTCCCAGTACAGACCAATCTCAGGATATCCCTCTCTATGAGCAACTCTCGCCATAGCCAGATACATACCAACCTCAGAGCATTCACCGCTGAAGTTCGCTCTCAGATCATCGATGATATCCTGGCTGACGCCCTGCGCTACGCCCACTACATGCTCTGCTGCCCAGCTCATATCACCGGACTGCTCAGAAAATTTGCTTGCGGGAGCTCCGCACTGAGGACACTTTTCAGGAGCTGCCTCGCCTTCATACACATAGCCGCATACGTCACATACAAATTTCTTCATTCTCGTATTCTCCTTTTCTTATATGGAATTTTATAGTTTTTAATAACAATAATGATTCCTGTTATTGAAAGATTATCACATCCTAAACAGCTTGTCAAGCTGTTTTTCCTGATTCTCAATTTTTTCTTACACTCTCCGGCATTCTCCGCAAGTTCCGTAAAACATAGCCGTATGCCCCTCTATAGAACCTTCGACAATCGCCGACGCCATCGTCTCCAATTCCTCACAAAGCGGCATGGGAATATCTTTCACACAACCGCACTGTCGACATACAAAATGATAATGTGGATTCGTATTGGGGTCAAAACGCTCCGCCCCGTCTCCACAAGAAATCTTTTGTACCTCTCCCAGAGACTCCAGCAAAGACAGATTGCGATAAACCGTTCCCAGGCTGATGTTCGGATATGTTTTTCGAATATTCATATAGATGGTGTCCGCCGTCGGATGATCTCGTCGACCGGCCAGAAATTCTTTGATACTTTCACGCTGTCGGCTGTACTTTAAGGCACCCATCGTAATTCCTCCAACAAAAACAATAATAGATACTGTTTTTATTATAGTCACTTTCTTCTCCACTGTCAAGCCTTCTAGTCTTTTTCAATTTTTTCCATTACTGAAAGGTCTGAAAAAATATAGAAACTTAAACACTTTTCTCTTGCTTTTTTTTTCGGTTTCCGTTATACTGTCTTTTGTAGCGGAGACATAGCTCAGCTGGGAGAGCGTCTGCTTGACGTGTAGAAGGTCGCAGGTTCGAGCCCTGTTGTCTCCAGAGAAAAGATCACGGAAGTCCGCCGAATGTTTGGGTAAGGCGGGAATCCGTGGTTTTTTCTTTATATCCAAAAACCTTCCTTTTTATCTTTTCTTTGTAGAGCGCAAATAGGTTTTCCCTATCTTTCCATAATCAAGAAAGAAAGGCACCCTCGTTCTTCTCTTCCTGCACCCGGATTCCGTGGTAAAACATGTAGCTGATGGGGGTCGGGATTCCAAGTTCCTTCCCCAGGCGTACCACCGTTCCGGCAAAAAGCTCCACCTCCGTTTTCCTCTTTCCCTCCAGATCCTGCAAAGTCGAAGGCTTGTTTCCATAAGGAATATTTTTCACCGTCATTTCCTGCCTTTCAAGATCCGATTCATTTAGATCCACGCCCAGCCGGTTGGCGATAGCCATCACCTCCCGCATGGCTCCCCGTCGGATTTGATTGGCAGAATCGCTGGTCCTAAAAGCTCCAAAAGGAATGCCGAGAAGGGCGCAAGTCATATTTTCCCCCACGTTGCACATGTATTTGAACCAGATGCCGCGTTTCATATCTTTATCAATCTCATAGGGAATATCACAGGCGTCGAAAAATGCCTTCACGGCCATTACCCTGGAAGTAAGCGTTTCATTTTTCTCTTCTCCAAAATGAACGTTGCCCCAGTACGGGTCAAAATCAGCCACACCGTCTTTCATCACGATCGACATTCGCATATAAGAATAAAGGACATGGTCCCAGCCATAGACGGCCGCCACCCGTTCTTCACTGTCAATCCCATTCATCACACAGAGAATCTGTGTCTGTTCCCCCACCAGATTCCGAATGTCATCTATGGCCTGTGAAAGTCCCATCTCTTTCATTGCCATGACAATCAAGTCCGCTTTCACGCCTTCCTCCTCCGGAGTCCGGACAGAGAACTTATAATTCACGCCATTGATCGTCACGCCGTTTCGTTCCAGCCTTTCTTTCCGGCTGCCAGACGCCACCACCTGGAAATTCTCTCTTCCCAGATACGCCTCCATCCTGGGTGCAAAAAAAGAACCCATAGCTCCAAGGCCGATTAACGCCGCATGCTTGATCTCCATAATACGTTCCCTCCTGCTTTTTTTATACGGATCTATCATACCTTTTTCATGGATTCTTTTCAAGTATTCCTCTTTTTCTCTTTCCTTTAAATTTCTCCTTACTCAGTGAAGATTTTTAAAAAATGCCAAAATTTCATGGGCCAGAAGCGGCATAGCCGACAGTACAAGAAGCAGCAGCCATTCTGAAAAAGCCAGGGAACAGGTTCCAAACACCCCGATAAAATAAGGGATTTCCGTTACCAGAAGCTGGAGAAGGATTCCCACTGCCACAGCCAGAATCATCAATTTATTGCGAAAATGATTCATCCGGAACAAAGACGTCTCCACATCCCGCATTCCGATTGCATGAAAGAGTTGAGAAATCCCCAGTACTGTAAACGCATAGGTCTGACACCGGCCGAGAAATACATTGTCCGCCATCAGCCGCCCCAGATTTCCCAATGTGACCGGCTGTCCCGCCCGCATAAGACTCCCAATGGGAAGCTGCAGGAACGCCACTGTACTGATAAATGCAATCAGAAATCCATAAAGGATTGTGCAGCTTAAGCCTCCATGAGCAAACAGACTCTCGTTCTTGGGCCTCGGCGGCCGTTTCATATAATTTTTGTTCCCGTTTACATCTACTCCAAGGGCCAGGGCCGGAAGGGAATCCGTAATCAGATTAATCCACAGGATATGGCTTGGTTTTAACGGGGAAGGAAGGCCCAGGCTGATGGCCGCCAGCATGGTAATAATCTCTCCGAAATTGGAGGACAGCAGGAAAAGTACAGACTTTTTGATATTCTCATAGATTCCCCTGCCAAGAGCAATGGCTTTTGTAATCGTGGCAAAGTTGTCGTCTGTCAGCACCAGGTCCGCTGCATTTTTCGCCACATCAGTTCCCGCCATTCCCATAGCCACGCCCACGTCCGCCGCCTTTAAGGAAGGAGCATCATTGACTCCGTCTCCGGTCATAGCTACGATTTCTCCCGCCGCCTTGTAGGCAGAGACAATCCGCACCTTATGTTCCGGAGCCACATGGGCAAAAACGCGAAGCCAGGGAAGCCGCTTTCGGAAAGCCTCCTCAGAGAGACCCTGAAGCTCTTCTCCGGAAATACATTCCTCCGTCCGATTGGCAATGCACAGTTCTTTTGCGATGGCAAAGGCCGTATCTATCCGATCTCCGGTAATCATAACTGTTTTTACCCCGGCTCTCTGGAACTGTGCCACTGCTTCCGCCGCTTCCGGCCGAACGGGATCCGACATCCCCGTCATCCCCACAAAAACCAGATCCCTCTCCACTGCCGCATCCGCGTCCTGATACATGGCGATAGCCAAAACCCGGAGCGAAGCCCCGGTAAATTCTTTCAGAACCTGGCCAATCTCTTCCCTCTCCTGGCGGCCAAGGAGGACGGCGCGCCCTTCCTTCCAGATAAAACGGCATCTGGAGAGCACCTCGTCCGGAGAGCCTTTGGTATAAGAAATCCGGCTCCCCCGATCTGCATGAAGAGTAGTCATCAGTTTCCGTTCTGAATCAAAGGGGATTTCTCCCCGTCTTGGCATACTCCGCTCCAATTCTCTCCGGTACAGGCCATGAACTGCCGCCATATCCAGAAGGGCAAGTTCCGTCGGGTCCCCCAGTCTGCCAGGTTCCTTTCCTCCCGGCCTTAGAACCTCCGCGTCATTGCAGAGAACAAACCCTCTCAGGAAATGCCGGTCCAAGTCACATTTTAGATCTTCCGGCCTGCAGATTCTTCCCCCTGTATAGCATGCCGCCACTGTCATTTTGTTCTGAGTCAGAGTTCCTGTTTTATCGGAGCATACCACGCTGACACAGCCCAAGGTTTCCACGCTTGGCAACCGTTTCACAATGGTATGAACCTTTACCATCCGGGAAACACTTAATGCCAGCACCATGGTTACAATGGCCGGAAGCCCTTCCGGGACTGCCGCTACTGCAAGAGAAATGGCTGTGATCAGCATTTCCGGAATATTACGCCTCTGACACACTGCAATGAGGAACAGCAGAACACAGAGAATGACAGAAAGAATACTTAAAACCTTTCCCAGATCTGCCAGTCGTTTTTGAAGAGGTGTTTTTTCTGTCTTTGTATTCTGAAGCATTCCGGCGATCTTTCCGATTTCTGTTTCCATGCCAATGGCCGTTACGATTCCTTCGCCCCGCCCGTAAGTGACGTTGGTAGACATATACGCCCGGTTATGCATCCCCGTATCCTTGGACACGGGAACGGACTCTCCAGTCAGCGCCGCCTCTTCAATTTTCAGATTAACCGCTGTTTTGAGGAGTAAATCTGCCGGGACTTGGCGTCCCGCTTCCAGGCAGACGATATCTCCCGGAATCAGACTGGCTGCGGGTACCTCGCTGATCCGCTCTCCTTCTTTTAAAAGGGCCTTTGGACTGGACATTTTTTTCAGGGCCTCAAGAGCTCTCGCCGCCTTTCCTTCCTGAATCACGCCCACAAAAGAATTGAGGGTAATAACCGCCAGAATAATCGCCATGTCTCCATACTCTTTTAAAAGTGCAGAAACAGCCGCCGCCACCATCAAGATATAAATCAGAGGACTATTTAACTGTTCCAGAAAGCGGGCTAACACTGACTCCTTTTTTTCTTCTGCCAGCACATTCATTCCCCGCCGGTATCCGTTATGCTTTGCTTTCTTTTCCGCCACCTTACGCCTCCCGCTTCCATACTATCTCATACTGTCAAGCCTTCCGGCTGCCCTGCAGGGACTTTTGCCATACAGGTTCTTATACGGTAAAAACTATGAGGACAGGCGGGAAAATATGTGTTATAATGTCCAAAATAAGCGATCATTCAGAAAGGAGTTTTTTATGCCAAGCATTATCAGTTCTCTTTCTTATCAATATAAAGTGTTTACCAATGCCAAAACTGATCTGAAAAAGCAGCTTTCTGCAAGAAATCACGGCGTGGCGAAAGATATGGTACCGCCAAGCATTCTGGAAAAACGTTATTCTGTCGAGGCTTCTGCCAAAAACGGACGCCCGGTTTATTATCTGGATTTTGAACAGGCATCTGAAAAACCCTGCATTCTCTATTTTCATGGAGGAGCTTTCCTCACCGGGCTTTCCAAAAAGCACTGGAGGTTTGTTCGGAGGCTCCTTTTTGGTACAGGCTGTCCGGTGGTCGTCCCCGACTATCCGCTGATTCCGGAATACACTCACAGAGCAATTCTTTCTTTTTGTATGGAGATTTATCTGGAACTGCTTTCCAAGTCTCCCCATGGCGTGATTCTCATCGGCGACTCTGCCGGAGCGAATCTGGCTATGGCCGTGGCACAGCAGGCCGTTCAAAGGGATATCCCCATTCCCAACCGGCTTCTCCTTCTGTCCCCCTGTCTGGATCTTTCCGGGGATAATCCCATCAAAAATGTCCTGGCCTACCGGGATCCGGTGCTGGAACCGGACAGTTGTCGGGAAGTCGCTCTCCTCTACGCCGGAAGTCGCTCTTTAAGCGATCCCCTGATAAGCCCTGTATTCGGGTCCATGAAAGGACTTCCCAAAGTCACCGTATGGACTGGGGACAATGATATCCTCTACGCAGATTCCCTTCTCCTAAAGGAGGCTCTGCGAAAGGCTCACACGCCTTATCATATCTATACGTACCCGGATATGGTCCACGACTGGATGTTTGAGCGAATCCCCGAGGGAAGAAAAGCCTTACGGCAGATTGTTATGACCATTCGAGAATATCTCTAACTGGTTGGAAGAAGTGACTGACAACCAGTATGGCAAAAGGGTCGCTACGTCGCCCAGGCCATTGAACAGTATTACGGAGTTTTGTAATTTCCTATTTGTCCTTCCCAGGAAGGGCGTTACAAAAAACTTCGCTTGCAGTACCCGGCCGGGTACTGCAAGCGAATCTCATAATCCTCTCTTTTTGGAATGAGTGACAGATGTCTATCTAAAGTACTCTACTCCAGACTCGAACACCTTCAGATCCTGCTCACCGTAAATATTGACGGCTACGGATTCGCCCCGCCGCTCGATGTGGGCCATCTTTCCGAAAATACGTCCGTCCGGGCTTGTGATTCCCTCGATGGCCTGATAAGAACCATTGGGATTCCAGGCTTCCTTCATGGTGGGCACGTCAACCTCATCCACATACTGGGTCGCTACCTGACCGTTTGCGAAAAGCTTCGCAAGCCATTCCTCACCTGCCACAAACCGGCCTTCCCCATGGGAAGCTGCCGTGCAATAAACCTTCCCCAGTTCCGCTTTCTGAAGCCAGGGCGATTTGTTGGACACTACTTTCGTATATACCATTTTTGAAATATGGCGACCAATGGTATTGTAAGTCAAGGTCGGTGAATCTGCCCCCTGCTCTCTAATCTCGCCATAAGGTACCAGCCCCAGCTTGATAAGCGCCTGGAAGCCGTTACAGATTCCGAGCATCAGACCGTCCCGTTCATTTAAAAGCTTTCGCACCGCCTCTGTCACACGGGCATTGCGAAAAGCCGTCGCAAAGAATTTCGCCGAACCCTCCGGCTCGTCCCCTGCGGAAAAACCGCCGGGAAACATGACAATCTGTGCCTGAGAAATGGCTTTCTCAAAAATCTCCACAGAATCGCGGATATCCTCCGCAGTGATATTCTTAAGGACTCTGGTGACTACGTCGGCTCCGGCCGCCTCAAAGGCCTTTGCACTGTCGTATTCACAGTTAGTGCCGGGGAACACTGGAATAAACACCGTGGGCTTCGCCACCTTATGTCTGCATACGTATACGCTGTCCGTCTTATAAACCGTATCTTTCACTGCTGTCTGAGCCACGCCTGAGACTGTGGGGAATACCTTCTCCAGAGGCGCTTCCCAGGCGGCCTGAAGCTTCGCGAGGTCCAGATTCATGGAAGAGTATTCCACGCTGGCCCTGTCCGTCACCTCTCCGATCACCCGGTAACGGCCGGAAAGTTCTGAGACTTTTCCATCCGGTACCTCTGCCACCAAATTGCCCCAGCCTGCCGCAAACAGATCCTCGGCGGCCATATCATGCTCAATTTTTACACCCATCCTGTTTCCAAAGGCCATTTTCGTCACCGCCTCGGCGATTCCGTTTCTCTCCACCGCATAGGCAGAAATGATCTTCCCGGCCCTGATATCTTCAAAAAATTTCCCGTACTGATCCATGACCTGATCATAGACAGGCATGTCGTATTCGTCCCGGTCGATGGTAAAGAGCACCAGCTTATTTCCGGCCTTCTTAAGCTCCGGTGTGATAATGGTCCTGTCGCTGGCGATGTCTACTGCAAAAGAAACCAGCGTCGGCGGCACGTCCAGATCATTGAAAGAGCCAGACATACTGTCCTTTCCTCCGATGGAGGGCAGACCGAAGCCAAGCTGAGCGTCATAAGCTCCCAAAAGTGCGGAGAAGGGTTCTCCCCACCGCTCCGCTTCCCCAGTCATCCTGCGGAAATATTCCTGGAAGGTAAAGCGGATCTTCCGGTAATCACCGCCGGCCGCTACGATCTTCGCCACGGAAGAAACCACGGCGTAGACGGCCCCGTGATAAGGACTCCAGGAGGACAGGTAGGGATCAAAGCCATAGCTCATCATCGTCACCGTGTCTGTCTTTCCCTTTAATACCGGCAGTTTCGCCACCATGGACTGAGTTTCCGTCATCTGATATCTTCCGCCATAAGGCATGTAGACAGAGCCTGCGCCGATGGAGGCGTCAAACATTTCCACCAGGCCTTTCTGGGAGCAGACATTTAAATCTCCCATGGTCTCCACCCATTTGGCGGAAACATCTTTTACTTCCGTCTTGTCAAAGAGATTTCCCTCCCGGTTCGGTACTCTGACGGCCACATCCGTCTCCTGATGAGCGCCGTTGGTATCCAGGAATGCCCGGCTTAAATCCACAATGACCTTCCCTCTCCAGGACATGACAAGGCGGGGGCCCTCCGTCACCTGGGCCACAGGAACCGCCTCCAGATTCTCTTCCTTCGCATAGGCAAGGAACTGATCCACATCTTTCCTGTCGACTACCACTGCCATCCGCTCCTGGGACTCGGAAATGGCAATCTCCGTACCGTCCAGACCGGCGTATTTCTTCGGTACCCGATCCAGATCAATTTTAAGTCCGTCCGCCAGCTCGCCGATGGCCACGGATACGCCGCCGGCCCCGAAATCATTGCATTTCTTAATGATATGGCTGACCTCTTCCCGGCGGAACAACCGCTGCAATTTCCGCTCTGTAGGCGCATTTCCCTTCTGCACCTCGGCCCCGCAGGTCTCAATGGATTTCTCCGTATGGACCTTGGAAGATCCGGTGGCCCCGCCGCAGCCGTCTCTTCCTGTCCGGCCGCCAAGGAGGATAATGATATCGCCCGGATCCGAGGTCTCCCGGATAACGGCCCGTCTGGGAGCCGCTCCCATAACTGCCCCAATCTCCATTCGCTTGGCCGCATAGTTTGGATGATAAATTTCCTTCACGTATCCCGTCGCCAGGCCAATCTGGTTCCCGTAGGAACTGTATCCATGGGCCGCTCCCCGGACCAGCTTCTTTTGGGGAAGTTTTCCCCTCATTGTCTCAGATATCGGTACTGTCGGATCCGCCGCGCCAGTCACCCGCATGGCCTGATACACATAGGTCCGCCCGGAAAGAGGATCCCGGATGGCTCCGCCCAGGCAGGTAGCCGCGCCGCCGAAGGGTTCAATCTCCGTGGGATGATTGTGCGTCTCGTTCTTAAAATTCACCAGCCACTCTTCTGTAACGCCGTCGATCTCCACCGGAACCACAATGCTGCAGGCATTGATTTCGTCCGATTCCTCCTGATCCTCCAGCTTCCCTTCTTTTTTCAGTTTCCGCATGGCCATGAGCGCCAGATCCATCAGGCAGACAAACTTGTCGTCTCTCCCTGCAAAAATCTCTGCCCGATCAGCCATATATCTTTCATAAGTCGTTTTCATGGGAGTCCTGTAGTCTCCCTCGCCAAAGGTCACATTCTTAAGTTCTGTCTGGAATGTGGTATGGCGGCAATGATCCGACCAGTAAGTATCCAGTACCCGGATCTCCGTCATGGACGGCTCTCTGTGCTCTTCACCTTTAAAATAATTCTGAATATGGAGGAAATCCTTGAAGGTCATAGCCAGATTCAGAGAATCATAGAGGGTCTTAAGCTCCGTTTCTTCCATATGAGAGAAACTCTCCAGAATCTTCACATCAGCCGGCTCGTCAAAATTCGCGATCAGCGTTTCCGGAACTTCCTCCGTCGCCTCTCTGCTGTCCACAGGATTGATGCAATGCTCTTTAATGAGCGCCTGCTCTTCCTCTGTCAGGCTTCCCTCCAATACATAGGTGGTAGCGCTTCGGATAACCGGCTCTTCCTTTTCATTCAGAAGTCTCACACACTGCTCCGCTGAATCTGCCCGCTGGTCGAACTGGCCCGGCAAATATTCCACAGAAAACACGGTATCCTCCTGCTTTCTCTCAAAAGTTCCTTCGTAAAGGATGTCCACCGGCGGCTCGGAAAAAATCGTGCCCTTGGACTTTTCATAAGTCTCGTCGGACAGATTCTCCACGTCGTAGCGGATCAGGACCCGCACGTCCCGCACCGTCCCAATCCCCAGGTAGCTGCCGATCTCTTCTTTTAACTCTCTGGCCTGAATGGCAAAAGGCTTCTTCTTCTCCACATAGATCCGTCTTACACTCATAGGTATCCTCCATGCCTTCCTGTGTTTATGCAAAAATCCCGCCGCCAGCGGCTTTTCTGCATACTATGACACCGCCAGTTACAATTCCCCCTCCGGCCATATATGCTTCTGTCAACTGACGGTATGTAAAATAAAATAACATCGCGTCTCTTCTCCCATATCATATTTCATTTTCTGTGGAAAGTCAATTTCTAACTTTATCGCGCCGCCATATCCACCAGAACTGCTTCCACCAAGAATCGCCTGTCCTCCTGGTCTTTCACACAGGTTGATAAAGTCAGGATTCTGTCTGTCGGCGCGGCCTTCATATCTTCTCTGAACCTGCTCTCCCTTCCGACTTCCTGAAAAGAATCCAGAAAAGCCTGGCACTGCGCTTCTTGAGAAAAGTCAAACGACAGCATGATATGCCTGTCGTCGTAATTGACCCAGCCAAAAATCCGGTAGCGCAGGGTTCGATCCGGAGTCAGCATATAGATAAACTCATGAGCTTCAAAAAATTCTTCCTGTTCTAGCTCATCCAGTTCTCCGAACATGGTACCGTTTTTCATATTATGGCCGTAAACGACCGTATTAAAATCCGTAAATTCCGGAGAATTGCAGGGTTCCATATAAATCGAACCGGGCAGCCCCTTTTCTCCTTCCACGGTGGTATCCAGATAATATTCATCATGGGGATCCTCCGAATCACCGTTTCGTAGGACCGGAGCGTTCACCAGTGTTTCCGGTATACAGATCCACGCACAGATATCCGGATTGATCTCCCACAGCTTCTGAAAGTCGATCTCCGGAAGGCCCTCATATTTTTCATGCATTTCTTCCGGTTTTACCGTTCCGACTCCTATCTCCTTGGAAACTTCTTCCTCATCCACAGACAGAGTCCGTACCTCTCTGGTCTGCTTTCCATTTGTTTTTTCCGGCTGTTCCGGGCGAAGTCTGCCTGCCGCAAAGATGCCGATCCCTCCCGCTACGACAAGAAACAGGGACGCCAGTATGATACCCCGTCCCTGTCCTGTTTTTGGAATGACAGCTTTTATTCCGGAAACCTTCTTTTTAACCCATTGAAGCCGGCAGAGCCATTTCTTTTTCTGTTTTTCCATCATCCGTCATTGTCACCTCCTGCCGGACCTTTACTGCAGAGAATCCAGAATCTCCTGATACTCTTTTGGCAGTACAAGTTCCGGTTTATCTCTAATCTTCCAGGCCAGCGCATTCAGCCCGTCTGTTCTCTCTAAAGCTTCCTCCAGCATATCCGGAATCTCTGACAGCTTCTGCCTGCAAACCCTGGCGCTGTCCAAATCCCCGCCGGCCAGATACATCTGAAACCCCACATACAGCATCTGAAAATAGTCCAGGTATTCATCCAGCTCATATCTTGCCAGTGAAATCGCCCTCTGCTTGCAGGAAATAACGGTCTCAAAATCACCTCTGGCATAGGCCGCTCTAGCTTTCGCACTATGGGCAATGGATACGGACTGGTTCCGGGAAAGAATCTCATCCGCAATCCGTTCCATCTCCTCCACATCCTCAGTCTGCGCCAGCATGGATATCCACGCTCCCGTGCAGCCCGGATATACTTTCACTGCTTCTTCTATTCTCCCGGAACGGTAAAGATAGGAACCGATTCCAAGCCAGAGGCAAAATCCCATGACAACCACGCTCCCGGCCCATACAAAAATCCGCCCCCGGTAGGTCCACACCTGCCCGCCCTCTACTTTCATAATGAGGAAGAGTACAAACCAGATACAGACAAACTGCAAATCAAAATCGAGCATACTGTGAGCCGCCAGCACTGCGAGCAAGAGTCTGCCGTTCCAGGTTTCCTGTCTTATAAAACTTCTGCATAGTATCACGACAGCAACGACAGCCGGAATCCAGCCCACGTCCAGAAAGAGCTGTAAAAGCTCATTGTGTACATTCAGTACGGAATATACGCCTGTCTGAAAGGACCCCTGAGTATAAAAGTATCCCATATAACCAAGACCGAAAGGCGTCCTTGCTATTACCGGAAGAGCATCCTTCGCATAGAGCATGCGTCCAAGAAAAGTACTGGAGTGGAGGGAGGCTGTCAGATATCGCCCCATGGCCGGAATTTTCCCTGTAAGGGCCACATAAAAAACAGTCGCTCCCACAAGGGCCGCCAGCCCGAGGCACAAGGCCCAGCGCACTTTTCCCTTCAGTACAAAGCAAAACACAATCGCCACGATTCCCAAAAGGAAAAATACGGTGCGGCTGCCGGACAATGCAATGCCGGCGACCAGGACCGCCAGGTTCAGAAAACGAATACCACTCCATCTTTCTTTCCCGGCTAACAGAATAATCCCGACCAGCAGAAAGAGCGCAAAAGTATTCGGATACTGGAAAAATCCGGCCAGCCTGTCCCCCACATAGAAGCGGTCCCATAACACCGGAAACAACTGCCGAAGGCCAAAAGAGAGAACCGTCATGACTCCGCCGGATACAGGAACTGTATCCAGAAGTTTTTCCCGTTCTCCCTTCTCTATCTGCATCACTACCAGTACAAACAATGGAAGCGGCAGAAATTTACAAAACCCCAAAAGCGCCATTCCTCTGTCCACTGCCCAGAAACTTCCAATCCCATAACAGGCGGCCAGGGACGCCGCCAGAAAGAGGACCGGGCTACACACAATGAGCAGCGCGCCTCTTTTCCGACGGCAGTACAGCAGATATCCCGCCAGGAACACAGCAAACAGACAGGAGGTCCACTCGAAAAATCCTCCGCCCAGGAAAGGAGACAGAAACAGAAACCATTCCAGCGGGCGGGCGGTCAGGCGGATTTCTTTTTCCATTTCAAAACCGCCATTCCTCCGACACAAATACACGCTGCGAGGAAGGGCCACGGAGTCCCCTCCGTCCTCTCGCCCGTCTGAGGCGATTTCCGGGGACCTGTCTGCTGATTGGTATTCCCCGTCCCGGTTGTCTGGCCTTCTGTCGGTTTCGTGTCCTCTCCAGGCTTCTCTGACGGCGTTTCCACCTTTTTCTCAACCACAGTGAGGACTGTATCCACGGAAGCATAGGTATAATTTAAGGTCACCGTATGATCTCCCGCCGGAAGTTTGTCAAGGAAAGCGGACAATATGGTCAGCACCGTGGAACCGCTCTCCACCGTATAGTAGGAGGGATCCAGAAGGTTCCCGTCGATGGCCACGCTTACAAAATCTTCCACTGCACCGGAGCACTTGATGACGGCACCGCTTCCGCTTCCAACGACATACACTTTGTCTGTCACTTCTGCGCCCGCCTCTTTTGCAATGATATACAGGCGCCTCATCCAGGTCAGAGTCCCGCCGTAGTCTTTCATGGTGTCCGTATTCCAGGAAGGGCCTTCCGTATAGTAGACGTCCGCAGTGACCTCAAAAAAAGGATCAATCGGATCCAGTTTCCAGTATTCCGCATCTCTGATAGAATTCATTTCCGGCGAGCCCCCCATGAAGTACACAGACGCCAATGAACGGCACCCCCGGAACGCGCCTCCGTCGATTCTGGATACAAAAGCAGGAATCTCCACCACAGGCAGGCTGGCACAACCGGCAAAGGCATCGTATTCAATCCTTGTCACACTGTCCGGAATCGTAACTTCCTTAAGCGCCTCGCATTCCATAAAAATCTCCGCCGACAGGTTTGTCAGGCCAGACGGCAACTCCATTTTTGTCAGGCCTCTGCACTCAGCAAATGCATTCGCTCCGATCTCCTCTATGCCGGAGGGCAATGTAAGCTCTTTTAAGCCGCTGCAACGCCAAAATGCCCCGTCCCCGATGCTGGTCAGGTCTTCCGGTAGTACCACCTTTTTCAGGCTGAAACAATTCATAAACATCCGATCATTAATTTGAGTCAGTTTTTCCGGAAAGACCATCTCCTCCAGACTGTTACATTCAAAAAATGCAATTTCTCCTATCTCTGTTACTGTATCCGGAATCTGAATCTCCTTCAGACCAGTACATCTAAGGAACGCCCCTCCTCCTATACGAACCAGTCCTTCCGGCAGTGTCATTCTTTCCAGACTGGTGCAATACCAGAACATGTAAGCTTGAATTTCCGTCAGGTTCTTCGGAAGGGTAACCTCCCTCAGGCTACTACATTCGCTAAATGCATAGGCTTCTATCTCCGTCACACTGTCCGGGATCCGGATTTCACCCAGAGCGCTGCATCCTAGAAACGCCCTTTCCCCTATGCGGACCAGTTGTTCCGGTAATGTGACCTTTTCCAGTCCCTTACACAGGCTAAATGCCTGACTACCAATTTCTGTTAAACCACTGGGAAGCGAGAGTTCCTTCAGGCTGATACAGCGGAGAAATGCGCTGTCTCCAATAACCGTTACGCTGTCCGGAATACGAACGCTATTCAAAGTATCATCGTACCAGAATGCTCTGCTTCCCACGCTGGTGACACCGTCCTCAATGGTAACAACGTGAATATCGTTTGCTATATCTTTCCACGGTGCATCCTTAGAAATATAATCTTCCATCTTTCCTGTTCCGCTGATGGTTAAGGTCCCGCTTCCTTCGTCGAAGTTCCACGTCAGGTTCTCCCCGCAGGTTCCGCTCTGGATTTCCTCCTGGGCTTCCGTTTCCTCCTGGGCCGGCGGATTTACATCCTGGGACTCCGGGACTTCTTCCTGCGCTGCCGGATTTACTTCCTGGGACTCCGGGATTTCCTCCTGCGCTGCCGGGTTCACATCCTCACTTTCCACGCCGGGATTTGGCCCCGTCTGGTCCCCGGTCGCCCTTGCCGGAATCGCATTCATGCACAGCAGCCCTGCCAGGAGGAATGCCGTAGTCCGTATCCGTCTGTTCTTTCCGTGTCTCATTTCATACTCCTTCTTTCTCTTAATATTTGCTGAATTACTCTGTTTTCAGCCCCTCGTTTGCAAACTCTTTCAGTTGATCCAGTTCATATATGGGCGTTTTGCGCACCTTTCCAGTTCCATAGTCAAACAGCAGTTCCTCCCCAACCACATCGCGTACCCCCGGCAGATATGCCAGTTTTTCGCATCGCCCGTTTAACAGCAGCCCGTAAACGTCGCCTTCTGTGGTGGCATACTGGGTAATCAGATAGTCTCCCGCCTGAGTCACATAAGTCAGATAAGCGTCCTTTTCCAGTTCTTTTACCACCCTGCCGCTCTCCCGGTCATAAGCGACTGCCGTCCCGTGAAGAGGGGCCTCGATCCGCAGCGTGTCTGTGAAAAACTCTTCGTTGAGGGACAGATCTGGCAACTCTCCTGTTTCTTCTTTCAGCACAGAGCCGTCCGCTCCGCTATACGTGAGGATTCTTCCGTCATTGTAAGTTACCGTGAGGAACGATTCCTCTCCTTCCCGGATAAACTGCTGATCGTAAACCTGCCCGGAATCAGGAAGGGACACCTCCGCAACCAGTTCCCCGTCTATCTTATATATCCGAAACCCCCGATAGGAAAACAACATCACCGTTTTCCCATCCGCGCTGAGCCTGGTTTCATCATGTTCATAAGACGAATCATAGGCAAGCAGATCCCGGTCCGGGTACTCCTTGTAGCGCAAAATACTGACATAGGGACTATCCAGGCCGGCCGCCAGCCCGGTACCGCCGGCAATCCGGATAAAGTCACCGCCGTTATGGGCTTCCTGTTCTGTGAGCTTTTTGGCATTTCCGTCAAAAAACTGAAGCTTTCCGTCTCCGGATGTCATGATATGACGACCGTCTCTGGCAAAATGAGAGATACCGCCGGGGACAGAGGCTAAAGGTTTCTGACCTCCGTCTGTCAGGTCCATCTCTACCAGGACGCCTCCGGACTGGAGGCAGATTCCATACTCGTCCGTTTGCAGGCTCCAGTAACCCGCTTCCCTGAAACCGCCCATCTGAAGCTTTTCCTGCGCGTCAATGGCCGCCACTAAAGATTCGGAAGCATTCGAAGCGGAAAATGCAAAATAGTTCTGGTAAAATCCCCCTTCAAAATGCGTATAGCCGGAGCCGCTTTCCAGAACGGTCACAGACATTTCCGGGTGTTGCAGATCAAAAACTTTCAGAGAGCCGTCCTCAAAACTGACTCCCAGAAACGTACCGTCCCCATTCAGTTCAAATATGGTTTCACGGAGACTCGCAAAATTCGGGTTGATACGGATACTCTGTCCCTTCCCGTCAAAGTCCACCCGGCTTTTCACCTGCCCGCTTAGGGCGTCATAAATCACAGCAGAAGTCCCGTCCCGGTAGAGAGCCGCCACCGTACTTTTATCCTCCGATATGCTCACCGCCGTGGCCGCTTCCCCGCTCCAAAGCTCTTCTTGCCGCTCAAAATCATAGGCCCGGATGCCATCTTTTCCGGCATAAACAATCGTATGATTATCCAGATATTCCACTTCCGCCAGAGCCGATCCCTCCGTGGGCAGAACTGTAAGAATTTCCGCCGTTTCCGTGTCAAAAACAGCCGCCCCGTCCGAGCAGATGCAGACCCCGCTCCCTCCATCCGGTCCAATCGCCATAGAAAGCGGCTCTGAGGACAGTTCCACCGTTTTTTGTATCTTAAATCCATCGGAAAGATCGTATACGCCAAGAGCTTTTGCCAGCGCATACTGGGCTTCCGGCAACACTCCCGGCGTGAAAATCCCTTTCTCTTTTGGCAGCGCCTGTATGGCGTAGGCGACAGCCTCCGCCGGATTTCCCTTTGTCAGGGCTGTTCTCGAATATTCTGCAAACTTAAGCCACTGCTCCGTCGTCTGCATCCGTTTTAACCCCACAAAGGTTGAAGTTGCCCCCGTCGCCAGAAAAACACCAAGCAGCGCAGCGGCAAAAATCCGGTTCCTCCTCCCCTTTCTCACCCGCGGATCCTCGGTCCACAGATGCGTAAACGCATACCGCATTTCATCCGCCGTCTGATAGCGCAAATCTGGATTCGGATTCATCGCTTTTGAGAGGATCTTCACAATCTGCGGGCTGAACTGCTTCTCAGAAAGAGGAACCACCTCCACCGCGTTTCTGGCAGGTTTCTTTCCGCTCAGAAGATGATACAGCGTCGCCCCAACGCTGTAAATATCGGAACGCGCGTCCGGGACCAGCGTTCTCCAGCCCGCGGAGCCGGATCTGGCTCCGGATTCCGACATAAGCAGGGTCGGAGCGCTTCCGTCCAGGTACGCCGTCTGGTTGCTGTCCGTCGCCGTAGCGCTCCCGAAGGAATAATCATATCCATAATGTTCCGGGGACGCGTAGCCCGCGCTGCAGCCCACGGCGTTTTCCTCCCCGATGGCCAGCGCAATATTAAAGTCGATCAGGTAAATCTCACCCTGAGACGTACGCATGAGGTTCGCAGGTTTGATGTCGCTGTGAACATACCCCTTGGGCGGATCTCCGTGAATCGGCCGGTGAAGGTAGGAAAGGGCCTCCAGAAGCTGTACGGCCCAGTCGATCACCTGCGGTTGCGAAAAGGTTTCTCCCCGCTTTAAGGGCCGATCCAGGCTCTCTCCCTCAATAAATTCCATCACCGTATAGACATTTCCGTCCTCCACGAAAAAGTCATACACCTGCGGAATGTGGGAGTGGCTCAGGTGTTTTAAAATATCCACTTCCCGCCGAAGCATCTCCGAACCGACAGAAAGCTTTCGTTTATCTTCTTTCAGAATCACCTTTTTATCCAGCCGTTTATGTCTCGCCAGATACACTTTTCCGCCGCCGCCCGCCCCTATCTTTCCATAAATTTCATAGGTTGAACCAATTATTTGTGACATGTCACTTCTCTCCGTTTTTCTTCTTCGGTCCGTATTCCTCCGTCAGCCGCGCCCTTAAACGCCGCGTTCTTATCTTAAACACAAGAACTGTAGCCGCCGCGGCCGCCAAAGTACATGCCGTTAAAGCAATCCCTCCATAAAACAGAACCTCGTCAGAAAACCAGTTCATCCAAGCCCCCCTTTTCCATTTCCCCATTTCACCGACAGGCTGTTTCCTGTCTCCCGGCAAAATCTACGCTCATCTTATCCCATTCAAAAACCTGAGACAATCTGTTCCCGCAAATGTTACCCTTACATGTCGCTTTCTGTCACAGTTCTTTCCCCGACAGCCGGCCTTCTTCTATTCCTCTCTGTTTAAACGGTATAGCTTTAATAACTGCCATTTGTCGCCTGTCTGTACAAAGCAGCTTCCCTTTTCGTTGAAATCCTTGGCCCCAAAGAATGAGGGTTCAATCTTTATCTCCTCTTCTTCGTCTACAAACCCCCATTTGCCGTTTATTTTCACTGCGGCAAGTCCATTGGCATAGGAGCGGGCGTCCTCATACCGTTTCTCAGATTTGGGCGTTCCGTCCTTATCGACAAAATACCACTGACCTTTTTGCTTGACTGCCGCATAGGTGCCGTCAGAAAATATTCTGGCGTCCTCATAAGTCTGGGAACCGACCTGTCTGCCGGATGAATCAACCATAAGAATCTTCCCGCCTGATTCTACAAACAGCCTGTCATTCCGGTAGGCAATCCTTTTTTCATCTACGACAACGCTGTCAAAGGTTTCTGAAGAAAGCTCCTCAAATTCCGGCCCCACAAGTTTCCATTTTTCTCCTGTCCGGACTGCGGCCACTCCGCCGTTCATGGCAGTCGCCTCGTCATACTCCTCCGAGAGTTTTTGAAACTCCTCGTTGACGTAGACAAATTTTCCGTTTTCAAGCTGCGCCAGTATCTTTTCGTCCGCAAGGATCCCAAAGGACCGATAGTTCTCTTTGGATGCCAGAACTCTGGAGCCGGATTTGTCGATAAAATAGGCTTCCCCCCGGCTGTTTATAACTGGCGCGAAATTGGATTTCGTAAAGGCGGCCGCCTCGGCGTAGGTCGCCGAAATCCGCTGATTTCCATACCGGTCCACATATCCCCAGGCGTCTTTGCTTTTCACGGCGCAGTAGTTGTTGCTGTAAATACTCACGTCGTCATAAGTATTAAAATCCATTTTATAGACATACTCGATTTCTTTTCTTATCTCCGTCAGGTATTCGGAAGAAACCTTCCGCTTGTCGGCCGTATAGAGGATATCGTAGCAGGAGGCATAATCCTCCTGAAGCCTGTAGGTTTCCAGCAGGCAGTCATACGCCTTTGGCTCCTTTGGATATTGCTCCAGAAATTCCTCACACCAGGCAAGCAGCTCCTCCTCTTTCTTTTCCTGGCCTTTATAGTACTGCGCCACCTCTGTATAAAGTTCCGGGGAGGGGCTTAGCGCAAGGGCCTTTCTGTAATTCTCAACCGCATATTTCGTGACGCCGATATCCGCATACTTTCTGGCCTCGGACAGATAACCTCCATACTCGTCCTTCGTCTCTCTGGTCTCTGTGATCAACAGATACCAGGAAAGAACCATGATGAGGATCATTGCCGGAGGCACCAGTTTTCGATAACTTTTCATCTCTTTCCCCTCCCTACATTCCGGCCAGGCAGACTGCGAGAACGGTTCCTGCCAGGACACTCGGCCCAAAAGAAATGGTATCCTTCCTTTTTTTCTTTCTCGACAGCAAAAGTCCCACAGACAGAACAAAGGATACCATCAGGGAGAAAAATACGGAATTTAAAACTCCCCACAGCCCCTGATAAAGCCCCATGACCATGAAAAGTTTAATATCTCCCATGCCGATGCTGTTCCGAAACAAAAGCAAAATCAGCAGAAAAAAGCAGCCGACGACGGCGGCGCCAATGATACCGTCCTTCCAGATTTCAAAGACGGCAGGCATGGAAAGGCACATCTCCCCGACGCCAAAACATACCCGGATCCCCAGAGCCGTCAAAAGAAAGGCGTTTGGTATCTTATGCGTCTCATAATCCACCGCCGCTACGGGAAACATCAGATTGATAAGGGCCAGCAGTTTCAGTTGGTGGAGCAGTCCCGTCTGCATATACAAGGTCTGAAACAGTACAAGCAGGCATCCATTGGCCAAAACCCCGGCGCCCAGATAAGCGATTCTGTTTTTTCCCCTTATCTTCATACATCCCGGAGCAAAGGGCCTGAAAGCCCCGTTTTTCAGATACTGGCAGGTCCCTACATACCCTGCCGCCAGCAGGGCCAGAGAAAACAAAACTTCCATTGCGACTGTCATTCTTCCTCGCCTCCTCCCGCCCCGGCAGGGATCGCCGTTTTATTTACGCCTTTTCCGCAACTGGGAACCACTTCTATGGCCACTCCCCGCGTGTCCGCGCCGGCGATGACTGCCTCCAGTTTCTCTTTCAGTCCCTCATCCTCTGGAATCACCAGCATAATTTTATTCCCGGCGCCGCCGCATTCCTGTCTGCTCTTCTCTGTCTGACCGTTTCTCTCCGTTTTCGTATCCACGTTCGTCAGACCGGATGTGGTGCTTTTCATCTTCCCGCATAGCTGCTCAATGGCAATCCGTAAGGCGTCCTCATCCAGATCGGAAAGGCTTTTCGGCTCCTCATCCTCGCCGCTATAGAGCGGATTCATCGAGGAAATCATCACAAACTCATTTTTTTCGCCATGATAGAGAGGTACGTCCGTCAGGCCGGCTGTTTTGACATATCCTTCCTTCTCCAGATCGGAAATCGCCATGTGGCGGATCAGATTCGCCCGCTCCTGTATGGTCGCCTTTGTCCACAAAGTATCGTTCTCCCTGTATTCTGTCCCGCCCCGATAGCCCGCGTCCCCCGCAAGCCAGCCGTGGGTAACGGCCCTCTGATGAAAATGGAACTTTAAATTTAAAGGGAGAAGGGCAATCACTTTCACATCATAAGATACGTCTACGGTAATCTCATTTGATCCATAAGGAAACAGGGACGATTGTGAAAAATCAAGACCGTCCATATAAGATCCGCCCGCCGACGGAACCACCCCGGCCTGTTTCAGGTAAGTCTCGGCGTCTCCGCCTTCCGAATCCGTAAAATGTTTCCGGCACAGCGTTTTGGACAGAGGCGCCGCAACCAGCCTCGACTTCGCCAGATTAAGTCCCTCGCTTCCCGCCAGTTTCGCGATTCCAAACATCAACTGTTTCGGATCCTTCGCAATATCCCGGATAGTGTCCTCCAGAGAACTTCCGGCGGCCTGAATATTCTGGGTACTTCCAAGGGCCGAGTCCCAGGCTGCCGAGATATCGGAAACATTTTCCACAGAGGATTGCCCCGTATTCCCCAGGTTTTCAATCTCATTAAATACCGTATTGATATCCGCCATGATGGAATCAATGTCTCCGCGAACCTCTCCTGCCGCCTGGGAAAGCTCCGCCTCGCTTTTCTGAAAGCCGGTCAGAGAATAGAGGTAACTGTACTGGGAAAGCTCCCTGGCCGTCGTATGGAGTGCGACGGACATCCTCGCCTGAATCATACAGATATTCAAAATGGTGAGAATCGTCACAATGGCAAACATAAAGGAACTCAGAGCAATGACCGCCTCAATGGTGACAGAGCCCTCTTCTTTCTTCCGCCTGTTTCGTATGTCCATTTAATAACCCTTCACATTCTTATACTGAATCGTATACCAGTTTGTATTTTCGACCGGATTTCGCTCCACATCTGAAAACAACGGGAGCGCCAGCAATACCGGTTTTACCTGAACCGTGGCCGAAGCTTCCACATAGACTGCCGATTCGGAAAGACGATAGTCCCCTTTCCCCGTTCTCTTTCCCATATTCACCTGGATGACGTCCGCTGTCCGGAGAAGGACTCCCTCCTCATTGGTATAAAGGCCAATCATCAAAAACAGCCTCAGATAATCGCTGTAAGAGAAGGAGAGAAGAGAGGCCATTCCCGTATTGTCGGCCGCCCCGCCCCCTCCTCCCGTACCGAAAATCCCGTCCAGCTTTTCATTCAGAGTAGTTTTTAGCTGATCGGCGCCGCCCTGCACGGAGGCCTTCGCCTCGTCAATCATCTTTGTCTTGTATGCCTTTACTGCGGATCCGGCCTCCCCAAGCTTCGCGCTTATAGAATCTCTTATCTTATCCAGCAGTTGGTTCAGACTTCCCGATACTGCTGTCGCATAGTCCTTATGGATCTGCTGAATCTCCTCCAGCACAGAGCCAATATAATGCTGTTTGATAAGGCTTACTGCCTCCGCCTTGGCCAGATAACCAAGATCTGACGAGGTATCCACTCCGGCAGCCTCCTCTGCCAGCCACCGATCCAGCCCCTCCGATACATATCCGGCCATATCCACGTCAGGATTCCCCGCATGTTCTTCCACTGCATTGGTAGAAAGGGTCGTCAGTTTCTGAATCGCCGTGTTGGCGTGGCGGGCAATCATTGTGTCATACGTACTTTCCAGAGTTTTTTCCAGTTCCGCCGTCTTTGCGTCAATCCCCTCGTTCAGTTGTTCATCCGTCATATCCAGAAGCTCCGTCAGTTTCTTGGCTCCTTCATCAATGGCCCCTGTGCCCACGTTCTTCGCAATTTCGCCCACCTCCCCTTTCGCATACTGCAAAAGGCCTGTGAAAGAAAGCCGCCAGGTCTTTTCATTCTTAAAAAGCGGAACGGATTTCCCTTCTTTGAGCGCTGATAAGTCCAGGGCCGACTCACAACAGGCAATGCCGATGATAATCGCTCCCTGAATCAGAGGAACAGGAAGCACTCCAAGGGTCGCCGCTGAGATCGGCGTGGCCATGGCGAACGCCCCGTCCCGGATCTCCGCATTGGTAAAGGCATAAATCAGATTGAACCCCAGACGGATTCCGTAAATAGACCCATAGGCTTTCCCCAGGTTGGACGCGTTGTTCCCGCCGTAAATGATGTATTCCACCTCTGCCCCGTAAGCGAAATTCGTTTCTTTGCTTATGGGTTCCAGCGTAATGGTTTCCGGCTTCAGCCCTTCTCCCGGATGTTCTTCTTCCAGCTCCCGCTCTATGGTGTCGTAGCTGAACATCCCAAGAATATAGTCGGAGACATAGAGTTTGTCCCGCAAATCCGTTCCCATGCGCTTCACGGCCGACGACAGGCCGGAAAGCATGGAGCCCAGACTTTTCCCCGTGTCCTTCACCGCATTGTCGCCGGTGGCGACGGAGGCCGAAGCTGTCCCGCCCCCGCCCCCCTTCTCAGAAGGCAGCCCTGATTTCCCGTTTATCTCATTTCCGGCTGAAGCATCTGACACTGACGCGTTTGAGGAGGCATTCTGCGCAGATTTTGACTTGATATTGTTGTACAGATTCTCTCCGTTTTCCTGATTTTCTGTTTTTTCCGTCGTCTCTGTGGACACTTCCCCTTCATTGAAATGGGTATAAAGATAAGAATAAAAATTAGGCTTATCCTTTATCAGATTGGCCTGAGTGCCAGACTGGTCTGTCCAGGAGACATCCACCTGCTCGCCAATGGTAAACTGTCCGCTACACCAGGACTGAATCCTGTTTTCCAGCTCCGTCCTGTCCGTGGGGACTGCCCTCAGAGCGTCCGCGCCGATCCTGCTCTCCAGCAAATGAACCAGCGTGGTATAATCGCTGATTTCTCCGATTCTGGTTCCGAAAAACTGATAGCTGTCTATCTGACGCAGCAGCTTCTCCAGGCAGGGAATGATGCGGTTCAGGCGATCCGTCAGTGTCCGGACGTCCTCCTCGTTCAGATAGGTAGAAAGGCTGTCAATCTCAGCCAGATCCTGCTTGGACATGGATGTGTTTTTCAGTTCGGAATCTCTGGCCAGAGACTCCCACGCTACTTCTTTCTGTTCCAGCCCTCCTCCCACTCTCACGCCGTCAAGCACCTTCTCCAGGTGGGGGACCGCCCGCTCCAGACAGGCCTTCGCGTCGTTCACAGTCTTTCTGTACGCTGCGATTTCGTTATAAAGACCTGCAATCCTGGCTTCTGTGGCGCCGGTCCCTGTGTCCGTAGCGGCCGCATACCCCCGGAGCAGAGAATTATACTCTGACAGTTCCCCGTTAAACCGGGCCGCGAAGCTCTCAAAACCACCCGCAAATGTTCCATAATAATAGGAATAAGGTCTGGGGCTGTTCTCACCGCACATCTGTTCCTGGGCGTCCATGACCCCGTCCCCTGCAAATGCCGCCGTGTGTTTTAACATCCGGTATTTTTCATATAAGTTCACTGCGCTGCTTACCCACGCCGTATAAAGTCCATGTCTGTTGGTCTGCACCAGGTACTGTGGTCCGTAGGTATTGTTGTCAAACCCCAGAAGTTTCCCTCTGGCCTCTTCCACCGCCTGATAAGCCGTATCGTATTCCTGCAGCGCATTCCTTACCTGCTCTGCCGTGGCTCTTGAAGCCTCAGAATAGACAGTCAGCTCATGGGACGCCGGGAGCCTCGAAGTCTTTCCCCCGTCTGTATAAAAAAACAGGACCACCTCCGGCAGACCGTTGACTTCCACCTGCGTCCCCTCTATCAGGTAGTCGCAGGCCGCAAAACTCCCATAGTTCTGGGTATCGTACAGATCCATGATGATCTTTCTGGCCATATCCTGATAGGCCGCCTCATAGCCTGCAAATCCAGATTCCATCTCTGCGAAATAAGAGTCGGACCGGATAAAGCCGCTTTTGTTGTATTCGTTGATTTCCTTCCACGCCTTCCTGGCGCTCTCCATCACAGATTCCTGTTCTTCGTAATATTCCATTCTCCTATCCACCAGCTCCGTCTGTTTGCTTAAGGTGGCAAAACTCTGAAGAGAGGAGAGGAAACTAAGCCCCGTGTGGATGGGCGCCCGGTACTTCATAAAATCCACAATCTGTTTTTCCAGAACCGCCGCGTTTGCCAGCGTCGCATCCGTTCGTTTCCGGATGTCAAAATCAATAAGCTCCATCTGAAGGATGTCCGACGTATCCCCGCTTTCTGCCGCCAGTCCCAGTTGCGCCATAATCTGATCCACGTAGGAGTCTGCATCCTCTGCGCTCACATTGGCGGAAATGATACAGGTTCTGTAATAATCCCCCAGCTTCGCATAAAGCTCTTCCGTATTCTGTGAAGTCGCAAACAGTCCGTACAGATCCTTCAGGACGGCGTCATAATCTGTGAGCGCCGTATTAAGCGCCAGATCTCCGGCCGACTCTGCCACAGCTTCTCCCAGATACACCTTCCCCGCGTCCACAAACAGCGCGGAAACGGTCATCATCGGAACCAGAATGATAACCAGAAAAATGGAAATGGCACCTTTTGTTTTTCTGAAAGCTCCCATGAACTGCCTGCGCCTCCTTATTTGCGTGCAAAATTTGAAATAAAATCATTCACCTTGCCGAACACATCTGAGATCTTCTGTCCCAGCTTTGTTCCGTGAAACAGATCCACCACCATATCTGCATTGCGAATGAACTCCGCCGTGTCATTGACCGGAACTTCCGCCCTGGAGCTTAAGGTGAGCGCCGGCGGCGAAGCCGCTCCCAGAAAGCGAATCGGAAACCGTATGGTATACTGAACTTCCACAGAAAATGTAGAATACACCACATAATTGTGAAACCGGGCGATGTCCGACCGGGAAGTCCGGATATCCGGAGACATGTTTTTAAAGAAGGAAGCCGACTGCCCCAGGATTTCCTCCTCCACTTCTTTGGATATATCCGCCTCCACCTGGCCCATCCCGCCGAACAGATACCGGTATGGCTCCGTTTCCAGTTCAGACAGAGACGGAAAGCCGCTCCCCTCCCGCATCCTGCCCAGAAGCGGATCGGCGCATTCATTGGCTCCTTCCACAGCCTTTCGCTCCACAATGGACTCTATTCTCGCCTTCATGAAAAAGGCGTTCCCCATATAGAGCAGGACAAAAAGGATGATAAACATGACTGGAAACACTATCGTCGCCTCCACAATCACCATACCGTTTTCCGCTTTCCATGGATTCCCATTCTTCATCGCTCTGTCCTTCTCATCCTTCCTGGAGCATCCTCCACCTTATTCTCCGCCTGCGCCGCCTCCGTTCACCGCGTCCACTGCATTTCCTCTGATTGCATTAAATAAGGACTCCAAAAGTCCCTGAATCTGCTCCTTGAAAAACAGAGCCAGAAGGACTGCGATGCCAATCAGGACCACGATGGCCACGATATTGACCTCTCCCCTTTCATCAGAAAACAGTTCCCCAAGCTTCCTCTTCGCCATACTGCCAAACAGCATGATCTGTTGCATCATCATTCTCTGTGCCATGACAGATTCCTCCTTTTTCTCCAATTTATTTTCTGTTTTCAACTGTCAAGCCCCCCTCAGGAAACACCCAGGTTGGTAAAAATCGGTACCAGAATCATAATCAGGATTCCCACAAACATCACACAGATGGGAATTAAAAGTTTTCCGGCCGCTTTCTCTCCCTCTCTTCTCACCAGTTGTTTCTTTAACTGCCAGACCTCTTTGCTCTGTTCTTGAAGCATGGCCGTCAGTTCGCGGTTCCCCTTTGTCATCCCCTGAATGATCGTGGAGGTGAATTTTTTGATCTCGGCGATGATGCAGCGGCTTCCGAAATTGTAGATCGCATCCACCTCGGAGACGCCGTTATTCATCTCGTCCACCGTCCGCTGCATTTCCTGATAGATGGTGGAGCTTCCCGCGTAAGCCGTATCCACCCAGGCCTCCCGGAGAATCATCCCGGCTCCGGTCAAAAGGGCAAGTTTTGACACTACCTCCGAAAAATCGTGAAGCAGTTCCTCCGACCGTTTTAAAATCTTCTTTTTCGTCGCTGTGCCGAAGTAGTAGTACGCCAGGCCGGAAAACATAAGTCCCATGACCCAGGCCGTCACTTCCGACGTCAGCCCGTAAAGGGCGAAAGAAAGAACAAACATGGTAAAGGCCGTGGTAATCTGCTGGGCGTGAATCGTGCGAAGGTAATAGTCGGAATACTGGTTTCCATACAAAATCCCCAGTTCCTGTCGCAGTTTTCTGTCTCTTTTGGACTTATATCCGTACTTCACCGTTTCCAGTACCCCATAACCCAGACCATAGATCTCCCGGAGGGGAAACTCTTTCTCCGTCAGCACTTCAAACATGGACTGATACTTCATACCCCTGATAAAAAAGAGCAGCCAGACAAGAAGGGCGACCGTACCGGCTGCCATCAGGGAAAAATCAAAAACGGATAAACCGAACATCCTGTACCCCCTTATAATTTAATATCCAGCACAGCTTTCCCGATAAAATAGGCGACGACAAATATCGCAAGGCTTACGGTTGTCGACAAAATCCCCGTCGGTTTCACAAAATTTGCGGCAAACTCCGGGCTCATCATCTTAATCACTGCAATCAGCATAATCGGCATCCCGATCATGATATTCTGTTCCATCTTATTTGACGTGACAAGCGTTTCAATATCTTCGGCAATTTCCATCTTATCGCTCAGGATGCTGTGGGTATTCCGGATGATATCCTTGATATTGCCTCCCTTCCTGTAGCTGATCCGAAATACGTTGGCAAAGCTCAGAATATCATCGTTGGCGCTCCGTTTTCCAAAATCTTCGAGGACTTCTTCGATGTCGACGTTATTGTGAATGCCGGAAATAATCACCTCCAGCTCCTTCAAAATGAACGCGTCGGAGTCATACTGTACTTTCAGATCTTCATAGACACTGAAAAAGGAATCATTCACATTTTTTCCTGCGCCAAGGGAGGTGGTCAGCGCGTCCAACATATCCCGAAACTGGCGGCCCAGTTCCTTTTGCCTCTTCGAGGTGATCGCTTTCCTCCTCACAGGGATAAACAGCTTTCCTGCCAGAAGTCCCACCACTGACGGTATCAGAAGATTGAGTATCCTGGTGAGCGTGGTCGGTTCCCCGAACTCATCTTTCCCAATACCCCCGTAAAACAGATAGCCCACGGCGGCTCCCACCACAAATGCCAGCGCAAAATACAGGATCTTTTCCATGGGTTTCATATGGTACACTCTGTAATTGTAGGTCGGAAGGTTGGTCGCGGAGGAATAATACTGCGGTTCCTCCACCTTTTTCTTTTTTTCTTTTTTCTTCTCTTTCTTTTCTGCCATGCCCCCTCCTTCTATTCTCCTATACCTGTTCAGAAAAGTTTAAATTCAAACTCTTCGTTTCCCAGCCGGATTCTGTCTCCGTGGGAGATCTCCACCTCCGCGTTGCTCTGAATCATATTGCCGTTGATGTATGTATGATTCGTCGAATTGGTATCCAGGATGAAATACCGCCCCTCTCGGGTAATGATATTTGCGTGACTTCTGCTGACAAGGGCATTGTCGTTGACCCAGTAATCGACGTAATTTCGTTCTTTGCCAATGCGAAAAACCGGCCGGTCAATCAGAATCGTCTCATAGTTCCTGCTTCGAACCAGGCGGGGAGCGGCGCCCATTTGCGGAAGGTCCGCACTCAACATGGTTTTATCCTCATCCTCGTCCCCCATAAAAACAGTCTCTCCAAAGTCTGCTTTCTGCCCTTCTCTAAAGTCCGCCCCACACGCTCCTTCGAATGCTACGCTTTGTCCTCCCCCAAATTCTGCCTTCTGTTCTACGCCCCTTACATTTACACTCTGCTCTCCGCCCCTAAGCTCTGCCCTCCGGATATATCCTTCCGGAGCTGGACTCTGTGTTTCCGGTATGGGGGCATGAACAGGCGCCCCGGCGGCCGGATATCCGACAGGCGCCTGGGTTTTAGACTCTGCCAGTTTCTTCTTTTCCTTTTTGGCCGCCTTCTGGGCGCGGTAAAGCTCCGCGTTTTCTTTGTTATAGTGCTGAAGTAGGTAAAAAAGTCCAATCTTTTTCCCATCCGGAGTCGTCTCCGGCAAAGGTTTCGGCGGCGGACCAGACGCCGATTGTCCCTGGGGCGGCTGCCCCGGAATCAGAACCCCGGAAGCCTGTAGTGGCGCAGGATTTCTCCTCTCCATAGGTTCTGCCACTGGCTGTCCCTGTGCCGGCGGCCGTTTCGCCGGCTGCGGTTTTTCCGGTGGAATCTCCATACTCTGCAGTTTTTCCGGCGGCTGCCCCATGCTTTGTAGCTGTATCGGCGACGCCCCCATGTTCTGTGGCTGTGCCGACGGCCTTTCTATGCTCTGCTCCTGCCACGAGCGGCGATCCGGAGTAATCCCCTGGGACGAGCCCTTGTCAGTCTGTCCGGCCCCCCGCAGCCTCGCTTCAGAGGACGTATGGGAAATGGATGCAGAGGTATGGTCGACCGGCGGAACAGGTCCGGATGCGATTTCGTTCAGTACCTTTCCGAACTCATAAGGGGAAAACGCCGGAGTGCTGTTTAAATAGTTGATAATTCTGGCAACGTGATCGCAGTTTTCCGTCTGATCAAACTGTGTGGTAAACATAATCTCCTTAAAAAAAGCGCCCAGCGTTACCGGAGCCCTGCCGCTTCCAACTGGATAGCAGATTAAAACCGTTTCACAGGAAGAAACATCTGCAAAAATATAATCCAGATCCAGCAGAATGGAATCCGGGTCCAGCATATAATCTTCCGCGGACATCATCGCCCTCACAATCCCCTGAAAGACTCCGATAAGCCTCTTTTTATTGACGACGCCCGAAAAAATCTGTTTTGCGGAGATCTTGGAGGACACATTGTATTTGATAAATCTGCTTGTATTCATCTGTGTATAAATGGCTGCGGCCAGCCCGGGAATTTTATTATTGGTCAGCATCCCAAGGCTCAGCGTATCGATTTCCTCGGAAGGATCTACCTCGTAAACAAGATAAGTATTGGTCCCCTGATTCTCATATCTTGCTTTTCCCATTGATATCCCGCCTTTCTGTCCCTGTATTCCGGGAACTGTTATATTTCTGTCCCAAATCCGGACAATTTTAACTTAAAATCATGGATTAATTTGTTGTCCGTTCTTCTGAGTCTGCCTGAAACCTTCTCAAAGGTGGTATTCTCATCTTCTTCAAACACATACAGAGGATTCAGAAGAATTTTTCCGTTCTCATATCCTGCAATCTCCGTAATCTCCATGGTCTTTCTCGATTTATCGCGCAGTCTGGACAGGTGAATGATGATGTCCACGGCAGAAGCAATCTGCTGTCGGATCGCCTCCAGCGGAAGCCCGGCAGCTCCCTGCAGGACCATGGTTTCCAGTCTGCTTAACATATCCTCTGTAGAATTTGCATGACCCGTGGACAGAGAACCGTCATGGCCGGTATTCATGGCCTGAAGCATGTCGAGGGCCTCTCCCCCGCGGACTTCTCCGACCACAATCCTCTCCGGACGCATACGGAGAGAGGATTTAATGAGATCCCGGATGGTAATCTGACCCGCTCCGGACGCATTCGCATTTCTGGTTTCCAGACTGACCAGGTTTTCGACCCCTGTAATCTGCAGTTCTGCAGAATCTTCAATGGTAATGACACGTTCGTCCTTTGGAATGTAATTAGAAAGGGCGTTTAAGAATGTGGTCTTGCCGGAACCTGTTCCGCCGCTGATAAAAATGTTATATTTTGCCTTTACGAGGGTCTGAAGTTTATCCGCGATTTCCCGTGTGATGGAGCCATACTGGATCAGTTTTTCTATGGTCATGGGAGTTTTGGAAAACTTACGAATCGTCACAGTCGGTCCGCACAGCGCAATAGGCGGCAGAACGACGTTCACCCTGGAGCCGTCCGGAAGCCTGGTATCGCAGATAGGATTTGCCTGATTGACCTCCCTCCCCGCAAGACCTACAATTCTCTGAATCACATCTTCCAGTTTCCTCTGGCTTTCAAACTGTTTGTCAAGACGGGACAGGCGGCCATGTTGTTCGATAAACACATGGTCCGGCCCGTTAATCATAACCTCTGTTATGGAATCGTCGCTGATAATGGAGTCCAGAAGCCCGAATCCCCGGATGGAACTGTAGACCTGCCGGACAATGGAAACTCTCTGTTCTATGGGGCAGTAGCTGTTTCCGATTTTCTGAAACACGATTTCCTCTATTTTTTCTTCCAGTTCCTCGTCCCCGATCTGGCTTAAAGACAGGTGATCTGTCACATATTTTTTGACGTCGGCGACAAACTGCTGTTCCTGCTCAAAATCCATAAAGCTTCACCGTCCTAACCGATTTTGTCGAATAATTCCAATGCAGACAACCGTTCCAGCACCTGGGCCGTCTCCGCGTGTTCATACTTTGGAGCTCCGCCGATGGATCGGATTTCAGAGTCGCTTATGGTTTTCCCCGTCTTGTTGCTGAATTTGTTGTACGCCAGACAGATGCGGCCGTTTAGGGGAATGTCTTTGTTCTGTTCCAGTGTCGCCACTGCGCTGTACGCCCTGGAAAGTTTGGTATTGGAGATCTCCGATCCGTCTCCGACCCAGACAATCGAATGGGCCTTCTTAAGGATCTCTGCTGAATTTTGCTCCAGCCCAAAGTCCAGATCCAGAATCATATAATCATAAGCCCCGGAAAGTCTGGCCTCTGAAACAAGACGCTGGATTTCCTCCGCTCCAAGTTCCGTCATATCCAGGGCAATCTTGGCCTGTGAATAAAAATAAACGCCTCTCGGATCCTGTTTCACACAGCTCTCCAGTTTCATCGCAAGATTGACCTTTTTGCTTTTCAGCGCAAAAATGATATCGCTCATGTCAAACTGCCCTTCGGCCGAGAAAAATAAATCTGAGGAACCAAAGGTCTCCAGATTCAGATACAGAGTTTTCTTTCCCTGAGCTGCATAATGAAGGGCGCAGGCCGCCGCCATCGAAGAGCTTCCTGTTCCGCCGCTGGGGGAGGTAAAGGCGATGATCCTGCAACTGTCGTCTGCGAATTTCAGTCCGGATACGCTTCCTGCATTCTCAGAATAAATACTCAGTATCTGCTTATAAATCAGATCCGCCTTCTGGAATTTGCAAATGGCCCGCTGGCCGTTTACCATGTCCACGTCCGCCGAGTCCACAAAATACGCAAATCCGCATCGTTTCGGGAGCAGATTTGTGTCAATCTCAAATGCATTTCCGGCGACAAATACGTTGATCCTGGCGCTCTCCAGCGCAGACAGGGCCGCCTCCGGCTCCGTAAACGAATAGATTTCAAATTTGTCCGCATATTTTGTGTTAAAGGCGGCAACCATCCTGTTCAGATATCTGGAATCCTTCTCCAGCAGTGCAAGTTTTATTTTCATGCATAAACGCCTCCGTATCAAACATTCTTTAAAATTTTATCCCAAATAAAAATGACAGACAATATGTGCCAAAAAATGTTCCTTTGGCGCGCATCTGTCTGTCACATTTTGTCAGTTCTTCTTTAACTGTTCTTTCAGATACTGAAGCGTCTCTTCGACGGAACAGACAAACACACTGTCCCGAAGCCCCTCTAAGAACTCATAAAACAGCCGGGCCAAAGAGCTCTCCTGCATCATAAAACACCCCTTCATATCCTCCGCGTAATAATAAAGGACCACATCGTCAAAACTGTAAGCGTCGATCATAACGCCCCCCGGATACCGGTACTTCTTTTCCTGAATCAGATGAGGCTCATAAAAGCCATCCTCTGCCCGCTCAATTAACTCCTGAAGGGCCGCCTGCCGATCCTCCGGCTCCAGCGCATCTTTCATCATCTCATCCGGTAGTTCCTCAAGCACCCCCTCCTCCATCAGCCTACGAATCCCCTCCGCTGTAAAATAGGAAACCACCCGGCACTCTTGTCGCAGCATTCTTTCTCTGTCTCTCTTTATCCGGTTTTTCAGCGCTTCGGCCACTCTCCCCATTTCCCCTTTTAAATAACGGCCGATTCCTTCAGCTGCCTCCAGATAGCCCAGACAGGGCTGGCTTCCGATACAATAAAAATGATTCGCTTCCTTTGCCTGGAGGTAATAAGCCATCAACTCCTTTTCCTGCGTAAGGCGTTCATAAAGCGGTCTGCAGCCATCCGCCATCTGGTCAAATCTCCTCACAAAAAAATCCCGAACTTCCGGCTCCCGGTAAATCAGTCCGTGCTCCAGTTCATAATCCAGGTTTAGCACACAGTCCTCAGTAATAATAAAATAGGGCATCAGACTGAAACTGTTTAAATGGGCGGCAACCCGGTCATAGTAATAATATACCCGGTAATCTGCCTGTTTTTGGCTTAAAATCACCGGAATCATTTTCTGTAAAAGCCTGATGTTATCCGTTTTCTTTTCTTTTTCCAGACAGACGATATGTTCTGCCGCAAATTTAGAATTTATCTTAAACCCGTTTTTCAGAGCGTCCATGACCTCCTGGCATTCCGGCTGCAAAAACAGCCTCAAGTGTCCGGAGGGCCTCGCCGCCTCCTGTTCCATCATCGCGCGAATCAGATACTTTAAATCTGCGCTTCCTTCCACCAGGCAGACCTCCGGCTCCGAATATTCCATCCGGACGACTGCTTTCAGGCGGGATACTTCCCGGAAGCTGGAAAGAAAGTCCAGCATCTTTTTCGTGAGTCCATACTGCTCCTTTCCCAGTCGTTCCTCCAGATACAGTTCCCACAGCTCCGTATATTCTTCCGCCGTCAGATTCAATGCGTCGAAAAGCTTTGTCATTCGCTCCGTGTCCGGAGAGATCCGCTGTCCGTTTTTCAGACGGGCGATATAACTCCTGCTAAATCCCGTCACCTGCGCCAACTGAATTTCCGACAAACCGGTCTGCAAAATGTGTTGCTCCAGCATATTGGAAAAATCTGACATTTGTTCCTCCCCCCGCCGCTCTTATCTGTTGTTTCCAGAAGAGTACCTGTTGTTCCCGAAAAAGATTCCGGAAGCCAGAAAGGAACTTTCTGGAGAGCGCTTTCTCTTCCGTCCGTCTGTATGCAATAGATCTACGCACGTCTACACATACAAAAAGGAAGCCGGTCCCTGACAAAAGGCGCTTCCTTTTTGTATGTATATATAGTTCTATTGTACCAGAAATTAAAAAAATGTCAAAAAAGGCATTATTATATCTGATGTATTGCAAGCGACAAAAAAAAATGGTACGCTGTTAATCAATACCATTCCCGGAGGTCCTCATGAACCTGAACCTTACAAAATCTATTTTACAAAAAGCGCTGACTCTGCTCTGTTTCCTCGCCCTTCCTATCTTATTCTATCTGCTGACAGCCTTTTTTATGGCCGCCTTTTTTCAGATCCTTCTCCGTTCCCTGGAGGAAAATTCCGAAGGCGCCGCCATTCTGAAGATAAATTTTTCCCTTCTCTATTCTGGTTGCTCCGCCCTTCTTACGAGTATCGTCCTGGGAGTCGTTTACATTCTGTCAAAAAAGCGAACGCCCCCTTATGCAGTCAGGCCAAAACTTTCACTTTTGGGATACCTTTATGTAATCCTCTTTGGCGCTTTTGGAGCCGTCTTTTTCAATTTGTTAATGGAGCTTTCCAGATTTCCGGAACTTTTTCCCACAAGCGGAACCATCGGCTCCGCCGCCAGAGCCGGAAATCCCGCTCTCCATTTCTTTTCTGTCTGTCTGGTCATCCCCATAGCCGAAGAGCTGGTTTTCCGCGGATTCGGCTATTTCGGACTACGCCGTCTGTTCGGCCCTGTTTTTACCGGTATTCTGACCGCCGCTTTATTCGGCGTCTTTCACGGCAATGCGCCCCAGACGCTTTACGGTTTTTGCATGGGGCTTTTGCTGGCTCATACGGCAGAATCCTGTCGGAATCTGACAGCCCCCCTTCTGTTTCACTGGGCCGCCAACCTGACTTCTTTTGCTCTCCTCAAAGATCCGGCCAGTCAGCGGCTTCTCTATTCCATTCCCATTCTCGGCCTGTCAGGGATTGGCTGCGCATGGCTGTTTTGCCGGATCAGGGATTTAAGTATCTGAAACTACTTCCGCCCAAAGGTCTCTCCGGACCCGTGGGCCTCTACCACCGCCAGGGCGTCCATGGAAATTTTCATAATATCTCTGGTCATATCTTCGCTCAGGTTCATTTTCTGTGCCACTTCCGAGAGCGTCGCCTCCCGGCCAAGTTCCTTCACCAGTTCCTCTGTCGCCTCCATAATGGCATTGGCCTGAGCCGCCAGATAGCTTCCCGTATCCTGCTCTCCTGTCTGTTCTGCCAAAGCTGCGTCCATGGCGCTGCAGATTTCCCTGGTAATGTATACGCCAAAGTCTCCTTCTGTGTACTCTTCCACGGCCGTCAAAAGAGCCATGTTGCCTTCCTGGACCAGATCCGCCATAAGGACGCCTCTTCCGGCATACTCTTTCGCCAGTTCTACTACCCGCCTGAGATGTCCCTCGGCCAGCCGGTTCCTGGCTGCCTTGCTTCCTGACCTCAAATCCTCAAGAAGCCCCAAAAGCTCCTGTCCGGATAATTCCCGGATTGCCTTAAGCTCTTCCAGATACATCCTGTAGCATCTGGAATCTTCTCCTGTCAGCCGGTTCCCGTCAGAGGATGCTGGCTTTTCTCTTCTGCCGACTTTCTGTCCGTCCGCGCCGCCGCTCAGATAAGACAGGCTTTCCCTGTCGCTCTCATGGCCCTCCACAGAAATTTGATTCAGCTCCAGATAGCTGTAGATCAGACTCCACTGCTCTGTCGTAAGTTCCCAGTCTGAAAAGCACTCCTGAATCTGCGTCTGTGTTACCTGAAGGCCGGAGGCTTTCGCCAGAAGTAAAAGTTCGCCGAGGGCGGCCTTGAATTTTGCCTGATTGTCCATATCCATACTCCTGTTCTTTGTGAGTCGGGCCGTCGAAGGCCGCGCCGGGGCAGACACGTCGCTTTTACCTATTTCTCTCCGCCGCTTATTTGCAGGCAATTTTACTGCTATAGAGGCGGGCAGCGAAAATTGCCTGCGCTATGCTCGCGAAATGGGCAAAAGCTTCCTACCATCTGCCCCGGCGCGGCCTTCGACGGCCCTCTCCCAAATATATTCTCCGTTCTACTAAACTCCAACCCTGTAGTTTTCCAGGGGCTTATAAACTTCCTTCTCCTGCCCCGGCGCGCGGCCTCCGACGGCCCTCTCCCAAATATATTCTTCGTTCTCCCAAGTCGATTTTATATGTGAAAGAGGGCAGTGGCGATGGAAAAGTAGATGGTGATCGCCGCCGCGTCCACGAAGGTCGTGATCAGTGGGGCCGCCATCAAGGCCGGATCTAGTTTACATCTTTTCGCCAGCATGGGCAGGCTGCATCCAATCAGCTCCGCCAGGGTCACGGTACAGATCAGTGTGATCCCAATCAATGTGGCCAGCTTCAGATCCTGATCATACATAATATAAACCCGGATGCCGTTGACAATAGCCAATGTCGTACTCACCAGCGCCGACACCCGAATCTCTTTCCAGATGACCCGGAGCGCGTCCCTCAAACGAATCTCGTCAATGGCCATCCCCCGGATAATCAGGGCCGAACTCTGAGACCCGCAGTTTCCGCTGGTATCCATCAACATGGGAATAAATCCGACCAGATGCGGAAGCAGCGCAAAGGCCTCCTCATATCTATTGATAATCATACCTGTAAAGGTCGCTGAAAGCATCAATACCAAAAGCCAGGGAATCCTGTTTCTGGCATGGCGAAATACCGGCGTCCCGAAATAGGAATCCTCGCTGGGGGCCACTGCCGCCATCAAAGCGATATCCTCCGTCACCTCGTCCTGCATAACTTCCATGGCGTCGTCCACAGTCACAATGCCGACCATACAGCCTTCCCGATCCACCACAGGAAGGGCGATGAGGCCGTATTTGCGGACCAGATTGGCGGCTGTCTCCTGGTCGTCATGAGTATTCACTGTGATAATATTCGACTCCATAATTTCCTCGACGCTCTTTCTCTCGTCAGAGATCAGAAGCGCCTTCGCCGTCACAATTCCCAAAAGCTTTTTATTCTGGATGACGTAGCAGGTATAAATGGTCTCGCTGTCGATACCAACTCTGCGGATCTTCTCCAGAGACGCCTTTACCGTCATATGGGGCTTCAGATCCACATACTCCACCGTCATAATGCTGCCGACGCTATCCTCCGGATAGCTCAGGAGCTGATTGAGCTGACGCCTGGTTTCCCAGTCCGTATTCGCCAGAATCCGCTCCACCACATTGGCCGGCATCTCTTCCAAAAGATCCGCCGTATCGTCCAGGAACATATCGTCTAAAACTGCCCGGAGTTCCCGCTCTGTCAGAGCTTCCACCAGGATCTGCTGCTCTCTGGGCTCCATACAACTAAAGGTTTCCGCCGCCTCCTCTTTGCCGATCAGGCGGAAGGCCATAAGCATCTGTCTCTCCGGAAGCTCCTCTAAGAGCTCCGCCAGGTCCACCTGATTCATGTCGGCAAAGGATTCTTTGATTTTCTTATACTGCTTGGTCTCAAGCAGCTCACAAACATCTCTCTCAATCATGTTCTGCCTCCTTTTCCCTGATACTGTAAAATCTCCCGCACCTGACAGATCGGACTGCCAGATACCGTTACGGTACGCAAAACATGAAGGGAAAGCGGGTTCTCTCTTTATCAAAGAAGCTCCCAGAACGAACTTCTTCCCCGCAAATGCGTCGCATCCGCAGTAAGCCTACCGATCTTTACCATCATGCTTTGCCTGCAACTATTACTACCGTCCGGATCCATAAACTCACCGCCTTTTCCTTTAAAATATTCCGACAACTTCTAAGACTCGGCAAAAGCCAACCAAAACCGGCAAAGCAGACCGTCGGTACATTCCCCTAAGGTTTCATAAGGAATCTCTCACCCATTTGCCCGGCGCTTCGTAACAGACCGCCCCGCCCTTTGCCTGGTACTTCGTAACGAAAAGGCACGTCCGTGACATGGTGACGTGCCTTTCCGCTTATCTTCATTTATACTATACTTCTCTTTTCCCTGTCAACCCCGTTTGGGAAACTTTTCTGCCTCCGGAAAACTTTACGCGTCCATCTCCACCGTCACCTGATCCAGATGCCAGATCTCATCCACATACTGTCTGATGGTCCGGTCGGAGGTAAATTTGCCAGAGCAAGCCACGTTCATGATGGCGGCCTTCGCCCACCATTTCTCATCCCGGTAAGCTGCGTCCACCCGCTTCTGCGCCTCCACGTAAGAACGGAAATCCTTCAGGTTGAAGTAGGTATCCGCCTTGTTGGTGCTCTGAGTGTTCAGCAGAGAGTTATACAGTTCCCGGAACAACTCCGTATTGTTCGGTGCATAGAACCCATTGATGAGCTGCATCAGCACCCGGCGGATATCCTGGTCGTTGTTGAAAATATCCATGGGATTGTATCCGCCGTGGGTCTCATAGTTGATAACCTCGTCAGAGGACATACCGAAGATAAAGGCATATTCTTTACCCACTTCCTCCACGATCTCCACATTGGCGCCGTCCATGGTTCCAAGGGTCAACGCGCCGTTTAACATGAACTTCATGTTGCCCGTACCGGAAGCCTCCTTGCTGGCAGTGGAAATCTGCTCGCTCACATCTGCGGCCGCAAAGATCCACTCTGCATTGGATACCCGGTAGTCCTCGATAAACACTACCTTGATCTTTCCTTTGATGGACTTGTCATTGTTGATCACATCCGCCACGGAATTGATTAACTTAATGGTCAGCTTGGCGATCTTGTAGCCTGCCGCCGCCTTGGCTCCAAAGATAAAGGTCCTGGGAACCATATCCATATCCGGATTGTCCTTGAGCATATTGTACAAATGCATCACATGAAGGATGTTTAAAAGCTGTCTCTTATACTCGTGGAGACGCTTCACCTGCACATCGAAAATCGAGCGGGGATCCACGTCGATGCCGTTGTTTTCTTTGATATATTTTGCCAGACGGAGCTTATTCTGATACTTGATATTCATAAACTCCTGCTGACATTTCGGATCATCTGCATAAACAGCCAGTTTCTTGATATGGGGCAGATCTGTGATCCACTCGTCGCCAATCTTATCCGTCACCCAGTTGGCCAAAAGTTCATTGCCGTGAAGCAGGAACCGGCGCTGGGTGATGCCGTTGGTCTTATTGTTGAACTTCTGAGGCTCCAGCTCATAGAAATCCTTCAGGACCTTGTTCTTTAAAATCTCCGTATGAAGTCTCGCCACTCCGTTGACAGAAAAGCTTCCGGCGATGGCCAGATAAGCCATTTTCACCTGTCCGTCATAGATAATGGCCATCCTTCTCACCTTCTCTTCATTGCCAGGGAAAGCTTTCCGGATCTTCTCCACAAACCGGCGGTTGATCTCCTCCACAATCTGATAAATACGGGGAAGCAGTCTGGAGAACAGCTCTAACGGCCATTTTTCCAGCGCCTCAGCCATGATGGTATGATTGGTATAGGCGCAGGTCCTGGTAGTGATATCCCATGCGTCCTCCCAGTCTAACCCCTCCACATCCAGAAGGATTCTCATAAGCTCCGGAACTGCCACTGTGGGATGGGTGTCATTCATCTGAAATACCACCTTCTCCGGCAACAGATGAATATCGTCATGGTTGAGCTTAAACTTCTGAACAGCGCGCTGTACGCTGGCAGAGATGAAGAAATACTGCTGTTTTAAACGAAGTTCTTTCCCCGCGTAATGGTTGTCGTTGGGGTAGAGAACCTCCACAATGTTCTTCGCCAGGTTCTCCTGTTCCACCGCGGTCCGGTAATCGCCCTTGTCAAAAGAGTCAAGATTAAAGGTATTGATCGGCTCTGCATCCCAGATTCGAAGCGTATTCACCACATTATTGCCATAGCCCACAATAGGAAGATCATACGGCACGGCGCGGACAGACTGATACCCCTCCTGGATAAACTGATTGCGGCCGTCTCTCCATTCTGTACGTACATAGCCGCCAAATTTCACTTCGACTGCATACTCATCCCGACGTACCTCAAAAGGATTGCCGTCCCTCAGCCAGTCATCCGGAACTTCCATCTGATAGCCGTCCCGGATTTCCTGCTTGAACATGCCGTACTTATATCGAATCCCACAGCCATAAGACGGATATCCCATCGTTGCCAGAGAGTCCAGGAAACAAGCCGCCAGACGGCCAAGGCCGCCGTTTCCAAGGGCATAGTCCCTCTCCTGATCCTCCACCACATTCAGATCGAAGCCAAGCTCGTCAAGAGCTTCCCGGATTCCGTCTCTGGAACGGATATTGATGATGTTATTTCCAAGGGCACGGCCTGTCAGGAACTCCATGGACATGTAATAAAGCGTCTTGGCGTCCTGTTTTTCATACTCTTTGTGAGTGGCAATCCATTCGTCAATGATGACATCCTTCACTGCATAGGCCACAGCCTGGAACACCTGCTTCGGCGTCGCCTCAGCGATGGTCTTGCGGAAAAGATTTTTCACATTGCTTGTCACTTCCTGTTTAAACTGTTCCTTATTAAACTGATAGCTGGACATAAAGGTTCCTCCTGTTACAATTTTATACTGCCGTTTTCATCCTCGCCGGTTCTCCGGCCGACAGTCCGCTTCCTATACGGTCGCTTTCTCCACACCAAGCATAACACGTTCGCCGTTAATATTCCAGTCTTTTTCGTATCCGGCGATCTTTCCGATATAAATTTCCTCGGCCAGAATCTCGTTTCTGATCTCTTCCGTGTGGTCTTTCAGAATTTTTGCAATCTTATCATTTTCATCCTGGTATAGATGGATGTGGTCCATGACCTCAAAACCGGCCTCTTTGCGCATGGTCTGTACCTTGCTGATGATCTCCCGGACAAAGCCTTCCTCCAGAAGTTCTTCCGTCAGGTTCGCATCCAACACCGCCGTGACTTCCCCGGAAACCTCCGTCACATAGCCTTCCTTCTGAATCATGTCGATCAGCAGATCCTCCTCTGCAAGCGACACCTCCGTCCCGGCCACAGACATCGTAAGAAAGCCCTTCGCCTTCAGTTCCTCCATGGCGGCATTTCCGTCAAGCTCCAGAAGTTCTTTCTTGATCTGTCCAAGAAGCTTCCCGTATTTCGGCCCCACAGTCCTCATCTGAGGTTTAAAGGTGTAGGTGGTAAACTCCCGCACGTCGTCGGCAAATACGACTTCCTTCACATTTAACTCATCCGCCACAATCTCAGTATAAAACTCCGGCAGGGTAAAAGGCGCCTTCACAAACATCCTTCCGATTGGCTGACGGTTCTTGATGTTGGCCGTATTCCGGCAGGCCCGGCCCATGACCACCACCTTAAGCACATGTTCCATATCGTCCTCAAGCTCTTTGTCGATATGACTCTCATCGGCCACCGGGAAGTCGCACAGATGGATGCTCTCCGGCGCGGCCTCATCGATGCTGCACACCAGGTTCCGGTAAATATCCTCTGTCATAAAGGGAATCATCGGAGCCGCCGCCTTGCTCACAGTCACAAGGGCCGTATACAGGGTCATGTAGGCGTTTACCTTATCCTGAGGCATACCCTTCGCCCAGAATCGCTCCCTGCTTCGTCTCACATACCAGTTGGACAGATCGTCCACAAACTCCTGGAGAGCTTTGGCCGCCTCCGGAATCCGGTAATTCTCCAGACTGGAATCCACAGCCTTTACCATCGTATTCATCTTGGACAGAATCCATTTATCCATAACGGAAAGAACACTATAATCTAAAGAATATTTTGTGGCGTCAAAGCCGTCGATATTCGCATAAAGCACGAAAAATGCATAGGTATTCCACAAGGTTCCCATGAATTTTCTCTGGCCCTCCATGACGGCCTTCCCATGGAACCGGTTGGGCAGCCAGGGCGCGCTGTTGATATAGAAGTACCAGCGAATGGCGTCCGCCCCATAGGTGGCAAGCGCGTCAAAGGGATCCACTGCATTTCCCTTGGATTTACTCATCTTCTGACCATTCTCATCCTGCACATGGCCCAGCACAATCACATTCTCATAAGGAGCCTTGTTAAAGATCAGGGTGGAAATGGCAAGCAGAGAATAGAACCAGCCCCTGGTCTGATCCACAGCCTCAGAAATAAACTGGGCCGGGAACTGAGCTTTAAAAAGCTCCTCATTCTCAAAAGGATAATGATGCTGGGCAAAGGGCATGGCCCCGGAATCAAACCAGCAGTCAATAACTTCCGGCACTCGCTTCATCTGTTTCCCGCATTTGGGACAGGTGATGGTCACATCGTCGATGAAAGGACGGTGCAGTTCAATCTCGTCAGGACAGTTGTCAGACATTTCCCTAAGTTCTGCAATGCTTCCAATGGAATGCTGGTGCCCGCACTCACATTCCCAGATATTAAGAGGCGTTCCCCAGTAACGGTTCCTGGAAAGGCCCCAGTCCTGAATGTTTTCCAGCCAATCGCCGAAACGGCCCTTGCCGATGCTCTCCGGAATCCAGTTGATGGTGTTATTGTTGCGGATCAGATCCTCCTTCACCTCAGTCATATTGATGAACCAGGACTCGCGGGCATAATAGATGAGCGGCGTGTCGCAGCGCCAGCAGTGGGGATAGCTGTGCTCAAATTTGGGCGCATCGTAAAGCAGTCCCCGCTCATCCAGCCACACCAGCACTTTCGGGTCGGCATCCTTCACGAACAGCCCCGCAAAAGGCGTTTCCTCCGTCATGTTTCCCTTGCCGTCTACCATCTGCACAAAAGGCATGTTGCCGTATTTTCTGCAGACCCTGGCGTCATCCTCACCAAAGGCAGGGGCAATATGCACCACGCCAGTGCCGTCAGTCAGCGTAACATAAGTGTCGCAGACCACGAAAAAGGCCTTTTTCTTCTGCTTATCCGCCACCTGCTTCGCACAGTCAAATAACGGTTCATACTCCTTGTATTCTAGATCTTTTCCCTTATAAGTCTCCAGTACTTCGTAAGCCGGCTTTCCTTCCTCTGACAGCCGTCCAAGAACCGTATCTAAAAGGGCGGTCGCCATATAATAGGTCTTTCCGTCGGCAGCCTTCACCTTCGCATATTCCTCATCCGGGTTTACGCAAAGGGCGATGTTGGAGGGCAGCGTCCAGGGAGTCGTGGTCCATGCCAGAATATAGGCGTCCTCGTCCTTCACCTTAAAACGGACTACTGCCGAACGCTCTTTGACATCCTTGTAGCCCTGAGCCACCTCATGACTGGAGAGCGGCGTGCCGCAGCGGGGGCAGTAGGGTACGATTTTAAATCCTTTATAGAGAAGTCCTCTGTCCCAGATCTTCTTGAGCGCCCACCACTCTGACTCAATAAAGTCATTGTGGTAGGTTACATACGGATCGTCCATGTCGGCCCAGAAGCCGACCGTACCGGAGAAATCCTCCCACATCCCTTTATACTTCCAGACGCTCTCCTTACAGTGGCCGATGAAGGGCTCCAGGCCGTATTCCTCGATTTGCTCTTTGCCATCCAATCCCAGCATCTTCTCCACTTCCAGCTCCACCGGAAGCCCGTGAGTGTCCCAGCCGGCTTTTCTGGGAACCATATAGCCCTTCATCGTCCGGTAGCGGGGAATCATATCCTTGATCACTCTGGTCAGTACATGGCCGATATGGGGCTTTCCGTTGGCCGTGGGCGGCCCGTCATAAAAGGTATAGGTCTCCCCTTCTTTTCTTCCGTCAATGCTCTTTTCAAAGATGTCGTTGTCCTTCCAGAACTGCTCGATCTTCTTTTCCCGCTCTACAAAATTCAGGTCTGTAGATACTTTCTTATACATGTCATTCCTCCTAAGAATCCTGTGCGTTTTGTCAAGGTATCGCAAAGAACCTGGCAGCGAAAAGCTGCATGTCTCTTTTTCGCACCTCTGCACATAAAAACGGGCTCCGTCCAGAAAAGGACGAAGCCCGATGTCTCCGCTATACCACCTGTTCTGCATACGCCGCACTTTAAGCAGTCATACACGCTCCCGATAACGGCGGATCCCGGCACGGCCTACCAAGCCAGGCGTCCCTTTCCGAAACCAGTTTCCCGCTTCCGCCGCCTTCTGCCATTCAGCCTGCAGCTCCGGAGTGATCTTCAGTACGGCCCTACTCATCCCGGCTTTCCACCGCCGCCGGGTCTCTGGCTCTTTCCTGCCGCCTTACTGTCTCCTTCACAGCTTTTTTCGTATGGGTAATATTATAAATATGAAGAAAAGAAAAGTCAAGCCTTCTTCTCTAAAACGGCCGTTTGAGCTCTTCCGGATATGATGCGTCAGGCTTCCTTATCCGTCTTTTACAAGGGGCGCCTCCTTATCCGGGAAAAACTGCCAACATTTCATGTGACAACTTCAATGACAGATGCCTCGAGGCATGATAAAATATATCCTACCGTTTCTATATCTAAAAAGCAGAGGAATGCGACGCGCTTATGTCACATTCCCTGTGATAAAATAGAGGAAAATAAGGGAGGCGTCTCATATGCCGTTTACGGAAGTATGTATTTATCAAGTCAAACCGCAAAAGGTGGAGGAATTTGAGGCATTGATGCCTGAAGTTAAAAGCTTTTTGGAAAAACAGAAGGGATTGCTTTTACTTCGGTTTATTAAAAGAGGGTATCGCATCGATATGGAGCAAGTCAAAGAAGGGCTTCCTCCTCTTAAGCTTACCCGTGTTGTCAAAAGCGTTAAATATGTACTCTATTGGGAATTTGATACAAAAGAAAACTATGGGGCGGCGCAAAAAAGCCTTTATGACAGCTACTGGAAGTCTATCGAAAAATGTTTGGTCGCTCCGCATGACAAATATCTGGGAGAGGAGTTATTCTGATGGAAATCGCATACTGTGGATTAAGCTGTAAAGAATGTTCCATGCCCTATGTCTGAAGCATATTTAAGGGAGCATTCCAATAATTTGAACACCTTAAAACTTCTTGCCGCTAAATACAAAAAAACAGAGTGATATTATGCAGATAGACAGACTGATTCAAATCGTGTTTCTCCTGTTGAGCCACGAGAATATAACAGCGAGACAACTGGCGAAGGAACTTTGTGTTTCTACTCGTACGATATATAGGGACATCAATATTCTTTCAATTGCGGGTATCCCAATCCTGTCACAGAAAGGATATGGCGGGGGACTGTCTCTGCTGCAGGGTTTCTCACTGGACAAATCTTATTTTACCCAGACGGAGCAAACGAACATTGTACAGGCGCTGCAAATCCTAAAGTCGTCAAATTATCCTGACGCGGATAAGGCGTTAAACAAGGTCGCCGGATTGTTCAGTCACAAATTGCAGTCTCAATGGCTGGAGATCGATTTTTCCTATTGGGGCAGCCCTGAAAAGGAACGGAACAATATTACGGCGCTGGAACGTGCAATCATCAACAAATATGTGATTACATTCACTTATTTTAATACGGAGCTGACTGTAACCGACCAAATGGTCGAGCCGCTAAAGCTGGTTTTCAAATCGCACGCCTGGTATCTTGTCGCTTATTCCCAGCGCAGACAGGAGATTCGCACCTATAAAATGTCCCGTATAAGAGATCTTCAAATAACAAACCTGTTGTTTGAGCGTGAATTGCCAGAGGATTTTTCCATTACTCCCGCTTACAAGGAAGAATACCATACGCCTCTATTTATACTGCACTTTTCGCAAAAGATCGCATATAAGGTTTATGATGAATTTCAGGAGAAATATATTAAAAAGTTAGAGGACGGTACACTGGAAGTAACTTTCCGATATCAGCTGAATGATTGGACCTTCCTCTATCTGTTGTCTTTTGGGGAGTATGTTCAAGTTATTGAGCCTGTGGAAGCAAGAAATATTTTAAAAGAAAAGGCGCAAAAGATACTCTCCCTGTACTGACGTCCTATCCAAAGTCCTGGGGAAGTGCCTTGCAGGGGCTGAATTTCATCCCTTTTCGACTTTTTAACCCTGACCACTGATATTTGCTTGATTTTCAAGGCAGACGATGGAGGTGTACCGGACGTACACCGACTAAGGATAACGCAGAAAATCAAGCAAATATCAGTGGTTCAGGGCGTGTATGTCCTTGTCAAGCGACGGTAAAATAGACGATTATATCGCTAAAACATCGTTACTTGATGATTTGGATGTGCAGGCAAGTGATTTACTGCAGGCAAATGGAATTATTTGGGTAGAGGGGCCGTCTGACAGGGTATACATGAAACGGTGGCTGGAAATTTTTGGAGGAGAGGAATTGAAGGAAGGACGCGATTATCAGATAGTATATTACGGGGGACGCTTGCTGGCACATTATTCTGCAGATGATGAACAAAAAGAATTAATGAATGTATTGATCACAAATCGTAATGCTGCGATTGTTATGGATAGTGATAAGCGCAGTAAATATTCACATATTAACGATACAAAAAAGAGAGTCAAAGAAGAATTTGAACAGCATCCGGCTTTCAGCTGGATTACTCAAGGGAAGGAAATCGAAAATTACATTCCATATTTGGCAATCGAACAGGCAGTTCATAAAACTCTGGGCAGACAATGTGGGCAATATGGATTGTTTCCGGAATATATAAAACAGGTATATCCGGGAGTATCCCAAAGTTTGTGTAAACCTCCAAACTGATGTAAGATAAGATTACTCAGTTTGGAGGTTTTATTATGGCAAG
>JAAWAV010000003.1 GCA_022792335.1 Lachnospiraceae bacterium
GCTTTAACTCGTCCCCGATGCTGTCAATCTGGTTGGCTGTCTTTTCACAGTCCGTCATCACGTCAACCAGACGCTCCCGGTAGCCGGAAAGCATGGACTTCATGCCGGAGATTCCTTTCTGGAGAACCTTGCACATCTCCACCTTTCCCTTTTCTTTAAAGGTATTGACCGCCTGCGCTGCTGTTTCCACAAGACGATTTCTTACCGCTGTCAGACGTTCCGACAGGCTTGTGATTTTCTCCTGAAGGTTGGATATTTTCTCCATAAGGTTCTCCGTAACGGACTTCGGCTGTTTCTCCTGCATCTGAGAAAGCTGCTCCCGGACACCCTGTAATTCATCCACCATTGCGGAAAGCTGTACCTGCATCCCCGCCACATACCAGAAAATTTCCATAAAGTCCTGTGACTGCTCTTTCATGTTCTGCTGGTTAAGCAGCTCCATGAACTGCTTTAATACGTCATTTTCCTCCATGAACTGTTTTGCGTTTTGTCCTGCTGTTTCCATTTTCTGAAACCTCCCTTTGATTTTGAGCATGATAAAAGCAGCCATTTCTGGCTGCTCTCTACATACTGTACTTATTTACATTGAATATTGATTCACATCCTACAAGACTGCATTATCTGGGCAATCTATGCAAAAAGTTCTTCAAAACATCATTCCATTCATTCCATTTAGTAACACAATTCACTAATTTTTCTTTATAGACTTCTTCATCAATACCCAATACCTCAAACATTATCCTACGATATAATAAGCTCATTTTAGCTGCATATAGAACAGATTCCTTTCCATCAAAATATACACCTCTTTGCTCACGTTTAATATGCATTATCTTAACTCTGCTGTGAACCATTGATGATAAAACCTGCTCATAATTATTTAACAACTCCTCCCTAAAAATCTCTACACCATACTTTGTAATCAATGCATCTAAACAATTTTTCAGAGTTGTACCATGAGAACCTGGTATCAATGATGTAAAAAAATTAGTATTATTTTTTACAATTTCAATAAGTGGCTCTGCTAATTCAACTAAAAATGCACATTTAACATCTACTGTTATCCCACTATTGCTTAATGAATAAAGATACATCTGATGTACTACATCTAGCTCGTCTAATAATTGCTGCCATTTATTAAATAGCTCTGCAGTAAGAATAGAATCAAATTCAATTAATTTATCTAAACTATAATTGCAGAAATTAGCTGATGAAAAATATGATAATCTTCCTTTCATAAAGTTTTCATTACATAAACTCAATGTATCTTTCTCAACTGTATCTGATTCTGATAATTCTATGCTTGATAATGGAATAAAAACGCCATCAAATATCATTAGCAACCTTTCAACACGAGAAAATACTGCATGCAAATCATACACAGAAACATTCTCATCTGAGGTTAAAATAATTTTTCTGATTCCACATTGTTCAATTTTGATATGGAATGAATTATTTTCTCCTGTATCAAATTCAACAACATGTGGTCCATCTAACATTAAGTTATCACTTTTAAAGGTAGCTGTTAGGGATTTACATTTTGCAAGCTGCTCCATTACTGCCTCCTATCTATGTACTCATTTTTAAACGTGAATATTTTATCACAAACTGCCTTAAATATCACTCTATTTTAAATATTTATGTAAAAGTTAAAGTATAAAAAAATCCATACTGCGCAGACTATTTCCAGGAATCTCACTCAGAAAGGTCGTGCAACAATATGGATTATTTAAAAGCATTTCTGATAGGCGGGCTTATCTGTGCCCTGGTTCAGATCCTTATGGACAAGACAAAGCTGATGCCGGGACGTATTATGGTACTGCTGGTATGCTCCGGCGTGGCTCTTGGCTTTCTCGGCGTCTACGACCCCTTCATCGAATGGGCCGGTTCCGGCGCCTCCGTCCCTCTGCTCGGCTTCGGAAACACACTATTCAAAGGCGTGAAAGAAAGCATCGGGGAGGAAGGAATTCTCGGTCTTTTCCTGGGAGGCTTAAAAGCGTCTGCCGCCGGTATCAGCGCCGCCCTGGTCTTTGGCTATATCGGTTCCCTGATCTTCAGCCCCAAAATGAAAGACTGACATCTGTATCAGACTACCTAGTAAAAAACATGGCTGCCGATAGTAATCCCTTCATAGCCCGGGCGAATCGTCCGGAAATGAAGCAGCCCTCCAATATGGTTTTCACTGCCGCTCATAGCTACCTCGGCAGCCCGCACACATTCGGCGTTTACACCATTTTGCAAAGCCGCCTGATATTTCGGTTTTCCCCACGGTGTAAACTGATAAGGTTGGGAAAGGACTCCTATCATGGTATTCGGATACTGACCGCTGTTGATCCTGTTCATAACCACATTGCCGACAGCAACCTTCCCCTCCCAGGGCTCCATATTGGCCTCCCGGTAGATCATGGCGGCCAGAAGCTCCAAATCGCTGTATGCGGAATAGTCAAACTCCTCGGAAGGGTTATCGGCGGCAGGAGGCGCCGGCGGCTGTTCTACGGAAGGCGGATTCGCAGATGGCTCATCTGCAGATCCAGAATTTTGATCCGAATCCCCGGAACTGCTTTCAGGAGGTTCAGACGGCTGCGCCGTTCCTGCCGGAGGATCCGCATTGGTTCCCACTCCGTCTGCTACCTGCTGCTCCTTTCGCCTCTCCTCTTCTTCCTGTTTCCGCTTTTCCTCCGCCAGTCTGGCCATCCGCTCTTCCGCTTCCAGCTCCTTTTTCTGCAGTTCTCTCCGGTACGCCGCCAGCTCTCCCTCGGCATCTTCCAGCTCCTCGGCGCACGCTTCCATCTTCCTTGTTGTCTCGGCCACAGAGGCAAGTACCTCGTTCTGCTTCTCTTCTGTCTCTTCCGCCACCCTGTCCAGTTCCGCCTGATCCGTCAGAAGCTCCTGCTCCTTCTCCGCCACCAGCTTCCTGGTTTCCTGATAGGCCGTCAACATGTCCCGGTCATACTCGGCTAACTCCATGGCATACTCCGCCCTGTTTAAAATAGAAGAAAGGCTCTCCGCGGAAAACACAAGCTCAATCACGCCCGTATCCCCATTTTCATACATATATTGAATCCGTTTCTTCATGGCCTCGTACTGGTTCGCTTCCGTTTCTTTGGCCTCCAGAAGCTCCCTTGCCGTCACTTCAAGTCTTTCCTGAAGCTCTGTCTGCCTGGCAGAAAGGGCTTCAAGCTCCGCCGTCAGACCGTCCAACTGGCCGTTTAGTTCCTCCAGGTATCCGCCAAAACGTTCTTTTGCTTCCTGAAGGTCCTTGGCTTTTTCCTCAGCCTGTTCCACCCGCTCCCTGGCCTCCTCCACTTCTTCATCAGAAGCTGCCGCCGACATCGGACTTATAACTGCCAGGGAAACTACCAGCGCAACGCACAGCCCGCAATTTCTGGCTCTTTTGTATCTGTTTTCTGTTGCTTTTCTCCTGTCATTCTTTTTCATATGGCATTTTCCATGGGGGACATCACTGCTCCGCCCTGTTTTCCAATTTTTATTTTCTACAAAAACAATACCATCCATTGACAATGGCATCCTTCCCTTTGTCAACCGACGGTATCATTATACTACAAAAAACGACCGGATTCAACACCAAACAGTAGAGGCATAAAACCTCCTCCGATACTTGCCCGCCTCCCCTGGATTCTACCCTGGGAGCGCCGGACAGGGAAACGAAAGAACTTTTATAACCGCCTCTGTTTCTTTAAGCCTTTAGATTTCTACACTTCCTGTCTCTGTACTGTTGATCACATAATATACTCGGTTCTCTTCTGTCTTTACATAAAGTTCTACTGTCTTTATCTCTCCAACTTTATGTCCGGAAGCTGTCCAGTCTTTCTTAACAAGGGCAATCATGTCTTTATCTGAAATGTCCTTTCCCATATACTGAACAGAAATCGAAGTCTTAACCTCCTGCTTTTTTGCAGTCCTCTTTGTCGCTGCTTTTGCGGCCGTATCTTTCGCGCCCGCCGACTTCTCTGATGTCTCTTTCTCTTCAGCAGATTTCTCTGTCACTTTTTTCTCCCCAACAGATTTCTTCTCCACTGCTTTTTCTGCAATAGCTTTCACAGCCGCCACTTTTTCTCTGGCAACTTCCATAAACGCTGCCGGCGCCGCTTCTGCCTTCGTCTCCTCTGCCGCTTTCTCCACCGATTTTTCAGCCGGTTCTGCTTTTACAGCTCCCTTTGCAGCTTCTCCCTTCTCTGCCGCTTTGTTCGCTGTCACAGGCGTCGCGACCTTTCCGGCCGCCAAATTCTTTTTCCTTGCCATCACAATTCTCCTCGTTTTCTTTTTGCCCTCTCAGTTTGCAGTTCTATCCGGGCACGGTGCCGTTAATAATCATACTGCCTTATGGAAATTTTTTCAAGCCTTTGGAAGAAAAACCGTCAAAAAGGCCATATTTCCCCATTGACAGAGGGCTTAGAATGTAATATGCTACAACATATGCGCCTTATTTTGTATTTCAAACTATTTGCTATCGATGGGTAATGCACACACAACCGGATATTTTGTGCGGTTTGAAACGTATCTCCCTGTCCATCGACGCTAACAGATTGACCATGGGATTTCCGGTGTATCCTACATTTACTTTTTGACTGGAGTGTCAGTATCATGATACGAATCCTTGTAGACTCCTCTTCCGACTATAAAATAGAAGAAATCCGTGAAAAGGGACTGGAACTGATCCCCATTACCATAACCATTGGGGATACGGATTATGTAGACGGGCAAAACCTGGATCGAGATGAGTTTTATCAAATTCTTGAAAAAACAGGGAATTTCCCCAAAACTTCCCAGCCTTCTCCTCAGGCATTCCTGGAAGTATTTCTGGACGCAAAGAAAAAAGGAGATGAGCTGATCTGTATTCTGCTCTCCTCCTCTTTGAGCGGTACCTGTCAGAGCGCCTTTCTGGCCAAAGCCATAGCCGCCTACGACAAGATTTATATCATTGATTCTCTCTCCGCCACCTATACCATCAAACTGATGGCCGACTATGCTCTGCAACTGGCCTCTCAGAATATCGGCGCTGGAGAGATCGCCGCGCTTTTAGAAATTCTGCGTTCCCGTGTCAAAGTACTGGCCGCTCCCGACACGCTGGATTTTTTACAACGGGGAGGGCGGCTGTCGAAAGCCGCCGCCGCCATCGGCAACCTGGCCGGAATTAAACCCATCATCACCATTTCTCCTGAAGGCCAGGTGTCTGTCATCGGGAAATGCGTCGGTCGAAACAAAACCATTCTCCAGATTCTAAAACAGCTTGCCTCCCTTGGCCGGGACGAGGATTTTCCTCTGTACCCCATCTACAGCTACGGTACGGAAAACTGTACGAAACTTTGCGAAAAGCTTACTGCTTCCGGATATCAAATAGATGAAATGCTCCAGATCGGGCCTACCATCGGCGCTCATATCGGACCGGAAGCATTTGGAATCGTATTCGTTGCCAAATAGCCCTCTCTGACACAAGCGCGTCGGTTCCTGGAGCGGGCGACAGAGGCACACCGGATTATACGCGGATAGAGGGCAACGCGGAAAAGTCCTCAAATTGTGCAGACTGAAGCGTGTGTCTTTGTCAGTCGGCAGTAAGCTCCTCGATGAGGCTCCAAATCTCCTCGCGGCCCTGTTTGGTTTCAGCGGAAAACGGAACCACCGTAGCTTCCCGGCTGATACCCAGGCCCTCCCGGACCAGTTTGAGTTGTTTCTCGATCTGACTTCTTTTAATTTTATCCAGCTTGGTGGCAATGATCACCGGCTGATACCCGTTCTCTGTGATCCATTCATACATCTGTCTGTCATTGGCAGAGGGTTCGTGGCGAATATCCACCAGAAGAAACACGCACCTTAACTGTGTGGAGCTCTTCAGGTAATTTTCCACCATTCTTCCCCATTTCTCTTTTTCCTTCTGGGAAATCTTTGCATATCCGTAGCCGGGAAGATCCACATAATAAAGCGCATCGTTGATATTATAAAAATTGATGGTCTGGGTTTTCCCCGGTTGGGCCGAGGTGCGCGCATAGGATTTCCGGTTCATGAGCGCGTTAATCAGAGAGGACTTCCCCACATTGGATTTCCCCGCAAAGGCAATCTCCGGTTTTTCATTCTCCGGCAGCCTGCTGGTCACGCCGCAGACTGTCTCCAGGTTCACTGTCTTTATAATCAAAGGAAAGCCTCCTTAAGCACCTCGTCCATAGTTCCCACATATTTGATATTCATACCCTCCACAATCTCCTGGGACAACTCCTGTACGTTGGGTTCGTTGGTCCCCGGTACCAGAACTGTGTGGATATCCGCCATTTTGGCCGCCAGAAGCTTTTCCTTCAGACCGCCGATGGGAAGCACCCGCCCGCGCAGAGTCACCTCTCCGGTCATGGCCAGATCCGCTCGAACCTTCTTGTTGGTCACGGCGGACATCATGGCCGTCGCCATGGTAATCCCTGCCGAAGGTCCATCCTTTGGCACTGCTCCCTCCGGAATATGGATATGGATATCGTTTTTCTCGTAAATTTCACTGTCTACCTCATAGGCCGGACTGACGGAACGGACATAGGACAGGGCCGCCTTGGCCGATTCTTTCATCACGTCTCCCATCTGCCCCGTAAGCTGCAGCTTTCCATGGCCGGGCAACAGGTTGACCTCTATCTCCAGTGTATCGCCGCCTACACTGGTCCAGGCCAGACCGCGGACAATTCCCACCGCATCTTCTCCCACGGACTTGTCGCTTCGCACCGGCTCCTTGCCCAGATATTTTTCCAGGTTCTCTTCTGTGACCTGGATATGTTTTTCCTTGCCGTCCAAAAGTTCCTTGGCCGCCTTTCTGCAAAGGCTTCCGATTTTCCGCTCCAGACTCCGGACTCCTGCTTCTTTCGTATAGCTGTGAATGATTCTTCGAAGCGCCTTCTCGGAAACAGAGAACTGTTCCTCTAAAAGCCCGTTCTTTTCTCTCTGCTTCGGCACCAGATACTTTTCGGCAATATGGTATTTTTCATTTTCCGTATAGCTGCTGACCTCGATGATCTCCATCCGGTCCAAAAGGGGTCTTGGAATAGTATCTGTCGTATTCGCTGTCGCCACAAACAGTACGTTGGAAAGATCCAGCGGAATCTCAATAAAATGATCCCGAAACTTGTCGTTCTGAGCGCTGTCCAGGATTTCTAATAGCGCCGAGGAAGGATCTCCCTTGTAATCACTGCCCAGCTTATCCACTTCGTCAAAAAGCATCAGAGGATTGGAGGTTCCCGCCTGCTTTAAAGCTACTGCAATTCTTCCCGGCATAGCTCCCACATAAGTCTTTCTGTGGCCCCGAATCTCCGCCTCATCCCGAACGCCGCCCAGACAAATACGCACATACTTTTTCCCCAGCGCCCGGGCTATGGACTGAGCAATGGAAGTTTTCCCCGTGCCCGGAGGACCCACCAGACAGACAATGGGACTCTCTCCTTTTCCTGTCAGGGAACGGACTGCCAGAAACTCCAGAATCCGCTCTTTCACCTTCTCCAGCCCGTAATGATCCTCCTCCAGGATCTCCTCCGCCCGGCCCAGATCCTTATTGTCTCTGGACATCTTATTCCAGGGAAGCTCCAGAAGCTGCTCGATATAGTTGCGGCTTACATAGGCTTCCTGGCTTCCCATGGGCATGGTCCGATAACGGCTGATCTCTTTTTTGACAGCCTCTTTTACATGCTTTCCCGCCTTTAACTTTTCAAGCTGCTTCTCAAACCTGGCCGCGTCAGACTGGATCGTATCCTCTCCCAGCTCTTCCCGGAGCAGTTTCATCTGCTCTCTCAGAATATATTCTCTCTGGTTCTGATCCACCCGCTCCCGGACTTTCTCCTGAAAGTTTCTCTTCAGACGGCCGATTTCCACTTCCGTCCCCAGGATTCTCTCCACCAACACATACCGCTCCGGCAAAGAGATACTCTCCACCAGCTGCTGTCTGTTTTCCAGACTGAAAGGAATATTAATGGGAATCTCATCCAGCAGCTCCTCCAGATCCTGGATTTCCAGAAGCCCGGCGACCGTGTCCTCGCTGAGAGAGGGATTCACCTGACCATACTCCTCCACATGTTCCTTTAAAATCCGGCACATGGCTTCTCTGGTGGCAATGTCCGCCTCCGGAAACGGTTTGGTGGGACAGGGTTCAATTTCTGCCTGAAGATATCCCTCCGTATCCTCCAGCTCACAAAGCCTGGCGCGCAAAAGCCCTTCCGCAAGAACTCTCACCAAGCCCCCGGGCAGTCTCAAAATCTGCTTAATGCTCCCTATGGTTCCCATGGAATAAAGCTCTTCCTTCCCCGGTTCCTCATCCTGTACGGATTTCTGGGCCACGAGAAAGATTTTCTGATCCTTTACCATGGCTTTTTCCAATGCCATAATTGACTTCTTCCTGCTGACATCAAAATGCACCACCATTTTGGGCAGCACACACAGACCTCGCAATGCGATTGCAGGTATCGTCATGTTGTCTCCTCCTTCTTCATGCAGTCAAACAGGCAGGGAAATCTTCCCCCGCCCATTTGTCCGGGGCACATGCCGCAAGACTGCGGATATTTCTCACATACCCCTTCCGCATAATAGGGGGCGCCGCAAAACTGCGGCCCCCCGGACATTCAGGCTGTTTCGCCCTTTCGTTTCTTTACTTCCGTGCTTCGATAAGTAAGCTTCGGTAAATCCAGTCCCTCCACCACATCTTTTGTAATCAGGCAACGCCCGATACTCTCATCAGAGGGAATCTCGTACATAATATCTGTCATGACCTTCTCCAGAATCGCCCGAAGGCCCCTGGCGCCAATCTTTCGCTCCACGGCCCTTTCTGCAATGACCCCCAGCGCATCTTCGGAAAACTCCAGTTCCACTCCATCCAGATCAAAAAGCCGTTTATACTGCTTCACAATCGCATTCTTCGGTTCTGTCAGAATCCGGATCAGAGCGTCTTTATCCAGAAGCTCCAGGGATTCCACCATGGGCACGCGGCCGATAAATTCCGGAATCAGGCCGAATTTAATCAAATCCTGAGGCAGCACCTGAGCCAAAAGTTCGCTGACTTCCCGCTTGCTCTCATCCTTTAGATTGTTCTCAAAGCCGATGGAACCGGCCCCCAGCCTGCTCTCGATGATCTGCTCCAGCCCGTCAAAAGCCCCTCCGCAGATGAACAGAATGTTGGTAGTATCAATCTGGTACATCTCCTGATGAGGATGTTTCCTGCCGCCCTGAGGCGGAACACTGGCCACCGTTCCTTCCAGAATCTTAAGAAGCGCCTGCTGCACACCCTCGCCGGATACGTCCCGGGTAATCGATACATTCTCCGATTTCTTTGTGATTTTATCAATCTCATCGATATAAATGATTCCGTACTCCGCCCGGCTGATGTCATAATCTGCCGCCTGGATAATCTTAAGCAAAATGTTCTCCACATCCTCGCCTACGTATCCCGCTTCCGTAAGAGCCGTCGCGTCGGCAATCGCAAAGGGCACATTCAGAATCCGGGCCAGAGTCTGAGCCAGAAATGTCTTTCCGGATCCGGTAGGCCCAAGAAGGAGAATGTTGCTCTTTTGCACTTCCACGTCGGAATCAGCAGGAGCTGTTATCCGTTTGTAATGGTTGTACACAGCCACGGAAAGCACCTTCTTGGCCCGATCCTGGCCGATGACATATTCGTCCAGATACGCCTTGATTTCCCTGGGCTTTAACAGATTGATCCCCTCGATCCGTTCTGTCTCCCCCGCCGGCGTGTCTTCCGCAATCAACTCTGCACAAAGTTCCACGCACTCGTCGCAGATATAGATGTCTTTCCCGCCCGCAATCAGCTTTCTTACCTGTTCCTGGCTCTTTCCGCAAAAAGAACAGCGAACGTCAAATTTTCCTGCCATCCGTCCTACCTCTGACGACTTTCAATTACCTGGTCAATAATACCATACTCCATGGCCTCCGCAGCACTCATATAATGATCGCGCTCCGTATCCACTTCAATCACATCTAACGGCTGTCCCGTGTTCTCTGACAGCAACTTGTTCAATTTCTTTCTGGTCGCAATAATCTTGTCAGCGACAATCTTGATATCCGTCGCCTGTCCCTTGGCCCCGCCGGAAGGCTGATGAATCATGATTTCCGCATTCGGAAGCGCCATACGCTTGCCTTTCGCTCCCCCGGCCAGAAGAAACGCTCCCATACTGGCCGCCATACCGATACAGATGGTGGATACGTCGCACTTGATATAATGCATCGTATCGTAAATCGCCATCCCCGCCGTCACCACTCCGCCGGGACTGTTGATATAAAGCTGAATATCCTTTCCGGGATCTTCCGATTCCAGAAAGAGTAACTGCGCCACCACGAGGCTGGCCGTTACCTCATTGACTTCTTCACCCAGGAAGATAATCCTGTCCTTCAAAAGTCTGGAATAAATATCGTAAGAACGCTCCCCTCTGCTTGTTGATTCAAGTACATAAGGAACTAAACTCATGCAAATGCCTCCTCTTATCAGACTTCCTTTGCCTCCGCTACTACCAGATCGACTGCCTTTTGAACAGCCAGATCCATCTTCATCTGCTTCGTCTCCGCTTCTCCCATGAACGTCTTAAGCTGATCGGCTTCCATCTTGTAAGCCTTCGCCATCTCTTCCAGCTCTTTGTCAAGTTCTTCTTCAGACACCTGGATGTCCTCAGCCTTCACGATGGCCTCCAAAGTCAGGCGGACTTCAATCCGTTTCTTCGCCTGCTCCTCCATCTGTTCTTCCATCTGCGCCCTGGTCGTTCCCGTATACTGCATGTACTGCTCCATGGTAAGACCCTGGCCCTGCATCTTCTGGGCAAACTCATTGACCATATTGGCCGCCTGCGTCTTGATCATCGCTTCCGGAAGCTCCATGGAGGCGTTTTCTACAGCCTTATTCACAGCCTCGTCCTCTTTGGCCCGCTTCGCGTCCGCTTCCTTCCGCTCCTTTAACCGGTCGGCGATCTCTTTCTTATACTCATCCAGCGTTTCAAACTCAGATACTTCGCTGGCGAACTCGTCGTCAATCTCCGGCAGTTCTTTGGCCTTGATCTCTTTGACAGTCACCTTAAACATGGCGTCTTTCCCTTCCAGCTCTTTGGCCTGGTAAGGAGTAGGGAACGTCACGTTTACTTCTACTTCTTCTCCCACGTTTTTGCCGATGAGCTGATCCTCAAACCCGGGAATGAACTGTCCGGATCCGATCACCAGAGGGAAATCCGTTCCCTTTCCTCCCTCGAACGCCTCGCCGTCGCAGAAGCCTTCAAAATCGATCACAGCCGTATCGTCTTTCTGAACAGGCCGTCCCTCCACTGTCACGACTGTGGCGTTCTTCTCCTGCTCTTTCTTAATCTCTTCCATCACATCGTCATCCGTGACAAAGGTCTCCTGCTTCGCCACTTCAAGCCCTTTATATTCCCCCAGAGTCACCTCCGGCTTCACCGCCACCTCTGCAGTGAAGATCATCGGCTTCCCGGCCTCCATCTGTGTCACATCCACTTCGGGACGAGATACAATCTCAAGCCCGCTTTCTGTAACCGCCTTCTCATATGCCTCCGGAATCAGCGCATTGACGGCATCCTCATAAAAAACGCCCACGCCGTACATTTTCTCAATCATCTTCTGAGGCACCTTCCCCCGACGAAAGCCCGGAACGTTGAATCTGCCTTTATTCTTCTGATATGCTCCCTGAATCGCCTTTGTGACCTCTTCGACCGGTACTTCGATTGTCAGCTTTGCCATGTTCTTTTCCAAGTTCTCTACCTGTACACCCATTGTCTGTGTATTCCTCCTATATATTGATATAAACGCTGCCGCCAGTCGACAGTTACTTTCCGTTCTATTTTGTAACTATAATCCGGCAAATTACAATTATAGCATAACTGTCTGCGAATTACCAGTGTTTTTTAAACAGAAAAGAGGTCCAAAAGCCCGTTTTTTCTATGTTTTCCAGGATACTCCTGCCTCCCGCCACAGCTCCACCAGCCGCTCCAGAGAACAGGCGGCGTTGGCCGGGCTGGTAGAGGGAAGTTTCACAGCCTCCCTGCCCGTTTCCTCCCTCAGATATTTCTCGTACAATCTGTATGCAGTTCCTCCGTTGCAGAAAATACGCTGAATATCTGCAGTATCAAAAATCACAGAAAGATCGTTCGGCCTGGCGTTTCGGATACTGCTGTCGCTGGATCCTCTGATTTCACAGCTCGCAATCACGTCCCACACGGCGATTCTTTGTTTCAGAAGAAATGCTTTCTTTTCTTCAATTGTCCCCGGCGCCAAAGGGCTCCCTGCCCTGCCTGCCATTTCCTCCAGCGCAGAGGCTTCTCCGTCGGCGGCGCACACCGCTGTCAGCACCTTCCAGAACCGATTCTGGGGATGATGATAAAAAAACCGGCCTTCCCTGGACTTTACGGATGGAAAACTCCCCAGAATCAGGATTTTTGAATCGCTGTCATAGACAGGAGGAATTTCATGATGTACCGGCGTCATCTTCTCATTCCCGGAGTCAGTCCCAGACGACATAGTTTTCCTTTCTGGCCCCTGCTTCCGGATAGCCCCCTTCTCCATAACCGATAATGCAGTTTCCAATCCCTTCGTACCGCTCGTCCAAGCCCCATTTTTTCAGAAGCTTTTTTCCCTCCTCAGAAGAAAACATTTCCTTCGCCCGGTGAATCCAGCAAGCTCCAAGCCCCAGCGCATAGGCTGCGTTTAACAGATTCCCCATAACCAGGCTTCCGTCATACTGATAAGTCGGAATGGTCCTGTCCGCCAGCACCACAATCACCGTAGGCGCTCCATAAAAAGGATCGGAATCCTCTCCTGCGACAGCAGCGTTCATAGCAGACAGCTTTTTTACCATCTCCGGCTCCTGTATCACCACCATAACCGCCGCCTGTCGATTCATGCCGCTGGGCGCGTTCATGCCTGCTTCCAGCACCTGAACCAGTTCATTTTTGGTGATCTGTTCCGGCTTATATGTTCTCATACTCCTTCTGGTTTTTAAATCCTGTATTGTTTCTTTCATGATCGTCGAAACCTCCTAGTTTTTTTTCAGTATAACATATCCTGCAAACATTTTCATTGAGTTTTATTCTGCTCTGGCTTATAATGGTAAAAGGCAGTAACACCTGCCGGATAGGATTCCGTTTTACCCTTTTTAGAAAGGCGGTTTTTATGTATTGTACAACCTGTGGCAAAGAGCTTCCTGACGACGCTTCCGTCTGTGACGAGTGCCAGACTGTTTTCCCTTCTGGAGTGCAGACTGAAGAATCTGAAACGGCTGACTCCGACAGGCAGGGCTGTGAACCGGAAAATGGCCGTCGGCCTTATCTGAATTATCGCCCCTTTTCCGGCACCTATGAGAGCAGAGAATCAGAACAAAGCGATTCCTGGAGGGATGATTACCGGCAGGCCCCTCATGGACAGGGTGGTTATAGCCAGTATCCGGAAAGCAGTCCCGGGCAGACAGGTTTTTCCATTGCCTCTCTGGTTCTTGGTATCCTGGCCGTATGTAGCTGCTGTCTTCCCATCATCACCATTCCCCTCGGCATTCTGGCCGTGATTTTTGCAGTCCTCGGTATGAAATCCATCAACCGCGGTCTCGCTATCGCCGGTCTTATCCTTGGCATCCTGGCCCTGGTGCTTGGTCTGATGATGTTTGTGATTCTTCTTTTGTCCTCGGACGGCTTTTACCATTTGTATCAGTGGTGAGCGTAAGAATCAAGAATCCTGTTAAACAGAAAGAACGGAGGCTCATGTTTGAACAAAGAACTGAAATATGCCATACTCATTGACGCAGATAACATTTCAGAAAAATACATCAAGATTATTCTGGACGAGGCTGCCAAAAACGGCATCGCCACCTATAAACGCATTTACGGCGACTGGACCAATCCCCAGCTCACCTCCTGGAAACGCGTCCTTCTGGACAATTCCATTATTCCCATCCAGCAATACGGCTATACCACCGGAAAAAGTTCCACGGATTCGGCGATGATCATCGACGCCATGGATATCCTCTATTCCGGAACGGTAGACGGTTTCTGTCTGGCTTCTTCGGACAGCGATTTCACCCGGCTGGCCGCCAGGCTCCGGGAATCTGGTATGCAGGTCATCGGCATGGGAGAGAGCAAGACTCCCAAGCCCTTTATCTCTGCCTGCAACCAGTTCAAGTACCTGGACATCCTCCTCTCCAACGGAGCAGATTCCGAAAAAGAAATCGAACCCTCGCCTGATTCTGAAAAAGCGCCTGCATCCTCCAAAAAGGAAAAGGCGTCTCCCACAAAGCGGACCAGACAAAAGTCCAAAGAGCCGGAGCCTCAGACGAATCTCAAAATGATCAAAAAAGCCATTTTAACGCTTGTGGAGGAGTGCTCCGACGACGACGGCTGGATCTTTTCCGCAGAACTTGGAAACCAGCTCGCCAAACGATTTCCGGATTTTGACGTTCGCAATTTCGGTTTCTCTAAATTCACCCCCTTTATCAACTCTCTGGGGCTCTTCGATGTGAAGCGAAACCAGGCGAGTTCCAACAGCAATGTGCAGCTTGTCTATTTCCGGATCAAAGAACGGAAGTAAAAATGGCTCTTTCGCAGAATATTCTTGCTCTTTGCTTCAAAATCTGGTATCTATATATCATCATCAATTTCATATACAGCGAGGTATAAAACATGAAACCTGTCAAAGAAGGAAAAGTACGTGAAATCTACGATAACGGCGACAGCCTGATTATGGTCGCCACGGACCGGATCAGTTGTTTTGACGTGATTTTAAAAAACACGGTTACAAAAAAGGGCGCCGTTCTGACCCAAATGTCCAAGTTCTGGTTTGATATGACGAAGGATATCCTTCCCAACCATATGATTTCCACCGATGTGAAAGACATGCCTGAATTTTTCAGACAGCCTGCTTTCGACGGAAACAGTATGCTCTGCCGGAAGCTCCACATGCTCCCCCTGGAATGCATTGTTCGCGGTTACATCACCGGAAGCGGCTGGGCCAGCTATCAGAAAGACGGTACTGTCTGCGGCATCCGTCTGCCGGAAGGCCTAAAAGAATCTGACAAGCTTCCGGAGCCCATCTACACGCCTTCCACGAAAGCAGAAATCGGCGACCACGACGAAAATATTTCTTATGAACAGAGCGTCGTTCATCTGGAAAAACACTTTCCTGGCAAAGGCGAGACCTACGCCGCAAAGCTTCGCGACTGTACTCTGGCCCTTTACAAAAAATGCGCCGATTACGCTCTGACCCGCGGTATCATCATCGCCGATACTAAATTCGAGTTCGGTCTTGCCGAAGATGGAACTATTGTTCTGGCCGATGAAATGCTGACCCCGGACAGTTCCCGCTTCTGGCCCGCCGACGGCTATGAACCCGGCCACGGCCAGCCCTCTTTTGACAAGCAGTTCGCCCGTGACTGGCTGAAGGCCAATCCTGGCAATGACTGGACTCTTCCGGAAGAGATTGTGGAGAAAACCATTGGAAAATATCTACAGGCCTACGAAATGTTGACTGGAAAGCCGCTGTAAACGGTGATTCCCTTCAGAACGAATTTTTCTGTATCATAGAAATAACCGCCCCCTCCGCATTTACTGTTCGACAAGCTTCTGCCGTCTGTAAATGCGGAGGGGGCGGTTACTTTTTGTTTATCCTATCGAAAAACTACTCTTAGCCTTCTCTTTAATCTGTCCTGTCTGCTGCGCTCAGATCCGTCAGTTCCTCAATCTTCTTACTGATCTGCTGAACTGTCGGCGAAGGTTCATACTTGTCGTCTCCAAAGAGATCCATATGGAGCTGCGCCACATCGTCTGCCAGCCCCAGAGGCACTTTCACAGACGCTGCTCCCACCAGAGCATCTAGTTGATGATACGGGAACGCAATCGTGTTGACCATCTTGAAATCTCCGACGTCAGGCGCCAGCGATATCACATCCGCCAAAGTCAGGTTGGTCCGAACCTCCGGAAATACGACTTCACAAATCTGGAGAAGCTTTCCCGGACCGGCACTTTTCGCTTTCTCCAAAATCTGTGTAACTACTTCCCGCTGCCTTCGAGTACGACCGTCGTCACCGCCGTTGTTATGCCGGATTCTACAGTAAGCCACGGTCTGCAGACCGTCCAGCGTCTGAAGTCCCGGTCCGTCAATGGGCTTGGTGCCTTTTTCCCCCTTCTTGGCCCCGCCTTCCGCCCAACTGCTCGCCTCCTGCTGCGTATTGGTGATATAACCGTTGATTTCTCCCATCATGCTCTCCGGCACATCAATCTCCATCCCTCCAAGAAGGTCCACTACCTGAGATACGGCATACCAGTTGACCGTCACATATTCCGTGATATTCAAATCCAGGTTTTTATTAAGGGCATTCAAAGCGCCCAAATCGCCGCCTGTATGGTAGGCATTGTTGGCCTTGGCATATTTATCTTCGTTGCCCTTGGTCAAATCCGGAACATTCCAGAAGGTATCCCGGAGAATGGAAGTCAGCGTGACCTCCTTGGTCTTGTTATCAATATTGGCAATCATGATCACATCGCTGTGACTGCCCTCTTCATCCGCGCCGAATATGGCGATCGTCCGATATCCTTCCATGCTTTGGATGGTATTTTCCGAAAGCTCATTGACATGGACATCCTTTTTTCCAAAGCTGGCCTTCTGGATTTTATCCCATTTGGAAATCACAAACAGACATCCTAAGACTACCAGGAGCAAAACCCCCTCTACTGCAAAGAGAATCCTCCTGATGCGCCTCTTCTTCTTTGCCTTCTGGGATAGTGGCCGTTTCCCTCTTCTGGCTTCTGAAGTCGCCTGACGCGCTGTGCGGCCGTTCCCCTCGTAGTTCCCGGACGAATAGCTTCTATCGTAAGGATCTGCCCCGATACGTCTCCCCGTCGCAGTCCCCGCCCCGGATCGACTTCCCGTCGCCGCTCTGACTCCTGACGCGCTCCTGCCTCCCGCTACATTCCTGGCCCCTGTCGTACTTCTTCCGGACGATGTCCTTCTCTCCCCCACAGGTCTCCTGGCCCCGTCAGCGTTCGCTACGCCCCTGGTCCCATAAGACGCGCTTCTCGTACCAGAATATGCCGCCGGCCGTCCGCCCCCAGCCTGATTTCTTCTCCGCTGGGAAGTCATCTCTGCATCTGGGCGTACCCGTCTGCGCTGTTCCATCTCACGCCTGCGACTCTCGTATTCATACTCATCGTCTCTGTATTTCATCGCATGTTCCTTTCTCTCGCCTGACATTTTTAATAGGCGTTCTTATTGACAAAGCCTTTAAAAAACGTCAGAAAAATAATTTTGAAATCCAAACCCAGACTCCAGTTTTCTATATAATATAAATCATATTCAATGCGTTTTGTAATGGATGTGTCCCCCCGGTAGCCGTTGACCTGCGCCCATCCGGTAAGTCCCGGCCGTACCTGATGCTTGACCATATACCGCGGAACCTCCTCCCGGAACTTCTCCACAAAATGAGGACGCTCCGGCCTGGGTCCCACCAGGCTCATATCTCCTTTGATAATATTAAAAAGCTGTGGAAGCTCGTCAATGCTCGTCTTTCTGATAAATTTTCCCACCGCCGTTACTCTGGGATCGTTTTTTGTCGTCCAGGCAGCCTTCTCTTCCGACGGCCTTTGAACCTCCATGGAACGAAACTTGTACATCTTAAACGGACGATTATGAAGTCCTACCCGCTCCTGGCTGAAAATCACCGGACCGCGGGAAGAAGCCTTGACAGCCACCGCCACAATCAGCATAATGGGTGAAAAAAGCGTGACAGCAAACAACCCGCCGAGAATGTCAATCACCCGCTTTACCGTCGCGTTAAAGGAATCCGTGAGCGGAACATTTCGGATATTGATCACCGGAAGCCCCAGCAGATCTTCCGTATATGGTTTAGTCGGTATAACCTTATTATAATCCGGAATGAACTTTGTATGTACTCCGGATTTTTCACAAGAGTTGACGATCCGTTCCAGTTTATCATATTCATTGATGCTCAAAGTTATGGCAATTTCGTCCAATCGGTTCATGGGAAGAATCTCTTCCAGGTTGTCGATAGGTCCCATCACCCGGACCCCTCTGTATTCCGTCCCTCTGGCCACATGATCGTCCAGGATCCCCCGGATCAGATATCCCCAGTCCGGATTGGCAATCACCCGGTCGATATAGCTTTGCGCCGCCCGGCTGTAGCCGATTAACAGCACATGCTTCTGATTATATCCCTTTCTCCGAAAAGAGCGAAGCACGCTGCGCAAAGTCAGACGAAACCCCGATTCCAATACAAAATTAAAGCATATAAACAGGAAGATCATCTGGCGGGAGAAATGAATCAGACGATCCTTTCCCAGATACAGGACCAGCGTAATGAGCATGGCGCCAACCACATTGGCCCGCATCACGTTAAACAGCTCCAGCCGCCGCCCCATCACCCGCATGGGCTCGTACAGATGGAAAAACCAATACAGAATCAGCCCGCCTGGCACAATATAAAGCAACGCGCTAAAATAAATGCCTCTGGGAAGTCCTGCATTGTTCTCCGTAAATCCGAATATGATCCCATACGCCACAAGATATGCTATGATTATAATAACGGCATCTATCACCACATGAATCCGGTTCAGACGCTTCTGATTATCCTTAATCAAGAAAACTCACCTTATAACAGCCTTTCTCTGCGCCTATGGTACTTATCGTTTTATATCATACATTATCCTTCCGCAAAGGACAATAGAAAAAAACACGACTATTCTTAAAGTTTTCTTAACTTTTGCCGGCCAAAATCACAAAAAAGCCTTTTTACCACCTCTTTTTCAATCTTCTTTCAATCTTCTGTGTTATAATGAGTCTTATGGAGGGATTTGTATGAAACTTTTACTGGTGGAAGATGAAAAGCGGATGGCCCAGGCCCTTGCGGAACTTTTACGGCTGGAAAACTATGAGGTGGATGTCTGTAGGGACGGCCTTTCCGGCCTGGAAGCGGCGACGGGAAACCTTTACGACATTGTAATTCTCGACGTTATGCTTCCGGGAATCGACGGTTTTGAACTTGTAAAAAGTCTGCGAAAGCAGAACATTCGCACTCCGGTCCTGATGCTGACTGCCAAAAGCGGACTGGAAGATACGGTGACCGGTCTGGACAGCGGCGCGGACGACTATCTGACAAAGCCTTTTTTGACAGAGGAGCTGCTTGCAAGACTTCGGGCTCTGATCCGCAGGAACATCCATTCTGACGACGGAACTCTGTCTTTTGGAGATATTGCCCTTGAAACGGGCGTCTCCTCCCTGATCTGCACCGCCACCGGTCAGAGCGTCCGACTCAGTGAGAAGGAATACCGCATTCTGGAATATCTGATTGCCAATCAGGGGCGGATTCTGACCAGAGAGCAGCTTGCCGTGAAAATCTGGGGCTTTGACAGTGACGCCGAATACAACAATGTCGAAGTATATCTGTCTTTTACCCGAAGAAAATTAGCCTTCATCGGGGCAAAGACCACCATCAAGGCCCTCCGGGGTATCGGATATGAGCTGAGGTATTCAGATGTTTAAAAAATCCCGCCGAAAAATCGTCGCGTCCATCATGACCATCCTGACTGTTCTCTGGATTGGTACGCTCTGCGTCATTTATGGATCCAGTTACTTTGAAGTTTCCCGCCGAAACCGGGAAATGCTGGCAAGACATGTGGAGCTTTACATGCCTGGTCAGCCTCCTTCCTCCCATATCAATCCCGGCGAGGGGCCCAAGCCTGATTCCGGCGCTCCCCGTTTTGAAAACACTCCGGCCTTTCAGCTCTCTACTTTTTACTCCGTCGCCATCGCAAAGACGGGGGAAATCCTCTCCATTTCCAATCCTAAAACTGCGGTCTATGACAATGCATTCCTGGAAGAATCGGCCCGTAAAATCCTGGAAAACGGGAAAACCACCGGAACCTGGCACAATCTGATTTACCGTATGGCTGACAAAGGCCAATATACGCTCGTCGCTTTCATGGACAACACCATTATGCAGGAAAGCATGACCACGCTGTTTCGTTATACTCTGATTTTCGGCGGCTTTGCCATCCTGGCTCTGTTTTTTCTGGCTGTGTATCTCGCCAGAAAAATCGTGGAGCCCCTTGAAGAAAGCTATCAGAAACAAAAACAGTTTATCTCCGACGCCGGACATGAGCTGAAAACTCCCGTCGCCGTGGTAAGCGCCAATGTAGAACTGCTTTCCCGGGAAATCGGTAAAAATCCCTGGCTCTCCAATATCCGGTATGAAAATGAACGCATGGGAACCCTGATCCGGCAGCTTTTAGATCTGGCCCGCACGGAACAGATGGTTTCTCCCATGGAACCTCTGGATTTTAGCTACCTTGTCGAAGGAGAAACGCTCCCCTTTGAGAGCGTCGCCTTTGAGAAGGGTCTTTCACTCACCTGTGCATTCCCAGGGCCTCTCCTGGTATACGGAAACAGCTCTCAGTTGAAACAGCTCACGGCAATCCTTTTAGACAATGCCATCCGTCACTGCACTCCGGGAAAAGACGTCCGCCTGATTTTAAAAAGTGAACGCGGCCTTGCCGTCTTGTCTCTCGTCAACGACGGATCTGAGATCCCCCTTTCCCAGCAAGAGCAGATTTTTGACCGATTTTACCGGGCAGATCCGGCCAGAACAGAAGAAACCGGGCATTACGGTCTTGGTCTGGCCATCGCAAAGGCCATCGTAAAGGTTCACAAGGGAACCATCGGCGTACAGTGTACCGGGGGCAAGGTAGCCTTCACCGTGCAGCTTCCTCTACTAAAATAATCCAAAAACCGGAATTTCAATAAAAGTTCAATCTTCCTTCTATATAATAAGCTCCGGATTGCAGTTCAGAAAGAATCAATGAAAAAGAAAGGAAGGAACTTATGGAATATCGGCATGAATGGAAACATGAAATCACCAGTTTTGATGTGCGGGTTCTGGAAAAACGACTCTCCGTCGTAGCCAGACGGGATTCCCACGCGCCCCGCGGTATCTATGAAATACGAAGTCTTTATTTTGATACTGCCGGCGATCATGCGCTTCGGGAAAAAATCGACGGAGTAAATCCCCGTGAAAAATTCCGAATCCGCTATTACAGCAAAGACACCTCTTTTATCCGTCTTGAGAAGAAAAGCAAGGTCAACGGACTGTGTCTAAAGGACAGTGTTCCCATTGCAGAGGAGCAGGTGCTCGCCATCCTGGAGGGAGACTGGTCCTGGCTGGCGAAGCAAGACCTCCCGCTTTTCGCAGACTTCTATCACAAACTGAGAAACCGGGGACTTCGTCCAAAGACCATCGTAGACTATACCAGAGAAGCATTTTCTTTTTCGCCCGGCTCTGTGCGCATCACTCTGGACTACCAGATCCGGACAGGGCTTTCCTGCACGGACTTTTTTAATCCCCGGACGCTTACCGTACCTGTCCCAAGCGCTCCCGCTATCCTGGAAGTCAAATGGAAGGAGTTTCTTCCGGACATTATCCGGGATATCATCCAGCTTCCCGGACGACAGGCAGGCTCATTTTCCAAATACGCCGCCTGCAGGATCTATGGCTGAGTTTTCCATTCCACATTCGGTCTTTCAGACACTTTTTGAACAATAGAAAAGGAGATATATCTTTATGACTTTCAGTGATATTTTTAAATCAAGCTTTCTGGAGAATGTGACAAGCGTCAGCCTCCTCGATATGGCCCTGGCTCTGCTATTTTCTTTCGGGATCGGCATGTTTATCTTTCTTGTCTATCAGAAAACATACCAGGGGGTCATGTACTCTTCCAGTTTCGGTACGACCCTCATCGCTCTCACCATGATCACCACCATCGTCATTCTCGCCGTTACCTCCAATGTGGTCCTCTCCTTAGGCATGGTCGGCGCCCTCTCCATCGTCCGGTTCCGCACCGCTATCAAAGAGCCCTTAGACATTGCGTTTTTGTTCTGGGCCATTGCAGACGGAATTGTACTGGCAGCCGGAATGCTTCCTCTGGCTATCATCGGCAGCGTGCTGATCGGTCTGATTCTGCTTGTATTTGTCAACAGAAAAACCCACTGCTGCCCCTATATTGTCGTACTCTCCTGCGTAAACTCTTTTGCAGAACAGTCGGCGAGATCATTTCTGGAATCCAGAGTCCTTCGCTCTGTCGTGAAAAGCAAAAGCGCCAGCGAAGGATCGGTTGATCTGAATCTGGAAGTCCGCCTGAAGGAGGACAACACGGATTTTATCAACGCCCTGTCTGAAATGGATGGAGTCACAAGCGCCATTCTTTTAAGCTACAATGGCGACTATATGGGATAAGGAGGTCTGTGATGTCGACACACCGGCATTTTGAAAAATTTTGTTTTGTTATTCTTTCCGTCTGCCTCCTCCTCACATTTCTATCTGTGACCACCCGCGGCATGGAGGAACAGACGGCTCCTGTCGAGGCAGAATACGAAAATCGTCTGTTCGACACTTCCTCCGTACATACCATTGATATCATTATGGAGGACTGGGACAGTTTCATCGATACCTGCACAGACGAAACTTATTCGGCCTGCGCCCTGATCATCGACGGCGAGGTTTCCCGCAACGTGGCCATCCGAGCAAAGGGAAACACCTCTCTGACACAGGTAGCGGCCTATGGTAACGATCGATACAGCTTTAAAATCGAATTTGACCATTACGACTGTTCAAAAACCTATTACGGACTTGACAAGCTCTGCCTGAATAACATCATCCAGGACAATACTTATATGAAAGAATACCTCGTCTATCAGATGATGGCGGAACTTGGCGCTCCCGCGCCCCTTTGCAGTTATGTGAATATTTCCGTAAACGGAAATCCCTGGGGACTTTACCTGGCTGTGGAGGGAATCGAAGAAGCCTTTCTCCGCCGCAATTACGGATCCGATTACGGAGAACTCTACAAACCGGACAGTACCAGCCTCCAGAATCACCCCATGCGCCCTGAAAACTTGGAGTCTCCTTCCAGCAGCGCACAGGGAGAATCTCCTGAATTTCCCTCCGACGCTCTACAGGAAGAACACCCCGGACCTTTCTCTGATGATTCCCAGGAAGAACGTCCTGACATTCCTTCCGACAGCTCCAAAGCAGATCTCCCCGGATCACCTTTTGAAGATACGAAAGGAGCGCGCGGGGAGCCGCCTTCCGGCAATTTCGCAAGGGAAAACGTTCTGACGGGAGATAGCGACGTTTTGTTGCAGTATATTGATTCTGATCCGGACAGTTATCCAAATATTTTCGACAATGCCAAAACAGACGTTTCAGACAAGGACAAGAAAAGACTCGTCGAAGCGCTCCGGCGACTAGGCAATGGGGAAGATCTGGAACAGACGGTGGCTGTAGATTCTGTCATCCGCTATTTTGTGGTTCACAATTTTGTCCTGAACTTTGACAGCTATACCGGTTCCATGATCCACAACTACTATCTCTATGAGCAGGACGGACAGCTTTCCATGCTCCCCTGGGACTACAACCTGGCCTTCGGCGGTTTTGAGTCCGCAGGCGGAGCCGAGGCCCTTATCAATTACCCGATCGACACCCCCGTTTCCGGCGGCGCCGTCGACGATCGTCCCATGATTGCCTGGATTTTTTCTGACGAAATTTATACGGACCTTTATCATCAGTATTTTTCTGAATTGCTTTCCGGGTATTTTGAAAGCGGCAGGTTTGCGGAAATGATAGATTCCACCACTGCTCTGATCGCTCCCTATGTAGAGACCGACCCCACCAAGTTCTGTACCTATGAAGCCTTTCTCAAAGGCGCAGATACTTTAAAAACCTTCTGCCTGCTCCGTGCAGAAAGTATCCGCGGCCAGCTTGACGGATCCATCGGACGAACTTCGGACACCCAGAACCAGGAAACGTTCATTACCGCAGGGGACTTAACCGTCTCCGACATGGGCTCCATGAATCATTCTGACATAAAGCCCTCCATAAAGGAAACCGGTACAGCCCCTATAGGTAGCTCTGACTCTGGCCTCGGAAGCGATTCTGACACCACGTCCATGGGTAACTCTGGCTCTAGCCTCATGAGGGATTCTGATACTGTGTCCATGGACAGCTCTGACGCCGATCTCATAAATGGTTCTGACACGGCTCCTGTAAACAGTTCCGGCCTAAATTCCATGAATCCTCCTGGAGATTTCCCCCAGATTTCGAGGGAAGGGACAGACCGCGTACCGGAACAGAAACAATTTCTGCCCCTTCTCCTGACTGGACTCTCGGCCCTGATACTCCTCGGCGGACTACTCGTCGCCCGTCTTTTCAAGCCACGTCTATAAAATTGTACAGGAACCCAAATAAAAAAGAATCCTGCCTTCTTTCCATGAAATCGAGCAGGGGAAGATAAATCTTCCCCTGCCCGCCGCGCAACAGCATCTTTTCTTTTTCTCTAGGCTGTCTGTTCCAGACTTTTCAGATACCGGCTAAAGCAGATATACGTGACAGTCACCGTGATAATATTGGATACCGGCTCTGCCAGAAACACGCCGATGGCTCCCATAAAGAAGGGGAACACCAGCACCAGAGGAATCAACACAAAAATCTTTCTCATCAGTCCGAAAATCAGGGACAGTTTTGCATTTCCCATGGCGATAAACATGTGCTGATTCATCATCTGCATTCCCAGTACAAAATTCAGACAAAAAGCAATCCGAATTGAACTTGCACAGGTGGAAAGCAGCGCCTCGTCCGTCGTAAACAGCCCGGCCACCTGACTGGGAAAGAGCATAAACACCGCCCACATCACTGTGGCGCAGGTCAGAGAACAAATCCTTCCATAATTGATGGTCTTTCTCATGCGGCCGTAATCTCGCGCGCCGAAACAATACCCCACAATGGGCTGAGCTCCCTGCGTCACCCCCTGGAGAGGCATGAAAAAGATCTGATACATGCTGTATACAATGGTCATACAGCCGATATACATATCTCCTGTCGCAATATCCGGACTCCAGTGGCGCAAAAGCAGGTTGATGAGAATCTGTACCAGGCTGTCATTGGCCAGAAAGACAAAGCTGGAAACCCCCAGAGCGCAGATTCGCTTCGTATTTTCCAGTTTTATCCGCATGTCCCGCAGTCTGATCCGGATAATGATCTTCTTTGAAAACAGAAGCAGATACAGCACCCAGATCGCAGACACAGACTGGGAAATCACCGTCGCCACTGCGGCTCCCGCAATCCCCATTCCCATCACATAGATAAAAATGGGATCCAGCACCAGATTTAACACTGCGCCGATAACCACGGTAATGGTTCCCAGAGTTGTGAAGCCCTGCGCGTTCAGGAAAGAGTTCATCCCCATACTGATCATCACGGGAATGGTTCCCAACACATAGATCCTCAGATAAGAGGAAGCATAGGGAAGCGCCGCTTCACTGGTCCCAAACAGGAGCAGAATCGGATCACAGAATATGTAAAAAAACACGGTCAAAAGGACTCCCAGAACCAAAAGCAGACTCAGCGAATTTCCCTGGAGAAGGGCCGCTCCCTCATAGTCCCGCTCCCCCAGCTTGATGGAAAGAAGGGGACCGCCGCCGCGCCCAATCAGATAGCTGAAAGCCGTGATGATCAGGATGATCGGGAGCGTCAGACCAAGCCCCGTCAGGGCGATCGTTCCGACTCCCTCCATATGTCCGATATAAATACGATCCACCATACTGTAAAGCGCATTTACAATCTGGGCGACTGTACTTGGAACTGCAAGCTTCAGAAGCAGCGGCAAAATTTTCCCCTTTGCAAGCTGCTCCTCCATCCCTTTTCCTCTCATTGCTCGTCCGCTTTCTTTTCCCAGGAATAGGTAGGATTTAAGGTCACGCTCCTGCCGCCGGACACCTCAATGGTAGTCCCCGTCATATAAGACGCCCCCTGGCTACAGAGGAATACTACGGGAGCAGCGATTTCCTTCGGTTCCGCCAGACGGTTTAACAGCGTTCCTGCGGCATTGTAATCCAGCTCCGCCTGAGGAATGGTCGCCCGTACTGCAGGCGTCACTGTAAATCCCGGCATCACACAGCAGACCCGAACCCCGTAAGCCGCATATTCCCCGGCCAGTGTCTGGGTCAGATTCACGATGGCCGCCTTCATGGGGCCATACAGCGTACTTCTTCCTGCCGTAGGGCAGCGAGCCGCCAGAGAGCTGATATTGACAATGGCTCCTCCCCGGTCTTTCATATGACGGAAGGCCGCCTGGCCGCCAAATACTGCAGATTTAAAGCAAACCCCTGTAATAAAGTCAATATCCTTTCCAGTAAACTCGTCGCCGTCCTTAAAGACTGTGGCGCCTACATTGTTGACCCAGGCATCGATGCCGCCCAGTTTTTCTGCCACATGATCCGCAAAAGCGTAGACCTTTTCTTCGTCTGTCACATCCAGGACCTCCCAGTATACCTCTCCAAGTCCCTTCATTTCCTCGTAGGCGGCGACAAGCTCCGCTTCTTTTCTGGCGCAGATGGCTACTTTTGCCCCCTCTTTCAGGAATGTTTCCGCCACTGCACGGCCGATGCCCTTGCTTCCTCCGAGCACGACTGCTGTTTTCCCTTTAAGTCCCAAATCCATACAAATACCCTCCTATTTCGTGATTGTCCATTCACTTTTCACTAATCATATCACAGAAAAAGGGAATTGAAAACTGTTTCCTCTACAGCTTTTTCATCAGATCCTTATTTCTGCTGTACAGATCCAGGAACATCTTAAAGTAGGGTTTATAGTTCTCATGGGCTTTCCAGTCCGGATGATAAATTTTTTTCGGCTTTATATACGGACGGATCTCAGAAAAACTCCGGAACCGGCCGACCCCGATGGCCGCCATAACAGCGTCGCCGAAGGCCGCGCCGACAGTTACATCTGCCGTCACAATCTCCCTTCCCAGAATATCGGAAATGATCTGCATCCAAAGAGGCGCTTTTGTCCCGCCTCCCACCGCATAGACATTTCGGATAGGAATGTTGTTTTCCTCAAAGATGGAAAAATGTTCTGCCAGGGAATATCCCACTGCTTCGAGAGCGGAACGGTACATATGCTCCCTGGTATGGCGCAGCGTCATTCCAAACAGCACCCCTCTCGCCTCCGGATCGTTGACCGGGGTTCTCTCCCCCGCAAAATAAGGCACCGTGATCAGGCCCTCCGAGCCCGGAGGGATTTTCTCCAGTCCTTTTAACATCGCCGCATAGGCGTTTTCTCCCCCTTCCCGCTCCTCTTTTACCAGGTCAGAAAACAGGTGATCCCTGTACCAGCGGGTCAGAGTTCCTGCATTGTTGGTTCCCCCCTGTACGCTGCAGGCGCCCGGAATGATGAACCCTCCGCTCCAGATCCTGGGGTCTTTGACGATCCGGTCGCACAGGCCGATCAGGTAGAGGGAGGATCCAATCTGAATCATCATGTCTCCCTGTTCCAGGATTCCCGTACTGATGGCCTCGGCGCCAGAGTCATCTGCCCCCGCGATCACAGGCGTCCCTTCCAAAAGTCCCGTTTCCCGGGCCGCCTTTTTCGTAATCCCTCCCACCACGTCTGTCGTATCGCAGACACGGGCAAGCTGATCCGGACGGCAAAACTCCGGACAATACTCCATATCCACCGTCCCATCCTTTGTATGATAGAGAGGAGTAAAGGCTCCATAAGCCAAAAAACGGTCGATGACATATTCCCCTGTCAGTTTCGCTGTGAGAAAGGAGGAACCTGTCAGCAGTTTGTAAGCCTTTTCCCATACCCTCGGCTCATGATTTTTAAGCCACAGAATTTTCGGCGGCACATCGTTGGAACACAGAGGCCTTCCATTAAACTCCAGTACCTTTTCTTTTCCGTATTTCGCATTCAGGGCGGCGATCTCAGCCTCCGCCCTGGCGTCAATCCCATAAAGGATCGCTTTGCGAAGCGGCATACAGTCCCTATCCACCGCCACCAGATCGGCTCCCAGGGTACTGGCCCCCACTGCCGCGATATCGCTGTTCTTTTTTCCGCTTTCTTCCAGGAGACTCCGGGTGATTTTGCAGAAATCTCCCCACCAGACTTCCTGCGCGTCATGCTCAAAATAATTGTTCCTGGGATTCTCCAGGCCGTGACGCTCTGCATGGACGGCGACCACCCGGCAGTCTCCGTCAATCAGTACCCCCTTACTCTCATAAGTACCGATATCAATCCCGAGATAATATTCTGCCATCTTCCCTTCTCCTTACTGGTCTTTCCGATGTCTTCGTACAGTCTCCATAAATTCCTTTACCAGTTCACCGTCTACAAAATTCAGGAACTCTCCGTTCTTTTTAAAGGCTGTCCCCACAAAGGCGCCGTCGCAGGCGGCCAGTTTATCCGCCACATTTTCTTTCCTGGTCCCCGTATTGCTAAATACCGGCGTTCCGGGAACTGCCGCCCGAATCCGTCTCAGATCATCCGTGTCAGCCTCCAGGCCGGCATGGATGCCAGACATACAGATTCCCTCTGGATGGCATTTGAATACGGTGGCCTTTGCGATTACTTCCAGCTCCCGACCGCTGAGATCTCCGTCTGACTCGGCGTTGATCATATAAAACATCATCAGATCATCCAGCCCCAGTTCCATTTTCCGCCGCACATAGCCGCCTGCATTTTTGGATCGAATCCCGGATTCTCCCACGTATCCGCCGGCAAAAACACTGCGCACAAACTGTGCGTCCACAGCCGCCGCCAGTTCAATCGTCGCCATTGGATCGCTGATTGCGTGTACGCCAAAGGGAATCCTGATTTCCTCCTTCAGCCTGCCGATAATATAAGCCATGGACGCTGTTGTCACATGACTCAGCTCATCCATATACGGATAGCTGAACTCATTGGAAAAAAGGATGGCGTCGACGCCTCCCTCCTGCAAAGCCAGAAGCTCCTTTCGCGCCAGTTCTGTCTGATGCTCTATCCGATCTCCTCTCACATAACCGGGGTCTCCCGGCAGCTCCCGGAGATGAAGAAGCGCAATGATCGGTTTGGATGTTCCAAATAACTCTCTGATTGTCTGCATGACCCTACTCCTCTCTAGCCGCATATTGCTTTTCTAACCATGTCAACACCATTCCTGACCGTCTTATTGGGATCAATGTAATGCCGTCTGGCACAGACTTCCAGCGTGATAGTGCCTTCAAACTCGTACTCTTCAAGCTGCGAAACATAGGTCTCAAGCGGTAGATTCCCGTATCCCCAGGGCACCTGACCGGACTCGTTTAGATGGATATGTACAAGGTCTTTCCCAAAGGTTCTGAAATAATCTTCAAGGTTTTCTCCCTTTACCGCCATGTGGCAGGTATCTACCAGAAGTTTTACATGATCGGAGGCGACTTCATCCAACATTTTCTTTGCGCTGGCAATGTCCCCCACCAGATTGGATTCCACAATCTGAAGCGGTTCCAGCGCCAAAGTGATCCCCTCTTCTGCCGCCGCTTTCCCAATCTCAATCATTGCGTCCCTGGAAAGCTCCCATGCAAGTTTCAGTCCGTCCGGTTTATCATAGAACCCCCACCCCGGGCAGATGTGCAGAAGAGGGCTCCCTAAAATCCTGCAAAGCTTTACGGCCCGCTTCATGGCAGTGATGGAACGCCTGCGGATCATAGCGTCCTCCGCTGCGATATTAAAGGGGTAGACCACCTGCTCCGGACAGACGCAGAAGCAACGAAGCCCCCTCTCCTTCATTTTCTCCCCGACAGCTTGGAAATCCTCGTCCGTCCCGTCCTCCAGATGCAGATGTGGATTCGCCGCCCACAGATTCACGTTCTTTACCCCCATATCCCTGGCAGCGTCCAGAAAATAATCCAGGGTATAGAACAAATAGTTCATATTCATTATGCCGATTTGATCCCACTGTAGTTTTTTCATTTTATCTGTGTCCTTTCCCTTCCTCAGGCTCTCTCCAGCAGCCGACGGATATTCTTCACTTCCTGTATTGCAAACAGTTCCGGATCCCGGCCGTAGGGCCATACCAGTTCCGAACTGAGCCAGCCGTCATAATGGTATTTCCGAATCACAGACACCAGCGCCTCCATGGGGATCTTCCCCTCTCCCACCGGGAAATGATGCTGATCTCGGCCGTCGCTGTCAATAAAATGGATATACGCCATCTTCTCTCCCAGTTTCTCAAAATAATCAGAGATCGTTTCCTGATGAACCGTCGGAGTCACCGTATCCAGCATCCCTTTAATCCTCGGACTGCCGATATCCTCAATCAGCTCCACCAAGTCATCCAGGAAAATCAGCACGTTACTTTCCATCAGCGTAACTGCCTCCAGAATGATATCCACCTCCAGCTTTTCCGCCCGTTCCGCCAGCCTCTTTAATACCTCCATGACATGTTCTTTGTTTTCCCGGCGGCTGGTCCCGTATCCGGCGTGGCCGGTGGCCAGCTGGATTCTGGGAGCGCCTATCGCCTTCGCCACATCCAACGCCTTTAAAAGATAATCGACGGTTTCCATTCTTTCCTTCCTGTCCTGGGACGCCATATTGAAGGGATAACCGAGTACCTCCGGCGTATACATAGGTACTTCCAGATGATACTGTTCTTTCATCCGGAGCACGTCCTGGCACCTGGCCTCATCCATATCATAAGGATATGCCTGGGGACGCCCTCCCCAGATTTCGACGCCGTCATAGCCGCTTTCAGCCGCCACCTCAAAAACTTTTTCCAGATGATACCTGCGAAACAGCAAAGACAATAATGCAATCTTCATTTCTTCTTCCTCCTCAATCTTCTGCAAACAGATACACGCCATCTTTTGATTCTTCCAGATCATAAACCTTTTCTATCTGTGTCAACAGTTCCTTAGGGGCTATTGTTCCAAGGTCTGTACAAAAGAAACCTTGGGCATGAATTTCTTTTTCTGTCACTTCGTTGGGGTAAGCCACTGCACGAAGTCCGGCCGCCCTTGCCGCCCGCATTCCAAGGACAGAATCCTCAAAAGCCACTGTTTTTTCCGGCCGCACTCCCAGCCTGGAAAGCGCCAGCAGATATAAATCCGGCGCCGGTTTCATGGGAATATCCACAGACCGCGTCACCACACAGTCAAACCGCTCCTGCAGCCCAAGCCGCTCTAACCACCGGTCAATATAGTCTTGGCCCGAATTGGAGACAAGCGCCAGCTTAAGATTCTGTTCTCTGGCAAACCTCAGGTACTCCTCTATCCCCGGCCGTATGGAAATTTTCCCGGAAGCCCGTTCAAACCGCCCTTTGATTTCTGTCAGAATCTCTTCCTGCCCAAAGGTTCCGCCTTCGGAAAGGTATCGCAAAAGCTCCACATCTCCGTCCCCTGCAAAAGAGAACAGGATTTCCCGGTCAGATAGGTTCCCCCTGTCTTTGCAGTAATCGCAGGCACAGTTCATCCAGACGGTCTCCGTATCCGCGATCACTCCGTCAAAATCAAAAAAAATCGCCTCAATCTTCACATTCCCACCTCCGCTTTCCGTTTTTCCCTTTTGCCATCCAGCCAGAGCATCATCACCTCAGAACCAAGGATCAAAAGGATTCCGGCCGCCATGCGTCCCCCAATCCCCTCCCTCAGAAAGACTGCTCCCAAAAGGCAGCTCGCCACCGGTTCCAGAAGGCTGAAAAAAGAAGCAGAAATTCCTCCCAGGTAACGAATCCCCCGCTGGAAGCAGGCGGCCGCAATCACAGAAGTCGCGATTGCCGCTCCCGCCCCGTAAAGCCCCGCCTTTACCGGGAGATCAAAGAGGAATGTTCCGGAAACACAGCCATATACCAGAGAAAACACGGAACCGCTCGCCGCCAGATAAAAGGCGAATACAAAGGGATCCACCTCCGACAGCCCGCTCTTATCCACGACCATGATATAACCTGCATACAGCACGCCGGAAAGAACGGCATAAAAGATCCCCCTTATATTCCCCACGCCGGCGTCCGCATCGATAAACAGCGCGACGGACAGGGTCGCCAGGAGAAGCGTCGCCCATTTATAGAAGGGCATTTTGTTTTTAAACAGCACTCTTCCAAACAGCGCGACAAACAGAGGGTACATAAAATGAAGCGTGGTCGCAGCTCCGCCGGAAATATAGTTGTAGCTTAAAAACAGGAACAAAGATACGATTCCCTTGGCTAAAAATCCTGCAAGTATCGCCCAGCCAAAAAGTTTTCCGGAAAGCCGCAGGGACTGTCTCCGGATCAGTACGAGCGCCAGTAAAACGGGGAGCGCCCACGCACTTTTATAAAAATTAAAAGTTTCCGCATTGCCGCCGGCTAAGTAGGCGAAATTCGAGAAAACAGGAAGCCCGCCATAGAGCAATGCAGAGGACATGGTAAGTAAAACACCTGATAATTTCCGTGATTGAACATTCATTGACTGCCTCCGCCCAAAAAAACAGCAGCATGTCAGACTGACATACTGCCTTTTAAAAAATCTATTCAAACGTCATCCCTTTTCTTTCTGATAGGGAATATGATCGGCATAATCACACACGCTGTCCCGCTCCACGATGGTCGTGTCAATACGCAGTCGGATCACGGGGCTAGCCGGGTTCTCAATCTGATCGCAGAGGAGTTTTACCGCCCATTTTCCGATATCTTTCGCATATACCTCACAAGTCGTAAGCTGAGGGACGCAGACCATGCTGCTCATGATATTGTCTGCACCGACGATGGAAACATTTTCCGGCACGCGGATTCCGTACTCCCGGAACGCCTTCATCGCACCAATGGCGATGATATCTGAGTTGGAGACCAGAGCGGAAGGAAGTTCAATTCCTTTCCTCAAAAGCTCCTTCATGCAGCCGTACGCCCCTTCGATGGAAGGATCCACGTCATAGACGTATTTCTCCTGCACCTCCAGATGATACTGTTCCATGGCATTCAAAAATCCCAGATAGCACTGAGTACAGATGCTGGTCGGCTGTGCGTTTCGGATATAGCCGATCTGCCTGTGTCCTCTGCCGAGCAGATAAGTGACCTTCGTCCGCATGGAGTTCCATGTATGGTTGGAAACACTGGTGACAGAAAGTTTTGTAAGGTCGTTATCAATGATAATGATCGGTTTTTTCACTCTGTTTAACAGCGGTCGATCTTCATCACTAAATTCCGTACCCAAAAGAATGATTCCTTTAAAAGGCCCAGTATTCACTTTTTCAAAAATATCAGGCAGCGTTTCCGGCGTCGCGATTCGGAATGCGATCTCATAACCTGCACGGTTACAGCAGGACTCGACTTCATCGAACAAAAGGTTGATATATTCTGCGTTTCCGTCCACCATGAAGGAAAAGCGTTTGAATTTAATGAAAACAATCTTTTCCGCATCGGCCGGATCTTGGGAGCTATTGTCCGCTTTTTTTACAGAATATCCATTCTCCTCCAAAAGAGCCTGTACGCATTCCCTGGTCGCCTGGCTGACTCCTCTCCTGTCGTGAAGGACCATCGTAACCGTCGACTGTGATACTCCCGCTGCCCGGGCAATCTCTTTTAAATTCATAGAAACCTCCACAAATCCTTTTCTGTCTATGAAAGAGTATCACAAAAAGGTTTTGAAAGTCAATGTCCTGACTAAATAGTTTCTCTACACTCCCAGGTATACCCGGCGCAGGTCGTCGTTGACAAGCAACTCTTCCCCGCTGCCCTCCAGAACAATCGCCCCGTTCTCCAGCGCATACCCTCTGTCCGAGCTGCGCAGAGATTTTTCCACATTCTGTTCCACCAACAAGACAGTGATCTCTTTTGCCCGAATCTCCTCAAGCTTTTCAAAAACAAGCTGTACGTTTACAGGCGAGAGGCCGAGACTTGGTTCGTCCAAAATTAACAGACGGGGAACGGACATTAATGCCCGTCCAATGGCCAGCATCTGCTGTTCTCCACCGGACAGCGTGCGCGCCGCCTGGGATTTCCGTTCGTCAAGAATCGGAAACAGCTCCAACACATATTTCAAATTTTTTGTTTCATCTTTCCGTCCTCTTTTGCAGTAAGCGCCGATCTGGAGGTTTTCCAGCACTGACATCTCCGGAAACAGATGCCGCCCCTCCGGACACTGAATGATACCAAGCTCCACACGGTCATAGCTCGGAACTTTGGTGATGTCTTTCCCTTCAAATAGTATCCGTCCCGCTTTTATCTCCTGGATGCCGGAGATCGCTTTGCAGGTCGTCGTCTTTCCGGCGCCATTGGAACCCACGATGCTGACCATCTCGCCTTTGTCAATGTAGATGGAGCAGTCCTGCAGCGCGTTCACGGCATCGTAGGATACGCTCACATTCTCCAATTCTAACAGATGCATATCTCTTTCCTTTCTGGCCGGTCCCCCGGCGGGCATCCTGTCGGCAGCCCGCCGAAGCAGTATCCTTGTTCCTTAATTGTTCTTATAGACCGGGGACAATTCATATCCGGGGAATACAAGTTCCGTGCCCTCTACTGCGATGGACTCCGGATAAATCAGTTTGATCTTTGTATCCTGGAACTGTCCCATAACCGGGATCGCATTTTCATTCTTTCCTGTCTCCTGATTGAAAGAGATCGGATAAGGATAAATATTCCACCAGGAATCTTCCGGAATTTCCAGAGCTCTCATGGCTGTATTGATAGCCTCCGGTTCGTCTTTGCCGGCCGCTTCCAGGCTTTCGCAAATGACCATCGCAGCCGCCCAGCCTGCTGCAGATTCCGCGGTGTAATGTTCGCCGTTGTTTCGTTCTTTATACTCTTCGCCGATCCATTCTTTGTCCGGCATGGAAGCTAAAACATCCTCTCCCCACCCGGAAACAGTAAAGAATCCGTCCGCATTGTTGCCAACTGTAGGGATAAAATCGTTGTCCGTCTCTCCGGAAGAAGAGCAGAGCATTGCCTTCGGCTCATATCCGACACCCGCCATGGTCTGAGTGAGCAGCGACATGGACTGGAAATAACAGGCGTTCAAAACCACATCCGGTTTCTTGTCCACCAGTTTTGTAACCACTGTCGTCAGATCTGTTACGTCCATGGCAAAGACTTCGTCCACCACAATCTCCACATCAAGGGCCGCCAGTTCCTCTTTCCAGCCGTCTCCCAGCGCCTGGCCCCAATCGTCATTCTGACGTAAAATCGCCGCCGTCTTAATCGCACCCGCCTCTTTTGCATTCATGTCACTGATAAACTGCGCATGGCTTTTGGTCGTATCCATATTCTGCTCATGGATGGTCACGGAATAAGGATGAGCGCCTTCCGTCAAAGCGTCGCCGGTGGAACAGGTGATTGCCAGCGGCACATGGTACTTTTCACAGATATTCTGAACGCTGAGCGTCACTGTAGACTGATAGCAGCCAAGTAACGCCGAAACCCCTTCATGGGAGATCAGCCGCTCTGCCTCAGAAGCCGCGGCCTCTTCGTTGGACTGAGTATCTCCATAGATCAGTTCGATCTTGGCTCCTCCCATGGATGCGATTCCTCCTCTGGAATTGATCTCGTCAATGGCAAACTCAATTCCTTTCTGCGCATCCTCCGCTACCGCAGCGGCAGAGCCTGTATAGGGGAATAAAACGCCCAGTTTGATCGTGCCGCCCCCGCTTTCTTCAGAACCGGAATTTGTCGCCGCCTCCGTTCCCTTGGTTTCGGCAGGTTTCGTCTCCTTCTTCCCGGAATCCCCGGCGTCGTCCCCGCCGCAGGCCGCAAGGGAAAACACCATTGCAGCAGCCATCATGACAGCTAAAAACCTTTTTTTCATGTGAAATACCCTCCTTTTATTTTCGTTCCTCTATGTTTCATAGAGATTATTGGGAACCAAGCGCATAGTCCGAACCAAGATATACGGAGATCACGTCCGGATTCTTTACAATCTCCTCTGGCTTTCCCTCCGCAATCTTTTCGCCAAAAGACAACACCGTAATATTATCGGAAATACTCATAACAGCCTGCATGATATGTTCAATCATAATAACTGTGATTCCAAGTTTTCGTATCTCCAGAACGATATCCATAACTTCCGTAACTTCTGCCGGGTTCAATCCCGCCATCACCTCGTCCAGCATAATCAGTTTCGGCTCTGTAGCAAGAGCTCTGGCCACCTCCAGCCGCTTCTGTTCACAGAGATTTAAGCTTCTGGCCTGAACAGTTCCTTTGTGGGCGAGCTTTGTGACCTCAAGCGCGTAAACTGCCTTCTCCCTGGCTGTAGCCACCTTATTGGTATGAGTGAACCCCCCCACCATCACATTGTCCAGGGTGGACATCCCGCGAAACGGCTGCACAATCTGATAAGTCCGCACAAGACCTTTGCTGCACAGATGATAGGGCTTATCCCTGGTCGTCTCCTCCCCGTCGAAGAAAACTTTTCCGGCAGTTGGCGTCAGAAATCCGGAAAGCAGGTTAAACAGCGTGGTCTTTCCCGCCCCGTTTGGTCCAATCAGCGCATGAATTTCTCCCTTTTCCACATTCATCGAAAAATCATTGACTGCTTTCAGGCCCCCAAACTGCTTGGACAGGCCCTGAATCTCCAGGATATGGCTCATCTTGACCCCTCCTTTTTTCTCCTGAACAGCTTCCCTACCTGTCTCTGTATGATAGGAAGGATTCCATCCGGAAAGAACCGGATACAGACAATCAGCATAATTCCATAAATCGCCAGATTTAATCCCTGGATATTCGCAAACTTGGCCGTGGCGAACTGGGAAATCGACTCCACAATCAAGGCTCCGGAAAGTGGTCCGAATACCAGCCCTTTCCCTCCGAGCATCGCGACAATCGCCAGCTTGTCCGACAGAGCTTCCGCAAACAGTCTGGCCGGATTGCAAACCATAATCAACTGGGCGTAAAAACTGCCGCCTACGGCACACATGAAGGCGCTGATCGCCATTGCTTTCAGTTTCAGTCTGCGGGAATTTACACAGAGAGACTCGGCCGCTTCCTGATTGTTGGCGACTGCCGCCAGTTGATATCCCATCTTCGACGTCTTAATCCACTGACAAATCGCCAGACAGACCGCCAGAAGGCCGCAGATAATGTACAGATAATACTTTTTATCCACAAACTGCATCACTGTAAAATGATTCCCCTCCACCGACGGGATCATGATCCCCCTCGCCGCATTAATCTGGATGCTTCCGATGTTCCTTACACTCTGAACTACCAGAAGCATAATATTGGCAAGCGCAATCGTCACCAGCGTAAAATACGTACTCTGCAGCTTAAAGCACGGCAGACCAATCAAAATTCCAAGAGCCGCTGCCAGCACGCCTCCCGCCAGCATGCCAATCCAGGGAGAAACGCCAAACTGGGTATAAAGAATGGTGGAGGTATAGGCGCCTATGCCGATAAAAATCGCATGTCCCAGAGAAAACTGTCCGGCAAACCCACTCAGAATATTCCAGGCAGAGGCAAAATAGGCAAACATAAAAATATAGATGACAATCTGCAGATAATAATTATTCAAAAACTGCGATACGATGACCAAGGCCGCCGCCAGGGCTGCAAATATCGCGGTCTTGACAAGCGTTTTCCTGTTTAACTTTTTCATGTTTCCATCCTCCTACACCTTGCTCTTGCCAAACAGGCCCGAAGGCTTAAAATACAGTACCAAAACAAAGATTGCAAAACAGAAGATCTGACTCATATAAGAATCAAAGAACAATCCGCCAAAGGCTTCCACAAGCCCGATGATAAGCCCCGCCAACAGGCAGCCTCCTATGGAACCTTTCCCGCCAAGTACCAGAATAATAAATGCCTTACTCCCTATCGTGGTACCCACGGAGGGGGTGATTGTATAAAAGGTTGCAAAGATCACTCCGGCAACGGCGCACAGCGCACAGCCCAGGCCAAAGGCCATGTTATAACTCTTCAGCACATTGATTCCCATAAGCTGGGCTGCCTCACGGTCCTGAGACGTGGCGCGAAGAGCCTTTCCCGAGTAGGTCCGATTCATGTAAAACCACAGGAGGATTACTGTAACCAGAGCGATCCCCGCGCCGATAATCTTCACCAAACTCAGCTTCCGTCCAAACCCGATGTTCACATACGTTAAGGAAATTGACATGGATATGCTCCTCGGCGTCGACTGGAAAATCATCAGCATAATATTCTCCAGCGCAATCCCCAGCCCTGCAGTGACCAAAAGCAGGCCGACCGGGTTGGAATCTGCCCGTTCCCGCAGATACAGGGGCCGAATCACGATATGCTGGAAAAAGTATCCGAAGGTAAACATCACCGGAATCGCAATCAATAAAGTCAGATAAGGGTTCATATGCAACAGGACGGTAGACCCGTATACAATAAACATGGAAATCATCAGCAACGATCCACTCGCCCAGTTGACGATCTTCATGATGCCGTAAATAATATTGACGCCCAGCGCGGTCGCAGTATAGATACAGCCCATCACAAGACCAAGTATCAAGGTTTCATAATACATGTTCCTACGCTCCTTCGCAAATTCAGCGTTTCTTAAAGTTTACAGAGAGGGCTCTCGCCTCCTCCAGAGTCGGGTAGGACAAAATAGCGCCTTCCCGTTCCACAACAACCGCCGCATAACGATTCCCCCAATCCGCCGCCTGTTCCGGGCTCATTCCCCAGACCAGTCCGGCAGTAAATGCCGCCAGGAATCCATCGCCGGCCGCCACAGTGTCTACACAGCGCACCTTATAAGAAGGAAGGCGGGTACATCTGCCTCCTCTGCAGAGAATACAGCCGTGGCTTCCCAGAGTCATCACCACCATCCCCGGCCGGTAGCGTTTCCAGACTGTCGCCGCTACCTGCAGCCAGTTTTCATGCTCTTCCGGCTCCTGAAACCAGTTCTGGCTCTTCCCTGTATCTGCCGGTTCCATGCCTGCCAATTCCATGCCTTCCAGCTCATTGACAAACAGATAGTCCACATATTCCATGGAATCCGGAAAAGTCCGGTGCAAAGGACTTGCATTGAATAGCGTCACCATCCCTCGTTCTTTCGCATAGCGGCAGGCCGCCAGCGGAAGAGCCTGGTCCACTTCCAGACCGGAGACAAAATATCCCGCCCCCGAAAAATCATCAATGGCCCCCTTCACCTCTTCCAGCGACAGGAAACAGGGATGTCTCGGACTTCCGATAACCATATTCTCTCCATCTTCCCGTATAATTACAACGCCCACATCCGTTTTCGCTTCTGTGCTCATGGTATAATGAGAAAGATCGACTCCGGCCTCTTCCATCCATTTTTTTCCGATTCGTCCTCCCTCGTCGTCTCCGACTTTTCCGATAAATGCCGTGCCAACGCCCTGTTTTCCAAGCGCCACAGCCACATTGGTTCCCTTTCCTCCGTCCTCCCCAAACTTCCATTCCAGTGCGGGAACGGTTTCTCCCGGTTTGGGAAACTGAGTCACCCGAACCATATGGCCAATCCCATGCTTGTTAAAAACTAGGACCTGAAGCGGCTTTTTTCCTGCGCCCCTCATTCTCTGCACAGGGGGTGATCCAGGGTGGCTTCGTCGCAGTAAATAATTTTCTCCGGAATGTGATGCATGGCAAAGGTCACCGGATATTCCAAAGTCGTTTCCCTGCAAAACAGCATCACCCGAAGGACCGTCTGTTTCCACGAGCCTGCGCGCAGCATGCAGACGATTCTCCTGGAGGAGAGAATGGATTTCATACCTACAGTAACTGCTTTTGGCGGGATCATATCATAATATCCGCCCCAGCCCCGCTCCGCCAGCGCAACAAGAGTATCCTCATTCAACTCCACAATCCTGGTCTTGGAATTTTTAAACTGTTCCTGGCTGATTCGATAATACCGGGAGTGGGGAGCTTCACAAAAAGCAATCAAGCCTTTGCAGCCAATTCCCGCCCAGATCGTATCAATACCTCCCATGCCCTCAATCATGTCGTCATAGCGATCCAAATCCCTCGGATCGGGAAAAATAATCTGCTCCGGGGGGCACATCAGCTCCGGATCGATCTTTCCAAATACCTTTTTCTTCATAACTCCATGAAGGCTGCCGTAGCGGGCGTCCTCTGGAATCGGCCGGCTCTCCCAGTCCAAATATTCGTCCATCATGAAAATCCAGAGATTCTTCAGACTGATTCGCTCCCGGTGAATCCGTTCAATCAGATATTCCCACTGTTCAATCGGACCTGCCGGTACAATCCATTTTGTCAAAATGCCTTTTTCATTGTGGGCAATCAGTTCTTCCGCCATCAGATCCGCCACATCCCGATAAAGATCCGGCAAATGTTTCATGACGCGCAAATCGGCATTCAGATCCTTTCTTTCCTTGATCTCCTCCGGTTTATACCCACACCATTCCTGCAATTGCTTATTCGTAATGATAAAGTCCATCCTTCTCCCCCTTTCGCTTTCAGTATATATAAATAATTTAATAATGTCAATTAAATTTTAAAAGAAATTTGTTAAAATATTGCCCTTGTTTTTTGGTTATATTGTACATGTATAGCTATTTTCCTTATATTATTCATGTAATATGTTCAGTTTCGAAACCAGAAGCCTCTAGTTCTGTGTCTTTCTCTCTATTTTTTTATTATTAAATTCATCTGTATATTTATTAAATAATTCGTAAATTTCACTCTTGCCTTCCTCACAGCTTTTTCCATTCCCGATACGTTCTGACACAGGCAGAGTATTATTTCTAAATCTGAGAAAAACGAATGACGAGAAGAAACGATCTTGATCTGGCCGGCGGCGGGAGTACCGCGGGCATTTTTTTGATAGGAAAAAGAAAACCAGATCCCTACTTTTTGAATGTGGGGATCTGGATAAGACTATTGCATAAGAATGGAAAACAGAGAGTAGACGGGGCAGAGTGAGAGGCAGTCGCAAAACAGTCAAAAACCCGGCCGTCCCCGCCTCTTGGCGCTCGTCCGGTAGGCAGATTTTACAGGTTTTGCGAACCTAGCGTCGTCTGCTTTGCTGACTATCTTCTATGAAAGCGATAGCAGACGGCAAACGGCGGCGAGGCAAAACCAAAAAATCAACGGGGACGAGCGCCAAGAGGCGGGGACGGCCGGGTTCCTGTGAGCTTTGAAACCGCCCCTTCCGGAAAGCTTTCTACACTTTCCCGCCTGTTTACTGCTCTTTGGCAGCCAGATATTCGTTGACTGCATTCACCAGACTGTCCGGTTCAATCCCATGCACCATCGCAGCCTCCGCCAGAGATTCCCCCTGGGCGGAAGGGCAGCCGATACAGTGCATCCCCGCGCCCATCAGAATCGGAATGATTCCCTGGTCCATCTGAATTGCTTCGCCGATTAACGTATCCTTTGTCACCTGTGCCATGACGATTCCTCCTAAATCATAAAATCTGATCTTGTAAAACATCCGGCAAAATGCGTCAGCAACACATTCTGCCGGACTCTCTAGGTAGTATAGCAGTTTTCTTCTTCCCTGTAAACCCCGGGCTCCCCGCTCATTTCTTCTCTTCCTTTGGTTTCCGGAAACATTCTAACACAGGAATCAAAAGGAAAGCCACGATTCCAGCAGTAAAACCGCCGTTATAGAGAAGGAATCCCCCATGGATCAGCGGAACGCTGGTGACCAGAATCGCATGAATCGCTCCGGCTGCCACTCCGGCAAAGAATCCGAATCTCCCGCTCACAGGCGCAAGACCGCAGGCAAAAGCCACACCTACCAAGATGCCCTGGGTGACCAGCGTCCAGCTCTGGGCAGATGCGATCCCACTTGCGAACATGGCAAAAGGAAGCAGAGAAGCCAGGCCATATCCCACCAGAATGGGAAATACAGTTCTGGGCTGCGCCCCCTGAGCGCTGAAAGACATCATACACATCAGCGCGCCCATGGTAGCTCCCGTAAATTTCACCGCCGGAAAGGCCACGTTTCCATCTACCATAGTCATTCCGTGAACAATGTTAAAATAAAGAAGGATAAACAGTCCGTAAAGGCCGATATTCACAAAGGTGGCCGGGATTCCAAAAAGTTCTGCATAGTCTGTTTTATAACTGTCGCTCTTCCACAGCTTTTTATAATCCCTGAAACAGTTCTTATCCATCAGATAAGCTGCAACCAGGAACAACACAAACACGACTGCGAAAAACACGCTGACAAAAATCGGTTCCCCTTCTCCAAGATTCGTATTGGAAGGCACTTCCACGCCGGCAGATTTAAAAAAGACACAGAACATAAAAAATGCCAGAAAACCTGCTGCCGGCCCCGCGTTGTACAGGTCATATCCCTTATGAAAATTCTGTGAATGAGCGCATAGCGCAGGCATCGCCAGGCCCACAACCACTCCGAAAATCACCGCAATCACAAGGCCCGCAAAGGAAAAGCCTGTGGCCTCCTGATTGGGATACCGGAAGATAAACTCACTGGCAAAAGGCGCCAGAGCTGTTGCAAACAAAGACAGGTTGGCAACGCTCCCGAACGATACCTTTTTGATTCTCGAATACACCCACACGCCGAAAATAAAAGGCCAGATGTTGATGCAGTTCATGCCAAAGGTCCCGTACCCCACGTTCAGCCAGAAAGCCGCCACTGTAACCCCAGTACATTTCGCCTTGCTGAAATACAAAACTCCACAACAGATAAGCCCAATCAGGCCAGTGTTTAAAAAGGCGCTCCCCAATCCTCCCAGGACAAAATAATCCATGGTAAACTGGGACGGCCTGGTGTTGATCCGCACAAATCCCGGAATCAGCTCTCCCCAGTTTCCGGCGCACACCGCGCCAATCAGAAACGCTACGGAAAACGCCAATAGCGCCCGCAAAATCATTTTGCTACTGTCCCACGTTTTCTTGCTACTCATACAAATACCCTCCTTTTCTAACATGCATTTCTGCCAACCAAAAGCGGATTTCTGTCTGACTATGTAAAATACAGATGCGCGCCTCCAAGGTCCGGAAGCGGATTTCTCCGCCCATTCCTGTGCAAAAAGGGCAGCATTCGCAAATACAAATGCTGCCCAGACGGTCGGCTCCTATGGACTTCGACTGCACCGTGTTTCTCACGTCTGCCCGTCAGCAATCAAAGCCTTTTCTCTGTCAAACCAAACAAGGAAAACTTCATTCCCCTCGCATAATATAACATGCTTCTTGACATCCGTCAAGAGTCTTTAGCCCTCGTTCGCTTTCTCCACTCTCGTAATCGCCGTCTTAACCATGGGAATCCGGCAGTTTTTATTTCCGCCAAACTCCACAATCACCATATCGTCTGTAATATCGATAATCACGCCGTAGAAACCGCTGGTGGTCTCCACGCTATCTCCTACTTCCATGCTGGCGATCAGAGACTGAAGCTGCTTCTGCTGCTTCTTCTGAGGGCGAATCGCAATAAAATACATAAACGCGATGATCACGACAATGTAGATAACCCAGAATCCTACGCCGCCCATACCACCGCTGCTGCCGCCGCTGGCAATTAACAAATTCATATTCTTTCTCCTTTTTCTGCGGAAACGCCCATCATGCGCTCCAACTTTTCTTTTTTGTATGCGGCAAAGCGATGGTTTTCTATCGCTTCCCGTATCTCACTCATCATTGTATTATAAAACCAGAGATTATGCAAGACGCAAAACCGCATTCCCAGCATTTCTTTGGCTTTCAAAAGATGCCGGATATAAGCCCTGCTGTATCTTTTACAGGCCGGACATCCACATCCTTCCTCGATGGGTCTGTCGTCCAGTTCATACTTTGCGTTAAACAAATTCAGTTTTCCCTGGTTCGTATACACATGGCCATGGCGGCCGTTCCTGGTTGGATAAACGCAGTCGAAGAAATCCACGCCCCGTTCCACTGCCTCCAGAATATTGGCCGGAGTTCCCACGCCCATCAGGTAGGTGGGCCTCTCCTCCGGCAGATGAGGCACAGTCACATCCAGGATATGATACATCTCCTCATGGCTCTCCCCCACGGCTAACCCCCCAATGGCATAACCGGCAAGCTCCATCCCGGAAATTTCTTCGGCATGGCGAATCCGTACATCCTCCAGGATACCGCCCTGGTTAATGCCAAACAGAAGCTGATGCTTATTAATGGTATCTGGCAGACCATTCAGCCGCTCCATTTCTGCCTTGCAGCGGGCAAGCCAGCGGGTGGTTCTGGCCACGGAAGCCTCGATATAATCCCGATCTGCTTTCGCCGGAGCGCATTCGTCAAAAGCCATGGCAATGGTAGAGGCCAGATTGGACTGAATCTGCATGCTTTCCTCCGGACCCATAAAAATCTTGCGCCCGTCCACATGAGAATTGAAATAAACGCCCTCTTCCTTAATCTTTCTCAACCCTGCCAGAGAAAACACCTGAAACCCGCCGGAATCAGTGAGCACCGGTTTCTCCCAGGACATGAATTTGTGAATCCCACCGAGCTTCTTCACCACCTGATCGCCAGGCCGTACGTGAAGATGGTAGGTATTGGAAAGTTCAATCTGCGTTCCAATCTGTTCCAGATCCGCCGTGGCCACGGCGCCCTTGATGGCCGCCGCCGTTCCCACATTCATGAACACGGGGGTTTCCACAGTCCCATGGACTGTGGAAAATCTGGCCCGTTTGGCTCTTCCTTCCTTTATCAGTATCTCATACATACATTAATCCTTCTTCTGAAACTTCACCTTCATCAAGTACCAGATGGGACCGGTCAGGAATACGGAGGAATAAGCTCCGCAGACAATTCCCACCATCAACGGAAGGGCAAACTCCCGGATGGAGGACACTCCCATAAGAAACAGGACGAATACCATGATAAAGGTGGTCAAGGAGGTATAAATACTCCTACTTAAGGTCTGGTTGATACTCATATTCACCACCGAAGCCAGCTCTGCCTTAGTCCCCATGGCTTTCAGGTTTTCCCGGATCCGGTCGAAAATGACGATGGTCGCATTGATGGAGTAACCCACAATGGTCAGCATACAGGCGATGAAGGTATTGCCTACGCTCCACTTGACAATGGCGTAAAAGGCCAGTACTATCAGTACGTCGTGAACCAGGGCCAGCACGGCGCTGGTGGCGAACCGGATATCCTTAAACCGGAACCAGATATAAATCAGCATGAAGATGGTCGCTACAATGACCGCCACAATGGCGTCCCGTTTCATCTCAGAGCTTACGGTGGCGCTGATGCTGTCAGCCTTGATGTTTTCCTTGTCCACGCCGTATTTTTCCGCCAGCTTGTTGTTGAGGCTTTCTCTCTCTTCCACAGAAAGGGTTCTGGTCTTGATGATGACTTCGTTGCTGCCGCTCACCTTCTGAGTCTCCACATTTGCGTCGCCGGTCACTTCCTCCACCAGAGGAACCACGTCGCTGTGAATGGTTTCCATGGACAAATCTTCATTAAAGGTCACATTGGTGGAAGTCCCGCCCTTAAACTCCAGGCTGTAGTTCAGGATACTGCCCTGGCTGCCGTTCGCATAAACTCCCATGAATACAAAGCCGGCCGCAATCACCGCCAGAGAAGCAGCGATACAGATGTATTTCTTTTTGACAAAATCGATCTTTGCCGGGGCCTTCGCCTTGCCGTAAAGCTTCTCCGACTGGAAGCCCAGGTTGTACAGAGCGCCAAGGGCCAGCCTGGTGATCACCAGAGCCGTGAACATGGAAAGCACGATACCGAGGGCCAGCGTCTGAGCAAAGCCCTTCACCGTGCCGGAACCTCTCCACAGAAGAACCGCCGCCGCAATCAGAGTGGTCACATTGCCGTCCACGATGGCAGACAGCGCCTTGGAAAAGCCCTCCTTCACCGCTCCCTTTACGGTCCGTCCAAGGGCTAACTCCTCCCGGATCCTGGCGAAGATAATGACGTTGGCGTCTACAGCCATACCGATGGACAGGATAATACCGGCGATACCAGGCAGCGTCAGAGTAATGTCAAAGGCGCTTAAAAATACGATGACCAGCGCTACGTAGAATGCCAGAGCAATGGCCGCAGCCACTCCGGGGATCCAGTAAAGGACGATCATCAAAATTGCCACCAGAATAAATCCGATAAGGCCGGCTTTTAAGCTGGTGGAAATGGCGTCCTGCCCCAGCTTTGCGCCCACCACATTCGATCGGATCTCCTTAAGCTCCAGAGGCAGGGAACCAATCCGGATGGTAGAGGCAAGCTGGTTGGCGTCCTCATAGGAAGCCATTCCGTCGATGCTGCAGTTTCCACCGGTGATTTTCTCCCGCACCGTGGGCGTCCGCACCGTCTTGCCGTCATAGATGATAGAAATGTTCTTTCCGATATTTTTCTCCGTAGCCTCGGCGAACTTCTGGCTTCCCTCGTCCGTAAGCTGCAAAGACACATAATATTCCGTAGCTCCGGTGATCTGGTTCTTGGCGCTGGCGGGCTGGGCCGTTTTCACATCGTCTCCAGTTAGCACCACATTCCCTTCCGGATCTTGGAAAGAAAGGCTTCCCGGCTGTCCAAGCTCCTCCAAAATCGCGTTGGCGTCAGACACGCCGGGGATATCCACGTTGATCCGATCAGAACCTTCCTGATAGACTTCCGCCTCGTTGCTATAGCCCGCCACGCGAAGCTGTAGCTTGTAGATGGTATCCTGCATGTCCACGTCGGAAGGATTCTCATCCACCGTCTGGTAGGTAATGCTTACGCCGCCCGCCAGATCAAGCCCCAGCTTGATGTCGCTTATACTCCCGGAACCGTCGTCTCCCAGTCCCATCAGAGCCGTGTAGTAAAGCCCCGCCACCACGGCCAGAAGAACAAGGAGGCAGGCGATTCCCTTGCCCCGTTTGGAATTGTTCTTTTTATAGGTTTTCATTTACTGTTCTCTCCTTCTATTTACCTTTCGTCCGGCAGGGAAGCGTTCCGCTCTTCCTCCTCCGCCAGGGCGGCTTTTATCATAATGGCACACTCAATGCGTTTTTTCTGCATTTCGCAGCCAATATCATAGGCGTCTGTAATAGAACCATGGAAATTCCAGGAATTGGCCGCACAGCCGCCGCTGCAATAAAACCTCGCGAAACAGTTCCTGCATTTTTCCTTAGCATAAACATTGCACAGCTTAAACTCATCCCGGAGTCTTGAATTGGTCACTCCCGTATCCACGTTGCCCAGAAGAAATTCTTCCTGGCCCACGAACTGGTGACAGGGGTAGAGATCCCCCCAGGGTGTCACCGCCAGATATTCTGTCCCGGATCCACAGCCAGAGAGCCGTTTGGCCACGCAGGGGCCCTGGCTTAAATCGATCATAAAGTGGAAAAAGTTAAAGCCCTTTCCCTCTTTTTTTCTCCGGATAAATTCCTCTGCCAGTTTATCATACTCGGAAAGGATTTGCGCAAGATCCTCTTCCCGAATTGCATAATCTTCTTCCGGAGCAGCCACCACCGGTTCTACGGAAATCTGGTCGAACCCCTCGTCGGCAAAGTGCAGAACATCCTTTGCAAAATCCAGATTATATCTGGTAAAGGTTCCCCGGATATAATAGCTCTTCTCTCCCCGTTCTTTTGCAAACTTCTTGAACTTCGGCATAATAATATCGTAACTGGATCCCTTCCCGTTTCTGGTGGGGCGCATTCGGTCGTTGACCTCTTTCCGGCCGTCGATGCTGAGGACTACGTTGGCCATCTCTTTGTTGACAAACTCTGTCACCTCGTCGTTTAACAACATACCGTTGGTGGTAATGGTAAAGCGAAAATTTTTGTTACACTCTTTTTCTCTGGAGCGTCCGTAAGCCACAAGCTGCTTCACCACTTCCCAGTTCATCAGAGGCTCGCCGCCGAAAAAGTCCACTTCCAGGTTCCGCCTGTTCCCGGAATGTTCAATCAGAAAATCCAGAGCCTTCTTTCCCACCTCATAGCTCATAATGGCCCGCCTGCCGTGATACTCGCCCTCCTCCGCAAAGCAGTAGCGGCATCCCAGGTTGCAGTCGTGAGCCACATGAAGGCACAGGGCCTTCACCACCGTTTTCCGGCTTTTAAAGTCCGTCACATACTGTTCATAGATATCTTCCGTAAACAGAAGGCCGGCCTCTCGAAGCTCTTCAATCTCCTCCAGGGCTTCCTTTATATCACGCTCCGGATATTTTCCTGAGAGTCGGGCCGCCACAACTTCTTTTGCTTCGTCAGCGGCGTCGTTTCCTTCTGCCCCGTCCGCATAAAGGGCAATGGCGTCATATACTACGTCGTCCACCACATGGACTGCGCCGCTGCACACGTCCATGACAATATTATATCCATTGCTTTTGTACTGGTGAATCACCTTTTGTCTCCTCTCCACTTTCCAATAGCCAACAAGTACAGGTCCTCTTATTTCCTTCCGGCCTTCCCGACAAATCAACTTTTCCCGCTCTGACAACGGAAGAAAAGACACTTCGCATATGCAAAGTGCCCCCCTTACATGCCGTATTACTCACTGATCCTGCCGCCGGCAGTCTCCTCCGGATACAAGACAGTGAAAAACAGATACTGACCTGTTTCGTACAATTATTTACGGTTTTCGCAGGACTGGTTTCCCACGGTACAGGAAGTCTTGCAGGCAGACTGGCAGGAGGTCTGGCACTCACCGCAGCCGCCCTTCTTCATGGACTCCTTCAGTGTACTGGAAGTCAATGTCTTTACTCTCTTCATGTTCTATCCTCCTATCCTCCCGCCGCGCCAGATAAACCGGCCGTTTCAGAGCTTTGACTGTTATCCCGGGCCATATGCCCTGGACTGAAAATTTCACTCTAAAATCCACAGCGTATGATTTCGCCGATAGTATAACACAGAATCTTCCATAAGAAAAGGTCTTTTTCCAAATAATCTTTCATATCTTGTCTTAACTAGTACAAATTTTTCAAGAAAGAAGGTAATTCCATGGCATCTCCTCTTAAGAGCCGGCCCCTGTCCCTGGTCCGCTCCCTGCTTTTCTCCTACATCCTGACTGGTATCCTGTTGCTCATTCTCTCTTTCCTTCTGTATAAGATGAAGCTGTCCAGGAGTCAGATCCACATGGGCGTTTATGTGGTCTACGTGCTTTCCTGTCTCTTCGGCGGATTCTTAGCTGGAAAACAGATTAAAAACCGGCGGTTCCTCTGGGGTGGTCTGACCGGAATCCTTTATTTTACCCTCCTGTTTCTCATCTCCCTGCTCTTAAATCAGGGGATTCACGTCGAGGTTCCCGGGCTCCTTTTAAATTTTGTTCTTTGCGCCGGGAGTGGTACCATCGGAGGGATGCTAAGCTGATAATCCGGAGTTTCACATCGTCAGACAATGAACAGATACGGAAATCGAAGCGACGAGAAAATCCGTCAAATCCTGCAGACCGGAGCGCGTGTCCTTGTCGGCCTTGCCGTCGCTTGACAAGGGCACACGGCCGAAGAAGGATAACGCCAAAGAGCGGGTGGCCGGCGCCGTTTGGGGCGTGTGCGCTCCTGTCAGGCGACGGTAACATTCCTATTTATAAATGCAAAGATCGACAGCATCTTTCAAACTAGAACAGGTTATCGGGCAGATTCTTCCCTGTTTCACCATCCATACGGTATATCCCGATGTGTCTATCACTTCCTGACGCTCATTATACTTTTTTTCACTAACGAATCTCACGCTCAGTTCTTTTCCCTCGCACGCCTTTTCAATATAAAAAAGTTTTCTGCTGCTATCTTCCGCAATCAAATGGCTGCCTTTCGTATCTAAAGCCAGGATTTCGCTTTCTGTCCATACAATAAAATCCGGATTGAAGGTATCCGTTCCTTTCCCATCCAGCAATGGAATTTTCAAAAAACCATTGACCGGATTCCGCATCCACAGTACGCCTCTGCTATCCAGTTCACGCGCAAACTCCAGTTCAAAAATATTAAAATCGCTATATTGAGGATGAACTGCATGGCAAAATGATTTACTGTTTTCTGTGACAAACACCTCTCCAACCGGCGTTGTATCCAATGGATTTTGCATGATAACGGAATTGCGCCTGTAAATGTCTGCAATCTTTTTTGCTTCGTCTTTTATGTATAACGCCGCATTACTGTTGTATTCTATCAGAGCGTCAAATTTTTTTGCCGAAATGTCGCATAAGGTTATGGCATTTTTAGCCAGCTTACTCATTTCCCGTTTAAAGATCCATCGTGCGGTTACCCGATTACTATGTTGTGTTTTATATCCAATCTCTTCCCCACAATCATTTCCAATTTCCGCTATAACCTGTATTCGCTCCCCCGCGCCTACGGTATTATTGGTATCATCGCTGTAATCAATCATCTTAGCAATCGCATCTTTGATTTCCGGCATCGCTTTTTCTGAATTGACGACAATATCCGGAATCTCCACTTCGATCTTCGGCTGAATTGTCGGCCTGTTTTTTCCGCTATTTTTCGCTATATGATAAGAGATTGCGATTTCCGGGATATCGATGGATATGGTCTTTCTGATCTCTTCTATTATAGACTTAAAAACATCTTTTTCGTCTGTTTTCACATAAAAATTAGCCATATTCAGTTTATCATCTGCGTAATGTCTCGCTTTTGGCTGCCTTAAAACCCTTCCTATCACCTGCGTTACTTGCGTATTCGATCCCATGTCCTTATCTATATATGCAAAATAGCAGGAAGGGTCGTCCCATCCCTCTTGCAGGGATTGGTTGAAAATAATATGTCGATAATTCCCTGCAAGAAACGCTTCATAATCATTGTCTCCGCCATTAAAAAGGTTAAAATTCAAAGGCTTCGGAAAGCGTCTGTCAAATTTCAAATTGCAGTATACCGCTATTTCACGGGGATCTACCCCCTCATGTACTAAATGTTTCCAGATTTTAATGGGTCTTGCTTTTCTTTCTTCAAACGGCGTCAATGGATCGTCGACTTCTGAAGTTTTCAACAACATATTGGTATCGCTTACATAAATCGCTTTTGGTCTGAAGTCACACGCCAAATCCCGGGCAGACTGCTCCACTTCCCTGAAGTCCTCAAGCAAATTATGTATGGCTATTTCCATCGGCGTCATATAACCGCCTATGGAAATCAGCTTTTTAATCAAACCGCTTTTTACTACCTGTTGATTGCTGACCGCAGTAATTAGATCGCTGTCTTTTAAATTCTTTTCTTTTTTTAATCTCGCTATATACCATTCCAGCTCTTTAGGGACTTTCGTAGTGGCGCTTGCCGCAATCAGTGCCGCCGGATTTAAATCTAACAGCAGCTTCGTCTGCTGATCCGACAGATTATGCCCTTCATCATATACAATAATTAAGTCTCTTGTAGCCCCGCGATAATTTTTTCTTGTTTTTAACATCTCCCATAAGGAACGATTGGCCTGATCGAAGCCCGTCTGGAACACTCGTCTGTCGCCGTCTGCCTTATCCTTTTGATTGATTTTCCCAACTGTTGCAATAAGCAATAACCCTCTTGAATCATCCAGCAAATCTCTTTCTTTACATTCCAGTAAAGGCTTTACCTGAAAATCAGGAATGTTTTCCACATACTTTCCTGATGTAAAATTCTCTAAGGTCTGACTAACAATCACCTTCCCTTTAGACAGCCACAATACGACTGGCTGTGTGGCCGAGCAGGCTCTTATTTGCTCAATGCAGTCGGCTAAAATCAAGGTTTTTCCGGCGCCTGTTATCGCTGACAGGTTTTGATAAAAAGGAACAAATTTTCCTCCTAATCCAGGTAAGGGCTCCTTCCTATATTCGCTATATCTGTCCGCTATTTGTTCAGAAGCCTGTATCTGAAATTTCATCAATTCCATTCTTCTGTTTCCTCCTGGCTGTGATAACGATCGCTGTTTTCATTCAGTCCCAAATGCATCAAAACTTTATCGGGAATTTGATAAAACTTCACTTTAGGCGTTTGATATACCTGGTATCTTGCATAAACATGAAACGGAAACTTCACACCTTCTTTTTTGGCTTCTTCTAACAATTCCATGTAGGTTTTCTGATTTAATTCTCCAAGACAGTCTTTGCCGTCCCAAATGATGAAAAAGCCTTCGCCTAATACGTTATGTCCAATCAAATATTTGTAATCTTTATCCATGCGATCGATCACACTTGTGGCTCTCCTTCTGTCATCTTCCCAGTGCGTTGTGATAATTATGTCAATCAATTCTTCCCGTTTCATCTCTAATATGGCTTTTGCATCTACCTTTTTATCCAACTCCCAATATTCGAACCCATTCGATATGGGTGGTTCTAATATCTGCAGTTCGCCTGCTTTGTTTACCCGCTCGCCAGTAATCGCACGTTTTATTCTTTCACAGGTCAGTGTTTTGGTATATCTGTCGTCGCCTTCGCCTTTTTCTACGAGAATGAAATTTCTTCTTGCGCCGGTCAATTCATTTAATTCCAGTACGGCATGGCCCGTTGTTCCTGAACCGGCAAACGGATCAAATACAATTCCGTGGCTCGGACACCATAACTGAATGATTTTTTCAATCAATTTCAGTGGTTTAACTGTTTGAAAATTATGCCCTTTTCCCATAACATAATCTAATTCTTTGATTCCTGTCTGGCTGTGTCCGCTCTCTTCATAGGTCCATGACTGACAATCCAGTTCAAACAGCTCGTCATAATCTTCATCCGCCCAAAATGTCAATGGAACCTTCCCCTGTTTCACATATTTTAAATAGCGTTTGATAGACGGCCTTCCATAACCGTTTTTCAGAAAATAAAGTTCCGGCATTGTTTGCGTATTTCTGATTTGAACCGCCTTTTGTTCTGCCTGCTCAAGCAGTTCATCCTTTTCACCTTCCAGAGGAACGACAGGATTGTTATCAAGGTTTTGCTCCTTTGGTACGTGTGGAATCACTGCTCCTTTTATAACCAATGCTTTTGGTCTTCCTTCGCCCAAATCCTTTTCCGCATAGCTTGAACCCCATGCCTCTAAAAAAGATTTCATATTCTTTTTTGTATTCCTCCAGGAACCAGTACCGGGATAGTGCAATGCTCCTGTAAAGGGAGACTGTATTGCATATCTGTCTTTCTCTGACTTGGTACGCGCAATCGGGTTGTCATCCCGCCACAGTCCTTCCGGATCCTGATCCGGATTCTTATATTTTGCATTCATCTGTTCCGTGCGCCCCAAAAGTCCGGTCTTTGTCTGTTCTTTATTTTTCGCATACACTAAAATGTATTCCGTTGCGCTTGATAGGTGGGTACTGTCATTTTTGGGCGCATAGGATTTTTGCCAATTGATGATGCCTACTCTGTTTTCTTCACCAAATACTTCATTTAGCAGCATTCCCAAATGAAAAAATTCCCGTTCGTCTATACAGATTGCCAAAACGCCCTCCGGCTTTAACATTGCCCTCATCATCTGTACTCTTGGCAACATAAACTTCATCCATTTCGTGTGCCTGGAACCATCTTCAACCGTCACAACCTCTCCCAAATCCGGATCGTTCGGATCCGTATCCCATTTATCATTGTATCTGAAATCTTTTCCTGTGTTATACGGCGGATCTGTAACGATTAAATCAATCTGACCTTTATATTTATATAAAGTGGCCATCGCCTGCAAATTTTCTCCGTCAACAAGAATATTTTTTCCTATTGATCTTTCCGCATGAAACGACAATTTTTTATTTACCTTTATGACTCGGGGCATTACTTTTCTTTCGATGACCTGAGCCGCCCTTTTTCCGTTAAACGATAATGTGATGCCGCCGTTTAACATTTTCCTGGCAAGCTCCAATAGCTCCTCTTTACTCATCAGTTCTAAACTGGCCAAATGATTCTCCATGATGTCAATCTCCATCCGCTTTCCTATATTCGATAATATCATCTATCTTACCGTTTCATCCGCAGCAAATTTTTTCTGATTTTTCCTATATTCCTTCTGTCACAGAGACTGCAGGTATTCTTTCAGCGACGCTACCTCTCCCAAGGCCTAATGTACCTTTGCAAAGTACGCCTGCAGGATCCCCTTAACATGCTGATATCTTCTGGCGTAAGAATTTTCCACGTGAATCAGCTCCACCCCATGAGCCCTGCATACTTCCTGTTTTTTCTGTTCCCGCATCCGCATTGTCCCATCTGCCGCATGCTCCTTCCCATCCAGTTCTATGACCAGGACCGGTTCTTTCTTTTCTCCGCTTTCTTCGTAAACGACAAAGTCAAAACACCCCGAAGGAAACAGAGCATGGCCAGCGTCTTTTGGTCCCAGGACCCGGGAGGTAACTACCTCTTTTTCTACAGAAAACCGGTTTTGCGTCAACCACAGATTGTCAAGGGCATGATTCAGCGCAGTCAAAAATGCCTCTTCCACATCGTTCGTGAAAGGCTTGATTCCAAGCGCCCTGGATTTTGTCTGTCTGGAGGCCACCTTTGAGGAACCGTTGGTCTGTACATACCGGATCAACTCATAGAGATCGTCCTCTCCCCCTTCGCCGTGGAGCCGTTCCAGATTTTTCCTGCTGGATAATACCACCAGTCTGTCCACAGCCCGGGATGTAGCCACGTTGATTAATTCCTGATTATTCTTTAACCAGTCGTAAGTCCCTTTGTGCGTTTCATCCGTCAATGCCGTAGAAAACAGCACCACCTGTTTTTCGTCTCCCTGAAAGGCATGGACAGTGCCGCAGGATGCGTTCCCTATCTGTTCCTCTGCAAGGCGTTTTTCGATCAGGTTCCTCTGATTGACAAAGGGCGTGATGATTCCGATAGACTTGTCCTTATTTTCTTTTGCGTAGCGGACAATCTCCTCGACTTCTGCCGGAGCCGTATTTTTCTCTTCCGTCCTTCCATCAGAAACATCCACATACTCTAAGGGTTCTTCTTCTCTGCTGCCGGAGCAGACAAGAAGTCTGGAATTGTAGTATTTTCGGTTGTTGAAATCGATAATCTTCTGGTTGCAACGGTAATGATGTCTGAGGAGAACCTCGTCGCTGACTGCATCGCAGGCCAGATAAACCTTGTAAACGGAATTGCGTCGATAGTCATATTCTTCTGGCACCATATATTTTTTCCGCAGTCTCCGGTTTGCCGCCTCGTCCAGAAGAATTACTGGATTCAACTGTTGCGGATCCCCTACCAACATCAGTCTCTCTCCCCGGAGAATCGGCACCAGGGAAACAGCCGTATTGCACTGACTGGCCTCGTCCATAATCGTCATGTCAAACTGAGGCCTGGGTGCTCCCAGGCGGTAGGAGGAATAGCAGGTGGTGGCAATAATGGGGAAAATCCGCTGAAACCGCTTCAGGTTGGCCGTCTCTTTCAGATAACCCTGAAAAGCCTCCAGCCGCTTCTCCTCATCTTCCATCATAAGAATTTCCTTTAATCCTCTGTTCTCCTCCAAATCCATCCGTTTCACATATTTGGCCGAGACGTAATACAGATATTTTTGAAGTTCCTCCTCCTCGTCCTCCAAAAGCGCCAGCGCATCCCTGTCTGTAATTTTTCCCAGACGGTCAAGTCCTTTTTTCACCCGTTCCATCTGCCTGCCGCCAAGATCTGCCTCGAAAGGAAGCATCTGCATGGAAGTTCCCAGACGTCGCTGATAGTCGAGCATCCGTTCCAGCGTTTCCTCTCGTTCTTTTAATTCCAGCCCTGCTTCATATTTTTTTAATAACCCGGAAAGCTCCCTGGTCTTTGCCGTCCGGCTGTCTCTGTTCCGTTCCAGAGTCGTCTCGAAAATCGTAAGGGCTTTTGTCTCATCGTAAAGTCGCCTCATCCGTCTCAGGGCTTCCCGGACTTTTTCCTGGTTCCCCAGCCGGATTATAGGAAAAGGAATCTGCTTTCCTCCATAAGAAAGGGAGGAGAGCTTTTCCGTTACTCCGTCAATGGGATGATTGTTGTGAGACACAAAAAGAACGGTTTTCTCATTAAAAAATGCTGTGATAATGGTGTTGATGATCGTACTGGTTTTCCCTGTCCCTGGCGGACCCTGAATATAAGCCACTGGATAAGATATGGCATTGTGAATGGCCAGAAGCTGATCCAGGTTTACTTTCCTGTTTAACAGCGTAATCGGCTCTGTCCGCCTTCTCCTCCCCCGCTCCAGAAGTTCTCCAAAAAAAGCCCTGATGGGAACGGAAACCTGTCCTTTCTGATACATTTCCAGAATTGCATTGTACTCTTTGTGTAGATCCAGAGCCGTTTCCATGCCGAGCCCGATCAGGTAAGGCATATCATCCACAGCTTCCTGTCCCCGCACAGATTTCATAACTGCATCTTTGATCCGATCCTCATTGGCGGCAAAATCCTGTAAAAGCTCATAATCCTCCGCGTCCAGAAACCGGCGGGCGCTCTGTTTGACGCCATCCACGGTAAACTCTGTGCATATGGTAACATCCTCCTCTGCCTTTAAGCGTCGTTCTTTCACATCCAGAGCCAGCTTCCTGTAAGCTAACACATAAAGCCCTATGGCCGTATGAATACTGAGTACGTTCATTGCCAGCTTCTGAAGGGTCAGCCTTCTCCCTCCGGCTGCCTCTTCCCTCTCCCGTTCTGCCCGGCTCTGAAACTCCCGGATAACCATCCGGTACTGTTCCTCACTGAGATAAAGCATCCCTTCTGTAAAGCTCTCTCTGTCAAGGGCCTTGACCAGGGCAAAATTCTTCCGGTAAGGAGTAGCGTCCATCCGGTTGCAGTCCTCCAGATAATTCAGGATTTTCAGATTGGCCGTATGTGCAAAAAGCGCCTGATACCTATGAGGGTTCTCAGCAATATCTTTTACCAGCAACTGGTTCACCGGACAGTAAGTTCCGTCAAGGACCTGAGAGGACAGAATCGAATCGATATAAATCCAGTCATACTGCTCCAGAGAATACTGCCCCAGATGAAGCCCCTCTACAGCCAGGCTCCGCCTGGCAGGGTTTAATCCCCGGATCCCGATCCAGTATTTTGTAATCTGTTCTTTTTTATTCCGGTATTCAATACTCAACCATTTTCCCTCATGGATAGCCCTGAAAATATCACGGCAGACTGCATTCATTGGTATACTCCTTTATCTCAAACGTACCGCCCCCTATTATCCTCTATGGTAACATGAGTTCCCCCCTATTACAATCCGTCCGATAAAATTCTCTGTAAAACAAAACGCCCTCCTCCCTACCGGGAAGAGGGCAGGCGGATTTCATCCGCCAGGACAATCTCTTCTTATTTGTAGTATTTCGCCTTATCTGCGTCGTCAAACAGATTGATCTTATGGCGAACAACCTCGTTCATGGCGTCGATACATTTCGGATAAATCGCCATGGGTTCGCGAAGTCCCATATCCTGAAGTACCTTACGGCATTCCTGATAGAAGGCGTCTTTGATATCGCTGGAGATATTGATCTTGTTTACACCCAGCTTCACAGACTGTCCGATCTCTTCGTCAGGATTTCCGGAACCGCCGTGAAGGACAAGAGGAATGCTTACACTTGCCTTGATCTCCTTCAGTCTGTCCAGAGCCAGCTTCGGTTTTCTGTCCTTGGGATACAGGCCGTGAGCCGTACCAATGGCAATCGCCAGACAGTCAATATCCGTTTCTTTGATAAAACGAACTGCATCGTCAACTTCCGTATAGATGATCTCCTTGGAACCAGCCTCGCCGTAGTCGTCAGCCGTACCAATGGTACCAAGCTCTGCTTCTACAGATACATTGACCGGATGGGCAACCTCAACAATTTTCTTTGTGAGCGCAATGTTCTCCTCCAGAGAAAGGTGTGCTCCGTCGATCATAACAGAGGTAAAGCCGTCCTGGATCGCCCGCAGAATCTGCTCAAATTTTGAACCATGATCCAGATGAATGCATACGGGAACCGTCGCCTTATGAGCTTCCTCGATAACGGCCTTTACAAAGCTGTCCTCTACAAACTCCAACTCATCCGGATGGATGGCGATAATCACGGGAGCCTGCATCTCTTCGCAGGTATGCATCACACCTTTCAGGAGCATACTGCTGCTTACGTTGAAAGCAGGAACAGCAAAATTGTGCTCATTGGCAACTGCCAGCAAATCGGCCATGTTCATTAACATAATGTACTTCCTCCTAATCTTCCTTTTACCATATCATTCAATAAGTAGGTTTATGTGTTCATAGTACATCGAATCTATCAGACTGTCAAGCTTAACTTGTACGCTTTAGAGAATTTTTTACGATGAATTTTCTTTAAATTGTATGGATTGTATAAATACAAGAAATAATATTTCATCCGACGATTTTATTCTTCTCTTTCCCCACAGTTTTCAGATATTTCATCATAACGCTGCATCCAGACAGACTCTTCTTCCTTTTCGAAGCACACACACAGGGTATATCCAGGAGAATCTCCGGCCCCGACAGAGCTTCCCCGGACGAGACTGTCGCCTGAAAACTCTCTACTGCAAAACCGAAGCCCGTTTGCCTTCCAGCGGAAGGAACTTCTCTCCCGCACATCCGTCTGTTCCCATTCTGCGCTTTCGGAATCTGGCGCCAGGCAGAGCGCTTCAAAGCCTGCCCCGATTCCTTCTCCCGTATATTTTACATAACTCTCCTTCGCTGTCCAAATCTGAAAAAAGCGTTTATACGGATATTCCATGACCCAGGCCGTCTCTTCCGGATGAAAAAAGCGCTCCGCCATTCTGGCCAGACGAGCCGCAGCCTGTGTCTGACTCTCTCCAGCTCTTTTCACATGTTTCTGAATATCCACTCCCACGGGCCTTTCTGAAAAAGCGCATACCCAGAAATCCCCGCTGTGGCTGATGGAAAAATGCAGGTCCGGTTGTTCCGGAAAATACGGTTTTCCCCGTTTGGTCCGGGCGATTCTCCAGATATCTAACCTTTCTGAGGCAGTTTCCCCCACTGCATCCTGTTCATAGCCTGCAACACTGGCGGCCGCCAAAAGCCGCTCTTCTCTAGTCCGCCCGTCGTCGGAGCGGAAGATAAAAATACTTACTGCCAAGAGTTCTTCTCCTTCCACTGTACCACCACCGGCCATACATCTGCCGATTCCAACCCCAGCTTCCAAAAAGCCACTCCCGCAATATGATTCTCCGTGACTTTTTCCAGCTTCAGGCGGATCGATTCCGTTTCTTCCAACCAGATCCGCCAGGTAGATCCCTCCGCCTCATACTGTCCGTAATACTGTCCCAGTTCCTCCTGCCACTGTGGCGTTACCCCATGTTCCGAAAGAAGCTGTTTTGCCGTATCCATCCCCACAGCCCTGGAATCTCTGGCGTATCGCCCGTCATATACGGACAGGCCGTCGTCATAAAGAGCCGCATCAGACGGGGCATTTTCCTCCGGCGTCTCCTGCCACACCCGCATGAAAAAGGGCAGACCATTGACAATCTTCTCTGCCGGAACATAATCCAGCGTAGAAACAATCCCCTGTTCTGAGAAACCAAGAGAGGCGTTTGTCCCGGCGCAGCATCCCTTATAATGCTCATCATACCCCATAATAATCACATAGTCAGCTACCTGGCCCTGTTCCCTCAGGTTATACCAGGAGCGCCCTCCCGCCGGAACATAATTGTCAATCGAAAGGGTAAGCCCCCTTTCCCGGCAGGCAATGGAAAGTTCCCGGATAAACTGGAGAAAATGAGGGGCGCTATCTGCTTTGACGCTCTCAAAATCCACATTAATCCCGTCTAGTCTATAATCCACAGCCGCCTGCAAAAGTCCCTCCGTCAGATGTTTTCTGGCCGCCGTAGAAGAAAGCAGAGTGAGCACATCCACATCTTTATCAAAATCGTCTACAAGCCCCCAGACTTTTAACCCCCTCTTATGAGCCTCTTCCACATAGGCATGGTCCGCAAGAGAATTTAAGTTTCCCTGATTATCCGCCACGGAAAACCAGGTGGGCGACAGAACATTTAACCCGTCTGTCCCCTCCAGATACTCCGAAAGCTTACTGTTATCCTCTGCCGAAAACACCTGATGCCAAGCCATACAGACTGTCTCTGAAAGTCCTGCCGAAGTGTATTCCGGCAGCGCCTTCCCCGGCTTCCACTCATATTCCTGCCGATTCTTTATATATTTCGTTTTCAGGTATCCTACGAAGCCATCCTCTGTACGCACTCTGGTCCAGTCATCCACACGGTCCATAAGAAGCAACGTCCCGCCCTTTTTTGTCTTGGTAAGGATGGGACTCTTGGTCCCGGCCAGAACACGAACCGCCGTCCTGCCGGAAGCCTCCGCCTGTTCATATCGTCCCCCACCTCCGTCCAGAAAAATCCTGGCCGGAAGCTTCTTCTCCGGATCCGCTGGAAAAGAAGTGATCTGGATCCCAGAAAATTCTTCCATAAAATCCGTAGATATGTAAAAAATTCCGTTTTCCTCATAACAGATCTCGTAACCTACATCTGTCGTAGCTCCTCCAATCTGATAAGTATGGGAGGAGGGTACAATCTTCACAGTCTCATTTGCCAATGAATAAAGAAGCAGTCCTTCATCGCTGTGATACCATTTGCTGTCCGCCCCAGATGCCAGTCCCTCCGGCAGATATGTCCTGCCGTCCCTGGTCACAGCCATCCCTTCCGTCTGAACCCCGTTGCAGAATACCACAACTGCATCTGATCCCGCACCATAAACAGCCTCATAATCGGCCCATGTCGTCCCGGGCCCAAACCTTTTGTACACCAAGAAGCCTCCCAGAACCGTAAAGAGCAGCAAAACACCCAGGAATATCCATCCCATTCGCAAAGGCCGTTTCCGCTTTCTTCTGTTTTGATTCCGGCCCTCGTCCGGCTTTTTGTCCCACCTCTCATAGGTCCTACGTAGTTCTGCCATATCTGTACCTCAATTTTCAAGAATTATCTCATCTGTCAGGGTGTTCCCAAAGAACGTCGATAAACCTCCGCCCTTATAGAGGGAACGAATGGTATCCCTTAAAGTACAGTATAACACATTTTTCTGGAGTAAATGGAGAATGTAAAAAAAATCAGAGAATTTTAAGAAATTCCAATAATGTGTGAGAAATGCTGTAGATCCGCCTTTTTCTTGCTTGTTTTAAAAGAGTCAACTGTGTCTGTCGGAAGATTTTCCGACTTTGTCGTAATGTATTTCTGTCAGTTCTCCTTTTTCATTCCATATGTAATCTCCCATATAGCAGCCATGCTCCTTCACTGCGCAGGCTGAGGCCGCTTTCTCCGGAGAACAACGTTCGCCCGAAAGCAGGATTTCCACGCCCTGTTTCTCATAATGCTTCATCTGCTTCAAAAGAGCATCGTAACGTATACGCTCCTCCTTTGTAAACTTTTTCTTTTTCATAGGCTTTGCTCCTGTTTTTTATAATTTCCATGGGAAAAATCTGCCCGACCGGGCATACTGAAAAGAGTGAAGTACTGCTTCTTTTTCAATCATAATACAAGTTCCCAGAATTTTCAAGGGAAAATTTTGCTCTTCCTGAAAATCGTACTTTACATCTGCGCCCTTATTGTATATACTAAATCCAGCTATACCATATTTCAAACTAGGAAGTGATCATAAATTGAAGATAGAAAAAATCAGTGAAAACCAGATACGCTGCACGTTAAACAGCAGCGACCTGACGGACCGGCAACTGGACCCGAAGGAACTGGCCTATGGCAGTGTCAAAGCCCGCAGTTTGTTCCGGGAAATGATGCAGCAGGCCTTTAATGATTTCGGTTTCGACGCGGAGGACAATCCGCTGATGGTTGAAGCCATTCCTCTGTCCAGCGACAGCATTATGCTGATTATTACAAAGGTGGACGACCCGGAGGAACTGGATACCCGTTTTGCCAAGTTTTCTCCCTCTTTTGAAGAGGATGGCGATGCGGAGGAAGCAGGCGCTCCTCTTGTTTTGGACGGCGCTCCGGCGTCAGAGCTTCCCGCTGCTTCTGCAGAGCTAAAGGAAGCTTCGACCGCCAAAGCGTTTCGGATTTTCCGTTTTCCGTCCCTGGACGCTGTTTCACAGGCTGCCGGGATTCTGGGAGATTCCTTTGACGGGCACAATTCTCTGTACCGGAATCCGTCTGACGGAAAATATTTTCTGGTCATCAGTCGCCAGGGCTATAGCGAGGAAGATTTTGCCCGCATCCTCAATACTCTCTCCGAGTTTGGCCTCCGTGTAAAGAGTACTTACGCCAGCGAGGCTTATTATCAGGAGCATTTTGACCTGATTACCGAAGGATTGGCCTTGCAGATCCTCCGGCGTATTTAAACCGGTGGTTCTATTTGGATTCCGAACTGCTCAAGTCCTTTCTTTATTGATTCATATCCGTTTACCTGTATCGTATGGATACCGAATTTTGCCGCTGCTTCCAGATTGGCCGGAAGATCATCAAAAAATACCGCTTCCTCCGGAAGGATCCCATACCTGGAAAGCAGCGTCTCATAAATTTCCGGCTCCGGTTTGATCCGTTTCTCCTGATAAGAAATCACCTGTCCGTCTGTATACTCCAGAAATTGAAAAAAGGGCCTGCGTTCCTCATAAAAAGTTTTTCCATAATTGGACAGAATATAAATTTTATATCCCTGTTCTTTTAACTGCTTCAGCAGTCCGGGAGCATAGGGATACTCCTGTACCGCGATTCCTGCTCCCCCATAGATCCGGCGAATCAGCTCCTCATAGCCCGGGGCCTTTTCACAAATTTCCGCCAAAAGAGCCTCGTCCGTCTGACAGCCCCGGTCCACTTCTTTCCACATAGGACTCAGAAACAGCGTCTGCTCTACCATCTGATGTTCTTTCTTTGCAAGCTTCCAGCCCTCCAGATAACCTCTCCAGTCAAAAGCAGCCAGTACGTTTCCGATATCAAAAATCAGAGTATGTATCATAATTCCTCCTTCGCTTTGAAAAAGCGCCGGAACATCGAATCTCCAGCGCTTTTTTCCTATTTTCAGATAAGAGGCGTTCTCTTAATGATCTCATTTCTTCCGGGGCCGTTGGACACCATGGTCACCGGGACTTCCAGCTCCCTCTCAATCTCATCAATATAGTTTCGGCAGTTTTCCGGAAGCTCCTCATAGTTTCGGATACCACGGATATCGCATTTCCATCCGGGAAGCGTCTTGTAAACCGGCTTACAGTATTCCAGCATGGAAGTCACCGGAAAATCTCTCATCACCTTTCCGTCAAATTCATAGCCGACGCAAATCGGAATCTCGTCCAGATACCCCAGTACGTCGAGAACTGTCAGGGCGGCTTCCGTCGCCCCCTGTACCCGACAGCCGTATCGGCTGGCTACCGCGTCGAACCAGCCCACTCTTCTGGGCCGCCCTGTAGTTGCGCCATATTCTCCGCCGTCGCCGCCCCGGTCTCTGAGCTCCTGGGCTTCCTCTCCAAAAATTTCACTTACAAAGGCCCCCGCGCCCACTGCACTGGAATATGCTTTCACAACTGTTGTAATATTTTTGATCTCATAGGGAGGAATCCCCGCGCCTATGGCGCCATAAGCCGCCAGAGTGGAGGAAGAAGTCACCATGGGATAAATGCCGTGATCCGGATCCTTCAAAGATCCAAGCTGTCCTTCCAGAAGGATACGTTTCCCCTCTTTTCTCGCCTGATAAAGATAAGCAGAGACGTCGCATGCATAAGGAGCGATCATTTCTTTATACTCCATCAAAGTCTCATAAACCTCTTCCGGCACGAGAGCCGGCTGATGATACAGGTTTACCAGCATAATGTTCTTCAGCGTACAGACATTGTTCACTTTTTCTTTCAGCGCGCTCGGGCAGCCAAACAGCTCGCTGACCTGGAATCCAATCTTTGCATATTTATCGGAATAAAACGGAGCGATGCCGGATTTGGTAGATCCAAAAGATTTTCCTGCCAGACGCGCCTCTTCACAGGCATCCAAAAGCATATGGTAAGGCATCATAATCTGCGCCCGGTCAGACACAAGAATCTTCGGAGTGGGCACGCCGTTCTCTTCCAGCTCCCTGATCTCTTTTAACAGATAGGGAATGTTGAGAGCCACGCCGTTTCCGATGATGCTGGTGGTGTGGCTGTAAAAAACACCGGAAGGAAGCAGATGCAGCGCAAACTTGCCATAATTGTTGATAATGGTATGGCCCGCATTGCTGCCCCCCTGAAACCGGATAATAATATCGGATTCTTCGGCCAGCATATCCGTGATCTTGCCTTTTCCCTCATCTCCCCAGTTGGCCCCTACAATCGCTCTTACCATTGTCTTTTCCTCCTAAAATTATACGTTTATTTCCGCCTTGATTCCAAGAAGCTCTCTGTTTTCCTCAAGGATTGGCCGGATAACCTCTGCAAGGAACTCCTCCACCTGTTCAGGCGCCCGCCCCACATATCCGGCCGGTTCCATGGTCTTTTTCAGTTCCTCAAGGCTCATATTGAAAGCAGGATCGGCAGCAATCAGTTCCAGAAGATTGTTCTCCAGACCATTTACCTTCACATTCCGACCTGCCTCCATGGATAGCGTACGGATCTTTTCATGAAGCTCCTGCCTGTCTCCGCCGGCTTTTACCGCATCCATCATAATATTTTCCGTGGCCATAAAGGGAAGTTCTGACTTAAGCCGTTTCTCAATCACTTTCGGATATACGACCAGACCATCCACCACGTTCAGATATAAATCCAGGATCCCGTCTACTGCCAGGAATCCTTCCGGAACGCTGAGACGTTTATTGGCCGAATCGTCCAACGTCCGCTCGAACCACTGAGTCGAAGCCACCAGCATAGGGTTCATGGCGTCGGCCATCACATAATTTGCCAGAGACGCCATCCGCTCGCTGCGCATGGGGTTCCGTTTATAAGCCATGGCCGAGGATCCAATCTGGCTTTTTTCAAAAGGTTCCTCTACCTCTTTCAGATGCTGAAGCAATCGGATGTCGTTGGAAAACTTGTGGGCGCTCTGAGCGATTCCCGCCAGGACATTTAATACACGGCTGTCAACTTTTCTGGAATAGGTCTGACCAGACACAGCATAGCAGCCGTCGAATCCTATTTTCTCCGCAATCTTTTTATCTACCAGCTTAACCTTCTCATGATCTCCGTCAAAAAGCTCCAGAAAACTGGCCTGTGTCCCTGTGGTTCCCTTGGATCCAAGAAGCTTCATGGTTCCAAGCACGTAGTCGACATCCTCCAGATCCAAAGTCAGATCCTGTAACCACAGCGTCGCCCGCTTTCCCACAGTCGTAGGCTGAGCCGGCTGAAAATGAGTGAAAGCCAGAGTCGGCTGAGCCTTATATTGATCCGCAAAAGAAGCCAGCTCATGGATCACATTGATCAGCTTTTTACGTACCAGACGGAGCGCTTCCGTCATAATAATAATGTCCGTATTGTCTCCCACATAGCAGGAAGTCGCTCCCAGATGGATAATCCCCCGCGCATTCGGACACTGGACTCCGTACGCGTATACATGGGACATGACATCGTGACGCACTTCTTTCTCCCGCTGCTTCGCCACCTCATAGTTGATATCATCCTGGTGGGCTTTCAGCTCTTCAATCTGCTCTCTGGTAATCGGGAGTCCCAGCTCATGTTCTGCCTCCGCAAGGGCGATCCACAGCCTCCTCCAGGTCCGGAACTTCTTATCCGGTGAAAAAATGTACTGCATTTCCCTGCTGGCGTAACGTTCTGACAAAGGGCTCTGGTATCTGTCGTATAACATAGCAACTGATTTCCTTTCCAAATCACACTGGCTGCGGTATCCTTGGCCGCATACCGTCCGTTTATTTTGTATATTCTCCGCGAATGTCCTTTGACGGAGGCGGCGTCGGATAATCTCCACTAAAACAGCCTGTACAGACCGGAAGTCCTCCCACCATCTGGGAAAGACGTTCTATCTCCAGATAACCCAGGCTGTCCGCCGAAAGCTCCGCCTTTATTTCTTCTATTGTTCTGCCAGGAGCAATAAGTTGCTCCTCCGAAGGAATGTCCGTTCCAAAATAGCAGGAGTGAAGAAAAGGCGGGGCAGAAATTCGCACATGAACCTCCCTTGCCCCGGCAACCCGGAGCATCCGGACAATCCGGGCGCAGGTTGTCCCCCGAACAATCGAATCGTCTACCATTATCACCCGCTTTCCCGCCACGGCTTCCTTTAATACATTCAGTTTTACCTGGACGCCGGATTCCCGACTTTTCTGACCAGGCTTTATAAAAGTCCGACCTACATAACTGTTTTTCACGAAGGCTGTCCCATAGGGAATGCCGGACTCCTGAGCGTACCCTTGGGCCGCCACATTCCCGGACTCTGGCACGCCGACCACCAGGTCCGCTTCCACCGGATGGTCCTTCGCCAGAAAACGGCCGGCGGCCAGCCTGGCATGATATACGCTGACGCCGTCGATTTTTGTATCCGGTCTTGCAAAATAAATATATTCAAACACGCATCTGGACTCTTGCTCCCGCGGCAAACATAGGCTTGTATCCGATTGGATTCCTTTTTTTGTCATACATACAATCTCGCCAGGTCGCACATCCCGGACAAATTCCGCTCCCACCGTGTCCAGCGCGCAGGATTCAGAAGCCAGAAACCAGGCGTTTCCCCGCCTGCCGATACAGAGCGGCCGGAAGCCGAAAGGATCTCTGGCGCCAATCAGTTTTCTCGGACTCATAATCACCAAAGAATAAGCCCCTCTGATTTTTTTCATGGCCAGTTTCACTGCTTCCTCCACGGAACTGCAGCGCACTCTCGCTCTGGCAATGTGATAAGCCATCACCTCGGAATCAATGGTGGTCTGAAAAATCGCCCCGTCATATTCCAACTCCCTTTTAAGCTGCGGCGCATTCACCAGGTTCCCGTTGTGAGCCAAAGCTAACGTACCCTTCACGTAATTTAATACCAGCGGCTGAGCGTTTTCTCTGGTACTGGCCCCTACCGTAGAATAACGAACATGGCCGACTCCAAGGTTTCCATGACCGAGAGCCGCAAGATGATCGGACGTAAAAACTTCATTTACCAACCCCATCTCCCTTCGGACCTTTACCTGTCCTTTCGGCCCCTCCGTATCACTGACTGCAATCCCGCAGCTTTCCTGTCCTCTGTGTTGGAGAGCCAGAAGGCCATAATAAACAGTATGCGCCACATCGCCTCCATCCGCATCATAAACGCCGAACACTCCACATTCTTCATGGAGCTTCTCTGTCCCGCTCTGCTTCTTTGCTTTCTCCAACAGCTGTTTTTCCATAAATGTCATCCTCTTCTTAAAGTCAATCGTTTCCTGTCTCTTAGGTCGGCCTGCCAAAATCTGTTGAAATACGAGTAAATTATAATATAACGCTATGGATAACGCAACTGCAAAATGTACAAAAACGTAAAAAGAATCCCACACTGCAGGATTCTTTTCCGTTTCTTTCTGTTATTCCGTCGCGTCCTCAAAGCCGCGGCTTAAGTCAGTTCCCATATCATCAACTGCTTTGCTGACATCGTCGCCCACATCATCCAGCACTCCGCCGGTTCCGTCTGTTCCTGTCTCTTTGCTCTCCGTTCCATTCATTCCGGCTCCGGTGGTAGCGTTTGTACTGCTGTCGCTTCCATTTGTCTCAGCGCCCGTCTGGCCGTTGTTCTTATCTGTGGTCCCGCCGTTTTCGCTGCTTGCGGACTCATGGGTTTCTGCTCCGTTGCTGGTTCCTTTGTCGTCCTTTTTTCCATCGCCGCAGCCGGCAAGGCACAGACAGGCCGTCAGCAAAAGAACTGCCAAAGCAGCCACAAAATGTTTTGTTTTCATCGCTTTCTCTCCTTCTTACACAAATTGTACTGCCAGAAAGCAGCATCGCTGCTTCCTGCAGTTTCTACCTATAATATGTGCAGAAAAAGTGAAAACTAATTTACCATTTTATTCCAAAAAAACGTTTCTCCTACACCGTTTGGGTCCTTCCGTCTATGACATGGCTCATATCATAGAGACCCGCCGGTTTTCCTGCCAAAAATTTGGCCGCCTCTATGGCGCCTTTGGCAAATACGGCCTTGGAATAAGCCGTATGCTTAAATTCGACGACTTCGTCTGTTCCCGCAAAAATCACTTCATGCTCTCCGACAATGTTTCCCCCCCGGACGGCGCTGATACCAATCTCCGTTTTCGGCCGTTTCACCCGCTCCCCGGAACGGTCATATTTGTAAGAGTACGCATGATCGAGGGCCTCGTTCATAGAATCGGCCAAGGCCAGGGCCGTACCACTGGGGGCATCTACCTTCTGGTTATGATGACGCTCCACAATTTCCATGTCAAAGCCGGCCGGAGACAGCGTCTGAGCCGCCTCCTTCAAAAGCTTCAGAAGCATATTGATACCTAAAGACATATTCGCCGATTTAAGCACTGCCACCGAGGCCGAAGCTTCCCTCACCCTCTTTATCTGCTCCTCGGAAAGCCCTGTTGTACAGATCACCACCGGAATCTGCTTTTTCACACTGTAAGCCAGCAGACCGTCTATCGCTTTCGCCGAACAGAAATCAATGATCACGTCCGCCTCCACGTCACACTCCTCCAGGGATGTAAATACCGGGTACGCATTCTTTTTGTCATCTGACAGGTCGATCCCCGCCACAATCTCAAGCTCTTCGTCTCCGGCCGCCAGCCCGGTAATCACCTGTCCCATATGGCCGTTGCAGCCGTGCATCATTGCCCGTATCATACCACTAAACCTCCTGTATCTCTTCCTCATTTTTCTATACAAACCGCTCCCAGACGATTCTTCACTGGTTTCAGACGATTCTCCATTGATTTCACACGTTTCTATCTTGGTTTCGGAATATTCCTATACCAGTTTCAGACCGTAATCCACCATGGCCTCCTTTAACCGCTCCACATTCTGGGGCTCCATGGGAGACAACGGTCCACGAAGCGGTCCGCACTCCTTCCCCATTAGATTCATGGCCGTCTTAACCGGAATGGGATTGACCTCACAAAACAGTGCATCAATCAGCGGAACCGCCTCAAGCTGCAGCCTTCTGCTCTCCGCCACGTCCCCATTCAGATAAGTCATCACCATATCGTGGGTCTGCTTCGGCGCCACATTGGAAAGCACAGAAATCACACCCAGCCCTCCAAGGGAAAGAATCGGCACCACCTGATCGTCGTTTCCAGAATAAATATCCATACATCCGTCTGCAAGCTGCGCAAGCTTTGCAATCTGGGAAATATTTCCACAAGCTTCCTTGATTCCCACAATATTGGGAACATGTTTTGCCAGATAAACCGCCGTCTCCGGAAGAATGTTACAACCAGTACGGCTGGGTACGTTGTACAGAATAATAGGAATCTTCACCGCCTCTGCCACTGCCGTAAAATGGGCGATCAGTCCTTTTTGCGTCGCCTTATTGTAATAAGGCGTCACCTGCAAAAGTGCGTCTGCCCCCATCTTTTCCGCCTCTACGGAAAGATAAACTGCGGTCTCCGTACTGTTGGAGCCTGTACCGGCGACGACAGGAATCCGTCCTTTTACCACCTTTACTGCGTGGCCAATCACATTCAAATGCTCCTCATGGCTTAACGTAGAAGCTTCCCCTGTTGTACCACAAATAATAATACTGTCTGTCCCTGCTGCAATCTGTTCTTCCAAAAGCTCCGTCAACTTATCGTAATTTACCGTTCCATCCTCAAAAAACGGAGTGACAATTGCCACGCCTGCGCCTTTAAATACTGCCATTGTTTTCTCCTCCTTCATAAAAATAGAGCTGACGGGAGCCAGCTCTTTGAAATCGATAACGGCACTGAAACACTCTACACGTACCGAATCATCCTCTAAGTAGCGCTCCATCCTGTCGGATGACAGTCATATGATTCTTCACCATATGCCCAGGAACTCCTATCCAGGCTATTTGTTCCTTCGGCGTTTTCCCCTTTCCTCCGACCTCTTCTGTGCCTGTACACATCAGCCGGAATACTGATGAAAAACGCAACCTCTACATTGGTTATTCAATTCTTTCGGACATCATAGCACGATTATTTCGTGTTGTCAACTGTCCATTTGCTCAAATTTCTGTATTGTCGGTTCTTAAAACCATGACAGAAAAGCCCCTATTATTTAGTAGGTAATCAGCCAAGGTTCTCTCCGTTTCCTTTCACCTCCAGGGAATCAATTCGTGAAATCTGATCCACATAGGGAGACAGCTCCTCCGGAAACACGATTCCCGTCATAATAACATCCACATCCTCTGCTCTGACTTCCAAAAGTTTTACGATATCTGCAGCCTCGATGATTCCACAATCCACCAGCCCTAAAATTTCGTCCAGTATCAGGATATCGCAGCCTCTGGTAGAAAGCACTTTCTTTGCAAAATTTACGCCATTTTGCATATTTGCCGCTTCTTCCTGCCGCTCTTCTTTGCTCAAGTCACAGTAATGCTTCTCTGATTTCTCGAAGGAAAACACTTTAATCTCCGGCTCCAGACGCCTGCTGATCTCGCTCTCCTCATTTTTCCCCTTCAGGAACTGGATGATGACAATGTTCTTGTTGCGTCCAACCGCTTTCACTGCAAGCCCTATGGCGCAGGCGCTTTTTCCACGGCCCTCTCCGCAAAGTACCTGAACAATTCCTTTTCTCATGGCCGTCCTCCAGATTCTACCATCGTATTTTCTGCTATTTTACCACTGTTTCCCCGATATTGCAACTTCTATTCCGTCGTCCCCTGTCAGGGCCTTTATTCCATCCACTCTAATTTACTCACAGAAACTTCATAAGCAACTCTCTTTTCACTTTCTGTCTCGCTCAGACGCTTCACATATTCCCGGCTCTGTACCCGGCCCCAGACGCAGATTCGGCTTCCCACTTCAAAGCCAGAGGCGTATCTGGCATTCCTACCCCAGGCAATACACGGAATATAGTCCGACTTCCCATAGGGGCGGTTCACCGCCACTAAAAGATCCGCAATTTCTCTCCCCAGAGGAGTTTTCCTATAGATGGGCGCCTTGCATATGTATCCGTCTAGAAAAATCTGATTGGTTTTTGTGTAATCCCCAAATTCTTCCACAAAAGCAATCTCTCTCACAAATACGGACAAAACCAACCTGTTTTTTGTCCCTTCATGGCGGTTATAGGAGCGGAACTGTCCGGACGCTTCTACCAGCATTCCCGTATAATCGCCTGTAATATCAATCAGTCTTTCTGAAATAAGAAGTGGAATAATATCCGTCTGTTCGCTGAGACGGTTAATAGAAATATCCATTAAATAAAATCCTTCTCCAAACACCTCATGACTGAAGGTAAAACCTGATATGATTTCCCCGATCACTGTGACCTTGTTGTTTTCCATGATTTTCTCTGACATTCGTATTTCTCCTTTCACTTGTGCTTCGTCCTTCTGACTGCCATTTTAAGGCTAATACTATGTGTATTCATCCTCTGTCGGTTTTATACATAATTTTTTAAATTTTTCTTCATTTACTTTTATTCCGGTGTATACTACAATATATAGAATAACATATTTGGAGGAATTTAAGGAGCGTTTTTGCCTGCAGTCGTTCTGAAATTATCTCCTGAAAATTTGAATTTCTTTGAAAGGCAGTTCCGTAATATGACAGAAAAGAATCTCAGACCAAAAACAACTTTACTGGAGAAAGCTCCCTTTCTCCTCTCCTTTTTTTTGCCAGTCATTATCATGATTGGAATCTTTATCCAGCGTCAGATTTTCCCCTTCGGAGACAATAGCTTTCTCCGGACAGATATGTACCACCAGTACGCCCCCTTTATGAATGAGTTTATGGAAAAGCTGAAACACGGGGGCAGCCTCGCCTATTCCTGGAATATTGGTATGGGGTCTAATTTTGTTGCCCTTTATGCCTATTATCTGGCCAGTCCTGTAAACTGGCTGGCCGTTCTTGTCCCTCAGAGCCTGATGATTGAATTTATGACTTACTTCATTGTCATAAAGATCGGTCTTGCCGGGCTTTCCTTTTGCTGGTATTTAAGCAGACATTTCAAGACAAAGGATCTCGGAATTTCCTTTTTTGCTGTTTTTTATGCCTTATCTGCCTATATGGCCGCCTATAGTTGGAATATTATGTGGCTGGACTGTCTGGTCCTGGCCCCCATTCTGATCCTTGGTCTGGAACGATTGGTTAAAGAGGATAAATGCCTCCTCTACTGCCTGACCCTTGCTTTGTCCATTTTGAGTAACTATTATATCTCTATCATGATCTGTATCTTCATGGTGTTATATTTTATTGCTCTGTTGGTTATGGAGCCTGACCGCCGTCGTTTTCTAAAGCGCTGCGCCAATTTTAGTATTTATTCCCTTCTGGCCGGAGGATTGGCGGCCTGTCTGCTGATACCGGTCCTGCTTGCTCTCCGGCTGACTGCATCGGGGGATGTGAATATTCCCAAAACACTAAGCTCCTATTTTTCCTGCTTTGAAATGCTGGCCCGCCATTTTGTCAATGTGGAAGTAGAAATCGGCCTTGACCACCATCCCAATATTTACTGTGGAACGGCTGTGCTGATGCTTCTGCCCCTTTATATGACGAACAAAAATATCTCCAGGAAAGAAAAGACCATGAAAGGCGTGCTGCTTTTCGTTATGTTAATCGGATTTTCCCTGAATATTCCTAATTTTGTATGGCATGGATTTCATTTTCCCAACAGCCTCCCGGCCCGTCAGTCTTTCCTTTATATTATTTTGTTGCTCACCATGTGCTATGAAGCCTACAGAAACCTGCAGGCAAATACTAAAGCGCAGCTTTCCGGCAGTTTCTGGGGAGTTGTCATATTTATCTTCCTCTGTGAAGCCATCATCACAGAAGAGACCTTTGACTTTAAGATTTATTATGTAACGCTCTTTTTTGTGGGGCTTTATGCGCTTTTACTCTATTATCGCAAAAGCGGAAAGGCTTATGCTCCTGTTCTGGCAATTCTGACTGTGGCCCTCATTGCCATAGAAGCCAGTATGAATACAGCTATTACCAGTGTTACCACGGTAAGCCGCAGTTCTTATCTGGAGAATCAAAGTTCTTTCCGGGCTCTGGCCAAAGCCATTGAAACGGAGGACACCAGCCTGTTTCGTATCGAAAAGGAGCCAAGAAAAACCAAAAATGATGCGGCTTTGGCTGATTATCACTCAACCTCCCTGTTCTCTTCCACTGCCAATTCTCACCTGAGCGATTTATATAAAACGCTCGGACTGGAGGGGAATACCAACGCTTACAGTTTTACCGGAGCGACGCCCCTTTCCTCTTCCCTCCTTGGTGTAAAATATACTCTGTCTGTTAATGAACTGGACGAAGAACTTTACTCCTTGATTCGGACGGACGGAAAGGTAAACCTTTATGAAAATCGCTTCCATCTTCCTATCGGATTTTTGTTGCCGCAGAATATGGACTCTCTCTGGAACAGACAGGCATCCAATCCGGCTGCCGTCCAAAATTCTTTTGCAAGCGCCGCTGCCGGCTGTTATGAGATCCTGGTTCCCGTTCCCAGTGGATCCTCTTCTATTGGAGAATACACCCTGAATATTCCGGAAACCGGTTTTTATTACATTGACGTTACAAACGCTTCTATCAAAGATGTCACCTTCTCTGACGGAGCCTCTACAAAAGATTTCTCCAATGTGAACCGCGGCTTTTTCCTGGATATCGGGAAATTGGAGGCCGGTGCCTATGTCACTCTGACCACAGAGCAGGAAGATCAGAACTTTACTGCCGAAGCTTACCGGCTTGATTTATCTCAGCTCCAGCTTCTGGTGGACTCCTTAAAGGAACAGCCCCTGATTGTTGATCAGTATACGGATACTTCTGTAACCGGCCGGATTACCGCTGCCTCTGATGGTCTCCTGTATACTTCAATTCCCTATGAAAAAGGCTGGACCCTCAAAGTGGATAATGTTGAGACAGAACCTGTCGTTTTTGCCGATACCATGCTTGCAGTACCGATTACCTCTGGCGCTCATTCCATAGAACTGTCCTATGAACCGGAGGGGCTTCGTCTGGGGCTTTTTATCTCTTTTGCTTCCGTCATTCTCCTGGCGCTTTTGACCCTTGCCCTCCGCCTTCCGGACAGGCGCCTGAAAAAAACGGTCTCTGTTCCCATCTCTCCAGATGACCGGACGGATGCTTCCGAAACGCTTCCGGAAGAGTCATCCCCGACGGGTACAGTATCGCCAGACCAATCCCCGGCAGATACAACGCCAAAAGATACAAGACTGACAGACGCAACAACACCGGAAACTGGCAACCGCCAGAAAGCAACTACCAATGATCTTTAAAGAAAGAGAGGAATCAATATCATGAAATTATGGGGAGGACGTTTCACCAAAGAAGAAAATGCTCTGGTAAATCAGTTTAACGCTTCTATCTCCTTTGATCAGCGTTTCTACAGACAGGATATTCGCGGAAGTATCGCTCATGTAACTATGCTGGCCAAGCAGGGGATTCTGACAGACACAGAAAAACAACAGATTCTGGCCGGTCTGGAGGGAATCCTGGCCGATATTGAAAATGGCACTCTGGACGTCGATCCTTCTGCTGAAGATATTCACAGTTTCGTGGAAGCGGCCTTAATTGCCCGTATCGGTGAAGCAGGCAAAAAACTCCATACCGGGCGAAGCCGCAACGACCAGGTAGCGTTGGATATGAAGCTCTATATCCGGGACGAAATCATGGCTCTGGACGCGCTCATCAAAGAACTTCTCCAGACAATTCTTCACATCATTGAGGAGAATCTGGAAACCTTTATGCCAGGCTTTACTCATCTCCAAAAAGCACAGCCGGTAACAGTCGCTCACCATTTTGGCGCCTACTTTGAAATGTTTCTCCGGGACAGAAGCCGTCTTTCCGATATCCGTAAAAGAATGAATACCTGTCCTCTTGGCGCCGGAGCTCTGGCCGGGACCACCTATCCCCTTGACCGGGAATACACAGCCTCTCTTCTTGATTTTGACTGTGCCACCAGAAACAGTATGGATTCAGTCTCAGACCGGGACTACCTGATTGAACTTTGTAGCGCCATGGCCACCATGATGATGCATTTAAGTCGTTTTTCTGAGGAAATAATTCTCTGGAACTCCAACGAATATCAGTTTGTAGAGTTAGATGATGCCTATAGTACCGGAAGTAGCATTATGCCCCAGAAGAAGAATCCGGATATTGCCGAACTGGTAAGAGGAAAAACCGGGCGCGTCTATGGAACGCTGGTCTCCATTCTCACAACCATGAAGGGCATTCCTCTCGCCTACAATAAAGATATGCAGGAAGATAAGGAGCTGATTTTCGACGCTGTCGATACTACTAAAGGTTGTCTTGCCTTGTTCACCGGAATGTTGGCCACTATAAAATTCAACCAGCAAATCATGAAAAAAAGCGCTATGAACGGGTTTACCAACGCCACCGACGCAGCAGATTATCTGGTCAACCACGGAGTTCCCTTCCGTGACGCTCATGGAATTGTGGGGCAGCTGGTTCTCTCTTGTTTGGAAAAAGGAATTTCTTTGGATGAAATGAGTCTGGAAGAGTACAGGAGCATAAGTCCCGTTTTTGAAGAAGATATCTACGAAGCCATCTCTTTAGAGACTTGTGTGGAAAAGCGTACCACTCTGGGAGGTCCTGCTCCGTCGGCCATGCGTGAGATCGCCAAGGAATATCAGAAACTTCTGGAAGTGTAAGAGGCCGGTCGGCTCCAAAGCAGGGAGCGCATCGCAGGAGGTTTCCTTTGTCGTATCGAATCTGACAGGATCCCTCCCGGCGAAAATGGTGCTCCCTGTTTTGAAGCCAGGGCCTTTAATAGCTTTTGGATGTTTACAGTTTTGCCAGTTCTTTGTACTGTTCTTTTAGACAGCCATAGAGACTCTTGTAGATTTTATGATATGCCTCATATGCCTCCGTATGTTCCGGAATCGCGCTGCAGGACTTGTCCGTATGGATCATCCTGTCGCAGGCTGTCTCTACACTTTCATAAATCCCGGCGCCTACGCCTGCTAAAATCGCCACGCCAAGGGCCGGTCCCTCTTTCGCCGCTACAGTTTTTACTGTACAGCCATACATATCTGCCAGCATCTGACGCCAGACGGCGCTTCTTCCACCGCCTCCGCAGGCCATCATATCTGACACTTCCACGCCCATTTCCTTTAGAATATCATTGCAGTCTTTCATGGAATACGATACGCCTTCCATAACAGCCCGAAGCATGTCTTTTCTGGTATGAATGGCCGAAAGTCCAAAAAACACTCCCCGGCAGTCCGGATCCAGATGAGGCGTCCGCTCTCCCATCAAATAGGGCAGATAAATCAGGCGATTCGCTCCAAGGGGAACGCTCTCCACATCCCGGTTGATATAATCGTAGGCGTCGCAACCTTCCTGTTTTGCCTGTTCCATATAGTCCTGACAAAAATTATTGCGGAACCACTGAAGAGAAAGTCCCGCCCCCTGCGTCACTCCCATCACATGCCAACACCCAGGAACGGCACAACAAAATGTATGTACTCTCCCTCTCGGATCAATGGTCACCTGTTTGCTGTGTGCAAATACAACGCCGCTGGTTCCGATGGTCGTAAATGCTTTTCCATCCCGAACAACTCCAGTTCCCACAGCCGCCGCCGCATTATCCCCGGCGCCGCCGACCACCACCGTCTTTTCTGAAAGCCCTGTAAGAGCTGCAATTTCCGGCAAAATGGTTCCGGTCACATCAGGAGACTCATACACCTTCGCCAAAAGCGCTTTATCAATCTCCAACTTCTCCAGTACTTCATCCGACCAGCATCGGTTTGGCACGTCCAAAAGTTGCATCCCGGAAGCATCCGATACTTCCGTCGCATACTCTCCAGTCAAAATCAAGCGGACATAATCTTTGGGAAGCAAAATGTGACGGCATCTCGCATAATTTTCCGGCTCATGATTTCTCACCCAGAGAATTTTGGAAGCTGTAAAGCCGGTCAGAGCCGGATTGGCTGTAATCTCAATCATCCGTCTGGCTCCTACCTTTTCTGTGATCTCCTCACACTCTTTGGCGGTACGCTGATCACACCAGATGATAGACGGGCGAATCACCTCATTGTCCTCATCCAGCATAACAAGGCCGTGCATCTGCCCTGAAATACCAAGGCCCCTGATTGCCTCCCTGTCTACACCGGATTCTTTCACCACTCTGGTAATGGTCTCCAGAGCCGCCTCCCTCCAGTCCTCCGGATTCTGCTCTGCCCAGCCATTTTGCGGCTGATAAAGCGGATATTCTTTCGATGCAGATGCAATGACATTCCCATTCTCATCAAACAATACGGTCTTTGTGGCGGAAGTACCCAAATCAATACCAATTAAATAATTCACTCTGCATTCCCTCCATACGTTCAGTTTACTAGGGTTATTTTAACATAAAATCTTTCGTTTGACTATGATTCGCCACTTTCTGATTTTTCTTTTTCAGATGTTTTCCCCATTTCTTTCTCCATCTCACTGTCAGAATTACTCCTGTCGCTAAAATCACGCCGACCAAAAGCAGGAAAAACACCAAACGGACGGGGTTCCGGTAAAGCTGTATCCACCAGTCTGAAGTCACTAGAAAGTTCCATTCCAGAAAGCCAGATACTCCCACTCCATGACCATTTCCAAGCTTCAGACGGTTTCCGGCCCCATCCTCTGCATAAAGCGTCAGTGTCTGCCAGTCATCCGACTCAGAAAGTATCACCTCCAGACCTTTCTCTGTAGAAATTTTCTCAAGCTCCGCTCCCTCATAACCATATGTTTCCTCCTCTGTTTTCACCTCTACTTTTCGAAGATGCATATTATCACGAATATCCAGAAAGAGCTTCAGTTGATCCGTTTTGTAACGTCCCCCGTCCTCTGCTCCGGAAAGAATGGCCGAAGGGCCTGTTTTATCCACAGAAAAAGCAAATTTAACCGCCCGTTCTTCATTTTTTACTGAGCTGTTTCCCATCTGATTTCCGGCCTTGTCCCTGGAATAAAAAAGAATCTCATAATCCCCTTCCTTCTCAAACACCTCCTTTTGGATTTTATATTCATATACCTGCCACTTGGATATCGGGCTGTCCTCGGATACCTTTATCCTCTGGAAGTCCTTTTCCTTCGCCAGTCGTGAAATTTCTCCGTTTCGGCTGACTGCCAGCTGGCTTTCTTCTACCGGATCCACGTTATATTCCCGGACAATCACCTCCCTCTCCTTGGAGAGATACGGATAGGCCCCTGCCCCCATCCATTCCGCCGTCTCCCCCGTGGCCGCATAAACAGAGCCATATCGGTTGACGGAAAATATCAGTTCTTCCTCTGCCCTGTTTCCTGCCAGATCCCTTCCGGATGCCCGAAGCAGATAAAGTCCGTCCTTTTCTTCCGTTTTCGGAAAATTCTCTGCGAGAAGTTCTTTTATCACCCGCCCTTCTGATTCCTTATATTCTCGATATTGATAATCTTCTTTCTCCCCGCCGCCATCCATCCGTAAAATTTCCAGAGTCGCACTCCCTGGCACCAGGCGTTTATCCCGAAACAGGGCCTCTGCCCTCACTTCTCCCCGATTGGCCGATGCATTTTTAATACCAGAAATCTGTATGAGCGGAGGCGTCTGATCTATCGAAAATACGTCCTCAAAACCTTTTTCCGTTCTGTTTCCTGCCAAATCTAGGTATTCCAGCCAAACTCGATAATCTCCGTCCTCCGAAAACACCAGTTCTGCTCTATGTATGTCTCCTCTGCTGTCAAATTCCTCGGGAAACCAGGATTGTTCCTTTCCATTATCCAGAAGCACATGGAGCTCCCCTGTAAGATCTTCTGCCTTAAAGTTATGTTCCTCCACAGTAATTTCCGCAGTTCTTGGGCCCGCGTAATACCTGTTATCTCCTGTCTGCTCTCCTTCCTGAAACGTTACAAAAATCTTGGGGAGCGTCCGGTCTATGGTAAAATCCTCTTCTTTCTTTTCCGATACATGACCGGCCCTATCCTTGCACCTTACGGAAAATGTATAATCTCCGTCTCCGAAAAAAATCACCTGGCATCTGTGTACGCTCCCCTCGTGACTCCACTCCGAAATTTTCGGCATGACGCCATCCGTATTTGTGATCAGAAGCCATACCTGTTCTTCAGAAAAATTCACCTCCTCGATAGCCAGGTATGCCGTTCGCTCCTGATTGTAATACCTGCCATTCTCCGGCCGCCCTTCTCCATAAGTGATCTGTATCTTTGGCGCTGTTTTATCCATGGAAAAACACATACTTTTTTCTGACTGGTTTCCGGCCATATCTGAAGCCAGGACTGTAAACCACAAAAGCTTTCCGTCATAATCTTCTGATGATAAAAGAATCGTGTTCTTCCAGTCTTTCCGGATAGTCAAATCTCCTTCTGCCCCTACAGAAACGCCTTCCTCCAGTAAAATTTCTTCTTTTAAAAGCTCCCGTTTTCCGTTTTGCTCCGACTCCAGCCTGTAGCTCGCGCTTTTCAGTCCGGAAACAACCCCTGTCTCCTCCGGTTCTGTCAAAGAAACGGTAAGTTCTACATCCCCTCTATAAATTCCACTTTCTGTCCAGGCATCTCCCCTGGGAGACAGTGCAATAATTGGCCCTTTATTCTCTATCACCAGACCGTCAGAGCTAAAATAACGTTCCAGTCCAGCGTAGTTTGTAACCTTTAGATAGACAATTGTTTTGACGTCCGGCGAAAGAAACAAGCTGTTTCCCTCTTTCCAGCATTCCTCAGGAAGCGCCGTCAGTTCCTCTTCTGTCATACGCTCTTGTGAGCAAAAGAATTGAAGCGGTTCTACGGGAGAAACACTGTCTCCACCCTCCAAGACCACCAGCTCTTCTTTGGAGGAATAATGCCCAAAGGTAATCTGTTCTATCAGTGCACTCCAGGATTCTCCCATAGCCCGAATGATCCCTGTCTCTGGCGCTGTCATATCCACAGTAAATGGAAGCTCTGTCACACTTTCCGGAGACAACGGCCACCCTGCTCCGTCCTGGTAAGAAACTTCGAGAAAATAACTGCCTTCCTCCACCACATTTACTGGAAATTTATACCAGTCCTCCCCCTTCTCCGGCGCTAGCTCCCAGGAGCCTTTTACATCCTCTGTCCCCCCGTTCTTACCCTCACTCTTTTCTTCCTCCTCTTTTTCCGACCTTATGTTGTTTTCCCCCTCTCCCTGTTTTTCCGTTTTTAATGTGATTTGGGGAAGTGTTTCTGTCTCTTCTGATTGAAAATTATGCTCCTGCAGATACAGCCAGACTGTTATGGGATGATTATAATATCCTTCATGGGCAAGTTCCTCTTCCGGAAGCAGAATCTCAAGTTTCGGCGGCGTTCGGTCAATCGTTACAAAAACAGGAGCTGATAACCCAGATACATTTCCCGCCAAATCCCGACAAAGTACCTCTCGAATTTCAAAACGTCCTTCCATCGGAAACTGTAGACGCATTCTTACTGTTCTATCCTCTGTATGTTCTGACCACCCTTCTTCACTGTCTAGGAACCAAACCTCTCCTGTCGATACCGGTGCTCCTTCCGTACTCCCCGTACCTTCCGGAGTCTCCTCTTTGTCTCCGGAATTTTCCCCGCCTGCTTCTGGTATTTTATATGGAATAAGTTCCAGTTTCCCTTCTCCCAGGCCCTCCAGCCCTCTGGCCTCTCCTTCCTCAAAAGTGATTCTCGTCTCCCTTCCCGTCTCATCTCCCACAGTCACAGAAATTCCACTGCTGTCAAAATTTTTCTCCACAAAAGTAAATTCTGCCACTGCCGTATCCCGGTAAACGCTAGGACGAACAGACTCTCCTTCCATCGTCACAAAAACTTTTTCCGCCGACTCTACCGTTTCTTCCTTCTGCGCCTTTACGCTCTGGGGTAAAAGAAACACAGCCTTGATCAAGGCGATCATCGGCAAAATCAAAAAAGCTGTCGCCAGAAGAAAAGCTGTCTTCTCTTTTCCTCTTCTTTTCCTTTTTCTTCCCTTTCTTTTTCGTCTCTTTATCTGTTCCATACACCATGCCCCATATCCAAATTTTCGAAATAATACTGCAAGTAACACCGCCCCGCCGATCCCTATTGCCAGAAATCTTTCCGACCACTGATGAAGGATCCTGATTGTTTCCTGTCCCATCCTTTCCTCCTTCTCTTAAAATGCTCCTTGTATCTCTGAAAAAGCCGCTTCCACTGCCTGCTTCGCTGTCAGAAGCCCATCCTCTACTTCCTGCATCAGATACCACTCATACTCTGAATTTTCTTCCTGTTTCCATTTAAAAAGTCGTCCCTGTATCTCTGAAAGCATATTCTCCATTCTAGCACTGTCAATTCCTGCCTTCTTGAACTGTTCTGCGCGAAGCGCCACCCCCGCCGTCAGCTCCCGATCTGCCAGGAGCGCCGTAATTCGATTATCCCTTTCCTCCAGCTCCTGGCTGCAAAGCGTTTCCATATCTGTCCAATATTCCTCATAGGAGGCTTCCGTATCTCCATTTCTTTTCTGAACATCCAGCCCCTGATAGTAGCCCGCAATCTTACTCAATATCTCCGCCCGGAAAATTTCCTGTTCTGAAAGTCCTGTTCCGGTTGCTGCCCCCGCCGCTGCCAAAAGCCATCTGGCAGAAGCCCGTTTACCGTCCACCCCCTCATAATCATAAAAATAAGCCTGCCCAATCTCATAAGCCGCACTCTGGTATTCTTCTACCTCTGCCTGAAGCTGTTCCAGGGAACTTTTTCCACCATCCTGCCGTCCATTCAAAATCTCCCGAAAAATCAGCTCCTCCTCAACAGAAAAAACACCGTCCTCCAGAAAAATATGAAGTAGGCATCTGTAGCCTTCTGCAAGCCCCGGTTCCAGGAAGATGGCTCTTTTGCATGCCTCCAGGCGGTTTTCCACACCAATCGCCCCTTCTGCCTCCGAAATCCTGGCCCTGTAAGTGTCCGCCACCGCCCTCTGTTCCAGAAAAGCCATGATTCTGCTCCCAGTAAATGCCGCCACTGTAACCGCCAGGCATAGGGCAAATATCAGGTTTCTTCTCTTCTTTCGCCGGATAAATTCTTCGTCCAGTTCTCTGTAATGGGTCAGAGCCCAGGAAAGTTCTCTACAGGAATGATAACGTTCACCTGGATCATCCCTGGTACAGCACCAAAGGACTTTTTCAAGCCCGCCGGAAATCTCCGGTCGCAAAGTTCTGACTGGTACAAATCCATACGGCGGATCCGCCGGACTGCGGCCCGTCAGTAAATGATAAAGGACTGCTCCAAGTCCGTAAATGTCTGTTTCCGGCCCTGTCTGACCATGACCTCCATACTGTTCCGGAGCGGCATACCCCCTTGTTCCAAGCCAAACAGTGTCTCCGCTCGCCTCCTCCTTCTGTTCTCTGGCAGTTCCAAAATCTACTAAAACAAGAGTTCCATCCTCCCTCTGCATGATATTGGAAGGTTTCATATCCCGGTAAATCACGGAAGGGATTCTGGTATGCAGATATTCCAACACCTGGCAAAGCTGAAGCCCCCATTTTGCCACCTGTTCCTGGCTGCAAACCCCTTCTTTCTCTAAAAGTTCCTTCAGAGAATATCCTTCAATATAATCCATCACCAGATAAAGCATTCCGTTCTGTTCCAAAATGTCTCCTACGGCCGGGAGGCCCGGATGTCGGAGTTTTTTCAGAAGTTCTGCTTCCATAATCAGATGATTTTCTTCCTTTACTATCTCCTTGACCGCCCAGAGCCTTCCACTGCGCTCATGACGTGCCAGATACACCGTACCATTTCCGCCCTTTCCCAATATATCAAGAATCCTGTAGGTCCCGTACAGAATTTCTCCGGGCACACAGGTCATAATCTCACCTCGCAATCTAAATCAAATGTCGAAAACAATTCTTTCTTTAAATAATCTTTTAAATAAAGAAAGTTTTCTCCGAAACAAATTTATATCATCGTTGTTCTGTGGAATCATCGGGAGAATCCCCGAAAAGAAATGCCGTCAGATAAAACGGTGTCATCATTTTATGACTGTTTTTTCAAAATGTCAACCTCTTTGCTAAAATTTATATATTATTTAGTTTTTTTATAAACTTTGAAGAGGTTCCTTTCTTGCAATCTGTCAAAAATTGTGATAAAATACCATAAATTACCATTTTATTTGGAGGATTTTTATATGATTTCGGATTTTACAAATACCCCCCAGGTATAATATCATGACTTCCTGTGACGATACTCTGGCTCCTTACACAGCTATTACTCTTACATCCATGTCGCACAGCCTGTCAAATGCTCAGATTGATTTTTTTCTGCTTCATAGTCGGATCAGCAATCAGAATCTGGAATTGCTGTATGCCTTGTGTGAAACATATCCAAATATTCATTTTCACCCCATTCTCATACCGGATCAGGAGCCCTTCTCTTTATTAGCCAAATACGGTGGATGGACAGAAGAGGCATATTATCCTGCCTGTTCTCACATGTTTCTGCCAAAATCGGCTGAGCGGGTCCTGTATCTGGACGCAGGCGATACTCTGGTCGTCGGAGATATCTCCCCCTACTATACCCTTGATTTTCAGAATAATGCTCTAATCGCAACCGGTTCTTCCTATAAGCTGGAGGGAGAACGTCTGATCCCCTATACGCTCGACGATCTGGGTGACTGGGAAAATGGTCTGCCTTATATACTCCGTGGCCTTTTTAATTCCGGATCTTATATGCTGAATCTCGAGAAACTGCGAGAATCTGAACTGGCTCTGGATGATTTCTGTTATCTTGCGGAAGAGGTAAACAAAATCGTTGCCGGCGATACGCAAAAAAGAGCCTACTGGGGAGACCAGGGACTCTTTTCTGCTGCTTTTGTCGGAAACATCCGATATTATGATTTTGAACAGGTACAAAATGTATGGCACATGCCCTATAACTTCTGCCTGTGGTATTTTGACCGTATGCAGGAAAGACCGAATTACGATCCGGCAATCATTCATTTTGCAGGCGCTCCCAAGCCCTGGACAGCTTCCTACCTGCTTCCAGTCAAACGATTTCAGACAAAGCCTGCCTCCTGCTCTTTAAAAGAACTAAAATTCGGCCAGGCAGAATATTATTATCTCTGGCATGAATACGCCCTTATGACAGACCAGAGGTTAAACCGTCTTTCCATCTGTTAAACCTCTATAAATTTCATCGGCCGCAGCGCTTTTTCAGCACCGCTCCAGCACAACGCCGTGAGCGATCCCCGGCACGCTTTGTCCTTCATTAAAGCTGGTGCTGGAAAGCAGCGCTCCCGTAGGAAGGAAGAGTACCCGTTTCCATTCTCCCGATTCCAGCTTCGGCAAAATATAAGCCGCCAGTACAATTGCCGAACAGCCGCAGCCGCTTCCGCCGGAATGAGTATCTTGATTTTCTTTATCAAAAATCTCAATACCGCAGTCCATATGGCGATCCATAATCTCATAACCGTAACTGCGCATAAAGTCTAGAAGGATTTTCTGTCCCACTTCACCCAGATCTCCGGTGATGATTTTGTCATAGTCCTCCGGCTTTCTTCCAAAATCCTCCAGATTCCGGCAGATGGTGTCACAGGCCGCCGGAGCCATACAGGCTCCCATATTCATGGAATCCTTAAGCCCCATATCCACAATTTTTCCAGGGGTAATACCACTTATCCGCACTTTTCCACCCCGATTTCCCAAAATAAAAGAACCGCAGCCGGTAACGGTCCAGGTAGTGGATAAAGGTCTCTGGTTTCCGTACTCCAGAGGAAAACGGAACTGCTTCTCCGCGCTGGCAAAATGGCTGGACGCCATAGACATGACATAATTGGCATATCCCGCTTCCACGGTCATTGCTCCCAGGCAAAGGGCTTCACCAATAGTGGAACATGCTCCATAAAGTCCGAAAACAGGAATCTCCAAGTCCACAGTTCCAAAGGAGGTCGCAATGAGCTGCCCAAGCAAGTCTCCGGCAAAGAGATAGCGTACCTCCGTGCGCACCAGCCCGGCCTTTTCAATCGCCAGATCTGCCGCTTCTTTCTGAAGGGCGCTTTCTGCTGCCTCCCAGTTCTCACAGCCCACCATCGGATCCGGCTCAATCACGTCAAAATAATCTGCAAGAGGGCCTTCCCCTTCCTTTTTTCCGGCTACAGAAGCCCTTCCGATGATCTGAGGCCCTTTCTCAAATGCGATGCTGGATTTTCCTTTCTGAAACTTGTTTTCTGTCATGGATTTTCCCTCTTTTCTGTCTGTTTTGACCGGGCTTTATCCCCGCAAACAACGCCCCGTCTTTACCGTCAGTATGCATTGTTTTTCATATATTATTCTCAGAAAACAGGAAAATCTTTATTTCGGCCGAAAGCCTTCAAAAATAAACAGATCAAACTGCCTGCGCGCCTTCTCAAGTTCTTCTTCCGATCGGATCGTCCAGGCCACCGACAGATTCCGGTACAGCGAACGGCAAATCCGCCTGGCCGGTACCCCCGCCCCCTTATGGGAATAGGAGATAAAGTCCGGTCTTGCAAGAAAATTCGCCAGCAGATGATGGACAATCCACATGGGAAAGGTCTCCCGTTCTCCTTCTTTTGGAAAGTCCGCTGAAAGCTGTCCCCGGACAATCTCCGGCCGATGCTTTTTGTACCAGTAAACTGCGATTGGATGAAAGGATTCCATACAATACTGCCCTTGATAATTCTGCAAAATCCGATCCACCAGTTCACATACTCTGGTTCTGGAATCTACCATTTTAATTTCTATAATTAAGGGAACTCGCCCCCCAATGACCTCAAGCGCCTCTGAAAACAGTGGAATCCGTTCCTCTGTTCCCAACAAAGAGAGCTTTTTTAGCTCCTCATAAGTCATAGAATTTACCCATCGATCCAGACCACAGATCCGTTTCAGTGTATCGTCGTGAAAAACTACCGCCTGTTCGTCCTTGGTAAGTCTCACATCCATCTCGATACCATAGCCTTGCTCTGCCGCCAGCCCAAAAGCCAGAAGTGAATTTTCCGGTACACCGGAATGATTATCATGTAGTCCCCGATGAGCATAGTAGACGTCCAAAAAAGGAGAAACGTCCGGTTTCCCAAACATATGAGGCATAATCATCAGAAAATACAGTAAGACAAGTCCTACCAATACGAAAATCGCATTCCATCCTGTCACAATCGTTAATCCTCCACATCAAAATGTTCAAGCAGCGATTTCTTTGATACCGGCTTATTATCCCCGTGCTTTACAAACAGCATGGTTACAAAAGCTGCCCCGCTGAATATCACCGCATAGGGGAACAATGCCCGGTAAGAGACATACTGAAGCAAAAGTCCCGACAAAATCGGCGTTGCAATCTGCGCCGTCATAGAAAATGTATAATAAAGGCCCGTATATTTTCCCACATCGCTGTCCTTACTCATCTCCACCACCATGGGAAGGGAATTGACACTGATCGCCGCCCAGCCGACGCCAATCAAAGCAAATCCTATCTGAATTACCGGATGATAGTTCGCAAGCAGCGCCGCCATGAAATAACATCCCGTCATCAATAGGATTCCTCCGAGGATGGTTTTTTTCCTACCGATTTTTGAAGAAATCATACCAATCGGGATATAACTGATAATCGCCGCCACGGTTGCCACCATCAGACAGTCCGCATAGCTGCCGCCCTCCAGTCCCCATACGGTCACCGCATAACGGGAAAATGCCGTCGTCACTGCATTATAAGCCGCAAACCATAGAAAAATAGAAAGCAGGATGAAAGACAGACTGCGTTTCACCCCCTGGGCTTCTGCCGTTTTGGTAAGGGCAGAAACCTCTTTGCCAGCCAGTGCCTCTGTTCCAGCTACTCCTGGCGTCTCATCAGAACTCTTTTTCAGATTGTCTGCTTCCACAGATATTTTTTCTGCTTTGAAAAGCTCCGGATCTTCCTCCGCCAGTTTCTTTGTCATACTTTTTTCATGAATGGTACATAAAAGCAGGATCACCGACAAGACCATCAGCCCGGCAACCCCGGCAAACACAAACAAATAGCTGGGCCTTGTTCCCTTTCCCACCAACCCTTTAATCAGCAGAAGAGAATATACACCTCCGATGGCCCCCATCAGATTAATGACGGCATTTGCCTTGCTTCGAAGAGGTTTTGGCGTCAGGTCCGGCATAAGAGCTACTGCTGGAGAGCGATACATCCCCATGGCAAATAAAGTCACTCCAAGGGCAACAATAAACATCGGCAAATGGATCAGTCTGTCTGAAACTGGAAGAAACATCATGGAAATCACAGCCGCCGTCGTCCCTCCTACAATAAATGGCATCCTCTTTCCAAGCCTGGTATCCATCCGATCAGAAAAGGCCCCAATCACAGGAAGCAGAAACACCGCCAGCACATTGTCAGCCGCCATAATTACGCCGATCGCGCCTTCTTTCAGGTGAAAGGTGTTTTGCAGGATCAGTGGAATAATATTGTCATACATCTGCCAGAATGCGCTGATCGCCATAAAAGCAAAACCTATCAGAAATGTTCGCCTGTAATTCAGTTTCATCGCTTCTTCCCCCTCCGTACCTATCGGCTCTTCCATCGTCGTACCACCCGGTCCTATCCTCTGTCCCCCATAGCAGTAACTGTTTCTCTATTTCTTATCATAGCAGACTATCTTTGAAAATTCCACTCTCTTCTCCTTCTGTTATCCCTTTTTCAAAGTAGAAACCGCCACTCACGTCCATTGCCCCGATTTTTTATGTATCGTTTTGCAAGACCAATTAAAAAATTCAGTCACCCAAAATCCGCATGGATTCGTATAGAAATGAAGTTCCTCATTCACAAAATCGAGGCCATCTTAAGCTCTGAGGATTTCTCCACGCCAAAACGGCAGAGCTTTTACACTCTGCCGTCTTTTTTTCACCATATTGCCCCGTAGCCTTAGGTGAATCAGTCCATATCCAAATCCTAGGCTTGAATACACCGTAATCTGTTTAGTTGTCAATCAACTTGGTGGTGCCATTCCAGCTATAGAGCTTACGAAGCTCTGCGCCGACTGCCTCGAGCTGATGAGCCGCCTCTCTCCTTCTCATCGCCTTGAAATGAGGAGCGTTTACCTGATTCTCGGCAAGCCAATCCTTCGCGAACGTACCGTCCTGGATATCGGAGAGAATCTTCTTCATAGCCTTCTTCGTCTCATCGGTGACAATCTTCGGCCCAGTAATATAATCGCCATATTCAGCGGTGTTGGAGATAGAGTATCTCATGCCTGCAAAACCGCTCTCATAAATCAAATCTACGATCAGTTTCATCTCATGAATGCATTCAAAATATGCACTCTCCGGCTCATATCCAGCCTCAACCAGAGTCTCGAATCCGGCCTTCATAAGGGCAGTCACACCGCCGCACAGAACAGCCTGCTCGCCAAACAGATCCGTCTCCGTCTCCTCGCGGAAAGTAGTCTGAAGCACGCCGGCTCTTGCGCCGCCAATTGCCAGAGCATAAGCCAGAGCCAGATCATGAGCCTTTCCGGTCGCATCCTGCTGTACAGCAATCAGACAGGGAACTCCCTTTCCAGCCTGATACTCGCTTCTCACCGTATGTCCAGGTCCCTTGGGCGCAATCATAGATACGTCCACATCCTTCGGAGGCACAATCTGTCCGAAATGGATCGCAAAACCATGAGCAAACATCAGCATATTACCAGGCTCCAGATTGGGCTCGATAGACTCTTTGTACATCTTCGCCTGCTTTTCGTCGTTGATCAGAATCATAATGATATCGGCTTTCTTCGCCGCTTCGGCCGCCGTATATACCTCAAAGCCCTGAGCCTCTGCCTTCGCCCAGGATCTGCTCCCCTCGTAAAGGCCGATGATAACATGACAACCGGACTCTTTCGCATTGAGCGCGTGGGCATGTCCCTGACTGCCGTAACCGATCACCGCAATCGTCTTGCCCTCCAGCAGCGATAAGTTGCAATCCTCCTGATAATAAATCTTCGCCATAATTCATTCCTCCATGAATATCGTAATAAAAACTTAATTTATGGGTGATACGCCGCCTCTTTCAAGACCCGTAAGACCTGTCCTCGCCATTTCCCGAACCGTAAAGCCACGAATCAGCCGAAGGAACGCATCCACCTTCGCCTGATTTCCGGTCAGCTCAATGATCAGGGAATCCTCCGCCACGTCAATCACCTTCGCACGGAATATATTTACAATAGAAAGAAGCTGATCTCTCTCCTCCGGCGCCGTCTCTACCTTTAAAAGTACCAGTTCCCGGCACACAGATGTCGTGTGAGATTTCAGTTCCTTGATCTCAATAACATCCACCAGCTTCTCTAACTGCCTGTGAATCTGCTCCAGAATCTCGTCGTCTCCTCTGGCTACTACCGTCATCCTGGAATACGCCGGATTCTCCGTCTCTCCCACAGTCAGGCTGTCAATGTTATAGCCTCTGCGGCTGAAAAGTCCGGAAATCCTGCTCAAAACACCAGGTGTATTTTCCATTAAAAGCGAGAATACTGCTCTTCTCATAAGCCTCCTCCTTCCAATTCCATCTTTCAATGGATTATTCCCATAATAGCACACCATTTTCAGAATTTCAATCGCTGTTCCCCTTTTTTTGTTATATTCCCCCTCTATTTCCATATCTATTAGTTATAGCTTTTATTCTTAACATGTATAATTCCTGGCTTCCTGCGCACACTAACCTCAGAACCTGTAAACAAGAAAGGCAACTTTTTTTCCAGGTTACCTTTCCCTTTCTTCAGACGAGGTATCAAACAGATGAAAAAAAACAACGATTCCCTGACGGGAAAACCCAAAAACAAGATTCCCGGAGATCATTTTGAGGAGCCGGATCAGGCCATCCGCCAGTTTTCCGACTATACGGAAAATGATCGCCCCGTTCCCGACAATAACCCTTTCTGGGAGAATGGTCATAATCCTTTAAGTTCCAAAGGAAATTAGATATGTTAGTTTTTTATCAAGCCTCAAGAAATCCCTAATAATTTTCACGTTTTTTTTAGAAATCATACAAACTCTTGTCACAATTACCCTGTATACTGTAACCATCAAATGAAGTTGACAGCAACTAAAGCGCGCAACCGCCGTCAGCTTCGACAAAAAACAACTACCATTTATATAGATTGTCTTTTTCATACTCAGCCGGCGCACAGGCGCCGGCTACTCCTCTTTTTTCCACTCATAGAAAAAATTCCATCTTAATCGAATAGAGAAAATTTATTTTCCCCTACTTGTTGTGCCGGGGCTTCGCCGACGTCTTTCTTTTGGGCGTCCGTGCATAAAAACCGGCCGGTTTCCAAATTAGAAAACGGCCGGTTCTTATCAGAACTACGTCTCCTGCCCGGGGACAGGCGTTTATTATTTGATCACCCGGATCCATCCTTCCGGCGCTTCGATACGTCCCATCTGAATACCAGTCAAGGTGTCGTACAGCTTCTTGGTAATCGGTCCCATCTGCGTCATACCACTGGGCAGGCAGATTTCCTTTCCGTGATCCACAATCTTACCCACAGGAGAAATCACTGCCGCCGTGCCGCACAGACCACACTCGGCAAAATCTTTCACTTCGTCCAGATATACCTCCCGCTCCTCCACTTCAAGTCCCAGATATTCCTTCGCCACATGCACCAGAGAACGGCGAGTGATGGAAGGCAGGATACTGCCGGACTTGGGAGTCACCACCTTGTTGTCTTTCGTCACAAACAGGAAGTTGGCTCCGCCTGTCTCCTCCACCTTCGTCCTGGTCTTGGGATCCAGATACAGATTCTCATCGTAGCCCTCTTCGTGGGCAGATACGATGGCATGCAGGCTCATGGCATAATTAAGCCCCGCCTTGATATGTCCCGTGCCATTTGGCGCCGCACGATCAAAGTCACTGACACGAATGGTCAGAGGCTTCACGCCGCCCTTGAAATAAGGACCTACCGGCGTACAAAATACACGAAATTCAAACTCATCCGCAGGCTTCACACCGATGACGGCGTTCTTTCCGTACATATAAGGGCGCAGATACAAAGTCGCGCCGGAGCCAAAGGGAGGTACATATGCCTCATTGGCCGCCACTACCTGAACCACCGCGTCGATGAACCGCTCCTTCGGGAATACCGGCATCTCCAGGCGCTTTGCGGAAGCCTCCATCCGCTCTGCGTTGAGATCCGGCCGGAAGGTTACGATATGTCCGTCCTGCGTCGTATAGGCTTTCAGACCCTCGAAGCAGGTCTGCGCATACTGAAGGACGCAAGCGCACTCGCTCATGGTCACATTCCCGTCGGAAATCAGTGCTCCCTCGTCCCACGCACCGTCCTTAAAGTTGGAGACAAACCGCTTGTCTGTTTCCATATAGGAAAACCCAAGATTTCCCCAGTCAATGTTTTTCTTTTCCATTTTCAGTCTCCATTCTGCTGTCTGACGGCAGCCATATTTTTCTATGGGCTACGTCCCCTTTCGGGCGCCCAATCCCGGCCTTCTGGCCTTCGCATCAAGTATACCTCAGCCGAAAAGGATTTTCAATCCTCTTTTCCCCCGAGTTTCTGTCTTTAAAAAAGTAACCAAAAATCACCGGGACAATAGAATCCTGTCATTGTCCAGGGCATGACCGGCTCTCTCTTTAAATCGTGTAAGAAGCCCCTCGACCGTCATTCCCTCCCGCTCTTTCCCGGAAATGTCCAGAACAATTTGTCCGTCCGCCATCATAAAGGTCCGATTCCCCACGCTTAACGCCTGGTTCATATTGTGAGTCACCATCATACAGGTAATCCGGTTCGCCGAAACAATCTCCTTCGTCAGGGTCAGGATCTTTTCCGCCGCCGCCGGATCTAGAGCTGCTGTGTGTTCATCCAAAAGCAAAAGTTTCGGCGGAACAATGGTTGACATCAGAAGGGTCAGCGCCTGCCTCTGTCCGCCGGAGAGTAACCCCACCGGCTGACTCATTCTCTCTTCCAACCCCATGTCCAAAAGGGCCAGCTTTTCCTTAAAAAACGCCTTATCCTTCCTGGAAATCCTGCTAAACGGCGCCCTTCCTCTGGAAGTCCGAAGATACGCGAGGGCCAGATTTTCCTCTATTGTCATATGGGGGGCCGTACCTCTTAAAGGGTCCTGGAACAGCCTCCCGATGATACGGCTGCGTTTATACTCCGGCGTAAAAGTAATATCCTTCCCATCCAGGGCAATGGAGCCTTCATCTATATAAAAATTTCCGGCCACCGCATTAAAAAGCGTTGATTTCCCCGCTCCATTGGAGCCGACGATGGTGACAAAATCTCCGGAAGCCAGACGGAGGGACAGGCCAGAAAGAGCTCTCTTTTCATTGACTGTACCTTCGTTAAATGTTTTGGAAATGTTTTCAATCTGAAGCATATCATTGTCCCCCCTTCCTTCTGGAAGCTGCCGCCCATTTGCGTTTTCTGAAAACAGCATAAGCCTTCAGTGTCGGCATGGCAATGGCAAGGGCCACAATAACAGCCGTCATCAGCTTCAAACACTCAATAGGAACAATCTTTGTTTTCAGAACAACTGCATAGATAAAACGATAAATGACACTCCCGGCCACCACTGCAACAATCCCCCGTCTGATACGGCCGCGGCCGATCACTGTCTCACCGATAATCAGACAGGCCAGGCCGATAACCACAATCCCGGTGCCGCCGTTGATGTCGGCAGATTTCTGAAGCTGCCCTACCACTGCCCCGGAAAGGGCTGTCAGAGCGTTGGAAATGCATAAACCTACTGTGATGGTAAAGACGGGATTGACAGAGGAGGCCCGCACCATATCCCGGTTATCTCCAGTAGCCCGGATGGAAAGCCCCAATCTGGTACTTAAAAACCAGATCAAAAACAATCCCGCCGCTACTACAATCACTGCTGCCAGCACAAATTCGTACCAGCTTCCTCCGATTCCCGTTTTCTTAAACAGACTGAAAATCGTATCCTGCTTCAGCAAATTCACATTGGAGCTCCATCCCATGGCCATCAGATTCACTGTATAAAGTCCCGTATTCGTAACAATACCTGCCAGAATGGACGGCACTCCCATTTTTGTCTGAAGAAATGCAGTGACAAAACCTGCCGCTGCTCCTGCTGCCATTGCCGCAGGAATCGCCAGAAACGGATGCCCGGCAGCCGCCAGGGAAACGGATACGGCCATTCCCAGAACAAACGCGCCGTCTGTGGTCAGATCTGCAATGTCCAACACCCGATAACTTAAAAACAGAGCCATAGACACAAGCGCATACATAAATCCCAGTTCCAGGGCTGTCTGAGTGATAAAAATCATGAGAAATCCTCCTTCATTTACCGATTCATTTCCTGACTGTCGCCGGAGTTTTATTACTCTTCCGTGGTCTGGACCTCAATCAGCTCTCCCATATCCTTAAACACGGAGTAATCAATTCCCAGTCCTTCGGCCGTCTCCGTATTGACAGTAATGATACCGCCGTCTGCCTTGTAATAATCTTCCATGCCATCCATCCCTTCCGTCACCGCCTGGTAAGCCAGATCTGCCGTCTCTGTTCCCAGAGCTGTGTAATTGACTCCGCAGGTAACGAACGCGCCGTTTCTTACAAAAGAATCTGCGCCAGTGTAATGGGGAATCCCCGCGTCAATCAGCGTGTCTGCAATCGCTAACTCCGCCGACATAATGATGTTATCCGTAGGAGTAAAGATCGCGTCGACATTCTCCGATACCAGAACGCTGGCGGCTGTAATCACCTCGTCATTGGTATTCGCATTCGCCTCCGTATAGGGGATATTCTTTGCGTCCAGATAAGCCTTTGCCTCTGCAATCGGGGTTGCAGAATTGGCCTCTGACAAAGAATAGAGCAACCCTACCTTTTTGATATCAGGATTTTGAGCAAACATCATATCCATAATAAATTCCGTATTTAGTGCATCACTGGTTCCTCTTACATAGTCGATGCCAGTCACCTCAGCCGCTTCCGGATCGGAAATCGCCGCGTAAATCACAGGAGTCTTTGTCTCCTCCGCACACACGGTCATGACCTGCGCCGCCAGAGTGGCGACCGGAATGATCACATCCACCTGATCTGTAATCGCCTGATCTCCGATCTGTTTCAGCGTATTCTGCTCTCCCTGTCCGGAATAAATCTCATATTCAATGGTGATGCCGTTGGCAGATGCCAACACGTCAAGCTCTTTCGCCACAGCGTCTGCGATCTCGTCCAGAGAAGCATGGTCCATTAACTTTACAATGGCGACTTTTAGATTTTTCTTTTCTCCGTTTTCTGTTCCGGCAGCTTTCGTCTCCTTGCCGGCTGTCTTTGTCTCTCCCGATTCTGTACCGTTCATTTCCATCTCGGCGTCAGTCTGTATGATTTCCGTTCCTTTTTCTCTGGTGGTCTCGACCAGTTCTTCTGTCTCAGCCTGCTTCGTCTCTCCTTTGTCGCCGCCGCAGGCCAGTAAGGAAAAGCTCATGGCGATAGCTGCTGTCATAGCGATTACTTTTTTAACCAAGTTGTGTTTTCTCATAATGATGTCCTCCTATTACTATAAATAATCGTTTCCTTTTGGGAGGTAGATGGCCTTCTCGTCTCGCCAAAACAAAAAGGATTCTGCAGTCTGGTGGAAAACGGTTCTTTTCCCCACTCTTTTTTCATCCACAGATAACCTGCAGGAACTTTCTGTGAAATAAAAATAAGCCTCTGTCCCCTCCATGGGACAAAAGCCTCTGCTTCTGCGATACCACCCAAATTGACGTCATGCGTCCTCTCGCTCTCACGTACCATCCATACGCGTCCCGGTGGATAACGGGTGGGATGCCCGTCGGCCCCTACTCGACTTTCTCAAAAAATACGTCTGAGCTCTACTCTCCGACTATTCCTGTCTTTCGGTCCGCCCTCCGAAGTCCATTCACCGACTACTCCCGGCCCCGCTCTCACCGCCCGGGACTCTCTGCACGTTTGTATACCGGATACTTCTCTCCGTCATAGGTTTCAGCTATTCAATTCCGTTTCATTATAATGAATCCGGCGGGATTTGTCAACCCCGCCGGAGCAAAAAGTAGCCGTAGGTCCTTCCGCCATCGCCTTTAAATCTCCGTAAATGTACACCGCTCTTTAATTCCCGAGGCATCGATATGAAAAACAACCGTCCCGTCTGCCAGAAGTTCCTTTTCATAAGTAACTGCTTTTCCCTGAAACTTCTTTTTCACATATTCCTCCGGCTCGTCCAGCTCTACCTCCTCAATAAACACATCTCGCATCTGATTATTGGCACACTGATTAAAAATTTCCCATACGATTTCATATTCTTTCATTTTTCTTCATCCATGTCCCTTCTATGCGGCTTTTGTAATCCAAAGCGACTTCACAGGAAAACGTCTGACGCATCCTCCAAAACACTCACTGCAAATCCCTGTCGCTGGTATATACAAGAGCGCACATCCCGGCTCCCACATGGGCTCCGATAACAGGACCGATATCGGCGATAATCGCATCTTTGATAAGTCCCCGGGAAAGCAGCGTCTCTTTTAACCTTCCGGCCAGTTCCGGATTGGCCGCGTGACCAATGACCACCGTCTGTTCGTTGCTCTTATATCCCTCTGATTCAATTTTCTGGCAGAACGTTTCCAGTACCTTCTTCGGCCCGCGAAGCTTCGCGGCCGTCACCAGCTTCCCTTCTCTATCCACGCTCAGAAGCGGCTTCACGCCAAGAGCCGTTCCCAGAATTGCCGCCGCCGCGGAAATTCGCCCGCCCTGTCTCAGATGATCCAGATCATCCACGACAAACCAGTGCCGTACTTTCAGACGGTTCTCATAAATCCATTTCTCCAGTTCCTCCATGGACATCCCCTGCTCCTTCAAAAGGCCGGCGCGGTAAGCCAAAAGCCCCTCTCCGATCGATGCACAAAGAGAATCTATGCTGACAATCTTCCTTCCCGGATATTTCTCCATCAAGGTATCTGCCGCCAGCAAAGACGCCTGATAAGTTCCGCTCAGACCTGAAGAAAAACACAGATATAAAATATCAAGACCCTTTTCCAGAATCGGGGAAAATACCTTTTCATATGTAAAGTAATTAATCTGGGTAGTGCTAACCTTGTCCCCAGCCTTCACCCGCCGATAAAATTCATCAAAGCTCATTTCCCTTGCGTCTGCATAATGCTGGTAGGGCTTTTCATTCACAAGAAATTCCATCGGTACCACTTCTACCCCCAGCTTTGCAAAAAGCTCGCCGGGCAGATCCGCTGTGCCGTCCGTCACAAGTACATAATCCGCCATGTTTATCCTCCCCTGTTCTGCCGCACTGCAAAACCCGCTGTTTCTATGTAACCGGGAGTCCCCTCCCGGCATCATTCCATCCATTGTATCGATAATCAAAGTATTTGTCAATGATTACTTCTGGCCTCCAGGATTATTTTTTTACCCAGACTTCCACATTTCGGTCCACGCCCAGACGATTGGCGATGGCACAGTTGTCCACCAGTACGTCAATCCGTTTTCCTTTGATTCCCCCGCCGCAATCCTCAGCCACATATTCATAGTCCAGACCGCCGATTCGCACATGAGTATAATATGGAATCACCGAAGGATCCACAGCAATCGTATGGTGGAGCTGCATGGGCTCCTGAGTACTTGTCTGCCATGCCCACTGATCGTTGCAACAAGAGAGCGGGCAGTAATACGTAATCACCCAATCGTCTCCCAGACTGATCCAGTCGTCCGACGCTACTTCTTCTGCCTCTTCCTCAGTCGTCTCTTCTGGTTCCTCTATCAGTTCTTTCGTGGTTTCCCCCTCCGGTTCTCCACTTTCCGGTGCCGCTGTCTCTGTAGCATCCGGAATCGCCGTCAGACTCTGACCCACGTCTACGGCCAGTCCTCCGGCAACAACAGCCCTGTATCCGGCCGTTTCCGATTCCGCATCCCAGTCCGGTTCGCCTATCGTAGACACCCCGTCCTCCTTGGCCGGTTCATAATCTTTCAGCCACCGGATATCAAATCCGGCAATATAATTACCTGCCTGTGCCCAGGCCCGGTTTCCCGTCCCAAGCATCAGAAGAGTCATTCCAACACCTATGACAAATCTTGCTCTCATGAAAATCTTCCTTTCTTTTCATAATATGGATTTGTCATAGTATTGCCCTATTTTTTCTGTTTATTCCAAAATTATCCTTTTACGGGTATTCCCTCGTACTGTGTCATACTACAAGATGATATAAACGCAAAATAAAACGGCTTCCCACCCCCGGTTCACTTTCCACCTCAATCTGCCCGCTCTGGATGGCCAGAATGTACTTTGCCATGGCAAGACCGATGCCGACGCTGTCCTTTCCTGCATTCCTTCCTTTATAAAAGCGCTCGAAAATATGGGGTAGATCTTCCGGCGCAATTCCTTCGCCGTTATCTTCCACCACAAGCTGTGTATAAATCCCTCTGGTTTCACTGTAAATAGAAATAGTCCCGGCTTCCGGCGTATGTTCCATGCAGTTTTTCACAATATTGGCTATTGCCTCCGCCGTCCAGTGGGAGTCGCAGACAATCCTTTGATTTTCCGGAATTTCCACCGTAAAGGTCTGTTCTTTAAGCTCCATGGGGATCAGAAGATGCTCCGTAGCCATGGCCACAAGCGCCCTCAGAGAAATTGACTCCCGCTTGAACTGAATCGTCCCGGCATCCAGTTTAGACATTTTCAGAAGGGAAGTCAAAAGCCATTCCATCCGTTTTAGCTGGGAACGGATGGCTCTCACAAATTCTTCCCGCTTCTTTATCGGAAGCCTCTCGTCCCGTAGAATGTCTGTCATAACCATCATGGAGGTCATCGGCGTCTTTAGCTGATGAGAAATATCTGACAGAGAATCGACCAGATAAGCTTTGTCCGCCAGCAGGAGTTCCGCCTGAGATTCCAGTTTTGTCACCAGTTTGTAAATATCGTTTCGGAGAATGCTCAGTTCCCCCTCTGCATTATCCGGAATATCAAGCTGTCTTTCCCCATTTAGCACCCGCTTTAGATACAGGGAGAGCGAAGCTATTTTCCGGTAGCGCACGGCGTTCCCTGCCAGAAAAATCAAAAGCCCGGCCACAAAAAACGAAACAAACCACAGGAATGCTTTCGTGGATTCCGCAAATACCGCACTGCCACAAAAAATTCCCACACCGATATAAGCCGCACATCCATACTTTACTTCTTTGTTCCGAAACATTTCATTCCCCCAGCCGGTACCCCATCCCCCGTACCGTCTTAATCAAATCCGCCTCTCCATTTTCCCCGCCCAGCTTTTCCCTGAGCCGCTTGATATAAACTGTCAGCGTATTGTCATTGACATAGTCTCCGCCGATGTCCCACAGACTTTCCAGAAGCTGGTTCCGGCTCAAAATCCGTCCCTCCGCCTGTACCAGGGTCAAAAGGAGGCGATATTCCATCGCAGTCAGATTCAGTTCCTCTTCTCCCTTGTAAACTTTTGCCTGCAAGGGGTAGACCGTGATATCCCTGAGCCGAAATAGCTGCTCTGCACCGTCTGTTTTCCGGTAACGGCGCAGCACGGATTTCATTCTGGATAAGAGTTCCCGGATCCGAAAGGGCTTGGTAATATAATCGTCGGCCCCCATGTCAAGCCCCATGACTACATTTCCCTCGTCGTCGCAGGCTGTCAGAAAAATCACCGCCACATCTTCCCGTCGTTTTGCCTTCTGACAAATCTCATAACCATTCCCGTCCGGAAGCGTCACATCTAACAGACACAAGTCAAACAGTTCTTCTGAAAGAGCCGTCTCCGCCTCCGCTACCGTATGACAGGTGCGAACTTCATATCCCTCCTGTCTCAGCGAATACTCCAGTCCCATGGCAATGCTGTGATCATCTTCTACAAATAGAACCTTCATTTTGTTACCCTCTCCGTCCCGCCGCAAATAGGGCAAATTTTTAATGTCAAATTTCCGTCTTTATCATTTTAAAATCTTTTTTATCCATTTTATCATAAACCTGCCCATTTTAACAAAAAATTAAAGAAAAACTGTGATGATATTTCTCTTCTTCGTGCTATACTGTTATTATTATATTTAAAGAAGGAACTTACCAATGATTGCCGTTTTATTATCTCCTTTATATATTCTTGTTACCCTGTATCTTCTCCGCTGGAATCTCTGGTGGTTCTCAGCCTGCGGCTCCTTTTTTCGTAAGAAATGGTTCCGCATCAGTTATTCTGTATTGTTTCTGTTTATCTCTCTTTCTCTTGTCGTCGCTTTCTTTATCCGGGAGCCTTCCCTGAAATGGTTTTTCAAACATTTAAGTAATTACTGGCTGGGCACTCTCCTGTATATCACTCTGGCTGTGATCGTCAGCGACCTGGTCCGCGTGATTCTTCTTCACTGCGATCGGGTCAACAAAATCAAGCTTCACTCCAGAAAAACCTTTTTAATAAGCGGCGGAATTGTCATCGCAATCATTCTTTCCCTCAGTACCTACGGTATTATCCATGCCAGAAATCTAAAACTTACGCAGTATGACATTACCATTGACAAGCCCTGTAAAACGGGCGATCTGAAGATAGTGCTCATCGCAGACCTTCATATGGGTTACAGCATCGACCATAGTTATATTGAACATATGGTAGAAAAAATCAATGCTCTGGAGCCAGATCTGATCTGCATTGCCGGAGATATTTTTGACAATGATTACGACGCCCTGGACGATCCGGCCGCCATCACTGCCGCTTTCAAGAGTATGAAGAGTACCTATGGCATTTACGCCTGCTGGGGAAATCACGATATCGATGAAAAGATACTGGCCGGCTTCACCTTCGGTTCCTCAAAGGAGCTTACGGACGACGCACGTATGGCCAATCTACTAAAAGAAGCCGGAATCACGCTGTTAAACGACGAGATCGTCTGCATAGACGACGCTTTTTATCTGGCCGGTCGAAAAGACATTGACCGGGTAAAGAAAATCGAACATACAAGAAAAACGCCCGCAGAGCTGACAGCCGGGCTTGACCTTAAAAAACCGCTCCTAGTGCTGGAGCATCAGCCAAAACAGCTTGATGAACTGGCAGTGGCCGGCGCGGACGTCCAGCTTTGCGGTCATACCCACAACGGACAGCTCTTTCCCGGCAATCTGCTCATCAAGCTTTTCTGGGAAAATCCCTACGGCCTGGAAAAACGAGGCTCCATGTATTCCATCGTTACCTCCGGAGTCGGCATCTGGGGTCCGGATATGCGCATCGGAACTGACAGTGAGATTGTAGAAATTCAAGTCCACTTTCAATGAACCCTGTATCTATCGGACTCTATAAAACTTGGTAAATTTGGTAAATTTCTTCAAGAGTTACATTTCTTCCCAGTATGGAACAAATTTCTTGCTCCCTGGAAAGAAAAAGCCTGGAAATCAGTCGCCGTACATCCTCTTTTGTCCCATAATGGATTTGATTGTGGCAGTTGCTGCAAAGAGAAAAAATATTCTGTTCCCTATCGAGACTGACCCCAAAATAGTCCGTCATTGACATCGGAATTAAATGATGCGGTTCCATATATAAATGGGACGAATGCTTCCGAAGGAATGAGGTATGTGTTGTGTCTATTTCACAACGATGTCCGGCACGGGTAAGGGCGCGCTGTGCAACTAAAGGATCCCGCAGGTATGTATTCCTATTACCTGAACGATTCGAGACGCTCCCTTTTGGCATGGGTTTGTCTGAAAGGACTGTCAAAGGTTCCTCCGGGGCGTTCTCAGCTTGAGATAGCTGCTCTAACAGAATACGATCTGCCGTAAATTCCGGATGGATTTGTGTGTGGAAGAACTTTTGATAGAACATAGCAGTAAAATATGTAGTGTCTCCAAAGGAAATGTCCCGAAGCCTCTGGGACAGAGCCTCAACGTATTCTTTGCCTGCCTCTGTAATTTTCCAGAGTTCATGTTCACCACTTTGCATATACCCATATGCAACCAGATGCTGGCGCTCATAGGAAAATCATTTCGCCAAGCTTTTTCATTTCTAGTTGTTCGAGAAACATCGTTTTGGTCATTTTTATACCAATATCCATTTTCCTGAATGTGTTGTAAAACCGTCTTTCTTTGACTTCCTCCATCCAGCTCAATCAGAGAATAAAGCAGTACCAGCCATTTTTGTTCTTGTCGATTTATCTGCACGGAGAATCACCTTCCTTCCTTTGAAAGCGCAAAATGGGATATGTAATATATTGTCGGATTAGAAAATACTCAAACTCTTTCAACCGTTTCTTCTGCAGCGTGTCGGAGCATTGTTTTTGATACTGGAAAACCTCAAACAGTGTGTCTCCAAGGTTCTTCTGTGTTTCCATATCCGGAAAAAAAACCGTGATTTTTGAAAGTTTCCTATTATCAATACTCGCATAGGTTGTGTATACCGTAGAAACATTTTCAATTTCCCACCGGTAAATCTCGCTTCGAAAATAGCAAGCAGCGTAAAGAGGATTTATGATTTGCTTATCATAAGGGCGCAGCCGTTTTATAAAGCCGCCATAGACTGCGTCCTGATCCTCCAGTGCGACACAGCAACAGGCCAGTTCTCTGGTTGTTTCGCTTGTCCTGTTTAAAAATACGTCTCCATATTCTATTCCATATTTTCGCTTTTCATCCTCCGTCACGTCCACATATGAGGGCCAGCTATCCGGTATATAGGGAGAATGAATGACGGTTTTTACATCCAATATCGGAACTCCTTTGCCAAAGGAGTCTTTGCTTTTTGTCACTCCTCCAAATACATCATATATCTCAAACAGAGTCGCTTTTTCCCAATGCTTCGCTATCTTTGCATTCTTCCACCGTGCGATAGAGGATAATAACGGTTCGCTGATTGGCAACGCTGAAAGTTCCTCTATGGTTTCTAACAACTTCCCATATTCTCTGTGAATTTCAGATTCCCCGGGCCGCAAGACAGCAGTATATCGATTGGGACTTAATATAAAATCGTTTTGCTCAATTTTTTCCAGGGAAGCAACTCCATACCACTCTGTACAGGTATGCAGTTTCCTTTGTCGGTGTTTGCTTACCAGTTCTGTCAACACTTCGATATGTTCAGATGTAAAATCTTTTTTTATCTCTGGCTTCATATGCGCGGCATTAATAAAAAGTATGTCGCCGCTTTTGTTATCGCTGTTTGCAAGTAGCCAAATGCAACACGGAACTTTTGTCGAATAAAATAATCCTGGCGGAAGAGTAATCACTGCTTCAATCCGTTTATTCTGTATAATCGCCTGACGAATACCAGCTTCCCCATATGTTTGAGTAGTAAGCGTTCCATTGGGCAAAATTACAGCAGCACGGCCGTTTGGCTGTAAATGGCTTAGGATATGCTGGAGCCACGCAAAATTGGCATTTGAACGAGGTGGAATGCCAAAATGCCATCTGTCGTCGTAGAAGGGAGGATTGTCGCCGAACCAGTTTGCATGATTAAATGGCGGATTCGCAATGATATAGTCGAATTTTTTATTTTTATGTTGGTCATCCAACAATGTGCTTGCAGCCGTTTTTCCTAAATTAACACTTTCCCCGTGTAATATAAGGGTCATTTGCGATAACAGATAAGAATTTTCATCCTGAGTTTGCCCATATAAGTTTAAGTTTTGTTTACTACATTTTTGAACTGCCAATAGTAAAGCGCCGCTTCCACAACAAGGGTCATATGCAGTCCCCCGGCCAGGGTTCAGGAATGCCGCCAGACATTGTGCAATGCTTTTGGGGGTATAAAAATCTCCAGAGGAGGAGGACATATCGTCTGTAGAGGTTTTCCTTTGTAGATGGTTTTCATAAATTGCAGCACATGGCAAATCATCTATAGAAATATCTGATAACAGATGAATCAACTGTTTCAGAACGCGTTCTTCAACATCTTGCCTTTCATTCTGTGCGATTAATTTATGAACAAAGGGGAATACGGGCTCAATGAAAGTAAGAGATTTCGCAATTGACGACATGTAATTGCCTTCCTGATTGGTTAGAACACTCTCCCATAGAGGATATTCTATTTGTTTTGCATCGTTGTTGGTTAAGAGTCGGGACAGAGAACCGTCTTGTGATAACTGTCGAAGCAGCAACAGGCTAAAAAGTATACTGTCTTTCATAGAAGTGCAAAGTTGTTCAATTTCTTTTTGAATGGTACTGCATATAGCTTTCATTGCACGGCTCCTATCATAAAAATCAAGGGACAATCCAGTATCTGCTATCCATAATTATACATGGAATATCGTATTTCTTCAATTCTTATGGAAATATAATACATTCAGAAACTTTCTTCCTGTTTTATAGCGTTATTGTCTCTCCTTTATAGCCTTAATCAGATTTAAAATGGCCGTCTTTTCTGCTTCTGTCAGGCCCGAAAAATCTACCTCCTGTTTCTGTTCTATGCCCAAAAGGAAATCCGTTGTCACCTTAAATATTCTGGCTATTGCAATCAAAACATCATAAGAAGGCATTCTCAATCCCGTCTCATATGCACTAATCACAGACTTTGTCAATCCCAATCTCTGTGATAACTGTTCCTGCGTCATATCGTTTTTCCTTCTTAACCTCTTCAACGTGTTTCCAAAATCAACCATCTCAAAACCTCCTTTTCCCTAGTTTAATGTACTATGGTCACACTATGGGTTGATTTATTCTTTGATTAGTTGACTTTGTTTTGATTTAGAGATATTATGTTACTAAATAAACTTTTATTCTCATACAGGAAGGAGGGAGGGACATGGGATAAAATACATACAAAGGGGTTCCACCTATATGGGGTGAAACCTTCCATTCTGATTCTTTGTAAAGCTAAAACGATTGAAAACAAGGAGAATAAGTATGAAAAAAATGAAACACACATGGAAACGGTTATGTGCTATCAGCCTTTCGTCGGCATTGTTAGTATCTGTCATGCCCACACTTTATCTTCCCATAGGGGATGTGTTTGCGGCGGAAGAGACAGAAACCAGTGGAACAGAAGTTGTCCCCTCTACGGAAGAAACACAAACGGATTCCGGAACAAAAGAAGAGGCACAGACCAATGAGGCGGCGTCAGTGGAAGAAGCCGCTTCTATACTAAATGAAACAGAAACAATCTCTCCCACAGAAGAAACACAAATGGATTCCGTAGCAAAGGAAGAGGAGCAGACCAGTGAGGCGGCAGCAACGGAAGTATCTACTTCTTTCCCGGAAGAAACAGAAGTGGAAGTATCTGTAGAAGAGTATGCCGCCGCGCCTAAAGCAGGAGATGTCGCGATTGATTCCACCAATTTCCCGGATGAAAATTTCAGGAAGTATGTGCAGAATAGAATTGACAAAAATAAAGACAATGTTTTGTCGCAGGCAGAAATTGATAGTTGCGCAAATATATTCGTATCCTTTTTAGAAATAAAAAGTTTGAAAGGAATTGAACTTTTTACTGCCCTGACATCTTTAGATTGCTACGGTAACAATCTGACCACTCTGGATTTAAGCAAAAATACTGCCTTGACAGTCTTGATTTGCGGTAACAATAATCTGACCACTCTGGATGTAAGCAAAAGTACTGCCTTGACAGATTTACAGTGCTACCGCAATAACCTGACCACTCTGGACGTAAGCAAAAATACTGCCTTGACAGTCTTGAGTTGCGGTAACAATAATCTGACCACTTTGGACGTAAGCAAAAATACTGCCTTGACAGATTTACGGTGCTACCGCAATAACCTGACCACTCTGGATGTAAGCAAAAATACTGCCTTGACATCCTTGGATTGCAGTAACAATAATCTGACCACTTTGGACGTAAGCAAAAATACTGCCTTGACATCCTTAGATTGCAGTAACAATAATCTGACCAGTCTGGACTTAAGTAAAAATAAAAACTTCATAGTTTGGGGTGCCTTTGTTTACTCGGGTAATAGCAAGGCCACTCTGAACCTGAACAAAAATATATTTGATTTATCTACACTTCCGAATTTTGATGTATCCAGAGTAACCTCTGTTGAAGGTGGAAGCATTTCAGGGAATATTTTAACAGTAAATCCAGGAGTATCACGTGTAAATTATATATACGACAGTAAATCTCCATCACTGCCAAATGCGGATGTATCGTTCAGCCTCCATTTTGATAAACCTGCTACTGAACCCGACGATTCACAGACAACGCCTGAAATCCCGGCATCAGGAACCGGCATTTCCTACCAGACCCATGTACAAACCTACGGCTGGCAGAATCCCGTTTCTAATGGCAAAGTAGCGGGAACCAGCGGACAGGCGAAGCGTTTAGAGGGAATCAAGGTTTCCGTATCCGGCAATCCGAATCTTGGCGTACAGTACACAGCTCACGTCCAGTCTTATGGCTGGCTCCCGTGGGTGGGAAATGGAGAATTTTCTGGAACAGAGGGAGAGGGCAAACGTCTGGAAGCAATCAAGATTCAGCTGACAGGAGCAGACAAAGATAACTATGATATTTATTACCGTGTCCATGCTCAGTCCTATGGATGGCTGAACTGGGCGAAGAATGGGGAAGCGGCTGGAACCGCCGGTTTATCCAAGCGGCTGGAAGCGATTCAGATTCAGATCGTAGAGAAAGGAAAGGCAGCCAATACAAAAGCAGAAGGGATTTCTTCTGTCAGAAATGAAGCGTATATTACAAACTCAGGAAATGCACCTGTCGTCGGCGGAGCGGACGCACCAAACGTTTTCTATAAAACCCACATACAGACTTACGGCTGGCAGGGGTTAAAGTACAACGGACAGATGTCTGGAACCAGCGGACAGGCGAAACGGCTGGAAGGTATTTGTATCAATTTAAGCAACCTTCCTTATTCCGGCGGCATTACCTATCAGACCCATGTACAAACTTACGGCTGGCAGGGATGGAAATCTAACGGAACGATGTCTGGAACCAGCGGACAGGCGAAGCGGTTAGAGGCAATCGAAATCAAGCTGACCGGAGAAATAGAAAAGCATTATGATGTATATTACCGTGTCCATGCTCAAACCTATGGCTGGATGGGATGGGCAAAGAACGGAGCTTCCGCCGGAACTGCTGGTTTATCGAAACGGCTGGAAGGGATTCAGATCGTACTTGTACCGAAGGGAAATGCAGCGCCGGCAAATAATTATGGCGGTATCGTTTCTGTAAATGAATCGGCATTTGTCCAGAAATAATTTTGTAAAAGCCTAGCTTTATTGAAAGAATACTCTAAAAATCTTATAAAAGGATTCTCTTATGCCAAATAATAGGATTCCATTTGTATCATTTATGCACAGCAATGAAACTTATACGCTTACTTATCTCAAAAATTTAGCGATGCAAAATCTGACAGACATTAAAGAAACAGCAGAATCCGAATTAATTATCCAATGTGGTGAAAATCAGGATGGAGAACCTTTATACAGATTAACAAATAAAGGGATTCAATACCGAAACAATTAATTGTAACAAAGTGACAGCAGGACATCAACTTCCTGCTGCCGCTTTCAATTCTGCCTTATACTTATAATAGGAATTTCTGGAAATCCCCGCTATCTTAATCACTTCTGAGTCGGTATTCGTACCATTAAAATCCTTGCTGTTCTTCAAGATGATTTCTTTTGCGGCAATCTCTTTCTTTGTCACATACTTGTTACCTTTGATTCTGCCGATCTGCTTCCCGTTCAGCTTAGCGGTTTTGATTCCCTCACAAGTCCTCTGATGTAAGTCTGAGACCTCTTTTTCTGCCTGTTCAAAGGCTATCCGTATCTGTTCTTTTGCAAGTGACAACAAATATTTGTTGATTCCTTCAAGAATGAAATCTACATTCGTGCCCGTCATTTGTACATTGCTTTCCAAAGCTTTTTTGTAAGTGTCTGTATTAATGTGCTGCTCCTTAAGAAACACAAGGCTAATTCCAAGATGAAAGCCGCCATTTCCCACATTACCCAAAACAAAGAGTGCGTTTCCTTATTTGAAAAGTACATCGAAGTGTATAAAGGAGCTTCACATGCAAGGAATAAAGATTGACTTTAATGACAAATATAATTATTCTCTAACTCAATTAGATACAGAAAGTCTTGTCATGAGTCAATATTGGTCTCTCGCTCCTTTAAAATCTCAAGAAGTATATTTCCTTCAATCAGTGCCTGATGAAGTTGTATCTCTACCTTTTGTGATTGAGTTTACTATCGGTGATAGCGAAACAATATATAGATATATACAAAAATAATTCATCTAACAGCAGCAGGACATCAAATCCTGCTGCTATTTTTAATTCTACCTTATACTTATAATTTAGAAGAATAAAATATAAAAATAGCAGATAGTATGTTATAATTTATGTGTTGCTCACCGACACCCGCAACAGGGAGGAGGTGTCTGCATGGAAGTTGTGATTTCTTTTTTAGTCGCTGTTTTGGCTGGTGTAGCCTGCCACTACATCATCAAATGGTTAGACAGTGACGACAAGA
>JAAWAV010000025.1 GCA_022792335.1 Lachnospiraceae bacterium
ATAAAAGGAATTTTAATTAACATGACGGGATCCATACTTGGACGCCCGTTATCCGGGCAGTATTTTTCTTCCACAAGTTCATAGATGAAGTTCCAGTCAATCGCCTTATCTATCAATCGCAGCATATGGTTTTGAGGAACCATATCGTCCATACAGAACATCAACACCTGTTCCCTTTTTTTATCTGCATTTTTTGTCATCATAAAAAACACCGCCTTCCTGATAGATTCATTATACCAGAAAATCAACTGAAAACATAGAAAAGCCCGGCATTTGCCGGGACTTTGTCTACAGTCTGAGACGGAACCCCGAAAGGTTCCGCCTCCATAGTCTTACTGCTTATTTGGTTTTTGCATGCTGCTTCTTAAAGATATAGAGCAATATGAAAAGTGCCATACTTCCCATTAGTACAAACGGGAGGACCTTCGTCGTATCGCCGGTCGCCACAGACTTTCCATCCTTCCCATCTGTGTTCGCAGTTCCTCCGGTCTGGTTGTTCGTCCCCTGTCCTGCATTTGTCGAATCCTTTTCGGACATTGCCGTATCGGACAGGATGAACACGTAATCGGAAGCGTGGGTGAAGGGGACGCTAATCACTCCATTCGCCTCCACCTTCTGGGCGCTCATGAAATCCAGACGGCTCCTTCCGGCATAATAGAACAGATTCCCGTATTTTCCTGCATAGGCTTCCCCAAGATTAATGCTCAGGGTCGCCGTGAAACCAAATTCTCCATCATAGGTGATGGACATCTGCCTTGTGGGAAGGTTGCCTGCAATCCGGCCTACAATACTCTCTGCAATGACTCCGGTGTCAAGCTTCACTTCCAGATTGACATCCTTCACACCGCCCTCCTGAATGGATTTTCCATTGATGGTCCAACGGTAGGAGCCCATGTCAAACCGGAGGTTGACATCCTTGCCCTTGGCGGCCTCCAGGATTTCCTTCTCGACCACTGTTGTATCCTTCATGTCTACGACTATGGTCTCGCCTGCCTCGGCGTCATTGATCTGGTCGACGACAGTGGTAGGGTCAGCAGGGGTAGGGGTTTCAGGATTTTCAGGGTCTTCAGGGTCTTTGGGGATATTGGATAATTTTACACCGTCACCGCGAAATTCTATATCCTCATTAACAACAAAGGTTTTCAACTGCTCTATTTCAGTTCTTGAATGCGTCTGTAACCCCCTTTCCCAATAAAACACTACATCCCTATAGCCCTCAAATTCTCTCTGCATAGAAACCGTTTCGCCCTTTTCTGCTATCTGACAGAATTGCGGAGCCATAATTTCGGACATGTATGCTGGATCAACTTTGCCATATCCCCACATTATTTTGGTATAACTAGGAGAAATCCTATAACGTATGATACAATTTTCATAACTGGCAGTCATTAGAATGGACTGCTCGTCTTGACTAGACGTTTTAATTTCCCATTTAGAAAATCTCAAACCCGGATAACTGCTCGGCGGAAGAGTTCTATCTCCTTCCAGTTTTTGGATCATTTCTTCCCTTGTAGTACCTGCAGGAAGTTCTAATGGAAATATGGTAAATACCTTTCTTCCTATATTGTCATAATATTCTTTGACAATCTTCAAAAATGCTTTTTTGTAGACAGCCTTTACAACAAGTATCGCATTGTCTTCTGGAATTTCACTTACATCTATAACACTACTCCACAAAAGACCGATCTCCCAGTGATCAATTTCATATTCTTTTGAAATACTATCAGAGGGAACTCTTTCTACCGCTCTTTTTAAAATTTCTCCATAAGTTTCCTCATTCCCGACGACCATTCTCGAAAAATCGTTGCCACCACTGTAGACACCGCCTTTCGTCCCAAAACTCGAATCATCAGTCCAATGTCCCTCATTATCAATATACTCATATCTAATCCTTACGCTCTTTTGTTCCTTATCATAAACAGCAGTCATCGAAAATTGGGGACCGTACTCTCCACCAACGCTTCCTACTTTATCACTTAATGCAATATCTTTTCCATTAAGCCCAGAAGATAATTTAACTTCCCATTTTTGAAATCCCGAACTAGTACCATCGCCTGGAACCGCTTCTTTCTCTAACATGGCCTTGATGTCTCCACAGGTAGCATCTGAGGAGACTAAAAAGAAGGAGTCTTTATAGATTTTTTCTCCATTTTCATCTTGATAGGAATATTGCACCCGAATCGGTACTTTTTCATATACTGCCGTAAAGGTGGTGCCAGAAAATTTTGTATTCTCTGAAACGAGATTTCCCTCTTCATCCGCCCAGCCAATCTGTTTAATCCCTTTGTATCCAGGTTTCATTTCAGGAAAACTAACCCCCAGCTCTTTTAAGGTCACATCCGCTGTACCTTGTCTTTCTACATACAACGTCTCCGTACAGAGCCAGTTTCCCCCTTCACTCAATCGGAAAAAATCTAAGGTCTCAGTCCATCTTACAACTATTTCCCCATCGGCATAGGTATCCAGCGCTTCCCCGTCTTTTTTGCTCTCTTCGGAGTTCTCTACCTCCGTAGATTCCTCTTCTGTCGCAGCCGTCGTCTCCACATCTGTCGTCTCTGTATTAGAAGTCTCTGTCTCTTGTGACTCTGCTTCATCTGTGGACTCAGTTTCCGTAGACTCTGCTTCGGCCTCCGTGGTTATCTCGGAATCAGAATCCGTCGTCTCTTCCACTGTACTTTCGGCAGAATCCTTTGTCTCCTCCGTTGTGCTTTCTGCGGCCCCTGTCGTCTCTACAGCCTTTGTCTCTGCGCTTTCTGTGGCGGCTTCTTCCACAGCGGTTTCCTCACGGCCTTTTGTCTCCTCTGCCGCCATTACCGGCTGCAGAGCCGAAACCATCAATGCTGCCGCCAGCATGATCGCCCCCCAGGCGTTTCCATCTCGTTCCATTTTTCTTCATTGCTTTTTCTCCTTTTTGTTTTGACCTCTCATTTTTTACATCCTAAAAGGATTTTGCAGCCTTCTTTACAGGCGCTTCATAAACAGCTCTCTCCCTACTCCCCTCCTTATACTATTTTTATTTTATCTATATAACGTTTATACGTTAAAATTATACGATATAAACAATTATTTTGCAAAATTTTGTTACATAAAATTAACGGTATAAAGTAGGAATAGGAGGATTGTTTCATGATTAATGTTTTAGAGCGAATTACTTACTACAGGATACAGAAAAAATGGACGGAATATCAGCTCGCCGAACAATCGGGCCTGACCCAGTCCACCATTTCCTCCTGGTATCGAAAAAACATGATCCCTTCTATCCCGTCGTTAGAAAAAATCTGCAATGCTTTCGGTATCACCCTGTCCCAGTTCTTCTCTACTGATGAGGAAGGCTTTTCACTGACCTCCGGTCAGAAAGACTTGTTAAGGGAAGCCAGTCGCCTGACTCCTCCTCAGCAACTGGCTTTGATTGAATTTTTCAAAACCTTATGAATCCACATTCCATGCTTCCAGGAACAAACGAAAAGCATATTTAAATCCCTTTACGAAACCTGCTTCTTCTGCTGCTGAAGCCGCACGAAAAACCTGATCTTTGCATTGCTCACATTCGGATTCCTCTTCCTTCCCATTTAATATAGACAGAATCTCTTCTTTCATCTCCCGGCTGATTTCATCTTCACCTATCATATCACGCATGAGCTTTTGATAAATGTCCCGTATTGTTTTGTCCATCTTTCTTTCAGAACAGATCAATGTCCTGAATCCTCCTTTCGTAATTGATCTCTTTCATCTCCTGATTTCCGGCTAGTATACCGACCCTCTTATCCGCCTCTCACTCTTGTAAGCTATAAATGAGCAAATATAGAAATTTGCACAAAACTACCCTACCAATTTCAAAACAGCTTCAAGTGACGCACCATTTTTTATGAACTGGTGCAGATTACCGATTCGCTCTGTTTTGACTTGATCTTGA
>JAAWAV010000026.1 GCA_022792335.1 Lachnospiraceae bacterium
GCTGGGAGAGCATCTGCCTTACAAGCAGAGGGTCACAGGTTCGAGCCCTGTAGGCCCCACTATGGCGGAATAGCTCAGTTGGCTAGAGCACACGGTTCATACCCGTGGTGTCGAGAGTTCAAATCTCCCTTCCGCTACGAACAAAACCCGAATCCGGTGCGATTCGGGTTTTTTGTATTTGTGCACAGGGGCGTAAGAGGAAATTAGTTGCCAGCGCAACTTGCGCCCCGCGCGGCGAGCAGGAGAAGATGAATCTCCCTACTCGATTTCTTATGGGGTGTCTGTACCGGTACATGTTCCGCCGGGTATCAATAGGAAAACAGGAGGAAACGATAGGGGAAAAAAGCAATTGTAACGGGGGGAAGCAGAGGAATCGGAAAGGGCGTCGCACTCGCTCTGGCAGCAGAAGGGTATGACGTGGCCATTACCTATGCCGGCAAAAAGGAAGCGGCAGAGGCAGTCGCAGAGGAAATCCGCAGCAGATACAAAAGAGACTGCCACTGTTACCAGGCATCCCTGGAGCTTCCGGACGCCGCTCATGAAATGTTTGAACAAGCAGTGAGAGATTTGGGAGGTCTGGATCTTCTGGTCAACAATGCCGGCCTTACGATCTGCGAGAGCATCCAGAACATTACAGAGGAACATTTGGATCATCTTTTAAATCTGGATTTTAGGACTTTTGTGATCCTCATGAGGGACGCTTCCCGCTATATGATTGACCATAAAATCAAGGGAAATATTATTAATATCACTTCTTCCAGAGGAGAACGGGCATATCCGGAGTGCGGCATTTACTGCGGGCTGATTTATGCCATCAAGGCCTTTGCTCTGGATGTCTCTGCCTACGGAATCCGTATCAATAACGTAGCCCCCGGAGCCACCCGTATCCGTACCAAGGCAGAGATGGCCGCTATGGCCAAAGGGGATGCCAGCGATTATTTCTGGAGAAAAGAGTATGAGGATAAGACAAAAGAAATCACATCTGATTTCTGGGACGAACTTGAAGAGCTTATTCCTTTGGGCCGCGCGGGGACGCCGGAGGATATCGCGAACGCAGTCTTGTTTCTGGCTTCTGAAAAAGCTTCCTATATCACAGGAATCACACTTCGCGTGGACGGCGGTCTGATCCTTCCCGGCATGCCGGAGGGGTTTGCCGGCCAGGGGGGTAGCATCTTCCGGCGGGGCGGACCCCTGTCATGTAAGCTTGGGCAGCGAGGAACATGTCCTTTATGTGGCAAATTATACCAGCGGTTCTCTGGCTGTCTATGAGTTGGGAGAAAATGGAGCTTTAAAAAACAAACGGATTTTCATCAACATCAAGGAAAAGGAACAAATCCTGTCCGTCAGGAATGTGCCCATGTGCACTTTGCCAGGGAAAGGGAAGGCCTTCTTTATGTGACAGCTCTGGGACAGGATCAGGTATTCGTATACCGGAAGCAGAAGAATGGTACGCTTGTAGACACCAGACGGCGCCTTGTGCTTCCTCCAGGCTATGGCCCTTGCCACTTGGAATTTCACCCGGAGCATCCGGGCCTGATTTATGTTCTTTGCGAGCTTGCCGGAAAAATGGTGGTGTTCCGGAACGAAGAGGGATATTTCCTGCTACAGGAAATCGATACGCTTCCAGAACATTTTAAAGGAGAGAATATTTCCGCTGCAGTCAAACGTTCCGGGGACTTGCTTTTTGCCAGCAACAGAGGGCACGACAGCATTGCCTCTTTCCGGATACAGGAGGATGGAACTCTTGAACGCACAGGGATTTTTCCTTCCGGTGGAAAAACTCCCAGGGATTTTGAAATCTTTGGCAATGTTCTTGTGGTTGCCAATCAGGACTCTGATTCTTTGACGGTGCTAAAACTTGACAGGAGACGGGGGACGCGCTCTCTCACAGACCTTCAGGCTGAAGCGATTCGGCCCTGCTTCGTCTCCCCCTTTTTATCAGATGTTTCACAGGAGTGAAGGCGGAGAAATACGATTTCAGGAGGAAATAAAAATGGCAGTATATACGTATTTACCTGTCAAGCAGGTGAGAGACTACTGTGAACAGATTTTTACTGGTCACGGATTTTCTGGGGTTTAGTTCCACCAATACGGAAGCTATCGCCATTCCTACTTTTGGCAGGCAGCCCATGTTGGGCACCAGTCCTCTGGTACTTTGCATGCCGGCCGATCCCTGCTTTTTCTGGTACGATGTGGCGACGACGGTGGTTCCCAGAGGAAAGTTTGAGATTTACAACAAGCGGGGCGACGCGTTAAAAGACGGCTGGGCTGCGGACGAGCTTGGGAACAGTTACACAGATGCAAAACAGGTTTTGGATAACATCAATGCCAAACGTCCCGGCGGAATTTTTCCAATCGGCGGCTATTCTACGGATACCGGTTCTCATAAAGGTTACGGTCTGGGAATTATCGCAGAACTTTTCACGGGAATCTTTGCCGGCGGCCATGCCTCTCCTCATGTGGAGAACGGCGGCATGGGAGATCCCTCTTTTTGCTTCATGGCTCTGGACTACGGAATGTTTGGCGATAAGAAAGAGATCCGGGCGCAGATGTCTACCCTCCTCAGAGAACTTAGGGAGAGTAAAAAGGCGGACGGACAGCCGCGAATTTATACCCACGGAGAAAAGGAAATGGAGTCCTTGGCTGAAAAGCAGAAAACGGGGATACCGGTCAACGAAAGGACTCTGGAGGAATTTAGACGGATTGGAGCGTATGTGGGAGTTTCCTTTGAAGAATATGTAAAGGGAGCGGCCTTTTGATTCGATATGCCGGCTTAAGAGCCGGGAAGTGAGACGATTTTGAAATGTTTTGACGGGACTTTCAATGCGATGTTTCCAGTAGTAAATATCCGGCCTATGTATTGTAATCCAGCAATAAATCGCTTATAATGAAAAAAATACAACTCTGTAAGGAGGAAAGACCATGGGAATTATTCAGAGATTCAAGGACATTATGTCATCCAACATCAACGCACTTTTAGATAAGGCTGAAGATCCGGAAAAGATGATTGACCAGTATATGAGGAATCTGGAAAGTGATCTGGGGAAGGTGAAGGCGGAGACAGCCTCCGTGATGGCAGACGAGACAAGATGCAAACGGGAGCTGGACGAATGCAACGCTGAGATTGACAGGATGCAGCAGTATGCAGAAAAGGCGATCATAGCGGGAAATGATGAAGATGCAAGGCAGTTCCTGGCGCAGAAGGGAGTTCTTGCATCCAAGCAGGAAGCTCTTAAGCAGTCTTATGATTTGGCGGCGGAAAACGCGGCCAAGATGAAGCAGATGCACGACAAGCTCTGTTCCGATATTGCGCAGCTTAATACAAGGCGCGACGCCATCAAGGCCAAGGTCAAGGTTGCCAAGACGCAGGAAAAATTAAACAAGATTGGCGCCAGTGTGGACGGGGCGAAAAGTAACTTAAGCGCTTTTGACCGCATGGAAGAGAAAGCCAACAAGATGTTAGATGAAGCCAACGCCATGGCAGAGCTTAACAGACAGTCGGGAAGCTCCGACATGGATGCCCTTAAGAGCAAATACGATTCTGCCCCTTCTTCGGCAGTGGAAGATGAGCTGGCGGCTCTTAAGGCGAAACTGGGTAAATAAAAGGAGCGGATTATGGGACTTTTTGGAGGCCAGATGGCCAATGTGGTAGAGTGGCAGGAATACCGGGACGATATCATTTTCTGGAAATGGAAGAATGATGAGATCAAAAAGGGAAGCCGTCTGGTGATCCGTCCGGGCCAGGATGCCATTTTTATGTATAATGGAAAGGTTGAGGGAGTGTTCCGGGATGAGGGAAGCTTTGACATCGAATCAGACATCATTCCGTTTCTTTCCACATTAAAGGGTTTTAAGTTCGGATTTAACAGTGGGATCCGGGCGGAAGTGCTGTTTATCAATACGAAGGAATTTACGGTGAAGTGGGGAACAAAAAACGCCGTGAATCTTCCGGCTCCGGGGCTTCCCGGAGGGCTTCCCATTCGTGCCTTTGGCACGTTTACCTGCAAGGTTTCTGATCATATGGCTCTTATTGACAAGGTGGCAGGTATCAAAGAACAATATACGGTGGAAGATGTGAAGGCACGGGTGCTTTCCGGACTGGATCCGCTTCTTATGAAATGGATTTCCAGAGAGGGGAAGGATATGTTCAATCTGCAGGCCAACGCTTCAGACATCGGACGGGGAATCTGCGTCGATCTGGATATGGAGATGCGGAAACTGGGAATCGCAATCACCGGATTTTTCATTCAGAGTGTCTCCTACCCGGAAGAGATCCAGAAGATGATTACGAAAGCCGCCTCCCAGAGTATGGTAGGAGATATGGGACGTTATCAGCAGATGGCTATGACAGACGCCATGTCAAGAGGCGGCGCAGGCGGACGCATGGCGGTGGATATGGCAGGTATGCAGATGGGAATGATGATGGGACAGCAGATGGTGAACCAGATGGGACAGCAGGCAGACCGGCAGATGGGTACCGGAACCGGTCAGAAGCCAAACTTCTGCCCGAACTGTGGAACAAAGACTGGCGGAGCTAATTTCTGCCCCAATTGCGGCCAAAAGCTCTGAGTCTTTTTCTGACAGAAAAAGATGTGGAAAGCCATGGGCTGAGGATACATAAATGAATAATTACGATGCACTAAATCCCATGCAGAGAGAGGCTGTGGAGACGACGGAGGGACCGCTCCTTGTGCTGGCAGGGGCTGGTTCAGGAAAGACCAGGGCGCTGACTCACAGGATTGCCTATCTGATTGAGGAATGTCATGTGAATCCCTGGAACATTCTGGCGATCACTTTTACCAATAAAGCGGCTGGGGAGATGCGGGAACGGGTGGACCAGATGGTGGAATACGGAGCGGAGAGTGTCTGGGTTTCCACCTTCCATTCCACCTGTGTCCGGATTCTGAGACGACACATAGAATGCCTGGGATATACGACAAATTTTACGATTTATGACAGCGACGATCAGAAAACATTGATGCGCCAGATCCTGAAAAAATTGAATTTTGATCCGAAGCAGTATAAGGAAAGGGCACTGCTGTCTGCGATATCTTCCTGTAAGGATGAGCTAATCACTCCGGAGGACTTTGCCGCCCAGTCGGAATGGGACTTTTATCAGCGGAGAGTGGCGGAGGCTTACAGGGAATATCAGTCTCAGCTAAAGAAGAATGACGCCCTGGATTTTGACGATTTGATTATGAAAACTGTGGAGCTTTTTCAGGTAAATCCGCAGGTGCTGGATTATTACCAGGAAAGGTTCCGCTATATTATGGTGGACGAATATCAGGATACCAATACGGCGCAGTTTCGTCTGATCGCTCTTTTATCTTCCAAATACAAGAACCTCTGTGTGGTGGGAGACGACGACCAGTCCATTTACAGTTTCCGCGGAGCCAATATTGAAAATATTCTGGGATTTGAGCAGGTGTTTCCGGAAGCAAGGGTTATCCGGCTGGAGCAGAATTACCGTTCGACGGGGAATATTCTGGGTGCGGCCAATGGAGTGATCCGAAACAACGTGGGACGTAAGGACAAGACGCTCTGGACGGAAAGTGAGGAGGGCGATCCGGTTTTCTTCCGACAGTATGACAGCGCTTATGAGGAGGCGGACGCCATAACGGCAGAGATTCGAAGCCGGGTCCAAAGCGGTGCCCGGTATGCAGATTTTTCCCTGCTTTACCGTACCAATGCCCAGTCCCGCCTTTTGGAAGAGCGGTGTGTGAACAGAGGGATTCCTTACCGGCTGGTGGGCGGCGTCAATTTCTATCAGAGAAAGGAGATCAAAGATCTTCTCTGCTATCTGAAAACCATTGAAGGCGGCCTCGATGATCTGGCAGTACAGCGAATCATCAATGTGCCAAAGCGTGGAATCGGGGCAGCCAGTGTGGGCAAGCTTATGACTTATGCAGAAGCCAATGGAAAGAGTTTTTATGAAGCCTGTAGTCTGACAGACAGGATTCCCGGTATCGGACGGGCAGCAGGACGGATTCAGGCTTTTGTGAATCAGATTCAGACCTTAAAAAGTAAGAGTTCTTATTACTCCATTTCCGATTTGATTGACGATATTTTGTCAGACACTGGATACCGGGAGGAACTGGAGCAGGAGGACACGGTGGAAGCGGAGGCCAGGCTTGAAAATATTGAAGAGCTAAAGAATAAGGCTGTGGCTTATGAGGAGAATCTGGAAGGCAGTGAAGAGGGTCCGACTTTGAGCGGCTTTCTGGAAGAAGTGGCCCTGGTTGCCGATGTGGATTCCATGGATGCCTCGGAGGATCGGGTGACGCTTATGACGCTTCACAGCGCTAAGGGGTTGGAATTTTCCCAGGTCTATCTGACGGGAATGGAGGACGGGCTGTTTCCGGGAGTCATGTCCATAAACTCCGGAGAACCGGAAGAACTGGAAGAAGAGCGCCGACTGTGTTACGTGGGGATTACCAGGGCAAAGAAACGACTGGTGCTTACCAGCGCCAGACAACGAATGGTGAGGGGGGAGAATCATTTTCATGTTCCTTCCCGGTTTATAAAAGAAATTCCGCCCCAGTATCTTCAAAAGGAAGAGTGTTCTCCGATTTTTTTGTCCTCAAAAGCTGATTTGGGCAGTGCGGGAGGAAAGCTTTCGAATCATGCGTTTGATTTTCCGGAACGGAAACAGGGGCCGGACTTAGGGCGGGAGACGGGACAGAAGCCTTATCGGCCCTGGACGGCTCCGGCCGCCAGATATGGGGTGGCTTCGTCTGGAACTGGCGTAAAAGAAGCTTATATGGGGAAGCAGTTTACAGTTACAAAGGCCGCCGCTCTTTCTTATGGCGTGGGAGACAGGGTTAAACATGTGAAGTTCGGCGAGGGCGTGGTCTTAAACATTACAGAACAGAAAAAGGACTTTGAGGTAACTGTGGATTTCGAACGGGCCGGGCAGAAACGCATGTATGCGACCTTTGCAAAACTTGAAAAACTATGACGCCGCATTTATATGCGGCGTCAGGCCTTTAGAGGTCAATTAGTTTTGGACAATAAACATACCGTCTCCACATTTGCCGTTCCCGGGAACATGTCCACGCAACAGGCGCGGCGCACCTTATAACCGGCGCTGGAAAATTCTTTCAGATCTCTGGCGAGAGAAGTGGGTTTGCAACTGATATAGACGATGGTCTCCACACCGTATGCCAGGATTTTGGGGAGAGCTTTGGGATGGATTCCTTCTCTGGGAGGATCTAGGATAATCAAATCCGGTTTTTCTTCTATGGAATCAAGGACGGTTAATACGTCCCCTGCCAGAAACTGACAGTTGGAGAGGCCGTTTAAGGAGGCGTTTTCTCTGGCGGCAGCGACCGCTTCTTCTATAATCTCCACACCGATGACTTTTCCGGCGACGGGCGCCACTATCTGGGCAATCGTGCCTGTACCGCTGTAGAGATCGTATACCAGCCGTCCCTTCGTCTCTCCGAGGTATTCTCGGACCCTCTGGTATAAGACTTCCGCTCCGGAAGAATTGGTCTGAAAAAAGGAGAAAGGCGTAATTGTGAAACGAAGCCCCAAAAGTTCCTCATAAAAAAAGTCCCGGCCATATAAGAGCGTGGTTTTGTCACTTTTTACCACATCCGACAGGCTGTCATTTTTCATATGGAGTATTCCCGCTAAAGTTCCTTGCAGAGGAAGGCGTTTTATGTTGCACACCAACCGTTCGAAAAATACAGCCTCCGCTCCAGAGGATTCCCACTGCCCGCTTGTCACCAGAGCTACAAGGATTTCCCCTGTTTTCCATGCCTTGCGGACAAGAAGATGGCGGAGATAACCCGTATGCTTCATCTTACGGTAAAAAGGAAGCCCCTCTTCCCTGCAAAGGTTCAGAACCTTCAGGAGAATAGTCCGAAAATCATGGTCTGCAATCCTGCAGTCCTCCACCGTTACAATATCATGAAAACTTCCCCTCTTATGCATGCCTAACATCAGAGGGCCGTCTTTGACTTCGTCTCCAAAAGAATATTCCATTTTATTTCTGTAGTAGGAAGAGAGGGGACTGGCGACAATTCCTTCAAAAACCGATTCAGGACAAAACTCCTGAATCAGTTTTTTTACCATGTTTTCCTTGATTTTAAGCTGCTCTTCGTAAGAGATCGTCTGATAAACGCAGCCTCCGCAGACTCCGAAATGCCGACAGGGGTTTTTCACTGTTTCCAGAGGTGATTTTTCCAGTACCTCAAGGAGACGTCCCTCCTGTTTCCCTTTCCTTCGCTTTCCGACGGCGGCCCGGATTTTTTGGCCCGGGAGCACATATTTTACCATGACGGTTTCTTCGCCTGTCTGCACCATCCCCTTATTCGGAAAATCCAACCGTTCTACCATTCCATCAAAAATTTCGCCTTTTTTCATAATACTAATAACTCCTCATCAAATCGGGCAAAGAAAGGGCTTCCTTACCCCTTGTCAGGCGCCTAAAATACAACTGTTTATGCCCTGTACACAAAAGAGGACCGCCTCTGTGGCAGCCCTCCTGGTTTTCCTGCTCTTCTCGTTGTCCGTCCGGACGGGAACCCTTCCTATTTCTCAGAAGCCTCCTCAAAAGCGTTTTCATCAGCTTTGGAAATACTTTCGGATTCTTCCGCAGCATCGTCGTCATCAAAGAAATCGTCGTCGAAATCGTCCTCAAAGTCCTCTTCAAAATCTTCCAAGTAATCCGGTGTGAAGAAACGATATACGGCGTATGCAATGCCGGCCACTGCAGCGACTGCACCGATGATGGCCAGAACCCAAAGCACTCGACTCTTTTTTTCCTCCTGCTTCTCGCCCTTGCGGATTAACTCATTCAGTTTGCTCGTGCTTAAGATTTCTTCCAACTTTTTATTCATAACCACACGTCCTTTCTGCAAAAACTTTACATTTTGCAGTTATTATATCACTAATCGCTCGATTTTACTATCGAAATTTTCCAAATTATAATAATTTTATAATTCTAAAAAGTTGGGTGAGGGTCGACCTAAGGAGGAAAACATATTGACTTTTTCGGTAAAGGGATTATAATGATATCGGAAAAGCAAATTCAAAAGGAGTGACGAAATGGTAAGAAAGAATGTGAAACTGGCAGTATGCGTGTTTCTGGCTTTTCTGATGATGGCTCTGGCCGCGTGTGGAAGCAAAAGCAAAGAAAGTGCGGGAAAGTCAACGGAGAAAGCAGAGACGAAGGAAGAGAACGGGACGGCTCAGGAAACACAGGCAAAAGAAACAAAAGCGGAAGAGACAAAAGACGAAGGGAATACGGAAAGTAACGGAAAATATGCTACTGTCGCAGATTTTGCAAATTCTGCGGAAGTTCAGAAAGAATTGGAAGCTCAAAAGAAGAGCTTAAGCGGTTCCGGTATGGACATTACGATTACTGGCGAAGAGAATAAATTAATTTATACTTTTATTTATGAAGAGCTGGAGAACCAGGAAGGAATGGCAGAAGCATTGGAGCAGGGGATGGAGGCGGAGAAAGCTACTTTTGTCAATGTGGCGAAGTCCATCAAGCTTGCCGTAGATACAGACAATCCGGTGGTGGTTGTTCGTTATGTGGACGCCAAGGGAGAAGAAATTTATTCAGCGGAATTTACTGCAGATTAAATGAAAGGTAAAAAAGATTTAAAAGGCAAAAAAGATATGTGAGGGAAACCAATACATAAGAGGCGGGAACGGGAAGCCGGGAACGCAAAACACAGGTCGGAACCGATGGGAAAGGTTCCGGCCTGTGTTTTATATACCGAGGTATAGAAAGAACTCGCTGCTTGGGGCCGCCCGCGCCTCCCGGAATAAAGGGAAGAAAGCGTTCCCAACCCCACGAAGAGCAGAAATTTATTTGATTGGATCGTAATACTGAGACTCATAGTATTTGTAAAGAGCCTTGTACTCTTCCGTTGCCCCGCGGTGCATGATTTTCTGGAACTCGTGAGAATCGAAATTCTTGGTATTGCTCAGTTTTTCGATGATATGTAGGGCCACATTGGAGCAGTGATCGGAGATCCGCTCGGCGCTTGTCAGAAATTCTGTCAGGGAGATACCGGCCTGAACGCTGCAATTACCTTTGCTCAGACGTTCGATATGATGGACTTTAATGGTTTCCCGCAAGACGTCGATAACCTCCTCCAGAGGTTCCACACGGTAGGCGCCGGTGAGGTCTTCATTCTGATAGGCATCCAGAGTGATAGTCAGCACATGCTTGACCGCTTCTATCACCATCCGGATTTCCTTTAACCCCTTTTTGGAGAAGGAAATTCCCTGCTCCTTGTTGAACTGACCCACTTCAGCGATGTTGACACAGTGATCACCGATCCGCTCAAAGTCGCTGACGCAGTGGAGAAACATGGCGATTTCCCGCTGATCGGTCCGTCGGATGTGCTGGGCGCTGATACGTACCACATATTCACCCACAGCAGTTTCACACTTGTCCAGGAAATTTTCGTTTTCATTGAGCTTTTCAAACAGCTTTTCGTCAAATTCCTGGAGGAGAGATACGGCCATATCAAAGTTTTCCTGAATCGTCTCCCCCATCTGGAGTGTGACTTTATGACACTGTTCCAGAGCCAGGGTAGGGCGATCTAAGAAGATATCGTCCAGAAGCGCCAGGCAGGAGTCGGCGCGGGAAGGCGCGTCGTCATGAAGGAGCTTTTTGGAAATGGCAACCAGTATGTTGCAAAACGGCAGAAGAACCAGACTGGTTGCAATATTAAACAGGGTATGGAAATCAGCGATATTACCACGGGTCATGGCGCTTTCCCAGAAAGAGAAGCCCACCAGAGACTGAAAACCATAAATGCCGATCAGGAACATAATTGCGCCGATGATGTTGATCATCAGGTGACAGACCACCACTCGTTTGGCGTTTTTGTTGGTACCGATGCTGGCGATCAGTACCGTAATGCATTTACCGATATTCTGACCAATGATGATGGGAGCAGCCATGGAAAAAGTCACGGTTCCGGTGGATGCGATAGCCTGCAAAATACCGACAGAAGCGGAAGAACTCTGTAAGATCGCGGTGACCACGGCGCCCAAAAGGACTCCCAGAATCGGATTGCTGAACATAAAGAAGATTTCCTGGAAGGCCGGAGAATCCTTTAGCGGAGAGAGAGCCGATTCCATGGTAGTCATACCAAAAAAAAGAATACCGAAACCGATCAGCAGATGAGCGATGTTTCTGGTTTTTCTGCGTTTGCTGATGAGAATCATAAAAGAGCCGATGGCGATGACAATGGGGGCAAAAGAAGTAGGCTTGATCAGCTCAAAGATTAACTGAGAACCAGACAGATCGCCGAGACGCAAAATCTGGCCGGTAACAGTCGTACCGATGTTGGCGCCCATGATGACCGGAATGGTCTGGGCAAACTTCATGATACCGGCGTTTACAAAACCAACCAACATCACAGTCGTAGCGGCAGAACTTTGAATGATACCTGTGACCACAGCGCCCAGGGCGAGTCCCTTTAAACGATTGTTAGTCAATTTTTCCAAAGTCCTCTCAAGGCCCGCGCCTGCAATCTTCTCCAGAGAAGTACCCAGAAGGCTCATACCGTAGAGGAAGAGGCCAATGCCGCCAAGTAATGTCAAAACTGAAAAAATATTCACGTATTTTCCCCCCATTTCTTTTGTCTTTCCTTGAATTTTCACTGAAATCCGGGATCAATGCTCTTATCTGTCAGAAATCCCACGACTTTATACTATTATAAATATGGGAAAGCGTCAATACAAATTTTTGGCCTGTGACTTGTTTCCTTTCCCTCAAAATGGTATACTAAACTTTGTATGCCCCTTTGACAGGCGTCTGAAGGGGAGTGGGGAGAGAAGGAATCGGAGGAAAGAAACGTGGCACAGGCTGGAAAAAAAACGCAGACACGCAGAGGAAAAACCACGGCGGGAAAGGGAAAAACGACATCGGGAACAAAGAGGAATACCTCCGTGAAAAAGACGCAGAGGGAAGGAATGGATCCGGCTTTAAAAAGAGAGCTGGTGATTCTTGCAGGTCTGGCGACCGCAGTGTTATTGTTTTGCAGCAATATGCATTGGTGCGGAAAGTTTGGCGAAGCGCTTTATCAGGTGATGAGAGGGACCTTTGGAGTTATCGGGTATCTTGTACCGTTTTACCTGTTTTTGATTGTCTGTTTTCTCCTGTCCAATGAAGGCAGCACCCAATCTGTTTTCCGGGTGGTAGTGTCTGTTTTGCTGTTGACTGTATTTTGTGGAATCGCCTCTCTTTTGGCAATCAGTGAGTTTGACAGCGCCGTGACGCTAAAAGAATATTATATACAGGCTCCAAAGTCTCTGGACGGAGGTTTGCTTGGGGGGCTTTGCCTTAAAATTTTTTATCCGACCCTGGGCATGGTTGGAGCATATGTGGTGCTCATTCTCTTGGCCATGGCCGGAATTGTGGTGACGACTCAGAAGTCTCTTTTAAATCCCATTCGAAAAGGCGGGAAAAAAGTGTACGATACGGCCAGAGAGGATCTGGTGAGACGTCATGAAATTCGGATGGAAAAAGCGGAAGAAAAGAAAAAATACCGGACGGATAAGAAAGTCAGAGGGGTATCCATGGATACGGAGATCGTGGAGGAGAGGGAACCTTTGCCAGAAACAGAGCCGGAGAAACGCAGGAAACCAGATAAAAGAAAGAATCCGGAAAAGGAAGCAGGAGAAGGGGCTGCCGACGTTTTTACCGGAGAGATTCACGGGATGAGAGGGGCCTATCTGGCAGGAAACGAGGAAGCTGGATACGGACAAGAACCGGAGTCTGATGGAGAAATGCCCTATGAAGAAGAGAACGTATATATAGAAGAAACCGGACCATTGAAGGCAAACCGGATCAAAAGTACTTTGTCGGAACTGGACGCCATGACGGCAAAGAACCAGGAAGAGGAGGAATTTGAGCCGGACATTCCACTTTACCAGCTTCCGACTGTAGAGGAGGAGCGGTTTTCTGTGGAGGAATCTGCTCCGCCCTGGCAAGAACATGCGGCAAAACAGAAATCAGATTTCCACCACAAGGAGCCTGGAGCGGAAACGAATTTACCTTGGAAGGAAGATGGAACAGGGGCGGAGACAGAGCGATCCTGGAAGGAACCTGGAACAGGGCAGGGCTCTGGCTTCTTCCAGGAAACAGCGGAAAAAGAAATCACCAGGAGTGACGAGGAGGCTTCCGATGAGGTACGGCGGATCGTAACGGCAGGAGGAAAGGTGTTCGAGGTAGAACAGGATCCGACAGAGCCAGATCCCATTGCGACAAAACGGGCGAGAGCCATGGAAAAAGAACCGGCCGGGAAAAACGCTACGGAGGGGGCTTCCGTTAGAGGGGAATCCATTTTCCGGTCAGAAGGAAGCGGACGAGGAAGCTCCGGGAGTGTTCGGTTTTCAGATCATCCCTCGGCGGATAGAAGCGCCCGGCCGGAAGAAAAAAATATGGGAGACGAAAGACGACAGCAGGCCTTCTCGCGTCCGGAGACGCTTAAGCGTCCGCCAAAGCCTTATGTCAAGCCGCCCATGACTCTGCTCAAACAGGGAGATCAGAAGGTGAAAAACAGGGATGCAGAGCTGAAAGAAACAGCCATTAAGCTTCAGCAGACGCTTCGAAATTTCGGCGTGGGCGTTACTGTGACACACATCAGTTGCGGACCGTCTGTGACCAGATACGAGCTGACGCCGGAGCAAGGAGTCAAGGTCAGCAGGATTGTGTCGCTGACGGACGATATTAAACTGAATCTGGCAGCGGCGGATATCCGAATTGAAGCGCCTATTCCCGGTAAATCGGCAGTGGGCATTGAAGTACCCAACCGGGAGAACATGACTGTGGCTTTCCGGGATGTCATTGAGTCGGAGGAGTTTCAGAAGTTTCCGTCGAAGCTGGCCTTTGCCGTTGGGCGGGATATCGCCGGACAGACAGTTGTGACTGATATGGCAAAGATGCCCCATCTTTTGATTGCAGGGGCCACAGGTTCAGGAAAATCTGTCTGTATCAATACTCTGATTATGAGCATTCTCTACAAGGCGGAGCCATCAGAAGTCAAACTGATTATGATTGATCCCAAGGTGGTGGAGCTAAGCATTTATAACGGTATTCCTCATCTGATGATTCCGGTGGTGACAGATCCGAAAAAGGCGGCAGGCGCTTTAAACTGGGCTGTGGCAGAGATGACAGACCGTTATAAAAAATTTGCCCAGTTCAATGTCCGCGATTTGAAGGGATACAATGAAAAATTAAAAAGTGAGGCTTCGGACGGAGAAGAGACTGTGCCCCTGCCCCATGTGGTGATCATTGTGGACGAGCTTTCTGACCTGATGATGGTGTCGCCGGGAGAGGTGGAGGACGCCATCTGCCGGCTGGCTCAGATGGCAAGAGCGGCGGGGATTCATCTGGTGCTTGCCACACAACGTCCTTCCGTCAATGTCATTACAGGCCTGATTAAAGCCAACGTACCGTCCAGAATTGCTTTTTCCGTGTCCTCGGGAGTGGATTCCAGGACCATCATTGATATGAACGGGGCAGAAAAGCTTTTGGGAAAGGGAGACATGCTCTTTTATCCCTCCGGTTATCAGAAGCCGGTCCGGGTGCAGGGGGCTTTTGTGTCTGACGGCGAAGTCTCAAAAGTAGTGGAATTTCTGGCAGAGAATGCGGAGACGGACTATAGCCAGGATGTGGAGAACCGCGTCAATGCTTCTTCCGGCTACGAAGGAGCTGGAGGCGCCGGAGAGCGGGACCCCTATTTTGCCGATGCGGGCCGCTTCCTGATCGAAAAGGAAAAGGGATCGATCGGAATGCTTCAGAGGGCCTTTAAGGTGGGATTTAACCGGGCGGCCCGGATTATGGATCAGCTTGCACAGGCCGGAGTGGTGGGCGAGGAAGAGGGAACCAAACCCAGAAAAGTACTGATGAGCCTGGAAGAGTTTGAAGAGCTTCTGGAATATCCATGAATATCCGGAGATTCCAGGCACAGAAGCTTCTTGTCATTGAAGAATGCTTTCGCATAGGATAAAGGAAGAGAGATTTTATGCGGAGAAATTCATGATAGTAAGCGGTTTGTTATCTCATGTGGGATATATCAGACTCCGGGGGAATGCCCGGACAGAGGTAACGGGAATTACCTGTGATTCCAGGGAAGTCAGTCAGGGAAGCCTGTTTGTCTGTCTGCCCGGTTGTAAACAGGACGGCCATATATTTGCGGCTGAAGCCATAGAAAGGGGAGCTTCCGCAGTGGTGATGGAAGAGGGAAATCCGGAGGCAGAAAGGCTGGAAAAACAGTTTTCAACCATGTCGAAAGCGCATGAAGAGACCGCCCTGATACTGGTTGCCTCCACAAGAAAGGTTTTTTCCCCTCTGGCGGCCGCTTTTTACGGGTACCCTTTACGATCTTTGATATCGGTTGCCGTGACCGGAACAAAGGGAAAGACGACGACGGCTTATATGCTCCGGGGGATTCTGGAAGAAGCCGGCTATCAGACAGGTCTGATTGGTACCAACGGGGCTTTCCTGGGAGAAAGACGACTCCCGATTTCTCATACGACTCCGGAGGCCCATGAACTGCAGCGTATTCTTCGGGAGATGAAAGACTCCGGTTGTACCCATGTGGTTATGGAGGTATCCTCTCAGGGGATCAAAATGGAACGAGTGGCGGATCTCCATTTTAACTGCGGCATTTTTACCAACCTTTCTCCGGACCATATCGGACCGGGAGAGCATGAAAATTTTGAGGATTATCTGTACCAGAAAAGCCGTCTGTTTTTAAACTGTGATGTGGGGATTATCAACCGGGATGACAAATGGGCGAAGGATGTGACTGGGAAAGCCTCCTGTCGTCTGGTGACTTACGGGCTTTCAGAAGGAGACTACTGGGCGGAACATCCGGTTTGCTATAAAGACAGCAAGATGTTAGGCTGTGAATACCAGCTCCGTTCGACAAGTTTAGATCAGGACTTGGATGCAAAGGAGAGTACGGGAGAACAGGCAGATTCAGAAACTATTTTTCTGCCGCTTCCGGGAGAGTATAATATCAGAAACAGTCTGGCGGCCATTGGCGCGGCAAAAGAACTTGGAGTATCTTTCCGAATGGCAGCAAAGGCGCTCAGTCAGGTGAAGGTGCCGGGACGCATGGAGGTGGTTTCCGGAACCAATCACCTGTGGATCCTTGTAGACTATGCTCACAACGAGGACAGTATGGAAAACCTTCTGAAAACCCTGAAGTCCTATGAGCCGCGCCGCCTTCTGTGCGTATTCGGCTGTGGAGGAAACCGTTCCGTGCTCAGACGCACCGGAATGGGGCGGGCTGCCGGGGCTTTGGCAGATATTTCTGTGGCAACAGAGGACAATTCCAGATATGAGCCGCTGGAGGAGATTCTTTCGGCCATTGTAGAGGGGCTTAAAGAAGGGATTCAAAAAAGCGGGGGAACTTATGTGGTCATTCCTGACAGACGGGAAGCCATCGGCTATGCCATCCGCCACGGAAAAATGGGCGATATCATTGCCATCATTGGAAAAGGACATGAGGAATATCAGGAAACAAATGGGCGTCGGATTCCTTTTTCCGACAGGGAAGAAGCGAAGCGCGCATTATTAACCTATAAATGAGAGGATAAAGTATGGAACGAACAACAGTCAGGGATATCGTACGGGCATCAGGCGGGAAGCTTTTGAAAGGGGACTTGGATACTCCCTTAAAAAATGTCAGTATCGATTCTAGGGTTATGAAAGGTCAGGATTTGTTTGTGCCTCTTATCGGAGAACGTTCGGACGCCCATGATTATTTGGCTCAGGCAATAGAAAACGGCGCGGCCGCCGTGCTCTGTTCCAGGGAAATGGATCCGCTTTCTGGCGTCGCCTGGATTCAGGTAGAAGATACTTTGAAGGCATTGCAGGCAGTGGGAGGGGACTATAGGGAGCGGATGGGGATTCCGGTCATTGGTATTACCGGAAGTGTGGGAAAAACCACGACAAGAGAAATGACGGCCACAGCGCTTGGAGCAGGTTTTCAGGTTTTTAAGACTTCCCGGAATTTTAACAGTGACATCGGCCTGCCTGTCACCATGACGGAAATAAAAGAAAACGATGAACTGGCGGTTCTGGAAATGGGGATGGGCAATTTCGGCGAGATGGAACTTCTCTCTTCCCTGGCGAAGCCACAGATGGCTATTATTACCAATATCGGGGTAGCTCACATTGAGCAGTTTGGAACCAGGGAAAACATCTTCAGGGAGAAGCTTAAAATCGCCTCTTCGATGACCTCCAGGGGCACCTTGATTTTAAACGGCGACGACGAATATCTGAGAACTGTACCAAAGGATGAAAAAATCAGACAGCTTTTTTATGGATTTGGGGAAAACTGTCAGTTTCGGGCACAAGAGGTGCAAGACACCATGTCGGGGACGACCTTTGTAGCCGTAAACGGGGAGGAGAGAGTCAAAGTCCATCTTCCTGTCATAGGGCGGCATATGGTGATGAATGCACTTGCGGCTCTGGCGGCGGCCTCGCTTCAGGGGATTTCCATGGAAAAGGCGGCCGAGGCTCTGGCAGGGTTTTCCGGTTTTCAAAACCGCCAGCAAATTTACCGGTTTTCTGACTTTTGCATGATTGACGATACGTATAATGCGAGCCCTGATTCCATGAAAGCGTCCCTGAAAGTGCTTGACAGTATGGAAACTGCCGGAAAGAAAATAGCCGTCTTGGCGGATATGCTGGAACTGGGAGAGGAAAGCCGAAGCTTCCACCGGGAGGTGGGAAGGTTTGCGGCGGGGCTTTCCGTAGACAGTCTTGTCTGTATCGGAGAGCTGGCAGAAGAGATCGGGAAAAGTTTTCTGGAGAAAAGGCAGGTCGACGCCGGAGGGGAAAAGCCGGAAGTCCATTTTTTTATTTCGGGGACAGAGGCCGTTCCTTTTTTGAAAACACAGACAGGAGACGGGAATCTTCTGCTTTTTAAAGGTTCCAATGGCATGAAGCTTTCAGCAGTGACGGAGGCTTTGAGAGAACAGTAGAAATTCTTTTACGGAAAGAGAATAAAAATACATGTTAGAACCATATGCAGATGTGATCATCGACATTACTCATACGGCGGTGGATCGGGTATTTCAGTATGAGATACCGGAGGAACTTTCTGAAAAGGTATCTCTGGGAATGAAAATCCGGGTACCTTTTGGGCAGGGGAACCGCCTTCTGGACGGCTATATCATCGGATTTTCGGCAAAACCGGAGTACGATCCGCTGAAAATTAAGAAAATAGAATCTATCTGCGAGGACGGAGTAGCCATTGAAGGACAGCTTGTCCGGTTGGCCGCCTGGATGAGGGAACGTTACGGTTCTACCATGATTCAGGCATTAAAGACGGTGCTTCCGGTGAAAAAAAAGCTTAAAAACCTGGAGAGGCGGTATCTAATCCGAAAAATCAGCGAGGAGGAATGCAGAGAGCTTCTTTCTTTCTACAGGAAGAAAAATCAGAAGGCCAGAGTGCGTCTTTTGGAAGCCTTCCTTATGGATCAAACGTTGCCCTATGAGATGGTGGTGCAAAAGCTCAGAGTATCTGCAGCTTCGGTGAAACCCTTTTTGGAACAGGGAATCTGCGCGCTGGAGACCAAAAACAGCTTTCGGAATCCATTCCAGGGGGAGAAAGCGGAGGGAGGGAGCGTTTCTCTTACGGAAGAACAGCGCTTGGCCGTGGAGGGAATTCTTTCGGCCTGGGAGACAGATAGACGGCCCTGCTATCTTCACGGTATCACCGGAAGCGGAAAAACAGAAGTTTATATGGAAGTGATCCGCCGTGTGGTGGCTGAAGGGAAGCAGGCTATTGTACTAATTCCGGAGATTTCTCTGACCTGGCAGACGGTTATGCGATTTTACAGGCAGTTTGGAGAGCGGGTTTCTATTGTTCACTCCAGGCTTTCAGCAGGAGAAAAATCTGACCAGATGGAACGGGCCAGGCGGGGGGATCTGGATATTATGATCGGCCCCAGGTCCGCACTCTTTACTCCTTTTTCCAATCTGGGGCTTATTGTCATCGACGAAGAGCATGAGACCGCCTATAAAAGCGAAACCGTTCCCAAATATCATGCCATTGATACGGCCATAGAGCGGTGCCGCCTGGCAGGAGCCATGACGATCCTTGGATCGGCCACGCCTTCGGCCACATCTTATTACCGGGCCCAGAACGGGGAGTATCATTTTTTCCAGATGAAAACCAGGGCGAAAGAGGCCAGCGCCCTCCCTTCAGTAGAAATCGTTGATCTCAGAGAAGAACTGAAAGCTGGAAACAGGGGGATTTTCAGCCGGAGGCTTGCAGAGCTTATGGAGGAGGCTCTGAAACGAAAAGAGCAGATTCTTCTTTTTTTAAACAGGAGGGGTTATGCGGGGTTTGTCTCCTGTCGCTCTTGCGGGAAGGCAGTCAAATGTCCTCACTGTGATGTGAGTCTCAAAGTTCACAGGGACGGAACTCTTAAATGCCATTACTGTGGTCATGAGACTCCGATCCCCCGGATATGTCCTTCCTGCGGATCAAGTTATATCGCCGGGTTTGGGACAGGTACCCAAAAGGTGGAAGCAATGGTAAAGGAGCTGTTTCCGGAGGCGGGAGTGCTTAGGATGGATATGGATACCACTTCCAAAAAGGGAAGCCACGACGCTATTTTGTCGGCATTTGCCGACGGAAAAGCAGATATTTTGATCGGCACTCAGATGATTGTCAAGGGACATGATTTTCCAAGAGTGACACTGGTAGGGATTCTGGCGGCAGATCTGTCTTTGTATTCCGGAGGCTATGAGGCTGGAGAGAGGACCTTTTCTCTGCTGACTCAGGCGGCGGGCCGGGCCGGACGGGACAGCCTTCCCGGCCATGTGGTGATTCAGAGTTATTCGCCGGATAATTATAGTGTGGAGGCGGCGGCCAGCCAGGATTATGAGGGGTTTTACTGGCATGAGATTCTTTATCGGAAACTGCTTCGCTATCCGCCTGTTTATCGGATGCTGTCTTTGCTCGTTACCTCGAAGGAAGAGGAGGAAGCGGAACGGATGGCGGAAGTGGTGAAAAGGCAGGCAGAGTCAGTAAATGAGGAGGGCGCTCTGGAACTGGTGGGGCCGGCCAAAGCTTCCGTAGCCAAAATTAACGATGTATATCGGTATATGTTTTATGCGAAGTGTGAGGAAGAAGGACCTCTGCTGGAACTAAAGCGGAGGATAGAAGCCCTTGAGTGGGACCGAAACGTACAGTATCAGTTTGACATGGAATAGACAGTTGCTCTGCGAAAAAGCCTGTCGGGCGGACTGCTTCTTCGCAGAGAAAATGATAAATCAGAACAGACAGGGTATTCTATTACGTAAGAAAGGATGGAGTGTTATGGCGCTTAGAACGATTCGGGAGATCGGAGACGAGGTACTGACAAAGAAGGCGAAAGAAGTAGCAGCGATGACGCCGAGGACGGAAAAGCTCATTGCGGACATGCTGGAAACCATGTATGAGGCGGAAGGCGTGGGACTGGCAGCCCCTCAGGTGGGGATCCTGAAACGGATTGTAGTAATTGACGTGGGAGAGGGGCCTGTGGTTTTAGTCAATCCGGTGATTCTCAGTACAAACGGAGAGCAGACCGGACCGGAAGGATGTTTGAGTGTTCCAGGAAAGCAGGGAATTGTCACAAGACCCATCGAGGTGACGGTGAGAGCGATGGATGAGCATATGGAAGAACGGACCATTACGGGAACGGAACTTTTTGCCAGAGCCATCTGCCATGAATGCGATCATCTGGACGGAAAACTTTATGTGGACCTGGTGGAAGGGGAGCTTGAGGACGTCACAAATGAGGAGTAATTTAAATTTTTCTTAAAAAAGTGTGAAAAATGCAGCTTTTACGGAAAAACGGAGTATACTGGAAAACGGAGGAAACGCTTATGAAGCTTGTATTTATGGGAACGCCGGATTTTGCTGTTCCGGCTCTTGAGGCGCTCATTGACGGAGGCCATGAGGTGAAGGCAGTGGTGACTCAGCCTGACAAGCCCAGAGGACGGGGAAAAGAAATGCAGATGCCGCCGGTCAAAAAAGCGGCTCTGAATCGGGGAATTTCGGTGTTTCAGCCAGAGCGTATCAGAAAGAACGAAGAGTTTCTGGCCACGCTGGAAAAAATCAGCCCGGACGTGATTGTGGTAGCGGCTTTTGGACAGCTTCTTCCAGAAGCGGTTCTTCGTCTGCCCAAGTATGGATGTATCAATATTCATGCTTCACTGCTTCCGAAATATCGGGGTGCTGCTCCCATTCAGTGGACAATCATCGACGGAGAGACAGAAACGGGGATTACTACCATGTATATGGAAGAAGGCCTGGATACGGGAGATATGCTCCTGAAAACAGTAGTGCCCATTGCTTCAGATGAGACAGGAGGGAGCCTTCATGATAAACTGGCTGCGGCTGGAGGGCCTCTGATTTTGGAGACGTTAAAAGGGCTGGAGGAAGGAACCCTGAAGCGGGTTCCTCAGACGGGAGAGACTTGTTATGCCAAAATGCTGACAAAGACTCTGGGGAAGGTGGACTGGTCGATGGAAGCTATCCTTATCGAGCGGCTGATTCGGGGACTTTCTCCCTGGCCGGGGACTTACAGCAGACTGGGAGGAAAGACAGTAAAGTTCTGGAAAGCTGAGGTCTGCAGGGAAGCATGTAAATCAGAACAGGGACCAGGAGAGTCTGTATGTGAGCCTGGTACGGTGGTGGCGGTGACAAAGGACGCTATCCTGGTGCAGACTGGGGAAGGACTTTTGGCAGTGAGGGAGCTTCAGCCGGAAGGGAAAAGACGGATGGATGCAGGAGCGTTCCTCCGCGGATATCCTGTGAAGGCCGGAGACAAAATGGAGGGATAAGAGATGCCTTATTACTATGGATATGGTTACTATTTTGATCCTACCTGGATCCTGGTTCTGGTGGGAATGGTTATCTGCCTGATTGCCCAGGCGAGAGTGAAGGGAGCTTTTTCCAAATATTCGAAAGTCATGAGCCGTACCGGTATGACTGGAGCAGAGGCGGCCAGAAGGCTTCTGGATAGCCAGGGAATTTATGGGGTACAGGTGTTGCATGTGCCCGGAAGTCTTACAGATCACTATGATCCCAGGGACAGAACGTTAAAGCTTTCTGATTCCGTATATGCCAGTCGTTCTGTGGCAGCGATCGGAGTGGCAGCTCATGAGTGTGGTCACGCCATCCAGGATGAGGTGGGATATTCGCCTTTAAAGCTTCGGACTGCTTTTGTACCGGTAGCCAATTTCGGTTCCAGCATCAGTATGATTCTCATTGTGGCCGGACTGATATTCGGGGCGAGGAGCGGAAGTTATTCTATTCTGGTCAATATCGGGATTTTCTGCTTTTCTCTGGCAGTCCTGTTCCAGCTTATCACGCTTCCTGTAGAATTTAATGCATCCAGCAGGGCGCTGACACTTCTTCAGGATACGGGAGTTCTCTACGGAGACGAGGTATCTCAGACGAGAAAGGTACTTTCCGCGGCGGCTTTAACCTACGTGGCAGGGGCGCTTTCCTCCATGTTGCAGCTCCTCCGTCTGATTATTCTGTTTGGAGGACGGAGGCGTGACTGATGAAACGGTTCGGGGACTCTGCCTGGACTGTCTTTTGGAGATTCTGGAAAAAGACAGACACAGCCATGTGGTGTTAAAAAACGTTCTGGAATCCCACCGGGATCTGGTGAAGCGGGACCGGGCGTTTCTTACCTGCCTGACGGAGGGAACGATAGAGCATCTCTATGAGTTGGATTATATTATCGATTGTTTTTCAAAGACAAAAACAGAAAAGCAAAAGCCAGTTATCCGGGAGCTTTTGCGGATGAGCGTCTATCAGATGAAATATATGGATACAGTACCGGATCGGGCTGCCGTGAATGAGGCGGTGCGCCTGGCGGGAAAGCGGGGATTTGCTTCTCTGAAAGGGTTTGTAAACGGAGTACTCCGAACCATTGCGCGGGAACTTGACAGAGTTTCTTATCCGAAGAGAGAGGATGGATTTTCCAAGTGGGCCAGGGTGAAATATTCTATGCCGATCTGGATTACGGAAGAGCTTCTCGGTGAATACGGAGAAGAGAGAACATTGCAGTTTCTGTCTCAGGGGCTTTCTGGGCGTCCCTTTACTGTGAGATGCAATCAAAGCAGGGCGGCGGAAGAGGCGATTGTAAAGAGTCTGACGGAACAGGGATTGGATGTAAAGACAGTACCAGATGTCCCAGGTGTTCTGATGCTTGAGAGATTTGATCGTCCGGAAGAAATCCGGGCCTTTCAGGAGGGACTTTTGCAGGTACAGGATGTAAGCTCTGTGCTGGCGGGCCTTGCGGCCGGGATAAAGCCGGGAGACTTTGTGGTGGAAACCTGTGCCGCCCCGGGAGGGAAAAGCCTTCATGCGGCCGATCTTCTCAGAGGAAAGGGGCATGTGGAGGCCAGAGATTTGACCATGGCGAAAATCGCGCTGATCAAAGAAAATATAGAACGCAGCCGTTTTGAGAATATTTCCGCCCGGGTATGGGATGCGCGACTCCCGGATCGGGAAATGTTCGGCCGGGCCGACGTGGTTCTTGCCGATCTGCCCTGCTCAGGGCTTGGGATCATCGGCCGGAAAAGCGATATCAAATATAAAATGACGAAAGAAAAACAGAGAGAGCTTTCCACTCTCCAGAAAGAGATTCTGGACGCTTCCTGGCAGTATGTAAAGCCGGGAGGGAGATTGGTATTTTCCACTTGTACCGTCTTTCCTTCGGAGAATCGGGAGAATGCTCTGTGGTTTGCGGCGAATTATCCTTTTACGACAGTGGATTTGCGGGAGGAACTTCCGAAACGTTTTTTTGGAAAAGAGGAAGAGAATAAAGACGGCTGGCTTCAGCTTTTGCCGGGAGAGAAGGGAACGGATGGATTTTTTATCGCAGCATTCCGGAGAAACGACGAAGAAGATAAAAACAGAAAGGAATCAGAGGGAAGCGGTACAGAATAACCCGCAGGAATGGACAGAACAGATACATAAGGCGGACCTCAAATCATTGAGTTTTGAGGAACTGGAAGCAGTCCTTGCCGACATGGGAGAGAAACCTTTTCGGGCAAAACAGATTTTCTCATGGATTCATGAGAAACAGGTATCCGATTTTTCTGAGATGACTAATCTGTCAAAAGTCCTGAGAGAAACGCTTTCAAAGCAGTCTTTCCTGACGACGCTACATCCGGTAAAAGTCCTTGTTTCCAAGCTTGACGGTACCAGGAAGTACCTGTTTCGTCTGGCTGACGGCAATATCATCGAAAGCGTCTGGATGGAATATCACCATGGGAACAGCGTATGCATTTCGACCCAGGTGGGGTGCCGGATGGGGTGCCGCTTCTGTGCTTCTACGCTAGATGGCCTGGTGCGGGGACTTTCCGCGGCGGAAATGCTGGAGCAGGTCTATGAGATGAGACGCCTTATGGGAAGGCGGGTTTCAAATGTGGTCCTCATGGGCTCCGGAGAACCGCTTGACAATTACAATAATGTGGTGCGCTTTATCCGTCTGCTCACCGACGGACGGGGACTTGGGCTCAGTGCCAGAAATATTACGATTTCCACCTGCGGCCTTCCGGACGGGATTTACCGCCTGGCGAAGGAGGGCCTTCCGGTGACCTTGGCTCTTTCCCTCCATGCACCGGATGATGAGAGACGAGAGGCATTAATGCCTATTGCAAAAAAGTACAGCCTGAAAGAAGTGCTTCCCGCCTGTGATTTTTATTTTGAGCAGACTGGGCGGCGTCTGAGTTTTGAGTATAGCCTGGTGAGCGGTGTCAATGATACAAAGGAAGAAGCACAGGCTCTGTGTACCCTTCTGGGAGGCCGGAGCTGTCATGTGAACCTGATTCCGGTGAACCCGATAAAAGAACGGAATTATGTCCGTTCTGGGCAGCAGGCCATTGCCGATTTCAAAAATGTACTTGAAAAAAATGGAATTAATGCTACTATAAGAAGGGAAATGGGGCGCGATATCAATGGAGCCTGTGGGCAGCTCAGGCGAAGCTACAGTGAAACGTGTCCAGAAAGGCTATCTGTTCAGGCAGGAGGTGAATAGACCATGAAGGCCTACGCGATGACTGACCGGGGAAGAAAAAGGCAGATGAATCAGGATGCAGTATACTATTCGATTTACCCGGTCGGAAATATTCCGAATCTGTTTCTTGTGGCAGACGGAATGGGGGGACATCAGGCCGGTGACTTTGCATCCAGATATACCATAGACAATCTGGTCAGACTGGTGGAAGAAGCGGAAGGAAACAATCCGATTACAATTTTAAATGAAGGGATCCGGCAGGTAAACGGTCTGCTTCTACAGAAAGCATCGGAAAAGACAGGACTGGCCGGCATGGGGACGACTCTGGTGGCGGCCTGTGCCATGGGCAGAGTCCTCTGTGTGGCGAATGTGGGGGACAGCCGTCTGTATGTGATCGGAAAAGAGGATATCCGTCAGATTACGAGAGATCACTCTCTTGTGGAGGAACTGATCCAGAGAGGAGAGATGGAACGGGGGAGCGAAGCATATCACGAGCACAAAAATATTATTACCAGGGCAATCGGAGCCAGAAAGGACGTATTTGCCGATTTCTTTGAGGTGAGTCTGGAAAAGGGCGATACGGTCCTCATGTGTTCGGATGGTTTAAGCAATATGGTTTCCGATGAGACCATCTGGAAGCTTGCGGCAGGCAGACAGGATCTGAAAGAAGTCTGCGCAGATTTGATTGAAGAGGCAAACAAAAACGGCGGCAGGGATAACATTGCAGTTGTACTGTTCCAGCTGGCCGACGACGAGGTGAGAGAATGGTAAGACTAGGAATGTTTCTGGGAGAACGATATGAAATCCTGGAAAAAATCGGTTCCGGCGGCATGTCGGAGGTATACCGGGCCAGAGACCACAGATTGAACAGGGACGTGGCAATCAAGGTCTTAAAGCAGGAGTTCAATTCGGACCGGTCCTTTATCGGAAAATTCAGAACGGAGGCCCATGCGGCTGCCTGTCTGTCCCACCCCAATATCGTCCATGTGTTCGACGTGGGAGAAGAAGCGGATATTCATTATATTGTTATGGAACTGGTGGAAGGTATTACGCTGAAAACCTACATTTCCAGAAAGGGAAAGCTGGAAATCCGGGAAACCATCGGTATTGCCATGCAGGTGGCGCAGGGAATTGAGGCGGCTCACGAGCAACATATCGTACACCGGGATATTAAGCCCCAGAATATCATTATTTCCAGAGATGGAAAAGTAAAGGTTACAGATTTTGGTATTGCCAAAGCGGCCACCACAGAAACTATTACTTCGAGCACCATGGGTTCCGTCCATTATATTTCGCCGGAACAGGCCAGAGGCGGCTACTGTGATGAGAGAAGCGATATCTATTCTCTCGGTATTACTATGTATGAGATGCTGACAGGGCGGGTGCCTTTTGAGGGCGATTCCACGGTATCTGTAGCTCTTTTGCATATCCAGGGAGAAATGGTATCTCCCAGAAAATACGAGCCGATGATTCCGATCAGCCTGGAAAAGATCGTATTAAAATGTACGCAGAAAAAACCGGAGATGCGCTACAGGACGGTGACAGAACTGATTGGAAATCTGAAGCGCGCGCTCATGACGCCCAACGAGGATTTTGTTCATATGAGCAGCGTAAACAGCAATGGTCCCACCAGAGTTATGAGCCAAGATGAGGTCAATCAGATCCGAAGCGGCGTAGCTTCTATGGGAACGAGTATGGACGAAACGGAGCTTCCGGACAGGGACTATGAAGAATATTACGATGACGAGGAAGAGGAAGCCCGTTATCAACTTGACTATGATGAGGAGGAAGAGATGCTTTTTGATGAGGAGGAAGAGGACGAGGAAGAGGAAGGCCGAAGATCGGAAAAGATTTATGCCATTGTCGGAATCGTAGTAGCCGTGGTCATTGTGCTTCTCGCTCTGTTCATCATGGGAAAAACCTTTGGATGGTTTGATTTTTCCGGAAATAAGGACAAGGTGGAAACGGAAGCAACAGAAGAATCTGTGGGAACGGAAGTTCCGATGCCAAACCTTCTTGGAATGACGGTAGACGCCGCGGAGAAAGAACTTGCGAAGCTGGACTTGGAAATGAAGCTTTCCTACAGTGAATCAGAGGATTATGAGGACGGGGAAATCATGGAGCAGGAGTACCCCGAAGGGACGTCAGTCAAGCGCCATACAGTTATCAAGGTCACTGTCAGCAAAGGATCTACGGAGACAAAAGTTCCGGATGATTTGATTGGTATGACCAGGGAGCAGGCACTCAAGGCGCTTCGTGACGCTGGCCTGGAAGCAGAATTTGATGAGATTTTCAGCGACAGCGTAGAAGAAGGAAAGGTTGCGAAAGTAAGTCCCGGACTTGGAACGCCGGCTACCATCGGCGATACGGTGAAGGTATATCTGTCCAAGGGAGAGGAGACAAAGACCACGACAGTTCCCCAGCTCCTTGGAAAATCCGAGGCCAGAGCGAGACAAGAGCTGGAGGATGCAAAGCTTTCTGTGGGAAGCGTTACCAATGATTACAGCGATGACTATGAAGAGGGCGAGATCATGAGCCAGTCTATCCGAAACGGCAGCACCGTGGAAGAGGGGACAAAAGTCAGCTTTGTGATCAGTCTGGGAAAGAAAGACACGACAGTTACCATGCCGGATGTGATTACGAAAAGCGAAGCGGAAGCCATTGCCATGTTACAGAATTTGGGATTGGTGCCTAAATCTGCAGCATATTATAACAACGACGTGGCAGAGGGACTGGTCTTTGACGCAGACGCTGCTTCCGGATCCAAACTGGAACCGGGAACTGTAGTGGAGATTTATGTAAGCAAAGGTCCGAGGCCGACGGAGGCGCCGACAGAGCCTTCTACGGAAGCGCCGACGAATCCGGATCCAGGACAAAATCCGGATCCAGGACAAAATCCGGATCCGGGACAGAACCCAGATCCGGGACAGAATCCGGAGCCGAGTCCGGAACCGAACCCGGACGCCGGTCAGTCTCCGTCACAGACGCTTCCCGATCAGGAGGTTACGCCATAATGGACGTAAGACTATGAAAAAAGGGAAGATTATCAAAGGAATCGCAGGCTTCTATTATGTCCATGATGGTTACGACAACATTTATGAGTGCAAGGCAAAGGGTATTTTTCGTAATCGGAAGGTAAAACCTCTGGTGGGGGACTGGGTGGATTTTGAAGTTCTTGACGAGGAAAAGGGCCTGGGGAATATCATCGAGATATTTCCCAGGAAAAACCTTCTGGTTCGCCCCGCCGTGGCCAATGTGGACCAGGCGTTTGTGATTTTTGCAGTAAAGGAGCCGGCCCCCAATCTGAATTTGTTGGACCGGTTTCTTGTCATGATGGAAATGCAGGAGGTTTCCTGTCATATCTGTTTCAACAAGGTAGATTTGGACGAGAGTAGTGCAAAAGAATTGATGGAGCTTTATAAAAAAGCCGGCTATCCGTTCCACCTGGCGAGTACCTATACGAAAGCTGGAATTTCAGAACTTTCCGGGTTACTTCGTGGACAAACTACCGTTTTTGCAGGTCCTTCCGGAGTGGGGAAGTCCTCGTTGATCAATTTACTTCACCCCAAAGCGAAGATGGAGACGGGAAGGGTCAGCGAAAAAATCGGACGAGGGCGCCACACCACCAGACACACGGAGCTTTTTTTCCTGGAGCGGGATACCTTCCTTCTGGATACGCCGGGGTTCAGTTCTCTGGAACTTGGGGAGCTTTCCGGCGAATCGCTCCGGTTTTATTATCCGGAGTTTTTAAAGTGGGAAGGAGCATGCAGATTTCAGGGATGTATCCATGGAAAAGAGCCGGACTGTGCTGTAAAAAGGGCTGTGGAGGAAGGCGACATCGGCAGGGAACGCTATGAGAATTATCTGCTGTTATATGAAGAACTGAAAGCAAGAAAACGTTATGGAAGATGAAAAGGAGAATGGTATGCTGATTTTATCCCCTTCGATTCTGGCCGCGGATTTTACGAGGCTGGGAGAACAGATCCAAGAGACGACACAGGCAGGCGCGCAGTACATTCATTTGGATGTGATGGACGGTATGTTCGTACCGCAGATTTCTTTTGGGATGCCAGTTTTAGAAACCATACGGAAGTGCACGGACCGGGTTTTTGACGTACATCTGATGATTGAGGATCCGGGCCGCTATATTGAGGCATTTGCAAAAACAGGGGCGGATATCATTACAGTTCATGCGGAAGCCTGTACGCACCTGGATCGGGTGCTCCAGCAAATTCAGGCAGCCGGGAAGAAGGCCGGAGTGGCTTTGAATCCTGCAACGCCCCTTTCGGCGCTGGATTATGTGCTGGATGGACTGGACATGGTGCTGATTATGACAGTGAATCCAGGATTTGGCGGACAGAAACTGATTCCTTACTGTCTGGAGAAAGTAAAAGAGCTGCGGGCTATCTGTGAGAAGCGGGGCCTGGATATGGACATACAGGTGGACGGCGGAATCAAAGCCTCCAATGCGAAAGAAGTCATTCAGTCGGGAGCCAATGTATTGGTGGGCGGATCGGCAGTGTTCTCCGGTGATGTGGCGGCAAATACAAAGGAGTTTATGGATATCTTCCGGGAAATGGAAGCTTTATGAAAATTGTGATTGTGACCGGCGGTGAGGTGGAACTTTCCTATGCCGCCGGATTTTTGAAAACTTACGGGAAAGCTTATGTGGTCGCTGTGGACGGCGGGCTTTCCAAAGTAGAGCGTCTGGGGCTTATACCGGACTGTATCATCGGAGATTTTGACACAGTTTCCAGAAAGCTTTTGGAGGTTTATCAAAAGCAGGGGATCCCCGTTGAGACGCATCAGCCGGAAAAGGATTATACGGATACGGAGCGGGCACTTCTTTACAGCCTTTCGTTGCCAGATGTATCTGAAATCGTGATTTTAGGCGGCCTTGGAAGGCGGTTCGACCATGCCCTGGCCAATATCCAGATTCTTCTTCATGCCCTGAAACGGAAGATTCCCTGTTATATCATAGACGCTCATAATCGGATTTCCCTCCTTGACAGCTCGAGGGAACTGGAGCGTTCACAGATATGGGGCCGTTATGTTTCGCTGATTCCTTTTACGGAACAAGTAAAAGGTGTGACTTTAACTGGTTTTAAGTATCCGCTGACGGAGGCGACTCTTACCCTGGGAAACAGTCTGGGGATCAGCAACGAGCTCCTGGAAAGCCGGGGAAGGATTGCACTCCGGGAGGGAATCCTGATCTATATTGAATCAAGGGATGAAGCCGGCGGATGTGAATGAAATATCGGAGACAAAACGGGAGATGGTCATGACGCATAACAATCAAAAGAAAATCGCCGTAATCAATGATATTTCCGGTTTTGGCCGCTGTTCCATTACGGTGGCTATGCCTGTGATATCAGCCATGAAGATTCAGTGCTGCCCGGTGCCGACGTCAATTTTTTCCAATCATACCGGGTACCCCAATTATTATTTCGACGATTATACGGCCAGAATGCCGGAATATATTGAAAACTGGAAGAAACTGGGATTGGAATTTGAAGGAATTTATTCCGGGTTCCTCGGTTCAGAAGAGCAGATTGACATTGTACGGGCCTTTATCCAGGATTTTAAGACGGAGAGAACTACGATTATTGTAGATCCGATTATGGGAGATCACGGAAAGGCGTATGCCACCTACACCAGGGAAATGTGTCAGGAAATGAAACGGCTTACAGAATATGCCGATATTCTGACTCCCAATCTGACGGAGGCCTGTATCCTGACAGATACGCCCTATTCGGACAGACACTGGACCATGAGGGAACTGACTGCCATGGCGGAAACCATCCGTAGGGAAGGGCCGGAAAAAATTGTAATCACCGGGATCAGACAGGGAGATTTTGTGGCCAATCTGGTTTACGAGGCGGGAGAGACGCCGCGGATCTTGCGAAGCCACCGGGTGGGCAGCGAGCGGGCCGGAACGGGAGACGTATTCTCTTCGATTATCGCCGCAGATGCAGTCAATGGAGTTCCTTTTGCTCAGTCTGTGAAAAAGGCGGGGAACTTTGTGAAAAAATGCATTCTCCGTTCGGAAGAGATGAAGATTCCGAGAGAGGACGGCGTGTGTTTTGAAGAATATCTGACTGCGCTGCGATAGAGAATGGACAAATAATGCGGCCAGGAGTGCAGATATCCTTGCCGGGAAGGGGAGAAGATAGAGGAATGGCGAAACTTATTTTGGCTTCTGCCTCGCCGAGAAGACGGGAGATTCTGGCTCTTACAGGTCTGCCCTTTGAAGTGAGAGCGGGAAGCGGGGAAGAGAATACAGAGGCGAAGGAGCCGGAGGAGATGGTGAGAGAGCTTTCTATGAGGAAAGCGAAAGAGGCGCTTTCTTCGGCAGAAACAGGAGATGTCATCATCGGCGCGGATACGGTGGTGGCTCTTGACGGGAGTATCTTGGGAAAACCGGAGAATGAAGAAGAGGCCTTTTCCATGTTAAAGCAGATTCAGGGAAGAAGCCATGAGGTTTATACAGGAGTGACCGTGATAAGGAAGGAAAGCGGAGAACGGGCAGAGGGGCCGGAGACGGTGATGGAAGGGACAAAGGAAACAGTTACCTTTTCGGAGCGGACGGTAGTCCATGTATGTTCCATGAATGATAAGGAAATCCTGGAGTATATCAAAACGGGAGAACCTATGGATAAGGCAGGGGCTTACGGAATCCAGGGCTGCTTTGCCGTATATGTACAGGGAATCGAGGGAGACTATCAGAATGTGGTGGGGCTTCCGCTGTCCAGGCTGTACGGATATCTGAAAACATACAGGGGAGAACTGGAATGATTAAGCTGATTATGACGGACATTGACGGAACACTGGTGAAGGATGGCTCCAGAAATCTGCCCACAGCCTATGTGGAGACCATCGGAGAGCTTCTTGACCGGGGAATCCACTTTGTGGCAGCCAGCGGCCGCTCCAGAATCAGTACGGAACGGCTGTTTGAGCCTCTAAAGGAACGAATCTATTACGCTACCTGCAATGGAACCCTTATGGGCAATTCCCGTGAACTTCTGTTTGCGGAAAGTTTGGATCGGAAACTTCTAAATGAGATTCTGGCAGATGTACGAACCATAAAGGATACGGTCCCTTTTCTGACAGGAGCAGGGGTTATGTATGCCGACTCGGAAGAAGAGGAATTGATCCGCTGGCTGACAGAAGGGTATCAGGAAGATGTCACCAGGGTGGCAGATATGAGCGCTATGCCGGAGGACTTTGTGAAGTTGAGCGTATATGACAAAAAGCATCGGTCGGGGGAGACCTTTCGCTCGTTCTGTGAGAAATGGAAAGGAATGGTTTCCACCAGTACGGCGGGTGCGATGTGGCTGGATATTTATAAGCTGGGTGTCAACAAGGGGACGGCAGTGCGGTGGTATCAGAAATTTTTCGGCGTGACCCCGGAGGAGACTCTGACTTTCGGGGACCAGCAGAACGATGTGGAAATGCTAAAGGCTTCTTATCACAGTTATGCGGTGGGGAATGCTATCGCGGAGGTCAAAGAAACGGCTCGTTATCTGGCCGATACCTGCGAGAACGAAGGCGTCCTGAAGGTGCTTCGTTCCTTGCTTGAAGAATCGGGACGCGGCCAGGATTTTTCCTGAAAAATATCAGAACGGAGGAATTGATATGAGAGGGATTACGCGAAGAAAAAAGAAAGGTCTTGCCGTACTGGCAGGCTTCCTGGCTTTGACGGTAGTTTTTGCCGGTTGTGGAAAAAAGAAAGAGACCCCGACTTCTAGAGGATTTAAAGAGAGCGAGCTGTTTTATGTGGAAGATCTGTCCTGCACCAGGCCGGAGGCGATGATGTTTCTTTTAAGCCAGAAAAGCAGATATGAAGCCGGCTATGGCGGAGCAATCTGGGATGTGAAGGTAGGAGAGCAGACATTTGAGGAATACATGAAAGAGAATCTGAAAGATTTTCTGGTGAAGATGAAGTGTATGACGTTGATGGCCGCTCAGTATGAGGTGGAGCTTGGGGATGAGGATGAGAAGCGGGTTTCCCAGGCGGCTGCGGCATATCTGACCAGTTTGCCGGAAGAGACGAAAAAAGAGACGGGGATTGATAAGAAAACAGCGGAAAAGGTATTCCGTGAATATTATACGGCGAGCCTTCTAGTAGAGAAACTGACTGCAGATGTTTCTATGGAAATCAGCGAAGACGAGGCGAGAGTGATTACAGTGCAACAGATTTTCTTAAGTACTGCAGGCCTGGATGCTCAAAAAAAGGAGGAGAGGCGCGCGGAGGCTCAGAATCTTTTGGCCAGAGCTCAGGCCGGAGACGACTTTATGGTTCTTGCGAAAGACAACAATGAATCGGAGATATTTGAGCGGGAGCTTTCCAGAGGAGAGACGGATCCGGTTTTTGAAGCGGCTGCCTTCGGGTTAGGCGGAGAAGAGGTGAGTCCGGTGGTGGAAACTGCAGACGGCTTTTACCTCATCCGGTGCGTAAACCATTACGACGAAGAAAAAACGGCCCAGAATAAGGAGGCTCTTGGGAGGCAACACAGAGAAGAACGTTTTTATGAATATTACGACGCTTTTGTATCCCAGGTGACGGCTGCCTGCAATGAAAGCGCCTGGGAGGAGATCGGTTATCGGGGAAGCTATAAACAGACGGAAACAGATTTTTATACGATTTACAGTCAGTATTTTCCCACATAAGGAGATTTGACAGAGATAAGACAGAAAAGGGGATGCACAAGGCATCCCCTTTTTGATGCGCGGGAGCGCATGAGAACATCAGTCGCTGACACAACATGCGCCCCGCACAGACGAGTAGGGAACAAGGCTTCCCCGATCGATTTTAACGGTTGCTTAATGATTAGCAGCCGCCACAGAAGCAGGACAGAAGAAGGATCCAAAGCAGGCATCCGCATCCGTCGCCGCCAAAACCATTCAGGCCGAGACCACATCCACAGCCTTCACCGCCGCCGAAACCGTTGCCGCAGGCACACAGAATCAGTAACAGGAATAAGATGTTGTTTCCGCCGAAGCCGTTTCCACAGCCAGTTGAACATCCACAGTTTGTTGCAGCCAAATCACTCATGGGGTAATCCTCCAAAGATTGTTTACATTATAAGATATGTGCGGGGGCTTGCCTTTGTTTCCTGATTGAGAAGGAAAATCTTCTGGATTAATTTTGTTAAGTGTACAAAGAGAAATACTTGAAAAAAGTAAGCGCGAGACGTATAATAGAAGGGAATCAAACAGGGGGTACAAATAAAAATGATGGATCACATAGACAGACAGATTGTCAGTATTCTGCAGAAGAATGCCAGAACGCCTTTGAAGGTTATTGCAGAAAAGGCGTTTCTTTCTTCTCCGGCAGTGTCGGCGCGAATAGAACGGCTGGAGAAAGCGGGGATCATTACCGGATATTGTGCGCGGGTAAATGTGGAGCAGTTAGGATATCACATTATGGCGTTCATCAATCTGGAGGTGCAGCCAAAGCAGAAGAATCAGTTTTATCCCTTTATTGAAGCCTGTCCCAATGTACTGGAGTGTAACTGTGTCACAGGCCAGTTTTCGATGTTGATCAAAGTTGCTTTTAAAAGTACGATGGAGTTGGATCAGTTTATCGGACGGCTTCAGGACTATGGGAGAACCAGCACACAGATTGTCTTTTCCACCCCGGTAGGGCCGAGGGGGATACGGCTCTTGGGTGAAGAGGAAGAAGAGGTCCATGGCGGAAAGGATGGGGGAAAAGAGCTTCATGGAGGAAGAGAAGAATGAAAGCTTGGGGACATTTAAAGACTATCAATCATCACAAAAGTGAAGTGATGAAAAATTGTTTTAAGGTAGGCATGTATAAGCAGGGACTTTTACATGATCTGTCCAAATATAATCCGAAAGAATTTCTGGTGGGTTGTAAATATTATCAGGGAAACAGAAGCCCCAATGCAGCAGAGCGGGAGGAGAGGGGATATTCCTCTGCCTGGCTTCATCATAAGGGGCGCAATAAGCATCATTTTGAATATTGGATTGATGTGGATATGGACAAGAATTTCGAGGTGGCCGGAATGCGGATGCCGGTGAAATATGTTCTGGAAATGTTTATGGATCGGATTGCCGCCTCCAAAACATACCAGAAAGATAACTATACGGATCAGAGTCCGCTAAACTATTACAATCGAAGAAAAGACGTCATGGTTATCCATCCAAAGACCAGGCGCCAGTTGGAGTTTCTGCTTTGTATGCTGGCGAGAGACGGTGAGGAAGCGACCTTTCGGTTTATCAGGGAGCATGTCATTAGAAAGAGGCAGTGAGACGGCATCGTCACGTCGGATCAGTATTTTACAGCAATTTCCTGGCCTTTTACACCAATTTCCCTTGAAAAGAGACTGGTTTTTTGTAAACTAAAGGGTATGGGGGATTGTGTCATGATTAGAATTGCAATTTGCGATGATGAGGCGGTCATGTGTGAGAAATTAAACAGGACCGTCTCTTCTATATTGGAAAGCTGGAAGGAAAAATACAGCGTGGTATGCCATACAGGAGCTGTCGGACTTCTGTACGGCCCCATGGATTATGATTTGCTGTTCCTGGATATCCGAATGCCGGGGCCGGATGGGATGAGAACGGCTGAACGTCTCAGGGAGCGGGGATTTAAGGGAGAGTTTATCTTTGTAACGGCTTTTTCAGAATATATGTCGGAGGCCTTTGAGGTGGAGGCGGCCGACTATCTTTGCAAACCGGTTGACAAAGAACGGCTGGAACGGGCGTTGAGACGAGTTTTGAAGCGGCTTCGGGCTTCCAGAGAAGAAAGCTTTTGTATCCGGACAGCCAACTGGTATCGAATGATTCCTTTTGGAGAGATCTATTACTGTGAAGTCATCAATAGGAAAGTTTTTGTACATACAAAAAGCGGTGTGATCGATTATTATGGAAAGCTAAGAGAAGCGGAACAACAGGCATTTCCCCACCTGCTCCGATGCCATAGGAGTTATCTGGTGAATCCTGCCTGTCTGCGGGAATATAATGGCGGAGAGCTTCTTCTGGAAAATGGAGAGCAGATTCCCGTATCAAAGAATTGTCGCCAGGCGTTTATGGAGCAGATGCTTCTTTATATGGACAGGGAGGGATAAAACGTGAACGGGATAAAGTTTGATATGTTTGCTCCGGCTTTTCATTTCCAATGGAACACCCTGCTGCCGATGGCTTTTCCTTTACTCGTCGTTCCACTTCTGCTATACTATTTTTTCTGTTGTTTTAGCGGAAAATCTTTTCAGTGGCGATATGGAGCAGGCTATGTCTGTTTGTCAGCGTGTTTGTCGATACTGGAGGTTGGAATGCAGCTTCCGGGAAGCCTCAGTCTCTTTCTGGAGCTTGCGATGCTCACGCTTTTAGGAGCTGTTTTTACCAAAAAACCCTGGAGGGAAACTTGGATGACAGCGCTTTTGTTACGGTCTGTACTGGGGATTCTGGACAGCATCCTCCGGTGGATAGATTACCGGATTCTGTTTCCTCTTGTTCTGAAACAGGAGGTTTTTCTGATGTCATTAGACACAGTACGGGGGATCGTCAGAGCCTTGCTTCTCGCTTTGTTTTTTGTACTGCTCTTACGACATTTTTACCGGAGCGGGGCCAGGCTTTTGCGGGAACAGATTCTGCTTTTAACGGTGCCTCTTTTTTTTATTGCGCTGGTGGAGCAGATTTTGCAGGATTCTTTCTATGGAGATACGATGGTGGTGGATACGGCCATGGGGAGTGTTTTGCCCGCCCTGGAGGTAAGCCATGGGGAAAATCTGTTTTTGCAGCTTGTAGCAGGCGGCTGTCTGATCGCAGTTTTATTTCTTTATCAGAGGTTTATTCATGTGCAGCTTACGGAAAAAAAGCTTTTTTGCCTGGAGCAGCAGGCGGCGGAACAGAAGCGATATATGGAGGAGGCGACTTTGCGGGAAAAACAGGCCCGTGCCTTTCGCCATGATTTGAAAAATCACTTGATGGTATTAAAAGAACTTTTGCGGACGGGACAGACGGAATATGCGTATACGTATTTAAGCCAGCTTTCCGGCGTAGCGGACGGATTTTCCTGTACTGTACGGACAGGAAATCCAGCGGTGGACGTATTGCTTGGAAGCAAATTTGCGGCCGCAAAACAGAGGGAAATTGCAGTACAGTGTGAACTTTCGATTCCGAAAGAGAGCGGCGTCCGAGATATTGACTGGTGTATCCTTCTCTCCAACGCCCTGGACAATGCGATGAATGCCTGCGAGGCAGTCTTGCCGCAGAAACGGTATATCAGGATTTCCGGAAAGAAAAAAGGGAATTTTTATCTGCTCTTACTGGAAAACAGTTGCGGGGCGGAACTTCGGACGCCTCCCCCGGAGGGAATTGGCCTCTCCAATATCCGGGCTGTGCTGGAACCTATGGAAGGGACAGTGAAAAAGACCGTTTCCAACGGAGTTTACCAACTGAAGTTGTTCTTTGTCTTTCCGCAACGGAAAAACGTTCCCTTACATCAATTGGCTCATTTGGAGGATATCTCAGTCGATAATCCTGAATATCTGTGAAAAAAGGAGGTATTAATATGAGTATTCATTCAATTGGAGGCTTTGGAGCAGGACCTTATGCAGCAGGCGCCTTGACGCCGGGGGCAGGTCCTTCGACAGGAAGCCAAAATGAGGCGAAGATCAAAGAACTGGAAAAGAAATTGGAACATCTTACAGAAGAGAAAAAAAGGGCAGAGGAAAATCATGAGGCCGAGAAAGCACAAAAACTGGCCCAGGAAATCCAGAAAGTAAAACAGCAAATTGAACAGTTAAAACAAAAGGAGAAAAAGGAAGAAGAAAAAGAAAGGGAAAAGGGCCAAAACGGCCAGGACAGCCAGCTTCCTCCGGATGGAACTGGACAATATGTAAATACCTGGGCATAAGGCGCGAAAGGACTGCTTGTTCCATCGGCTGACAGGGGGGATATGGTCAGGGCGTGTGTCCTTGTCAACCGATGGTATCCTTTGGAAAAGAACTTTCATTCCATCCGGGAAAAACAGAAAATCGAAGCTCTCTTTTTCGGGCAGAGATTGAGAGGAAAAAAACAGAATCTTAATATATACTAAAAACTGTCAGGAGGATGTTGTGATGGAATGGATGGAGCGGCTAAATGCTGCAATCAGCGATATTGAAGAACATTTGACAGAGGAAATTGATTATGAACGACTGGGGCGAATTGCCTGTTGCTCTTCCTATCATTTCCAGAGAATGTTCACCTATATGGCGGGGATTCCGTTATCTGAATATATCCGCAGGAGAAAAATGTCCCTTGCCGCCGTAGATTTACAGAGCACAAACATGAAAATCATTGATGTGGCAGGAAAATACGGATATCATTCCCCTACCGCATTTAACAGGGCGTTTCAGTCCGTCCACGGAATCGCTCCATCTGCTGTAAAAAACGAGGGCGTATCCGTAAAATCCTTCCCTCCTATTTTATTTAAAATCACAGTCAAAGGAGTGGAAGAAATGAACTACAGAATTGAAACCAAAGACGCTTTCCGCGTTGTGGGGGTATCTGTATCCCTGGATAAAGATATTGAAAAAAATTTTACGGTCATACCTTCCAAATGGCAGGAAATATCCATGAACGGAACCTTGCAGCGATTGATTCGCATGATGGATACGCAGCCTACGGGGGTACTTGGCGTCAGCACTTGTAATGATACGGAACCATGGAGATATTACATTGCGGTAGCTACTTCACAGGAAAAGGATGACCTTGAAGAATATACGGTACCGGCGGCCACCTGGGCAATTTTTTCTGGAAAAGGTACAAACCAGTCTATCCAGGAACTGGAACGACGCATCGTAACGGAATGGCTGCCAACTTCGGGATACGAGTATGGCAATGCTCCGGATGTCGAGGTTTACTTAAATCCGGACCCGCAAAATGCACAATATGAAGTCTGGATACCTGTAATAAAAAAAATAAGTATGGACAGGAAAACAGAAATCTAATATCCTATCATGAAAATTAAAAATTTTTACGCCCTTATGCCCGACCGGACTTATGTTCTGTCGGGCGTTTTTGCGCTGTTTCGATATCATTTGGCGTCTTTCCAATCCGGATTTTAGCATTTTTTTCAATTTAGGCTGGAGGAAATTTTATACCCTGTGAAACTTGCGTGAATTTTTTCGGGAAACTATGGAAAGATAAGCCTGTGTCTGCTAAAATGGCAATCAGAAAGCTGTGAAATCTGTAACAAAAGGCAGAGGCAGAATGGAGACGGGGCAAATGGAAAAACTGAAAATTCTCGTGGTAGATGATGAGAGCAGGATGCGAAAGCTGGTGAGGGACTTTCTGGTGAAGAAAGAGTTTGCCGTTCTGGAGGCTGGAGACGGAGAAGAGGCGGTCGACCTTTTTTTTGCAGATAAGACGATCAGCCTGATTATTATGGATGTGATGATGCCAAAAATGGACGGATATGAGGCCGTGCGGACTATTCGTCAGTATTCCCAGGTGCCTATTATCATGCTGACGGCCAAAGGGGAGGAGCGGGACGAGCTTCTGGGCTTTGAGCTGGGAGTTGACGAATATATTTCCAAGCCATTCAGTCCGAAGATCCTGGTGGCCAGGGTGACAGCTATCTTAAGGCGGAGTATGGCGGTCAAGACGGACCGCGTGGAAATCGGCGGAATTGTTCTTGATAAGGCGGCTCATCAGGTTCGCGTAGACGGGCAGCAGATAGAGTTAAGCTTCAAAGAATTTGAACTTCTGACTTATTTTGTGGAAAATCAGGGGTTGGCCCTGTCCCGGGAAAATATTCTGAATCATGTATGGAATTACGACTATTTCGGGGATGCGAGGACCATTGACACCCATGTGAAGAAGCTTCGAAGTAAACTTGGGAAACAGGGAGAATATATCAAGACAATCTGGGGGATGGGCTATAAATTTGAGGTGGATAAATAGATGAAACATACGATCCGCTTTAAATATACGATGATTTTGGCAGGTGTGGTAGCCCTTGTTATCGGAGCAAGTTGGATTGCCATCAATCTGTGCCTGGAGCCTTATTATATGCAGAGAAAGCAGAGGACTCTGATCCAGGCCAATGACGAACTGGAACAACGGCTCTTGCGGGACGGAGCCGTGACTGGCGAGACGAAGCTTTATTTGCGGAGAATCAAAGAGAATTATAACATCGAGATTTTCCTCTGGGATTCGTCGCGGAGCGTGATCTATTCCTCTACGGAGGGGGACGTCTTAAATAGCAGAGGAAAGGATCTGCTGGACTATATTGTTGGAGAGCATGAGTCGCTGGAGCTCATCGCCGAAACAGAGAATTATGAGATCAACAAGATCTATGACAAGGCTTCAGGCGCTGATTATATGGAACTGTTTTCTTCTTTTGTCGGAGGGCGCTTTTCTATCATGCGGGTTCCGCTGCAGAGTATTCAGGAAACGGTGCGTATGGTGAACCAGTTTCATCTTTATGTGGCCTTTGCAGTGGCGGGAGTCGGAATTTTGGCCGTCTGGTTTTTGACAAAGAATATGACGGATCCCATTCTCCATCTGTCCTCTCTGGCGGGGCGGATGGCGAATCTGGATTTTACGGCCAGGTATGAGGGAAATGACAATCGGGAAATTGAGATGCTGGGACAGAGTATGAATTACATGTCAGCCCAGCTGGAGCAGACTATTCTGGAGCTTAAGACAGCCAATCTGGAACTTAAGCGGGATATTGAACAGAAAACAAAGATTGATGAAATGAGAAGAGAGTTCCTCTCCAATATTTCCCACGAGTTAAAAACTCCCATTGCTCTGGTACAGGGATATGCAGAAGGATTAAAAGAAGGAGTGAGTGAAGATCCGGAAACCATGGAATGGTACTGTGATGTGATCATCGATGAAGCTTCCAAAATGAATCTGATGGTAAAGAAACTCCTAACGCTCAATCAGATTGAAGCAGGCCGGGAACCGCTTTCCATGGAGCACTTCGACTTGCTACCGGTAATTCAGGGGGTTTTAAATTCCTATCGGCTGCTGCTTGAACAAAAAGAAGCAAAACTGGTTTTAAAGAGCCCGGAAAGCCTTTATATTTGGGCGGATGAATATATGGTGGAAGAAGTGATCCGCAATTATATGGGAAATGCTTTGAATCACCTGGAAGGAGAGAAAAAAGTTTCTCTTTTTGTGGAGAAACGGGAGGAGAAAGCATATATTCAGGTGAGGAATACAGGCATGCCCATTCCGGAAGCAGATCTGGAGCGGATCTGGGATAAATTTTATAAAGTGGATAAGGCCAGGACCAGGGAATATGGGGGCAGCGGGATCGGCCTGTCGATCGTAAAGGCAGTTATGGAATTGCATAACTGTGCTTACGGTGTGAAAAATGAGGAAGATGGGGTCAGTTTTTTCTGCGAGTTTGACTGTAACTGAAAGGCATGCTATACTAGTTAATAACGTCTCTCTGCATTTCAAAAAGAGCGGAGGGGATCATGGAGAAAGCGATATGGGGTTTTGGATTGCGGGAGTTATTCTGACGGTTTTGGTTCTGATAGTGCTGCTTATTTCCTGGTACGAGAGAAACCATGTGGCCATAAAAGAATATGAAGTGGAATCTGAAGCAGTCGGAGAAGCGTTTGACGGTTATACGATGGTGGTAATGGCCGACCTTCACGACAATGGCGCCGGAAAACGGAATAATCAGATGATGGCTTCCATCCGCCGAATCCATCCGGACGCCATTATGATAGCAGGAGATATGGTGATGGCGAAAGGCGGTGTCTGCCGGTATGGCGAGTGCGTCCGTCTGTTAAAACGCCTGGCCTTTCGCTACCCAGTGTATTATGGAATCGGAAATCACGAGGACAGGATGGGACGGGAGAAAGAACGATATGCTTCTGCTTATCGGGAGTGGTACACAGAGATGATGCGGGCAGGGGTCACAGTCCTTGACAATCTGTCTTTGACTATCCGGGAAGGAAAAGACGCTCTGACTATCACCGGACTCAATCTGGATAGCACCTACTATCAGAAACGAAAAAAGCTGCCCATAGCGCCTGGATATCTGGAACAGATTTTGGGGATGGCCAGACGGGATGAATATCATATTCTCCTGGCTCATTCTCCTTCTTTCTTTAAAGAATATGCGGCCTGGGGAGCTGATCTGACCTTAAGCGGTCATTATCATGGAGGAACGATCCGTCTGCCTGTTCTAGGCGGAGTCGTTGGCCCTGACTATGGCCTGTTCCCCAGGTGGAGCCGGGGCAAGTATGAGGAATCGGGAAAGACGATGATTGTCAGCGGTGGTCTTGGAACCCATTCCGTCAATTTCCGCTTGGGAAATATGTCGGAACTTTTGGTGGTGAGACTGAAACGAATCTCTTAGAGGGGAGCCTAGGGTGAGAAAAAGAACAGGAAACGAGGAGGTAGGATGCAGTCGGTACTGTCTGTAAAACTGCAGGTGTTTGAAGGTCCGCTGGATCTGCTTCTCCACCTGATTGATAAAAATAAAGTAAATATCTATGATATTCCCATTGCGGAGATTGCGAATCAGTATATGGAATACGTGCAGGCCATGGACAAGGAGGACCTGGAGGTAGTCAGCGATTTTTTGGTTATGGCGGCCACACTTCTGGATATCAAATCCCGGATGCTTCTTCCAGCAGAGAAGGGAGAGGACGGCGAAGAGGAGGACCCCAGGCTGGAACTGGTAGAGCGGCTGCTGGAATACAAAATGTATAAATACATGGCGGGGGAGCTTAAGGATCGTCAGGTAGATGCGCAGAAGTCTTTTTTCAAGCCGGAGACCATACCGGAGGAGGTGGCGAAATATCGTCCGCCGGTGGATTTAAATGAGCTTCTCTCCGGACTGAGTCTTGTAAAATTAAACGATATTTTCCAGGCAGTGTTAAAGCGTCAGGAGGATAAAATCGATCCGGTCCGTTCCAAGTTCGGGCGTATTGAGCGGGAGCCCTTTCGGGTGTCAGATAAGATTATGCAGATTGTCTATATGGCGGCCCAAAAAGGCCGTATGAGTTTTCGCGGACTTCTGAAAGACCAGACGGGGCGGGTAGAACTGGTGGTTACGTTTTTGGCTGTTTTGGAACTTATGAAAATGGGAAGTGTGACTCTGACAGACGCGGGGGAAGATCTGGTTCTGGAGGCATCGGAAGAACTTTTGACTCATACAGAAGAGATGGCAAAAGAGATTGCCGCCAGTATCGACGCATAACAACTGCTTCCGTGTGATGGGGATAGACTTTGGAAGAGGGCGGGAGTTAGGCAGAAAGCAGGAGCATATGGAAATCAAAGAAGCAAAAACCATTCTGGAGGCGGTGCTGTTTGCCATGGGGGGATCCGTGGAATTAAAATCTCTGGCGGAGGCCGTCGGGCAGGACGAGGAGACGACAAGAAAGCTGGTAAGAAGCCTGGCAGATGATTATGACGCCGAGGGGCGCGGGATGAAAATTATCGAGCTGGAGCACGCCTTTCAGATGTGTACCAGACCGGAGTATTATGAAAACCTCATCCGGGTGACAGCCCAGCCGACGAAGTATGTACTGACGGAAGTGATTTTGGAGACCTTATCCATTATTGCCTACAAACAGCCGGTGACAAAGCCAGAGATTGAGAAAATCCGTGGAGTGAAATCGGACCATGCAGTCAACAAGCTGATTGAGTATGGGCTTGTGGAAGAGGTTGGCCGTCTGAATGTGCCGGGGCGCCCGCTCCTGTTTGGGACCACGGAGGATTTTCTCAGGAGCTTCGGGGTCTCTTCCCTGGAGGAACTCCCGGCCACGTCTCCGGAACAGATTGAGGAGTTTAAGGCGGAAGCAGAAGAGGAAGCTAAACTCACGCTGGAAGTCTGAAAAGGGAAGGCTCACAGGGGGGAGCCGAATGAGATAGACAATGGAACAACTGGGCATCCAGTAGTTTCTAATAAAGATAAAATAAAAGGAGGAAGGGAATGAAAAAAATTGGTTTTATCGGCTGTGGAAATATGGCGAAGGCCATGATTGGCGGAATCGTGGGAAAGCGTCTGGTGGAGCCGGAGGAGATTTTTGCTTCAAACAGGAGCAGAGGCGCACTGGACTGGGCGAAGGAAACCTGGGGGATCTGTGTGACAGGGGATAACACAGAGGTGGCCAGGGAGTCAGAGATCGTGGTGTTAGCCGTAAAGCCTCAGTTTTACAGCCAGGTGATTGCAGAGATCAAAGAGGAGGTGACAGAAAAACAGATTATCATGAGCATTGCTCCAGGAAAGACGTTGCAGTGGTTTGAGGAACAGTTTGGCCGTCCTCTCAAATTTATCCGTTGCAACCCCAACACACCGGCTCTGGTAGGGGCGGGGATTACGTCTGTGTCTCCGGGAAAACTGGTGACGGAGGAAGAACTTTCCCGGGTCATAGAGATATTGGAAAGCTTCGGCCGGGCTTCTGTGATACCGGAGACCATGAGCGAGGCAGTAATCGCTGTCAGTGGAAGCGCTCCCGCTTATCTTTTTATGTTTATGGAGGCGATGGCCGACGGGGCGGTGTCTCTTGGGATGCCGAGAAAGCGGGCTTATGAATTTGCCTCCCAGGCAGTCCTTGGGGCGGCAAGGATGGTGCAGGAGACCGGAATGCATCCGGGAGAACTCAAAGATATGGTATGCTCGCCGGGGGGAACGACGATTCAGGCAGTGAGGGTCCTGGAGGAGAGGGGCCTTCGGAGCAGTGTGATTGAAGCCATGACGGCCTGTGCCGACAAGGCCAGGGGGATGTAGAAAGGAGAAGATGAGATGAAACATGTAGCGGAGATGACAAGGGAAGAATTGTTACAGCTCAGGGGAGACTTGGAAAAGCAGTATGAGGAGTTTAAGGCCCAGGGATTAAAACTGGACATGTCGAGAGGAAAGCCGGCGGCGGCTCAGCTGGATTTGACCAACGGTTTATTTTCCGCGCTGGATGACTATCATACGGAATCAGGCCTGGATGCGAGAAATTACGGAGTGTTGGACGGGATTCCGGAGGCGAAGAAGCTGTTTTCCGATCTTTTGGACATTCCTGCAGAGAAGATTATTGTGGGGGGAAGTTCCAGTCTGAATCTTATGTATGATGCCCTGACTAGATTAATGCTTTTTGGAACGCAGGGAGAGAAACCCTGGAAGGATGTGAAAGGAATCAAATGGCTCTGTCCCAGCCCCGGTTACGATCGCCATTTTGCCGTGACGGAGGATATGGGGATTGAGATGATTCCGGTACCTATGAGAGCGGACGGTCCGGATATGGATGTGGTGGAAAAGCTGGTGGCAGAGGACGATACCATCAAAGGCATGTGGTGCGTACCGCTTCATTCCAATCCTCTTGGAGCTTGCTGTTGCGACGAGACGGTGGAACGCTTGGCCTCCATGAAAACAGCGGCAAAAGATTTTCGTATTTTCTGGGACAATGCGTATGGGGTTCACCATATTTACGAGGAAGTTCCCTTGAAGGATATTTTTAAGGCGGCTGCTGCTTGTGGAAATGAAGATCGGATTCTCTCTTTCTTTTCCACCTCAAAGATTACCTTCCCGGGAGCGGGAATCGCCATTCTGGCCTCCAGTATCTCCAATATAGCGGAGATTAAGAAGCATATGACGGTTCAGACGATTGGTCATGATAAACTGAACCAGCTTCGTCATGTGAAGTATTTTAAGAATGCCGACGGTATCCGGGCGCATATGAAGAAACTGGGCGAAGCTTTAAAGCCCAAATTCGATATGGTATTAAATACTCTGGAGGAAGAACTTGGCGGGACCGGGCTGGCCTCCTGGGTAAGGCCGAAGGGCGGATATTTTGTGGCCCTTGACACACTCCCCAGCTGTGCGAAAAAGACAGTGGCCCTGGCAAAAGAGGCTGGTGTTACCATGACAGGAGCCGGCGCGACCTGGCCTTACGGAAAGGATCCGAAGGACAGCAATATCCGGATTGCCCCCACATTCCCTACTCTGGAAGAGCTTGATAAAGCGATTCATCTGTTCTGCCTGTGCGTGAAGTTGGCCGGCGTGGAGAAAGCGCTGGAAGAAAAGAACGCCTAAGACAGGCTGACGCAATCCGCCGCCGCAGGATTCTTTTGATGATTTATCACATTTATAATAAATAGTTTTGAATTACGGAGGAAATGACAACGATGTTTGCAGAGAAAATGGTGGAGCTTGGAAGCAAACGTTCCACGATTCGGGAAATTTTTGAATTTGGAAATAAGCGCGCCGCCCAGGTAGGCAGAGAGAATATCTTTGATTTCAGCCTTGGAAACCCCAATGTGCCTGCGCCGAGATCGGTCAGCGATACGATTGTAAAACTGGTGGGGGAGAAGGATGCGGCGGCTCTTCACGGCTACACCAGCGCTCAGGGAGATGCAGCGGTAAGAACGCGGATTGCAGAGTCTATCAATCAGGTCCACGGAACACATTTCACCGGGGATAATTTGTATATGACAGTAGGGGCGGCCGCTTCTCTGTGCGTCTGTTTCAAAGCGCTGGCAGAGGAGGGGGACGAGTTTCTCGTATTTGCCCCCTACTTTCCTGAATATAAGGTTTTTATAGAGGGAACTGGAGCGCGATTTCGGGCTGTCCCGGCAGACATGGACAGCTTTCAGATCAATTTTGCTGCTTTTGAGGAGCTGCTTGGACCAAAAACCAAGGCGGTCGTTGTCAATTCCCCGAACAATCCTTCTGGCGTCGTGTACTCGGAGGAAACGATTTTGCGCCTGACAAAACTTTTACGGGAAAGGTCGCAGGAATATGGCCATCCGATTTATCTGATTTCCGATGAGCCTTACCGGGAGATTGCCTTTGACGGCGTAAAGGTTCCTTATCTGACCAAGTATTATGACAATACTTTCGTCTGTTATTCCTACAGCAAATCGTTGTCCATGCCAGGAGAGCGGATTGGGTATGTTCTGGTTCCGGATGAAATGGAGGATGCAAAGGCGGCTTATGCGGCAGTCTGCGGCGCCGGCCGGGTGCTCGGTTATGTCTGCGCGCCGGCCCTGTTTCAGCAGGTGGTGGCCTCGTGTGCCGGAGAGACTTCTGACATCGAAGTGTACCGGAGAAACCGGGATCTGCTTTACAACGCGCTGGTGGAGATGGGATATTTTTGTGTGAAGCCGGAAGGGGCCTTTTATCTCTTTCCCCGCTCCCTGGAGCCGGATGCCTATGCGTTCTGTGAGAAGGCCAAGAGTCTGGATTTACTTTTAGTACCTGGGGATGATTTCGACTGCCCCGGCCATGTGCGGATAGCCTACTGTGTGCAAACAGAAATGATTGAGCGGTCTCTGACAGCTTTTAAAAAGCTGGCGGAAATGTACAGATAAAACAAAACCTGCATCATAGGTGAATCGTCCCCTGCATCCGGTGAGATACGAATGCAGGGGACGATTTTATCCTGTGTATGGAGCAGTTTCTTTTAAAAGATTAAAACAGATGCTAGTTCCTGTCGTCCAGCTTCACATATTCTCTGTGCTGTCCGACATATTTGTAAGCTGGACGGATGATTTTGCTGGAGTTGACCAGCTCTTCGATCCGGTGTGCGCACCAACCGGAGATTCGGGAAATCGCGAAAATCGGGGTGAACATCTCATTGGGCAGCCCTAACATATTGTAAACGAATCCGCTGTAGAAGTCTACATTGGCACAGATGGCCTTGTGAAGATTTTTTTGTTCAGAAAGAAGTTTACAGGCCAGTCGTTCTACGGTGTCATAGAGCTTAAATTCATCTGTCCGGTCTTTCTCCACGGAAAGCGCCTGGGCATATTTTTTGAGGATTACACAACGGGGATCAGACTTTGTATAGACTGCATGGCCGATGCCATAGATCAGGCCGCTTTTGTCAAAGGCTTCCCGATGCATAAGCTTCTGTAAATAGCTGCCGACAGCCTCCTCGTCATTCCAATCGGCCACATGCTCCTTTAAGTCGGCAAACATATTCTGTACCTTTAAGTTGGCACCGCCGTGTTTGAAGCCCTTTAAGGAACCCAGGGAAGCAGTCACTGCCGAGTAGGTGTCCGTTCCAGTGGAGGAGACTACATGGGTGGTAAAGGAAGAATTGTTTCCGCCGCCGTGTTCCGCATGAAGGACCAGGGCCACATCCAACACTCTTGCTTCCAGTTCCGTGTATTTTCCGTCTGGTCTGAGGAGCCGAAGGATGTTTTCCGCCGTGGAAAGCTCCGGTTTGGGATTGCGGATCACGAGACTCTCATCCAGATGATAATGGCGGTAGGCCTGGTAGGCGTACACCGAGATCAGCGGGAACTGAGCGATCAGGTGGAGCGACTGTTTTAATACATTGGGGATGGAAATATCATCCGGATTTTTGTCATAGGTGTAGAGGGTCAACACGCTTTTTTGCAGAGAGTTCATGATATCCCTGCTGGGCGCCTTCATAATAATATCCCGGACAAAAGTATCAGGCAGATTCCGGTAGTGGCCCATCAGGTCCAGAAACTCATCCAACTGAGCCTGGGAGGGAAGGCTGCCAAAAAGCAGCAGGTAGGTGATCTCCTCAAAGGCAAACTTCCGCCCGCGGACATCTAGGAGCAGATCTTTCACGTTGTAGCCCTGGTAATACAGGCGTCCGTCCACAGGTACTTTTTTTCCATCTATGGAATCAAAGGCAATCACGTCGGAGATTTCCGTCAGGCCGGTCAGGACGCCCTTGCCGTTGGATTCTCTGAGCCCCCGTTTCACATCGTATTCCGTATAGAGATTCAAATCTATGTGATTGGAATTTTTACAATATTCCACCAACTGATCCAGGCGAGCGTCAAAGGCGGAAGTGGCAGGGTTTGTTTTTTCAGTATCGAACATAGAAAAAAACCTCCTTTTTCTAAAAATAATCACCTTTATACTCTAACAGGATTTTTAGAATAAGGCAATCCCTGTTCCGATCTTTGAGCGTTTTTCCCTGTTTTTGGGGAAAATAATGAATAAAATTAGGAATAAACCCTATAAAAACGAATTATAATTCCTATTTATGCATGGATATTAAAAGACAGGAGCACGCATGTTGTCTATGGGAGATGTCCTTTTCGAAAAAATTTTCAGAAATTTTGCAAGGAAGGAAAAATTTTGCTGTGTATATAAGAGAAGGCCTTTATATTTACGGAGGGGAGGAAAGAAAAAGTGAAGGATCAGGAGATTGTAGATTTGTATTGGGAACGGTCGGAAGCTGCCATTCAGGAGACTTCAGAAAAATACGGCAGATTTTGCCATACCATTTCCTATCATATTTTGCACAACAAAGAGGATGCGGAGGAATGCGTGAACGACACCTGGTACAATGCTTGGAAATCCATGCCGCCCAAACGCCCGAACCGGCTGTCGGCATACCTGGGAAAGATCACAAGAAATCTTTCCATCAACCGGTTTAAAACCTATAGCGCCCAAAAGCGAGGCTTTGGGCAGACAACCCTTGTTCTGTCAGAACTTGCAGACTGTATTCCGGCGGCAGGAGGCGTAGAGGAGACGATGGAGGAGAGGGTTCTGGTAGACGCCATAGAAATGTTTCTTTATGGCCTGACAGAACAGAAACGGAATATTTTCATTCGCCGTTACTGGTATTTGGCTTCCGTCAAAGAGATCGCTGGTATCTACAGTATGAGTGAAAGCAGACTGACGTCCATGCTGTTTCGCATGCGGCAAAAATTAAAGGAACATCTGGAACAGGAGGGAATCGTTTTATGAAAATATACGAAGAAAAGGATATGGAGAAAAAGAAAGAGCGAGATACAGACAAGCAGGAAAAACTTTTGGACGCCATCGGAAAAATTGATGAGGATCTCATAGCCGACGCAGTTTTGGATAAGGGACAGAAAAAAAGAAATTCCTGGATCCCCTGGGGGATAGCCGTAGCGGCCTGCCTGGCTCTTGTGATTTTTGTCGGGGCCAAATTTATTTTAAAAGATGCTTGGGAAGATGGGGCAGAAAGCCTTCCAACGGAGAATATTGCGGCAGGGGAACACCGACCGGATCAGACAACGCCTGGCAGTGCATTGCCGGAAGCAGGGACAGAAGAGCGTACTATAACGGAGCGAGAGACTCTGGAGAGCAGTGAGGATGTCGGGCAGGAACCAGAGGAAGAGTGGGAAATTTTAGAGCCAGACAGCCCGGAGGATCTTCCGCTTCTCGCAGTGGGGGAATTTTTAAATGAAGGAATGGGCTACGAAGGGTTTATGGCACACGATATTCAGGAACTGACGGATGCGAATCCCTGGAGGGAGGACATGAATCTGCCCGCCCTTCCCGTCTATGAAAATGCTCTGACCTATGACGATCATTACTGGAAGGCTTCCGGCGCAGATTTTGAGGCCATGAAGGAGTTTCTGTTTACGGTGGCCGACCGACTGGGTTTAGACCGGGAAACACTTACGATCGGAGACAATACGCCCGACGAGGAGGAGCAGGAAATCATCCGGGAAAAACTGGACGGAGAGATTACGGAAGGATATTTTGAACCGACTGCGGTGACGGCGGAGGCGGATGGGATTCAAATCGAGGTGGATCAGCAGATGAGAACATATATCTATTTTGAGCCGAACGTACTGCTTCCAAAACAGTATCATTTCACCTATGAATCTACTTATGAAGAACTTGCATCGGTCGCAGACTATCTGCAGGACCAGTATTCGACTCTCATCCACATGGAAAAGCCCCAGGTAGAGATTGGCTATGGGGATTATACTTATGCCGGCGAACAGAACTTTCATCATCTGGCATTTTTTGATATGGCCGGAGGAAGCGTTGAGCGAATCCTCCATTACAATTTCAACCGGATAGAATTTAACTGCAGCGAGGATGGGAAGCTTTCTTCCATATGGATCTCCCAGACAAATTTTTCTAGAAAGGTGGGGAATTATCCGATTATTTCCGCAGAGGAAGCAAAAGGACTTTTGCTGAATGGAAACTACCTTACTTCCGTTCCTTACGAAGCTCCCGGCGAGGAATATATCAGAAAAGTAGAATTGGTTTACCGAAACGGAATTTATGAGAAATATTACATGCCCTATTACCGGTTTTATATAGAGCTTCCGGAGGAAAAGAGAGAACATGGATTAAAGTCCTACGGCGCCTATTATGTACCCGCCGTTAAAGGCGAATATCTTTCCGATATGCCGACCTGGGACGGAAGATTCAACTAAAGGATAAAACAGAATTCCGTAAAACCCCGCCCGGCGTCCTTTCTATTTACCCAAAACCTGAAAAGTATGCTTGTCGGGCAGCGAATATAGATCTTTAAAGGCTTTAAAGCGTATATAATTATAGTGACTTTCCCATGAGATTTCTGAGGTGGACAGTAGGCTAAAAACCTATTGAAAGTTGAACGGGGGCGTGGTATTATAATAATATTATGTCCCCGTTCATAGATAAAGAGAATGACTATGAATGGGAAGTATTTTTTTGATCAGAAGATAATAGCCCTCTATTGCAAGTCCTTCCTTGAGGATGGGAGAACGAAAGAATGAGTAATAGAAAGTAGAGTAGGGGTATATATATGACGTCTATTGCACGAACCGATTTTCAGTTCAACTTTTTAAAAAATATTATTGTACGAATTGACTTCCAAGGAGTATTGGAAGCCGAAATGGAAAAGATATTAATGCTAGTTAAGCCTTATCTTAAAAGTAAAGGTTTTTCTCGATATATGCAGAGGATGAGCAATGAAATTGAGATAAATGTATCAAATTTGAACAACCCACAAACACCGGCATTTAGTAAAGTCCAGAGCCAAGAAGTGCATTCTTTTGTCAATGATGATAAAGGGTATGTTTTGGATATTTCAAGCAGCTTTGTTTGTCTTAACATTAGTTCGACTGCTTACGCCCCTTTCGAAGATTACAGTGTTCTTGTTTTAGATATCGCCGATATCTACAAAAATAATATAGATTTTGTTTCAATCAGCAGAATTGGTATAAGAAAAATTAATGTTTGTATGATTGAGGACAAAAAGAAGATTAAAGAATATTTTTCACCAGCCTATTTTGGATATTTTGAAGCAGTTGAAGGTGTAGATACTTTTTCAAGTAATCGGAGAGATACTTTTGGAATTGAACAATATAAAGGAAATATTTCTTGTAATATTGATCAGGGGAATGCAAATGGAAAAATCCTTTATAAAGTATCTCTTGATATAGATATATATATTGATGATATGAATACAATCCTACAATGTTTGGACTTTAAGCAGATGAATGAAATACTTTTCGGAATATATGTGGATTCATTAACCGATAGATTTAGAATGGATCTTTTAGGCGATGATGAAACTGTATTTTCAGATATAATAGGAATTGAAAAAAATGAATGAAAATATATTTGACTCTTTTGAAATTATAAAACATACTGCAAGTATTACGGAAAGTAGCGATTCTAATACTTTTGGAAATATTTTTGATTTGGCAAATTCTTTTTTGTCTATTCAAGCTATGACGCATAAAAAATTACAAAAATTATGCTATTACGCTAAGGCATGGTATTTAGCTTTTAATGATGAAAACTTAATCGAGGAATCTTTCGAAGCATGGGTGCACGGTGCAGTACAGCCTTCCTTGTATCATAAATATAGATCCTATGGTTTTCAATTCATTCCTATGTTTACAGGAAATTTGTTACAATTACCAGAAGAATTTTTGAGCTTTTCTCGTGAAATTTTTAAAACTTATGGAGAGTATAGCGGAGATGAATTAGAAAAAATAAATCATCAAGAATTTCCATGGATAAATGCCCGTAAGGGCTTGAAGCCTTGGCAAAGTAGTAATGTAATCATAAGTGAGGATGATATGAAAAGCTATTATCGGAGTTTAATGAGGGATGAGTAGAAGCCGCATACCAAAGCCAAAAATAAAAGGCGAATCAAAGATTATTCCAAAGCCGAATTTTTTATCGCTAGGTGAAAATGATGATTGTGTGGTATTTTCATTTGCGGCTTTAGAATGGACAGAATATTTTAATTTAGATGGTACATGTCCGAACTGGTCTTTTGATTTATTCAATATGTTGAAAAGTATATCTAAAACCTCAAAGATAGAGCTTTTAAGTGGTAAGTTCAAAACATATCGTGTCCATAGTCATGAAAAAGCAAAACCGCCCAATGCATTACCGGATGGAGTTGCTCTTAAAGACTGTTATCAATTACGAATTTCCACTTCCAAAGGTGGTATTCATGGCATTTTTGTAGAAAACATTTTTTACATAATATGGGTAGACCCTTTACATAATATGTATCCAGACGACCGTTTTGGGGGATTGCGGACAATTAAACCTCCAAATACGTGCTGTCGGGAAAGAGATGCTCGTATTACTGAGTTACAAAAGCAAAATCAAAAGTTAAAAGAAGAAAATAAATATTGGGAAACAGAAATAGAAAAAATCAAATAATTTTATGAGAAGATAATTGTATATATACTGCCCTTTTTCCTTTACGGAGAGGGTTTTTTTGTACTTATTTTTAAAGCTCATCAGTTGACATTGTAATAAAAGAGCACATGTCATGCTGGAAATTGAACTTTCAAGGATTGAAACGTAAATGGTAAGACTGCGCCTGGAATTGGTACTATATAAGTGAAAGGGGGACGAAGTTTGGAAGATGAGAAGATTTTGGAGTTACTGTTTGCCCGTTCTGAGGAAGCCATCAAAGCGCTTGCGGAAAAATACGGGACCAGGTGCAGAAAGTTGGCGGGGAGTATTCTGGGAAATGATCGGGACGCGGAAGAATGTGTGAACGACGCTTATCTTGGAATCTGGAATACTGTTCCGCCAAAACGGCCAAACTCGCTTTCTGCCTATTTGCTTGGGATTGTCCGTAACTGTTCGACAACCAGGTATCACACCAATACGGCGAAGAAACGGAACAGTTTTTATGATGCCGCTCTTGATGAATTGGAGGAATGTATTCCTTCCGGCAATGGCGTAGAGGATGTGATACTGGCCGGGGAGCTGGCCAGATTACTGAACTCGTTCCTGGAAACTCTGAAGAAGGAGGACCGGATCTTGTTTGTATGCCGCTATTGGTATTCGGATTCCGTTTTGGAGCTTGCGAAACAGTTTGGGATGAGCAGTAACCGGATTTCTGTACGGCTTTTCAGGATCCGAGACAGGCTGAGAAGATTTTTGCAGAAAGAGGGGTATGTCCTATGAGGAGAGAAGCGCTTACAAAAAGAGAGAAACGGAGAGGAATCTCTGAAGGAATTGGCGGGATCGATGACAGATATCTGGAAGAGGTAGAACAGTTTAAGAATGGCAGTCAGAAGGCGAGGCTTTGGAAAAAAGCGGCTGCCTTGTCGGTCGTTGCCGTTTTGATTTTGAGTATTTTTCTTATAGGTATGCTCCGGCTTTTTTCCCCGGCCGCTGCAGTAGTCTATGCCTATACTTACGGGACGGATGAGAGGCTTACGAAGGCAGGAGTCTCCCTTCAGACAGGAAGGATTGCACAAGGCGGAGAGCAGACCGGCCATCCTCTCATGTTTTATCTCTCTGGGGAGGCGATCCGGAGTGTGCGCTTTTCCTGCAAAAATCAGGAGCTGATTTTTACAGACTGGACGGAGAAACGAGAAGAGTACGGATCTGCAAAAAATTTCACCATTCTTTATGGAGAGGACAGGAAGGAATATCCGTACCTGACCATTCACTGGGAGCCAAAAGAAACCGTTCAAAAGCTCCATGAGAATTGTACTATTGCAGAACTGCCAAAGGAGCTTAAAGAGGATCTGATTGTAATGGAGATTACCTTTGCAGACGGAAGGCAGGAGGTGAAAGCGATAGGAGTTTCGCTTCTGGAGGACGGAACTTTTTTTGCGACTTTTGACGATTATGAGATTGGACCTTCCGATTCCTTTGTGGAGCGGGAGGATGCGCTTACGCTGCGGGAACAGTCTGAAATCCGGCTTTCTGAGCAGGAACATGAAATTGGCCCTGACGAGGTGGAACCTGGGGAGGAAAGAGGGAGTGGCGGGGAGGAGACCGCGCAAAAAGAACCTGCAGCGGAAATGATGGAGGACGCCAGAAAAGTGGCAAACGAATATTATGCGGGAACTGTTTTTGAGGTAGTCTCCATGAGGGAAAAACACATTTCGGAAGAGGAAATTGTTTTTGAGGTCTCTGTGAAAAAGGACGGAATTTTGCAAGATCCGGATCGTACTATTTTTTTACAAAAACAGGGGAAGGAGTGGGAAGTGGTGAATGAAGGTTATTGACAAACAGGGCTTTGCAGAGTATACTGAGAACCAGTGAAAAATTAAAGGATGTTTGAAACCGATGACTGAGAGAAGTAGGCCGGGAAAGAAATCACAGAGAGCCGTGGGAGATGGAAAGCGGTATTTTGGAACTGGTTGAATGGACTTGGGAGGGCGGGCTGAAACCGAGACGATGACAGCAATGGTAATCTGCTGTCATGAATATAGAAAGAACCGGGAGTAGGTTTCGACGGGGACCCCATCCGTTACAGACGGGGCGCATATGTTCGTATGCGGCAGAGTGGATGTGAGACATCAGGCAGGGTGGTACCGCAGAAGTGTAAATACAAGCTTTTGTCCCTTATTATAGGGGCAAAGGCTTTTTTATTTCATGAGAAAGCGCGTCCTATGAAACGAAACGCTTCGCGGGGAGCGCAGGTCTGTCCCGGCGAAGCGAGGGTAGTGCGGCAGTAAGGAATCATAAGGAAAGAAAGGAAATGGGAAGATGAAGGCAGGAAGGTATGGCCGATACGGAGGCCAGTATATTCCAGAGACGCTTATGGGCGCAGTCAAAGAGCTGGATGCAGCATATGAGTACTATAAGAACGATCCGGAATTTGTAAGGGAACTGGAGGAGCTTTACAGCAATTATGCGGGGCGGCCTTCGATGCTATATTATGCTGAGAAGATGACAGAGGATCTGGGTGGAGCGAAGATCTACTTAAAGCGGGAAGATTTGAACCATACCGGTTCCCACAAGATCAATAATGTGCTGGGACAGGTGCTTTTGGCAAAAAAGATGGGAAAAACCCGCGTCATTGCCGAGACAGGAGCAGGCCAGCATGGAGTGGCGACGGCAACTGCCGCTGCTCTTATGGATATGGAATGTGAGATTTATATGGGGAAGGAGGATACAGAGAGACAGGCGCTCAATGTATTTCGCATGGAACTTCTGGGAGCGAAGGTCCATCCGGTGACCAGCGGAACGATGACTCTTAAGGACGCCGTCAATGAGGCTATGGGAGAATGGGCCAGAAGAGGGGAAGATACTTTTTATGTGCTGGGATCTGTGATGGGACCGCATCCATTCCCCATGCTCGTCCGGGATTTCCAGAAGGTGATCGGAAAGGAGATTCGGGAACAGCTTCTGGAACGGGAGGGACGACTTCCTGACGCAGTGGTGGCCTGTGTGGGCGGCGGCAGCAACGCTATGGGAGCCTTTTATGAATTTATTCCTTATAAAGAGGTACGGCTGATTGGATGTGAAGCGGCGGGACTTGGAGTGGATCACCCGAAAAATGCGGCTACAGTCGCCAATGGAACGGTGGGAATTTTCCACGGGATGAAATCTCTCTTCTGTCAGGACAGGGATGGACAGATCGCGCCGGTCTATTCCATCTCAGCAGGCCTGGATTATCCGGGGATTGGACCGGAGCACGCCATGCTTCATGAGACAGGACGGGCAGAATATGTACCAGTGACAGACGAAGAGGCAGTAAGTGCTTTTGAATACCTCTCCAGAACAGAGGGGATCATCCCGGCGGTGGAGAGCGCCCATGCAGTAGCTCATGCCAGGAAGCTGGCGCCTGACATGGGAAAAGATCAGATCATGGTGATCAATATTTCAGGACGGGGCGACAAAGACGTAGCAGCCATTGCAAGATACAGGGGGGTAGAACTTTATGAGTAGAATTGGAAAGGCTTTTCAGAGCGGGAAGGTATTTATTCCCTTTCTCATCGGCGGAGATCCCTCTCTGGAGATGACTGGGGAACTGATCTGTGCCATGGCCGGGGCCGGAGCGGATCTGATTGAGATAGGGGTTCCTTTTTCCGATCCGGTGGCCGAGAGTGCAGCTCTTCAGGCAGCAGGAGGGCGGGCTCTGGCGGCGGGGTGTACTACAGATAAACTGTTTGATCTGGTGGCAAAGGTCAGAAAAGAGGTGGAAGTCCCTCTGGTGTTTGTAACCTATGCCAATTCCATCTATACCTATGGAAAGGAAGCCTTTATGAGGCGTTGCAGGGAGAGCAGAGTGGATGGTCTGATGGTGCAGGACCTTCCTTATGAGGAGAAGGAGGAGATTTCACCGGAATGTGAGCAGTACGGCGTCGACCTCATTTCTGTGACGGTGCCTGCTTCCCATGAACGGATCCAGATGATCGCAAAGGAGGCGAAAGGCTTTCTTTACTGTGTGCCCTCAAAGGACGTTTTGGGAGCAGGAAGCAGAGAAAAGGTTGACACCGGGGAACTGGTCCGGCTGGCAAAAGCTGTTTCCGGTATTCCTGGCGTTCTGGCTTTGGACGGCGGTTCTTTGGAGCAGGTAAAAGCCATGGCGGCCCTGGCTGACGGGGTGATCGAGAGGCACGGGGTTTCGGAATTGGTGGATCGATACGGAACAGACAGCGTAGGTCTGGTGGTGGAGTATGTGCGGAAGATGAAAGACGCAGTACAGGAAAGATAGAAGCCTGGAAGAAAGAAGTCTGAAACATAGAAGTCCGGAAAACGGTAGTTTGGGAAAGAATGGCTTAGGAGGGAAAGGTATGCTGTTGGGCGTTGATTATTATCCGGAGCAATGGGATCCGGATCGAATGGAAGAGGATATGGATACCATGGTGGAAATGGGCTGTAATGGAATCCGGGTCGGGGAATTTGCCTGGCATCTGATGGAACGGACAGAGGGGCAGTATGATTTTTCGTTTTTCGATTCGGTCATTGCCATGGCGAAGAAAAAAGGGCTGAAGGTGATACTGGGGACCCCCACCGCCGCCATTCCGGCCTGGCTGGCAAAAAAACATCCGGAAATTTTGTCAGAGTCCTGGGAGGGACGGAAACGGGTATTTGGCGGTCGCCATGTGTACTGTTTTAACAGCCCTGCCATGTATAAATATTCAGAAAAGATCATCCGGGCCATGGTATCTCATTTCCGGAACGAGGAGCAGGTGATAGCCTGGCAGGTAGATAATGAGCTGGGCCATGAGGGAAGTGATCTGTGCTTCTGTCCCCGGTGCCATAGCGCTTTTCAGAATTATCTGAGAGAGAAATTTCAGGGGGAAATTGGCAGGCTGAACGAGACTTACGGCACGACCTTCTGGTCCCAGGAGTATAACTCTTTTGAGGAAATCCCTCTGCCACTGGAGACTATCACCACCCACAATCCGGCCCTGCGTCTGGACTGGGAACGGTTTCGCAGCAAAAGTATTGTGGATTTTATGAATTTCCAGGTCCGTCTGATTCGGGAAATTGCGCCTGGGGCTCTGATCATTCATGATTTTCCCGGCGGGGGACTAAATAAGCATGTGGATTACTCCAGGGCCTCTGAAAAGTTGGATCTGGCGGCTTACAATCACTATCCTGTCTGGGGCGGACAGAAAGAGCCGATTGCCCCCCATGAAATTGCTTTCGAGTTGGACTATATCCGGGGGCTTAAAAGAAGGAACTTCTGGATCACGGAGGCCATCATGGGAGCCCAGGGGCATGACGTGACAGGATATCTTCCAAGGCCGGGCCAGGCTAAAATGTGGTCGTACCAGGCCATGGCTCATGGCTGTGAATCTCTTTTGTATTTCCGCTATCGGGGCGCGACAAAAGGGGCAGAACAGTTTTGCTATGGGATTTTGGACGCCGATAATGTCAGAGGGCGGAAGTTCCTGGAAGTACAGAGCTTTTTTGCGGATATTAGGAAATATGAAAGGGCGATGGAAACTCCGGTCAGGAGCCAGGTGGCCATTGTGTATGATTATGATTCTCTGGCCTCCTTCCGTATTCAGCGGCAGAGCCTTCTGCTTGACTGTCCGGGAGAAATGAAGAAATTCTATAAAGTGTTTTTTGACCGGAATGTACCGGTGGACGTGGTTCCGGCAGACGCAGACCTTTCGGAATACCGGGTAGCGCTTTTCCCACAGATGATTCTCGCAAAACCGGAAGTTCAAAGTCGGGTAAAAGCGTTTGTCCATGGAGGAGGCACGCTGGTCCTCACCTACCGGAATGCGGTTAAGGATGAGTATAACAATCTGCCTTTTGGAGAAAGGGCGCCTGTCGGATACTGTGAGCTTGCCGGTGTATCTGTGGTGGAAACGGAAAGTCTCCAGGAGATCGACGGGTTTCCGATCGTGGGGGAGGGAGCCTTTGCAGGGAAAGCCGGCCGAGGCGGTATTTTCCGGGATATGCTGGAAACAAAAGGGGCTGAGGTGCTCTATCGCTATGGAGATCCTTTCTACGCGCAGTACGCCGCTGTGACCAGGAGACGGTCGGAACATGGAGTAGTGTATTACCTGGGCTGTGCCCTGGACGAGGCGACGACTGGAACAATCATGGAAACAATTCTTCAGGAGAGTCGGATTGGGACAATTGCTTCTGACGACGGCGTGGAGGTGGTCGTCCGGGGAAAAGAAGAGCAGTGTATCCGGATGTTTATCAATCACAATGCTGTTCCGGCATCAGTGGGGGATATGGTGCTGGCGCCCTTTGAATGCCGGATCGAGGAGGCTTGACCGTGAAGCATCCGGCATTCAACACAGCTGTCTATAAAATACTTGAATTTATGAACGACGTATGCTAGGCTGTTGCTGAGGTGATCCCATGAAGAAGAAAAACAGTGGCAGCAGAAACTGGAATTTCAGCCGGGACGGTCCGTCAAGCGATATCAAACTGGAAAAACAGGATGCGGATCAAATAGCTATCTATAAAAAGAGAGGTAATTTTTTATGAATAGGAAGTTTGGAAGGAAAGCGCTTCTATTTTTCATAGCGGCGCTGACAGCTTTTACGGTCTCCTGCGGTTCGCCGGACTCTGAGAAAAAGGGCGGGGAAACGGACAGCGAGAGAGACAGCACTACTTCGGAAGCGTCTTTGGGAGAAACTGCCCCTTCAGGGTCAGGGATCGACATGTCCCTCAGTTTTGCAGAAGCTCACGACGGATTTACCACGACGCTTTCTAGGGAGGACAATGACGATTATTCCATCCCGGCTCCGCCGGAGGGTCTGTTTGATTTGGTTTCTTATCCTTCCAAGGTAGGCGACCTGGCGGCTTATGTATCCAGTGATCCGGGCGACGGTGAAAAGCATCCGATGATCATCTGGGTAGTCGGCGGCTGGGGAAACGGAATCGACGATTTTCCCTGGACCTATCCGGAATGGGATAACGACCAGACGGGATCCGCTTTCTGGCAGGCAGGCGTTTTGACCATGTATCCTTCCTTCCGGGGAGGCAACGGCAATCCTGGCAATTATGAGGCTCTTTTCGGCGAGGTGGATGATATCGCGTCTGCTTATGAGTATGCCGCCTCTTTGCCTTATGTGGATCCGGAGCGGATTTATTTGGGAGGCCATAGTACCGGTGGAACCAGGGCTCTTCTGGCCTCTGAATATATGGATAAGTTTCGGGCCGTGTTCTGTTTTGGAGCGGTGGACGAGATCAAATATCACAACAATACACAGTTTACTTTTGATCTGGACAATGAGGACGAGTATATCATGCGCTCTCCCATTCACTGGCTGGACGATATAAAGAGTCCCACATTCCTTATCGAAGGAAGAGACGGCAATTCGGACCATCTGGAACGGATGGAGCAGGCTTCTCAGAATGAGAATATCCACTGCTATGTTATCGAGGGGGCTGACCACTTTTCCACACTGGCGCCCTTAACAAGAGTTGTGGCCCAGAAAATCCTGGAGGATACGGGAGCGGAATGTGGCATATCGATCGCTCAGGAAGAGCTCGATGGGGCGATGAAGCAGGAACCGTCTGCTCCGACGCCTACGATGACTGCGCGTCATCTGGAGGATTTTGGGGTGTCTTTTGCCTGCCCGTATCTGTGGGAGATTGCGGAAAATGAGGACGGCTCCGGTTTGAATCTGTATTCCCGTTATGAAGAGGAAAATCCGTGGGATATGTCGGCGCTTTATATTACAGCCTATACTTCGGAAGAACTGACGGATTTGCAGAGCTTTGGCGAGACGATGAAGGCGCAGGGATTTACGGTGAATGAAAGTTCTGTCGACGGTCGTTCTGCCATAGACGCTACTGCTGTGTCCCAGGGAAACGACGGCATGGTTTACTATCAGCGTTACGTGTCCATCCAGAATGGCGACGGTTATCTTGATTTTAACTTTATTACTTTTGAGGACTATACGGAGGAAGCGGATCTCTTGTTCCAGAACGTGATCGACAGCATTGTTTTTGACAGCTAAAAGGGGAATACTTTTAAAATCAGGAAAGACGGTAAAAGGATGTTGTCCGCCCCTACAAAAAAATGGGTATTCGCAGAAAAAAAGGATCCTCTGCCGGGTAGCAGAATCGAGGAACTCCCCTTATAATGAGTGCAACAATCAAGCATTCATAAAACTGTATAAGGAGGGTTTCATTATGGCATTGTCACTGGATTCCAAGATTAAGGAGATTATGAGATCAGAAGAGGGAAGAGCAGTTATGGAAAAGTGGGCTCCCGGCTCCACTTCCAATCCCAGTATGAAGCTGGTGGGGGCGCTTACCTACCGGAAACTTTTAAGTTATCCGGAGTCGGCCGAGGTGGCTGTACACGCCGATGAGATCGATGCCGATCTAAAAGCCTGCTCCAGATAGGCATGTTGCAAAAAATACGGAAGAAAAGCGAGTTTTTCTAAGTTTCATGAATCAGAAAGCCCCGTCGATGCTTCTCGTCAGACAGGCCGGTTTTGCAGATTTTGCTGCGCTGCAAAACCTTCCTATCGTCTGCCGGGGAACGTCGGAGGGGCTTTTATACGTGAGAGAGAAACATCTGCTTTTCTTCCTGTTTTTTGGGGATTTTTTTGCGAAATAAGGAGATTCAGGCGCACCGGTGCATCAGCTTCGCATGACGCTCCGCCGGGAGGCGTGTATCCGATCATTCCAGACATGTCAGCGGTCGTGTATGGCGGACTCAATATGGAGCGCTTTCAAGATGATCTGCAATTGCAACCGCTTATCCGGGTCCTCCAGGTCAAAAGGAAGCTCCTGAGAAATCCTTCCCATTCGCTCGATGAGAGTACTTCGGTGGATAAAAAGCCGCCTGGCCGCTTTGGCATAGGACATATTTTCCTCCAGGAATACGGAGAGGGTTTCCAGATAGGAGACCTCGGAATTTTGGTCATGTTCCAGAAGAGTCCGGAAACCGACGGGAAAATAAGCCTCCACGGGAAAGCCGCCAAAGGAATTTACTACCATTTCCTGGAGGGCATAGTCGGAAAAGATATAGAGATTCCGGCCAGGGGCATAGAGCTGGCCATTCTCAATGGCAGCTTCAGCCTGAAAATAATAGGTGCGGATCAGGAACAGGTCAGGGAAATCATTGCTGATCCCGACGCAGAGCTGCATTTCTTCCACCAGAGAGGACAGCTTTTTTGTGACATCTCCGGAAAGAGGCGCTGTCTTGCTCAAATGTCCGGCGGGAATCAGGCCCAGGATGGTAGTATTCTGTTCAAAAAAAGTACTGTCCGGGAACAGAGATTCCATGACAGAGCAGAGATAGCCGACGGGAAGGGTGGAAAACTGTTTTAGACAGTGGATAGAGAGGCAGAGCCAGCTTTGGCTGTAACGGGAAGCCTTTAAAAGCAGTTTCTGACTGGGACCAAGAGGCATTTCATTCATCAGGTTTTGGAGGATTTTTTTCAAGGAGCCCCGCTCGTTGGCAAGAAGGCTTGGAGAAAGTTCCGCCGCCTTTTCGATCATTCGGGCCAGATATTCCGCCAGCATTTCTTCACCGGGCACAAAGGGCCGGCCGGCTTCCTCAATATAGAGACAGCCTACATATTCGTCACTGGAATCAAAGAGGTTCACGCAAAGTACGTTCCCTTCGTCCAGCTCCATCTGGAAGGAACCATGGGCGTCCATGCGGAGCTCTTTTTGTTTTAGAAAAGTCAGAAAGGCTTCCGGTTCCAGCTTGGCATGGGGAAGGTTCCAGCGGTCGTTCTTCCATCGTTTTTGCCTGGTGAGGACAGAGGCTACATACTGGAAAGACGAGTTGATAACCAGGATGGGACGTTCCAACACAGGACAGGAACACTCCAGGATGTCCTGAATGGTGGGAGATTTTAGGAACAGAGACAGGAGACGGCTCTCCCAGAGGTGGAAGCGCCCGTAAATTTCCTGAAGGCTTTTATAGACCTGAAAAAAATCCACCTTCTTTTTGATCAGGAGGACGGTGGCGTGCTCCTTGTAATAGGAAAGACGGGAGTGCTCTCCGATACAGACTACCACTACGTTTTTTTCAATCACGGGCCTCTGGGGCAGATGTTCTGCGGTGGCCAGATAGAGGTGATTGGACAAAAAGCGCAGGGTGTTGTCAATATAGAGCTCCGGTTCTGCCAGAAGGAGTTTTGTTCCGGCCTCCCCGTACATTGTGACGGTGTATCTCTGATTCAGATGTTCAAAAAGAATGTGCGCGTTCAGTTCCATATTCCGTCCTCCTTGTTGATTTTATTGTAAAGAAAAAGAAGAAAAATGTCAAATGCCTCCCCGCATTTTTAATGGGTTTGGGAGGAAAAAAACCTGTAAACCGCAGGATTTCAAAATCAGAGCGATGCCTTCATAATGGAGCAAAGTATCTGAGAGTGGTTTGCTTTGAAACGGCAAATCGTTATGAATCATTACGAAGGAGGTTTTTTATGGGGGTTGATGCGAATGCGGCCAATGTCGCCATGTTAAAGGGGTATGTGAAGGCCGCCAGGCCGATGGAGGAGATGTTTTCTGTAAAAGGCAAGGTAGCGGTGGTGACTGGAGCGACTTCCGGCCTTGGCTTTAACATTGCGCTCAGGCTTTTGCAGGGCGGCGCCAGGGTGGTGATTGCCGGCAGTTCCCAGACCAAGGGGGATCATGCGCTGCCGATCCTTGAGGAAGCGGGCTTTGGGCCGGACCAGGTGGTCTTTTGTCAGACTAATGTGACAGAGGAGGCGGACATGGAAAATCTGGTCAAAACGGCAGACGAGAAATTCGGTTCCATTGACATTTTTGTGAACAGTGCGGCCATCTGGAGCTACGCTCATATTTATGACCTTCCGGCGGCAGAATTTAGACGGGTGTTGGATGTCAATGTGAGCGGCGCATTCTTGGGAATCAAGCACATCAGCAAATATATGATCGAGCACAAGATCGAGGGAAAGATCACATTGATTTCTTCTAATGCAGCCTGGCTTCCCTACCCGGTGTTTGGCGGTTATCCTCACTATGCATCCTCCAAGGGCGGCGTCAATTCTCTGGCTATCGAGGCGGCCAAGGAGTTAAAACGGTTCGGGATCATGGTAAACGTGGTTGCACCGGGCGGTATGGTGACGGCGGGAGCTTCGTCAAATATGTGCGCCAAAGAACTTCCGGAAGAAAAGCAGGATGAATTTTATGAAGAACTGATGGTTTGGCAGAGCGACGCTCAGCAGCCAGTGGATACAGTAGCCATCGTGGCCTATGCCATGAGCACGCCCATGTCCGACGGTATGACCGGGGAGGTGGTGACGGCTGACTGGGGAATGTCCCACAATATCGTGAAGTTCCAGCCTGCCATCGACCAGTACCCGGAAGAGTTAGAATAAAAACGGAATCATTTGAGCTTCCGTTCTCCTTGCAACAACAAAAGTACGGAGGTTCAGACAGAGAAGAAGGAGAAATTTATGAGTAAGAAGATTGATGAAAGAATCCCCAGGAACAGCGGAGAAGGGGCTTATTTTAAAAACTATTACGGAATCCAGTCTCCCTGGAATAAGCTGTATTCTTATCAGGAGGCCCTCCATTATGCCAGCCGTTTTGAGTCGGTCTTGAGCGCTGCCACGGTCCAGGCCCTCCGGATTATGGTTCCGGATTATGCTAAGCGGGCGCAACTTATGTGCGAAGAGGCTTATGCGAGGCTGTACGCTACAGGGAAATATTACGGCGACGACGACGGCTTTGGCATTCATCCCTTTTTCTGCGGCCAGTTTGCGGGAGCGCTCATTGGTGATAAGGGGGACGACGCTCTCTTGATGTGCGGCCGGTGCCAGGATTTCGGTACCTACCGGGCGGAGAAGGAGCTGGACGTGTGCGACTGGGACATCTGTGGTTCGGAGCTTTGCCGGACCACTACCATGTCCTTGCAGGGGCAGGCCAATGCCTCGGCAGAGCGCAGGAGGAAGGGGCCGACCATGGATTACCTGATGGTGGAGGCCAAAGGCTGCGGGGATAGGCACTGTCGCATCATCGCCGAATCCAGAGAAAAATATCCGGCACCGCCCCATGCTCTCTGGGAGAGCTTTGGTCCGGCGGTAACGGACGAGTATAAGAAAGTGACAGAGGAGGAGGACTGCGTTTCCGAATCCATGATGTTTCGGGAAGAATGCAATTATCATTTTGTCAATGGAACCAATAACGAGACAGACTCCAGCAACCAGATGATCAACATGTCCACAGCGGCCTCCCTGTACATCCTTCCGGCCATTGCGGAGACGGTAAAGCGGGGCTATGTGACCAGGGAGCAGGCAGACCATATCCTAAAATGCGTCCTGGAAGCGGCAGGAAAGGCTATGTTCGGCGAACGCTATACCATCAAGGCGTGCAGAGACTGGATGGGCGTTCCGGATTCCATCGGAGAGGACGGCCGGGTTATGGGTGGCCTCATGGAAATGCTGTTACAGTCGCTGGTCTGTAAATATGAGGTGGAAGCGTTCAATAAGGAGGAAGTGATTCTGGTCGTCGATCGGGCCGGTTTGGAGATCACGGCTACGAAGGATGTGCCGGAGGCCCATCTTTGGATGTGGCAGGGGATGGTCAAGACTCTGGTCAATGTCCAGTGGTCCGTGTGGGAAGAGGATTCTCCTGCCGGGAAGATGCGGGTGAAGATTGCCAAGAAGATCGACAAATTTATGTAGGAGGGAGGGCGCAACATGTATAAAAACATTTTTAAATACGACGAGATGAAACGGGGAGAGCATATGGCGGTGCGAACCTGTGTGGGCTGGTATTTCTGGACTCACCAGCTTTTGGAGATCACAGGACCGGACGTGACGGCCTTCTTAGAATACATATATCCCAACAAGGTGGGGAATCTGGCTGTGGGCAGGGATCGCTATACCACCATGCTTGACGAGCAGGGCGAAATCATAGACGACGTGGTCATTATGCGGATGGCCGAGGACAAATACTGGGTGTCCACCTTGTTCGCCTCAAAGACAGACGACTGGTGGTATTATCATCAGGGAGATTTTGACGTGGACTGGACGGAGGTGACAGACGACTGGGCCATGTACGCCGTGCAGGGACCAAAGTCCAAAGAGGTGATAGAGAATCTTGTGAAGGATTCTGTGACTGACCTTAAGTTCTTTGCCCATATGGACACGGAGATTAACGGAATCGCCTGCAAGCTAAACAGGGGCGGATTTACCGGGGAGAAGCTTGGCTATGAGATTTACGTGAGCAAAGAGGATGGGGAAGCCTTGGAGGCGGTCCTTGCCCCTGCCGTGGAAAAAGTGGGCGGCCGGGAGGTCACCGAGTTCCAGGTGATGGCCTGGACCCTTCCGACAGAAGCCGGTTTCTACTATATGCGGGACCTGGCCCATACCAATCCCTTTGAGGTGGGCCTTGCAGACGGCATTGACTGGGAGAAGGATTTTCTCGGAAAAACGGCCCTGCTTAAGGTAAAGGAAGAAGGGCCAGCCAGGGAGATGGTCGGTTTTGAAGTGCCGGAGGCGGACGTTTACATCCGTGCCAAACAGTACGGCGGTCCCGGTGAGCCTGTCTTTGCAGAGGGGGAGGAAGAGGAAGTAGGGCGAGTGTCCAAGCTGGTTTACTCTTATGTGGAGGAGGTCAACAACGGCTACATCCTGGCAAAAAAGGATGTGCTTCATGTGGGAGACAGGATTAAAATTCATGGTTACGATGCGACGATTACAAAGCCCAAATGGATCTAGATATGAAGAGAAAGGATATTAGAAACCGATTTTAACAAGAAACCGGTATTCGGAAGCGGGGAGCTGCATGTTTCGGATACCGGTTTTTTCTATAGATTGTCTGAGTATTCTTTATGCCATACTGGAGGGGTGACATTTGGTATGTATGGTGGTTATTTCCTGCCATCATTTCAAGCGAATGGTGTTCTGCGGTATAACCGGATTGAAACAGAAAACGAAATAGATGAGGCTCCTCGATTGCGAAACGGATATAGTTCAGTCCTATACCAAGTATAAAACCTTCCGATCGTTCGTCAACATTCATTAAATAATCCGAATGAAACCAATCGGTTTTTTCGTATGCTGCCTGCTTTATATATTCGATTTTTGAAAAGTGGTACATAATTGGTTGAGTAGAACAGCCTAATTTCTGTGAAACGGTTCGTGCATTTATCTGTTCGACACCCTTAGTTCTTGCAATATCAAAGGCTGCGTCTATAATCATCTCTTTTGTGATTTTGGCTTTTGGCGGCAAGGATGGAACGGCCCCTTGTCAGAGGGGACAACGCCAAAAAGTATCTAATCCGTTTGGCGCATGAACGGTAGGAAAAAGTGTCCGGATGTTTTTCAAATTAAAAACATTGACGGGAATAGAGGAAAAGAGTAGAATCTATCTATGTGAAAATATCAGAGAATATAAAAAAGCAAGGAAAAGCATATCGTTATATGATATGCAAAACAGCAATGACGGGAAATAGAAGGGCAGGTTTTTAGAATGAGCAAGAGGATGCTGTTTGTTTTCAATCCCCTTTCCGGGAAAGCGCAGATTCGCACGAAACTGATGGACATTTTAGATATTTTTATCAAAGCTGGATATCAGGTGGAGATTCATGTCACCCAAAGAACTTTAGATGCCAGAAAAGTGGTGGAAGAACGTGGGCAGAACGTGGATTTAATCGTAGGAAGTGGAGGAGACGGTACACTCAACGAAATGGTTTCCGGAATTATGGGTATGGAGAGAAAACCAAGAATCGGCTATATTCCCGCAGGTACCACCAATGATTTTGCTGCCAGTCACAAAATTCCCCGGAATATGCTCCGGGCGGCGGAGAGTATTGTCATGGGGACGGCCTGTCCTATAGATATTGGAACTTTTAATGAGCGTTATTTTACCTATGTGGCGGCATTTGGGGCATTTACAGATGTGCCTTACAAGACTCCCAGGGAGATTAAGGCGGTGCTCGGTCATCCGGCTTATATTCTTGAAGCGGCAAAAAGTCTGGGCAGTATCAAGGCCAGCCATGTGGTAATGGAAACGGAAAAGGACCGTTATGAGGGCGATGTTTTGGTGGGCATGGTCAGCAATGCCAACCAGATTGCAGGATTTAAAGGGTTAAATGGAAAGAATGTCCGGCTGGACGACGGGGTTTTTGAAGTGCTTTTGGTGGAGAATCCGCAGAATATCCTTCAGCTTCCGGAAGTAGTAACCAGTCTTTTGCAGAATGGCCATAAGTCCAAACTGGTCCGGCATTTCATGGCGTCCAGGGTGAAGTTCCGTTTTGAAGAGGCGACGGAGTGGGTGTTAGACGGAGAATTTGGCGGTAAACGGAAAGAAGTTATCATTGAAAACAATTGCCGGGCGGTACAGATCATGAAAATGACACATTCTCTCCCGAAAAAGTCATAATCTGGAGGTTTGAGTGGAAATTTAAGGAAAAATGAAATCTGAACTTTACTTTTGCCCCGAATGCTTGTATAATATAACATTAGCGTGGATAAGTGTGTGCGAAAGGAAGTTAACAAGTGGAAAAAGGAAAGTTTAGTGAAGAATTACAAAAGCTTGTGGAACTGGGAAAAAGCAAAAAGTCCACCCTCGACATGAATGATATCAACTATGACTTTAC
>JAAWAV010000027.1 GCA_022792335.1 Lachnospiraceae bacterium
AAGAATTACAAAAGCTTGTGGAACTGGGAAAAAGCAAAAAGTCCACCCTCGACATGAATGATATCAACGATGCCTTTACCGGAGTGGAGCTTACGGTAGAGCAGATCGAGGATATCATTACATATCTTGAAAACAGTGGAATCGACGTCCTGCGCATAATGAATGATGAGCTGACCATCGACGACGATCTGGTCCTGGATGCGGATGATGACGCGTTTTCACTGGATGAAGAAGAGGAAGAGGATATTGACCTGGACGCCATTGACTTTCTTGACGGCATTGGTACTGAGGATCCGGTCAGAATGTATCTGAAGGAGATCGGTACGGTTCCGCTTTTGACGGCGGAGGAGGAACTCCGGCTGGCAAAAAGGAAGGCGGAGGGAGACCAGACGGCGAAAGAGAGGCTGATTGAAGCCAATCTTCGGTTGGTAGTAAGTATTGCGAAGCGGTATACAGGCCGCGGTATGAGTTTCCTGGATTTGGTGCAGGAAGGAAATCTGGGACTCATCAAAGGTGTGGAGAAATTTGATTATACAAAAGGCTACAAATTGAGCACCTATGCCACGTGGTGGATCAGACAGTCGGTGACGAGGGCGCTGGCAGATCAGGCCAGGACGATTCGCGTACCGGTACATATGGTAGAGACCATCAATAAAATGTCAAAGATGCAGAGGAAGCTGACTCTGGAGCTGGGGTATGAACCTTCCGTACCGGAACTTGCGAGCGCACTGGATATCAGTGAAGAAAAGGTAATGGAGATTATGCAGATCGCCCGTGAACCTGCGTCTCTGGAAACCCCGATTGGAGAGGAGGACGATTCCAATCTGGGAGATTTTGTAGCAGACAGCAATGCGGTAACGCCTGAGGGAAATGTAGAGTCGGTGATGCTCAGGGAGCATATCGATACGCTGCTTGAAGATCTGAAAGAGCGGGAACGGCAGGTGATTGTTTTGCGGTTTGGCCTGGAGGATGGCCATCCCCGTACTTTGGAAGAAGTGGGGAAGGAATTTAACGTTACCAGGGAGAGGATTCGCCAGATTGAGGCCAAAGCCCTCAGAAAGCTTCGGAATCCGGTGCGAAGCAAACGGATTCGGGATTTTCTGTAAGAGATGTTAGGAAATTTTGTGAGAATGCGAAAGAAGAAACGCTGTCCGGGAACAGGCCGGGCAGCGTTTCTTGCGCGCAGAAGAGTCAGATAAGCTGCGGGGGAGGTTTTATGAGAAATTATCAAAGAGAGCTGGAGGAGCTTCTTGAGGATACTGTAGAGCGGGAAAAGGAACGAAGAACAGTCCCCAGGCTGTTTCTTCACAGTTGTTGCGCTCCTTGTTCCAGCTATGTACTGGAATATCTATCAGCATTTTTTTCTATTACAGTTTTTTATTACAATCCCAATATTGGACCGAAAGAAGAGTATGAAAAGCGAGTGGTAGAACAGGAACGCCTGCTCTCGGTACTTTCAGAAAGAGTTTCTGAGAATGGAGAGGACAGGCGGTTTTATCCTATTACCTTCATAAAAGGCGCGTATGAACCGGAAGCGTTTTATGAAGCGGCAAGAGGATTGGAAGATGCTCCGGAAGGCGGCGCAAGATGTATGAAATGTTATGAGCTGAGGCTCAGAAAGGCGGCAGAGCTTGCAAAGGCCGGGGGATATGACTATTTCTGCACGACGCTTTCCATCAGCCCCTTGAAAAAAGCAGGAACCTTAATGGAGATTGGAGAATGCCTGGCAGAAGAATACGGAGTGGCTTATCTTCCTTCGGATTTTAAAAAGAAAGATGGATATAAGCGCTCTGTAATGCTGTCGGAAGAGTTCGGGTTATACAGACAGAATTACTGTGGCTGCATTTTTTCCAGACGGGAGGCAGAGAAAAAAGAAATTTTTTGAGACTGGTCTGCTTTCTTAGGAGAAAAAAGAGATGGAATGAAATGTTTCTGTCCATGAATTTTTTTGTGAAGGATGATAAAGAATAATAGAGAGCGCAGGAACGGAAAAAGCGGATGGTTCGCTGAAATCTGCGGGCATTCAGGATTCAGATATCACAGAGAAAGACAGAGGGCAGGCAATGATGAAGAAATGGTTTGGACGGCTGGGAAAATCGCTGTTGATTCCGGCTGTGACGCTCTCCATGTTTGGCATTCTGAGAGGAATCGGTTGTATTTTGGCTCCGGTTGTCATAACGGGGGAAGCGGCTGGCTTTGCCACAGACGGTATGATTTATTCGATGGGATTATTTTTTATAGAGGCAGGAAATGTGCTGATGGGGCTTGTTCCGATTTTGTCTGCTGCCTGCGTTGCCGCCGGCATGTCGGGAGGGGAAGCCGGAGAGGCAGGGCTGACAGGGCTTGTCTCTTATCTGGTGGCGGCCGGTTTTCTGGGAAACCGTGTGATGGAAGTTGTTGAGGGGAATGGGAACAGCGTCTTTGTCCCTGTTCAAAACCAGTTTCTCGCTATAATCTGCGGGCTTCTTGGATCTGCCTGCTATTGTCGGTTCAAGGAAGCGAGACCTCCGGAAGCATGGTCTTTTTTTGGAGAAAAAAAGGCGGCGGTTTTTATCACCGTATGGATTTCCATACTGTTTTTTGGCGCGTTGGTTTTCCTATGGCCGTTACTTTGCCGGTGGGGGGCATTTTTCGAAAAAGCAGTCTCAGGAATGCAGCCATTTTTCATGTTGGGACTTCCGGCTGTCTGCCTAGCTTTGTATCAAAAGTCCCGGGGAGAGGAAAGGAAAGCGCTTCTTGGCCTTTTCTTGTCAGCTCTTGCCTGCTCCTTTTTTACGGGAATGGCAGGCTTTGTGTGTTTTCCTCTTTTGTTTCTGGCTCCTGGACTTTTTCTGGTGTATGTGCTGGCGGCAGGGGTACTGACCGGGATTGCGGCGCTGATTTCAGTAGAGTTTATGTTTCCAAATGGTATGATGGAATTGATTTTTCGCTCTTTCGCACCAGCGCAGAGAGTTTCCTGGCCTTTTCTGCTGCTTATGTGCCTGACTGCCATCCTTTTTTACGCAATGGCCTATGTTGCTATTCTCAGACTGCATCTGGGAGTATCCGGATGGGAAGAGGGGGAAAAAAAGGAGAGCTGTGCCGCGTTGGAAAATGGAGATCTGGCAGGAGCTGCTCAGGTGATTCTGGAGGGAGTCGGAGGGAGCAGGAACATCCGGCAGCTTGATTTTTGTGTGACCAGAATCCGTTTTGAAATTCTGGATCATACGCTGATCAATGAGAAAAAAATCCGATCGGCAGGAATTGCCGGGATTATCCGGCCGGGGAAGCATTCGATTCAGACGGTTATTGGGATGAAGGCCCGGCTTGTGGCAGAAGAAATGAAGAAAATACTTTAATACTAAGGAGAGAGCTATGATCATACAGAGCAGACGAGTCTGGATCGCAGGGCAGTTTATGGCGGCGCAGCTTGTTCTGACCGACGGAAGAATCACGAAGATTCTTCCTTATAACACCCACGTTGCGGACGAGGACTGTGGAAGTTTGAGGATTCTTCCTGGTTTTCTGGATATTCATACCCATGGCGCTTATGGATTTGATACCAATGACGGAGAACCGGAAGGGCTAAAACGCTGGGCAGCAAAAATTCCGGAGGAGGGGGTAACGGCTTTCCTCCCAACCACGATGGCTCAGGCCCCGATGATTTTGACGGCGGCCCTAAAAAATGTGGCGGCAGTACTTAGGGATGGATATGAAGGGGCCGAAATTCTGGGGGTTCATTTTGAAGGGCCTTATCTGGATCCGGACTATAAAGGAGCGCAACCGTCCGTATCTGTTTCAAAGGCTTCCAGGGCAGAACTGAAAGGATATCAGGAGGCGGCGTCAGGACTGATCCGCTACATCACTTTAGCTCCGGAACATGATGAAGATTTTTCCCTGACCAGATATTGTCAGGAGACAGGGGTTGTGGTCAGTATGGGGCATTCTTCTGCTTCCTATGAACAGGCGGCTATGGCCGTGGCCAATGGAGTTTCTGGCATGACTCATGTTTATAATGGTATGAGTGGTTATCATCACCGGAAGCCGGGGCTAGTAGGGGCGGCTTTCCGGTTTCGGGACCTGTACGGAGAGATCATCTGTGACGGACTTCACTGTCATCTGGCGGCTTTGAATAACTTTTTTTATGAAAAAGGGCGAAATCATGGAATTATGATTAGTGATTCCATGCGGGCAAAAGGCTGTCCCTCAGGGGGCGGTTATACCTTGGGAGGTCAGTCGGTGGAAGTGGATGAAAAAGGTCTTGCAAGAATTGCCGGAACGGATACCATTGCCGGGAGTACGCTGCGGATGAATGAGGGACTTCGCGTTCTTATAGAGGAAGCGCTGGTACCTTTTGATACGGCTATCAATTCCTGCACACTCAATCCGGCCCGTTTTCTGGGACTCGACAAGAGGAAAGGAAAATTGGCGGCAGGTTTTGACGCAGATATCACAGTACTGGGGGAGGACTACTCTGTAGTGAGGACTTATTGCAGAGGGAAGCGGATGTGGAATCAAGCTTTATAAAAAATTCAGAAATGTTTCCGGTAACTTTCTTGACGGGGCTATGGAAAGAGAATATGATGAAAAAAGCCAAGAGAACGAGCTTTTCGATCATTAGAATCAGAATGGCTGTAGACAGGAGAGAAGATCATGGGAAGATTTCGAGAGAAACTGACGCGTTTTATGTATGGACGTTACGGAGTGGATCCGCTTAACAGATGTATTATGGGGGTCGTACTGGTTTTGCTGGTGATTTCCCTGTTTGTCCGTCATTGGTCTCTTTACTGGATGACGGTGATAGGAATCGGGATTGCCTATTTTCGGATGTTTTCCAGAAATATCAGAAAGCGCTCCCAGGAGAATCAAAGATATCTAAACAGTACGGCAGGGCTGAGGAAGTACTTTGCCAAAGCAAAGAATAGAAGTCAGGATAAGAGCCATCGCTATTTTACCTGTCCTTCCTGCAAACAGACGGTACGGGTCCCGAGAGGGAAGGGAAAGATTTGTATCACCTGTCCAAAATGTAGCCAGGAATTTGTGAAAAAAACCTGATAAGTTGGCGTCCTGTTTCCTGTGCCTTATATTCATTTCGGCAAAACGGAGTTTCTTTTATGATGAAAGAAAAGGAGAAGAAGATGGAAAAGATAGAAAGCATACCGGAAGGTCTGTTTCATTATCTGAAGGGCGGAGTTTCTCCCTTCCACACAGTCCGCCTGGCGGCTGAAGAGTTTGAGCAGGCGGGCTATCAGGAGTTGGAGCTTTCAGAGAGTTGGCAGCTTGAGAGAGGCAGAGGCTACTATGTGAAGGCATATGAATCTTCGCTGTTTGCTTTTCGGGTGAATGCAGAGTTTGGCAGACTTCAGGGATTTCGCATAGCGGCGGCTCATACGGATTGGCCTTGCATGCGGGTGAAGATGGATCCGGATATGTCTCAGGGGGTTTATGGGAAGCTGAATGTGGAGACTTACGGAGGACCGATTTTAAATACTTGGTTGGATCGCCCCCTTTCGGCAGCCGGACGAGTGACTCTTAAGGGAGAGAACTGTTTTTCTACCAAAAGAAAACTGGTGGATTTTGGGCGGGCGATCTGCACCATTCCCAATCTGGCCATACATATGAACCGGGATGTGAATAAAGGGATGGAACTGAATAAGCAGACAGATATGATGCCTGTGATAGGTCGGGCATTAGAAAAGGATCTGAAAGAAAACGACGGTTTTATAAAAGCGCTGGCAGAAGAAGCCGGGGCAGCGCCGGAGGAGCTTCTGTTTTTCGAGCTCTCCCTCTATAATTGTGACGGACCGGAGCTGATCGGACTGAACCGGGAGTTTCTCTCTTCCCCCAGGCTTGACAATCTGACTTCTGTAAAGGCCTGTGTAGACGGCCTTCTTAAGAGCGAAGGACGACAAAAGGGCGTCGATCTGGCGGCATTTTTTGATCATGAAGAGGTGGGTAGCCGGACGAAGCAGGGGGCAGGCTCAGAACTTTTGTCTTTGATTATGGAAAAAATTTGTCGTTCTTTTCATTACAGCGATGAGGACTGTTTGAACAGCAGATTTCGCAGTTTTCTTTTGTCTGTGGATGTGGCCCATGGCGTACATCCGAACCGGCCGGAGAAAAATGACGCGACCAACCAGGTATATCTGGGAGACGGAGTCGCTATCAAAACAGAAAGCAGCCAAAAATATGCTACGGACGGAGAAGCGATTGGTATTATTCGCAGCATCTGTGAAAAGCACGGGATTCCCTATGGGATGTTCGCAAATCGTTCTGATGTTGGAAGCGGCAGCACTTTGGGTTCCATCGCCTCTTCTTTTGCAGTTATGAATACGGTGGATGTAGGGATTCCACTTTTGGCAATGCATTCTGCCAGAGAACTGATGGCTCTTTCAGATCAAGAGGCACTGACCAGGCTGCTGACAGAATATTGGAGAGAAAACTAAAGAACTTTGCAGAACCCCCTTTTCAAACGCTATATCCTGTGCTATTATATATGGTAATGAAAACTACATAGAATAGTTAATAGATCAAATAAAAGTAGTTGGGAAGTGCAGGAGGAGAACGATGAATTACAAGATTGTAGTAGATAGCTGCTGCGATTTAACAGAAGAATTGAAGGCGGACAGTCATTTTCAGATTATTCCTCTGACGCTGCAGGTGGGAGAGAGGATGATCACAGACGACGAGGGGTTTAATCAGGCAGAATATCTGGAGCTGGTACGGACGACACCGGAGTGTCCGAAAACAGCATGTCCTTCGCCGGAAGCATTTAAAAATGCTTATGACTGTGATGCAGAGGCTATTTTTGTTGTGACGCTCTCCCAGCACCTGAGTGGAACCTACAACAGCGCCGTTTTAGGAAGAAGCCTTTATCTGGAGGAAAAGGGACCGAAGCAGATTGCGGTGTTTAGTTCTGATTCGGCAGCTGTGGGTGAGGTGAAAATTGCTTTGAAGATCCGAGAGCTTGCGGAGGCCGGAAAGAGTTTTGCAGAGATTGTGAGAGAAGTATCTGAGTTCCGGGACAATATGAAAACCTATTTTGTTTTGGAAACTCTGGACTATTTGAAAAAGAACGGACGTCTGACAGGACTTCAGGCGATTTTTGCTACCGTCTTGAATATTAAGCCAGTTATGGGAGCAGATAAGGGTGTGATTATCAAGCTGGACCAGGCGAGAGGAATTGATAAGGCCCTGGTAAGGATGTCCCAGTGGGTGGCGAAAGAGGCAAAGGAAGCAGAGAATAAGATTCTCGCCATTGCCCATACCAACTGTCCGGAGCGGGCGAAGAAGGTCAGAGATCAGATTTGCCGTCTGATTAAAGTAAAGGATGTCTATATTGTCAATACTGCAGGAGTCAGTACTACGTATGCCGGAGACGGCGGCGTGATCATTGCCCTGTAAAGGAAAAGAAGCCACGGAAAAGGAAACAGAAACTCCTTTTTCAGCGGCTTCTTTTTTAAAGAAATTCTTACGCCTTTCGGGCATGCTTTTCCAGCAGAGAAATTAACCGGTAAAATCCCATGGAAAGAATGCAGAGAATGACAATACTCATCATGACAATGTCCATTTTAAATACCTGGCTTCCATAGATAATCAGATAGCCGAGTCCTTTGTCTGCAGCCAAAAACTCACCAATAATGACGCCCACCAGACAGAGACCGATATTGACTTTCATGTTGTTGATGATCAAAGGGACGGAGCTTGGGATGAGGACTTTAAAAAGTACGTCTTTTTTGTTTCCGCCCAGAGTATAAATCAGACGGATTTTATCCGAGTCCACCTGTTTGAAACCAGTATGAAGAGTCATGATCGATCCAAAAACTGCTACGGAAACGGCTGCTACGACAATCGTTTTTACATTGTTACCCAGCCATACGATAAGTACCGGAGCCAGGGCCGATTTTGGAAGGCTGTTGAGCATAACCAGATAGGGATCCAGAAGTTCGGCCAGAAAGGGAAACAGCCAGAGTATCATAGCAATCAGGATGCCACAGGCCATGACGAGGAAGAAACTCCCCACTGTTTCTGCCAGTGTAATGCCGATGTGTCCGAAGATGCTGAAGTCTTTTGTCATCTGGATGAAACAGGAGACCATGCGGGATGGACTACTGAAAATAAAATCGTTGAGGATACCAGTATAGGCAGTCAGCTCCCAGATACCGACAAACAGGAAAAACAAAAGAATTTGTCCCGCCAGGACCATATGTCTGTGGCGGGAACGGGCTTTCAGGTAATGAGCCTGAGCCGCGGAAAGGGATTTATCCATTGGATTTAAGCTCCTTCCAGATTTCGTTAAAGTACTCACTGAAACAGGGCGCGCTTCGACGTTTCAGAGGAGAATCGAAAGCTTCGTCAAAATGGAGAGGAAGGATCCTTTTGACCCGGGCCGGACGATGGGAAAGGATAACCACCCGATCTGCCAGGGTGATGGCTTCTGCTAGGTCATGGGTGACTAAAACAGCAGTTTTTCCTTCCCGTCTTAAAATACTTCCGATATCGTCCCCTACCTCCAGCCTGGTTTGATAATCCAGAGCGGAAAAAGGTTCGTCAAGAAGAAGGATATCCGGTTCCAGAGCCAGAGTACGAATGAGGGCGGCCCGCTGGCGCATACCGCCGGACAGAGCCGAAGGCGGTGAGCACTTAAAGGCCGAGAGCCCGTAAGTATCTAACATGGAATCCACCTGTTTTTTGATATCCTGATTCAGACTGTGCCGGACTTCCGGACCGAGCAAGACATTGTCATAGACAGTACGCCATTCAAACAAGTGGTCTTTCTGGAGCATATAACCAATATTGGTTCCAGATGTTCCCTGAGATTTTCCGAACAACCGAATTTCTCCGGATTCCGGGCGGAGCAGCCCGCTGATCAGAGAAAGGAGGGTGGTTTTGCCGATGGTAGAGTAGTGGAAACAGAGGGGGAAATCTTAACCAGAAAAAGTGAAGTTTTTTGGGGGATGTTTGAAGAAAAAGAAACGCTGGAGCGTTCTGTAGCGGCAAGACTGCGCTATCAGATGCAGAGGACAAAAACGTCCATACCAAAGCTGGCAAAAGCAGCAGGCTGTTCCAAAGATGTGATACAAGAATATTCAAAAGGAAAAGTTTTAGAAAAGCACATGAATATCACTTGGCTGAAGCGCATGGCAGAATATTTTGGACTGGATCCTTATTACTTCTGTACGGAGTACCATGTATTCATAGACACCAAAGATGTGCCGATTTTGTTGAAACGGCTGAGAGAAAAAGAAGGGGGAAGCCAGAGGGAGTTTGCAAAGAAAAAGGAGATTTCTCTGAACATCTATAAATCCTATGAATCAGGAAGAGCAAGGATTTCAGAAAGCTTTTGGAGACAGATCAAAAAGGAACTGGAAGAGGTGATGGAGCCATAGCGGATCGCTATGGCTCTGCCTGTTTTCGGTGCTTTGAAAGGGGGTTTTTAAGAGAGGCAAATTTTTGGAAAATGGAAGAGTCCTATATTAGTTATAGTTCCATTTTCCAAAAATTTTTTATCTGAATGTCTGTGCAATTTCTTGCCTGGATGATACACTGGAAAATGTGGGAAGAAGATCATACGATATATTTAAAAATTTATAGATTAATGGAAAATGGAAAAATTTATATAAAACATACTTTCCATTTTCCATATCAGTAATTGTTGAATTGTCGTATTACAGGAGGAGAAAAATGAAAAGGAAAATTTCTGAAATCGTGACGGGCCAGTGTATAAATCCACAGAATCCACCCTATAGGTGGGAGGCTGAATTGCCAGGTGAAGAAACATCGGAAGAAAGTAATCCATTTGGTGATCGGCTCACTCGTGTTACCATTGAACAGCCTTCTCACTCTGATGAAAATATGGTAAATCAACCGGAGAAGACTTCAGAAAATAAAAGATATGTGGCGGATAAAATAGGGAAAGAATATCAGGAGTGGCCAAATGGATATGCTTATTTTATCAAAGCGCCGACAGGTTCTGGTAAATCGCGCTTTGTGACTCATAACCTTTTAAAGTACATAATTAAGCAAAATATTGAAAAAGAACATAAAAGGGTCCTTTATCTTGTTAATCGTGTGGTTCTGAAAAAACAATTGGAAAAAGACTTAAAAGAAGTTGAAAACAAAATTTTTGAGGATTTTGATGATAAAGGAGACGTGATTGAAGATTATATTACGATTACGACATATCAAAATATCGAAAGAGGGCTTAAGAAGAACTTTGAGAATATTATTCATTTTTTAGAAAAATTTTCATGGGTGGTTTATGACGAATGCCATTATTTTTATACAGATTCCACATTTAATACAAATACGGAATTATCCTATGATTGTTTACGTAGGCTATTTGCGGGGAAAATCGAGGTCTTTATGTCTGCAACGGTAGATAGGGTAAGAGAATTGATTATAAATCGACCAGCAAATTTTTTACGGGGTATGGAGGAGGTACAAAATATGAAAGCGAGATACATGCCTCATGATAAAAAAATTTATGAAATGAATATTGATTATCGGAATCTAAACATTGAGCCACTTGCTGATCTGGAAATGCTGGTTGCATGTATTAAGGAAACTGTAGGCGACAGAGGGAATAAATGGCTTATATTTGTTGACAGTCTTGAAATGGGAAGGGATTTAAAGAGACTATTAACCGAAGAAGATGTTTCTGAAGGCAAAGATGAGAAGCAGAAAAGAGGAGTTTTGCCCGAAAAAGAAGTTGTTTTTATAAATGCTGATTTTGCACAGGACGCTCAGGCAGAAGCGAGTGTAGATGATATTGTAACGGAAAGCTATGCAAAAGAAAAAGTAGTAATCTCAACTTCAGTTATGGACAATGGGGTTTCATTTCATGATAGCGAATTAAGAAATATGGCTATTTTTGCTGATACAAAAGAGATGTTCATCCAGATGCTGGGACGGAAGCGTTGGGATAAGGAACATGGTGAGTTGATGAATTTATATATTTTTAGAAGAAACAGAGAACATTTTAGAAAACGCAGAGAGCGTGTACAGGAAATTTTGGACGTATATAAAGAATTTCATGAATACTTGAAAAACGAGCTCACCTGCTATGTTATAGATGGTACAACGAATGAGAAGCTTCTCTATGGAAGCAAGCAAAAAATCAATGCGTTTATGGAGCTTTGGTTTAACTTTCAGGAACCGAAGAGACTTTGGGGGCTTGACATTCAAAAAATTTCACAAAATCTGCCGACGTCAGATGTAAATGTAAAGGATGAACTTGAGTGGTGGCAGGAGAGGCCTTATAATGTTAAAAACGTATCTTCTCTTGACAAAGGGAAACAGAAAACTAATAACATAATAGGCTGTCAACCTTACACAAAGCACCGCTTCCAACAAAATCGGAGCGGTGTTTTTGTATGTGTTCTGGACATCGTGACCAGAAGCGCCCCCGCCCGT
>JAAWAV010000028.1 GCA_022792335.1 Lachnospiraceae bacterium
GGGTTTCCCGGCTCTGCCGGGGAAACCGCCTTTACTCTTCCCAGTTATGGTACACTTCCTGAACGTCGTCGTCCTCGTCAAGAAGGTCCAAAATCCGGTTCATCATCTTGATGTCCTGCTCGTCAGAGAGGGATACCCAGGTCTGAGGGATCATGGTCACCTCAGCGCTCGCCATGGAAAGGCCCTCCTTTTCCAGGGCTTCTCTGACCTGGCTGAAATCCTCAGGGGCCGTGGTGATCTCAAAACTGTCCTCCTCCTCGGAAAAATCCTCAGCGCCGGCGTCCAGAGCCATCATCATCAAGTCGTCAGCATCCATCTCGCACTCTTCCTTGTCGATAATGATCTGCCCCTTTTTGTCAAACATAAAGGACACACATCCGGTTGTCCCCACATTTCCGCCGCCTTTGGTGAAAGCATTGCGGACATTGGAAGCTGTCCGGTTCTTGTTGTCCGTGAGCGCGTCCACAATGATGGCAATGCCGTTCGGACCATAGCCTTCATAAGTAATACTCTCATAATTCACAGAGTTCGCATCGCCCGCCGCTTTTTTGATTCCTCTCTCAATGGTATCATTGGGCATGTTATTGGCCTTTGCCTTGGCAATCACATCCCTCAAACGGCTGTTGTTGGCCGGATCTGCCCCGCCCTCTTTGACCGCTACAGCGATCTCACGGCCGATCACCGTGAAAATCTTTCCCTTTGCCGCATCGTTCTTTTCTTTCTTATGTTTGATATTTGCAAATTTAGAATGTCCTGACATACCAATCTCTCCTTTTCAGATTTTAATTCTAACATTTTTTCGTCTTTCTGACAAGTAGCAGCCGCCCCCAAGTTCCTGCATTTTTCAGATTCCTGTCGTCAGGTTTTTCAGCCACTGCATCTTTTTGTATCTCCAATAAGCGATAAAAAATTTCACCACATCCTCCATCAGAGTCATAGCAAAAACCAAATGGATGGGCAGGCGGAAAAACAGAGCCCCCAGGAAAGACATCGGCACGCCAATCAGCCAGACACTGCCGCTGTCAAGAAGAAGGCAGAACCTGGTATCACCGCCGCTTCGCAACACTCCCACAATACTCACAATGTTGGTCATCTTAAAGGGCAGGAACAGTCCGTATACCAGCATGCAAAGAGTGGCTTCCTGAAATACCATGTCCGATACGTCATAAATACTGACCAGCAGATTTCTGGTCAGGATACAGAACACTCCAAGTACCAGAGAAAGGAGCATCTGCAACCATAAAAGTCTGGAAGCATCCTCCTTCGCATCCTTTAACCTGCCTGCGCCAAGCTCATTCCCGAGAATCACTGTAGCGGCAGCCGCGATTCCCTGAAAAAACACCAGAATCATATCCTGGATAGTCTGAGAAATGGTAATGGCCGCCACCGCCGTATCTCCCATTCTCCCATAGGCCAGAGAGTACATGGTTACTCCCAGTCCCCACATAAATTCATTGCCGATAACAGGAAGGGATGTCCGTACATATTCCTTAAGCAATGGGGTCGAATATCCAAAAAAATCAGACAAACCAGCAGCAAGCTCTGTTTTCCAGCCATACGTATAAATAAAAATACAGGTCATTTCCACCATGCGGGCCGTAAGCGTCGCAATAGCCGCGCCAGTAACTCCCAGGGCCGGCGCCCCGAAATGTCCGAAAATCAGTGTGTAATTTAAAAAGATATTGACAAATATGGCAATCAGGCTGGTCACTACAGGAGTTTTTACTCTCCCCATGGAACGCATAACCGCCACATAAATGTTGGTGACGGCAGCAAAGGGATAACTTAAACATACAAGCCTCAGATACTCGGCCCCTGCCCCGGAAGAAGCCGGGCTGTCTGTAAAAATCCTCATCACCACTTTCGGTGCAAAAAAACCAGGTAGCACAAAAAACAGAGAGCCAAAAAGTCCCAAAAACAGAGAAAGCCCCAGAACCTTCCGGATATTTTTTGCATCGTGCTTTCCCCAGAACTGGGCGCTTAAAACAGAAGCGCCGCTGGCAATCCCAAAAACCAGCAGATTGAACACAAAAAATACCTTGTTGGCGAGACCCACGCCGGCGATAACCGTTTCTCCCAAAGTCCCGATCATCATGGTATCCACCATGTTTGTTATGGTATTTAAAAGTGCCTGTGCAGCCACAGGCACTGCGATCATGACGGTTTTTCGAAGAAAAACCGGATCGGCAAAAATCGATTGTATCTTCTTATTCATACTCTTCTTTCTCCAAAAGTCTCTCCACCCGGACCAGTCCGATCATTTTGTTTTCCACTTGAAGAACCAGGAAACGAAACCCTCCGTAACTTATATCCGGCCGCTCCTCCTTCGTTGGAATCCGGTCCAGCTTCGAGATCAGAAAGCCGTTCAGAGTATCGTAGTCCTCTTCCTCAAAATCCAGATCCAAAAGTTCTTCCACCTCAGAAAGCGGCGTAACTCCCTTCATCAGCCATCCTTCCCCCTGTTTCCGGATAAAAACCTCTTCCTCATCGTATTCATCCAGAAGATTCCCGACAATCTCCTCCAGAATATCTTCCATGGTAATCAGCCCTTCCACCTGACCATACTCGTCGACGACGATTACCATCTGGATCTTCCTGGAACGCATAACTTCAAATAACTTCCGTATGTTTCTCGTCACCGGAATAAAAGGCGCCCTCCTCAGAAGTCCTCCAAGCTCTTTCAGCTTCCGTTCTCCAAGACCTTTCCGCTTCTGGTAGAGCACTGCGTCCTTTAGATGGATAATCCCGGTAATGTCGTCCAGATTTTCTTTATAGACAGGGTATCTGGAATTGCTTCCGTCCAGCATAATTTCCAAGGCTTCGTCCAGAGTCAGTTCCTCGCTGAGGGCCGTAATATTGGTCCTGTGCGTCATAATATCCCCGGCATCCTTGTCGTCAAACTCAAAAATATTGGTGATCATCTCCGCCTCGCTGGCTTCAATCACTCCCTGCTCATGCCCCTCGTTGACCATGGTCATAATATCTTCTTCCGTCACGTTCTCCGTCTCTGTTCCCGGTCCGGCTTTAAAAATACCGGCAATCAGACGGGAGGCCGCTCCGGCCAGACAGGCAAGAGGATAATAAGGCAGGGATACCAATCTCACCACGGGAAGAAGTCGGTATGCCCATCCATAGGCGTATTTCCTGGCAATCCGTTTTGCGGATACCATTCCAGTAACCAGCACCACAAGTAAAAACACGGCGGACACCAGCAGAAGCACAAGGCTTTTCCATCCCTCTTCCGGCCTGTTTCCAAACAAACTATGTAATAAAAAGAGCTGCCCCTGCCTGAGAAGCATCGCTCCCCCAAGAAGCCCGTTTAAGGTAGCGGCAATTAGAACCACAGAAGAATAGGTGAAGGACTTGCCAAGCATACGCAAAATTCCCGCGGCCCGTTTGTCCCCCTCCTCCTTCCGTTTTTGAAGTTCTGTGACCGACAGCTCGTGAATCGCCGCCTCAAATCCATAAAGAATCGTTTCAATCCCAATGATTCCCAACAATAAAAGCAAACTCCAGGGCGAATACCCGTCGTCCATGTTTCTTTTCCAACTCCTTTTTCTTTTGCCTAAGACCTATGTAAACAGGTCGAGGCTGATAAGCAATGCCGTATTTACCTTTCCCAAAAGTCCCTCATCCAGATGACAGATTTTCTCCTTCAGCCTCTGCTTGTCAATGGTCCGAAGCTGCTCTAAAAGAATCACGGAATCCTTGACCATCTGACAACGGTCTGCCTTCAGTTCCACATGCGTCGGCAGCTTCGCCTTGTTCATCCTGGAAGTAATGGCCGCACAGATGACTGTGGGACTATGTTTGTTCCCTGTATCATTCTGAATGATCAGAACTGGACGAACTCCGCCCTGTTCCGAACCGATAACCGGCCTCAGATCTGCATAATAGATATCGCCTCTCCTAATCATTTTCCTTTCACACTCCGATTCTGCATTGGTGGTTCTTTTTAAGTATTTCCAATGTTTCTTCGGTTATACGTTCCTTATGAAACGCCGGATGGCGATCTGCGCGTTGCAGGAGGGCCCGCTACAAACTGCCAGAAGGTCGCCTTTCTATCTGCGAAACCTTATCTGCAATCTAAGCGCTGATATGTATCATGAAAATAATCTTTCTGTCCGACAATCTTTCCTCCCCTGGTATAAATTCTCGGAATCCGTTTTCCAAGTCCACAGACAAACTCATAGTTGAACGTTCCGGCCAGTTGTGCAAGTTCCTCTACGGAAACAAGCCCTTCTCCATCGCGTCCCACAAGAACCGCCTCATCTCCAACTCTCACGCCTTCGATGTCAGTCACGTCCACCATAAACTGATCCATACAGACTCTTCCGGCGATTTTCGCCCGCTTTCCGTGGAGAAAAACATATCCTCTGCCGGAAAGATTCCTGGGATATCCGTCCCCGTAGCCTGCGGAGATTGTGGCAAGTCTGGTTTTTTTCTCTGCCACAAAGGTTCCACCATAGCCGACGGCCTCTCCTGCTTCAATGGTCTTTACAAAGATCACCCGGGATACCAGCCGGAGCGCCGGCAGAAGGGACACCTGTTCCCGGTCCACTTCCGGGGACGGATACATCCCGTAAAGGGCAATCCCTGCCCGTACCATATCCACATCATAACGAGGCAGATCGATGATCACGGCGCTGTTCCCCATATGTTTCACCGGAATCTGAATCCCCCGGTTTTCCAGTTCTTTCACAAACTCTGAAAATACGAGGTACTGTTTTTCTGAAGGTTTTTTGTCCGCCTCATCCGCCCTTGCGAAATGGCTAAACATCCCCTCTATGTAGATACCGGGAAGTCTGCGGATCTGTTCCACTGCATCCAGGGAATCCTTTCCCGGCTGAAATCCCAGCCGGTTCATCCCCGTCTCCACCTTGATATGAACGAACGCTGTCTTTCCCAGTCCCTTTGCCGCCTCCGAAATTTTCACTGCTGTCTCGAGATCATAGACTGTCAGACGGATTCCCTCCAGGATGGCTTCCGAAAAAGCCTCTTCCTGAGTATACCCCAGTACCAGCACCGGCTTTTCGATTCCGTTTTGCCGCAGATTAAAAGCTTCTTCTACCGTTGCCGAAGCCATAAAGTCCACCAGTCCGTGAATCTGTCTCGCAATGGGTACTGCTCCGTGTCCATATCCGTCTGCCTTCAAAACTGCGCAAAGCTTCGTCCCCGGCCTTGTATTTTTCTTCAGTGCCTTTAAGTTCTCACAGACGGCATCCAAATCGATGAAAGCCGCGACACGACTATAGTCTTTCATGTCTTATCCTCCCACGCCTCTGTTTCTTCCGGCTTTTTTCCAAAAACCGGCTCCCATCCTCTTCCCTCAGAAGCTTTTCCTGCCAACCCTAGCGGAGCACCTCACTCCCAGTCAAGGAGTACCTCTCCGACTGCTTCCAGGAGATCTCCCGCCAGCATGGCCCGTCGTCCCAGACGCTTTGCAGCCCTCTCTCCCGCCAACCCGTGAAGATAGACGCCCGTCTCCGCTGCGTCGGCCGGTTTCATTCCTCCTGCCAAAAGGCCTCCTAAAATCCCGCTTAAAACGTCCCCGGAACCTCCCGTCGCCATACCGTCGTTGCCGGAAAGATTCACGTAAGTGCCTTTTCCGGATACCACCGTCGTCCTGGCATCCTTCAGTATACAGACTGCTCCATACCTTTTATAAAATTCTCCGGCGGCTCTGATGGGATCTTCTTTCAGCTCTCCAATGGATTTTCCCGTAAGTCTTGCCATCTCTCCCATATGAGGAGTCACCAGGACCTTTTCATCCAGAGTATGGAGAAGCGCTCTGTCTTTCGCCATAAGATTCAAGGCGTCTGCGTCCAGCACACAGGGAATCTGGCGGGCTTTTCTTTCCTCAAGAAGCCTTTTTAGGAGACGTCTTGCATAAGGTTTTACAGAAAGCCCCGGTCCAGCCACCAGAACGGAAGCCCGGTCAAGAGTGGTCCGGACAGGCTCCCGATGAATCTCTTCCTGTCCTGATTCCTCCCGCATCTCTTCCTCTCCGGGAGAAAAGGCTGTGACGATGGCCTCCGGCAACAATGTCTGTAAGACCGGTACATTCTCTTTTACTGTGTATATCTGCACAAGGCCCGCTCCACTTTTTGCAGCGGCTTTCGCACTTAAGAAAGCAGCTCCGCTCATTCCGTCGCTTCCGGCCGCCAGAAACACCCGCCCAAAGGTCCCCTTATTTCCATCAGCCAGACGACCGGGAAGGCATCCCTTTTCCCCGGGAAAGAAACTTCTGGCCACGCCTTCCATACTGGATGGCTCCACAAAGCCGATGTCGGCCCTCACACGCCGTCCCGCATAAAGGGTCCCTGGATAAAGGATGGTCCCAAGCTTTTCATAACCGAACGTCACCGTCACGTCGGCTCTCACCGAAGCGCCCAAAACCTGCCCCGTATCTGCCGAGATCCCTGACGGAATATCTACAGAAAGCACAGGGACGCCTGTGTCCTTCACCTGATTGATCCACCGTGCGGCTTCTTTTGCTTCTCCAGTCAGAGGGCGGGATAGCCCAATGCCAAAAAGAGCGTCCACCACTAGACGGTACCCTCCTCTTATAGGATATTCTGAAAAAATGTCCACTGTGTTTACTGGGACTTCCAGTTTTTGGAGGATTTTTTCCTGCAACCGGTTTTCCTCTGTGGCCCGCTCCTTCCTTCCGAAAAGCAAAACTTCCACTTTTCTCCCATGAAGCGTAAGCATTCTGGCTACAGCCATACCGTCTGCGCCGTTGTTTCCCCTGCCGCATACCAAAAGTACGAAATCCCCTGGCGAACAAATCCGCTCTGCTTCTTTTGCCACAGCCAGGGCCGCCCGCTCCATAAGTACGACAGACGGAATCCCGATTTCTTCTATATTATAACGGTCTACAGCTTTCATCTGTGCACCATTTAAAAGCATCTGCATACTGTTGTCCCTCTTTCGCCCCCTGTGTCCTGTACTCTGATTACTGGACATATTTCCTGAAAAGGCGTGTTTCATTTCCGGCCCAATATGGACTACTTGTCACAGAAAACAGCAAAATTCCCCGTCAAAATGACAGGGGAATCCAGTTATTCCTGATCTCGTTTTTCTGAAATCCGATAGGAAAGCTGCATCAGACTTTCCGACAGGTGAACATTCTCCACGACTACCTCGTCAGGCACCGTAAGATCCAGATGGGCAAAATTCCAGATGGCCCGAATCCCGCATGCCACCAGTCGGTCTGTCACCTCCTGAGCCGCATTCTTTGGAATCGTAAGTACGGCAATATCAATCTCATGTCCGGAAAGAAATGATTCCAGCTCCTTCATATCCAGTGTCGGGATATTTCTGACATTTTTCCCAATGCGCTCCGGGCTGATGTCAAAAATCGCCTGAATGATAAATCCTCTCCGTTCAAAGTTTGAATAATTTGTCAGCGCCTGTCCAAAATTGCCGCCGCCAATGATAATCATATGATTGGGACGATCAATCCCAAGAATTTTTGCAATTTCATTGTACAGATATTCTACATTATAGCCATAACCCTGCTGCCCGAAACCGCCGAAATTATTCAGATCCTGCCGGATCTGAGAAGCAGTCACATTCATCTTTTCACTCAGATCATTGGAAGAGATCCGCTCCACTCCGTTTTCCAGCAGTTCTCCCAGGTATCTGTGATATCTGGGAAGCCGTTTAATGACCGCATTGGATATTTCTTTCCGTTCCACACTGTTCACCTTATCTTTTTGAATTTACCCCTGATTCTCTACCATATAACGCGCTTAATACCTGAGGGTATTCCTTATTTATTATAGACGCCCTGCACTTTCTTGTCAAATGGCTTTGACAATTTTCTTTCCTCCCGTTACAATAGTCTTTGATTGGCCCTTCGGCCATAACAGAGCTTCTGTCACAGGGCTCTTGGAAAGGGGAAAGATCATGATACTGTCCTGCCATCAAATCAGCAAAGCTTTTGGAGACGTTTCCATCTTAGAGAACGGCTCTTTCCATATAGAGGACCGGGAAAAGGCCGCCATCGTCGGTATCAACGGCGCCGGAAAGTCTACCCTCTTAAAAATCATCACCGGAGAGCTTCCGGCCGATCACGGAACCGTGTCTCTGGCCAAAGATAAAACTTTGGGGTACCTGGCTCAGCACCAGGAACTGGCTTCCGGTCAGACCATCTATGACACGCTTTTGGAGGTCAAAAAGGAAGTCATTGAGCTGGAAATTCGTATGAGAGACCTGGAACAGGCCATGAATCAGGCCGAGGGGGAAGAGCTGACCCGCCTGATGGACACTTATGCAAACGTTAGCCATCAGTTTGAACAGAAAGACGGATACGCCTGGAAAAGTGAAATCACCGGAGTTTTAAAAGGACTTGGATTTTCGGAGGAGGATTTTCAAAAGCAGTTGGCTACCCTGTCTGGAGGCCAGAAAACAAGAGTTTATCTTGGACGGCTTCTTCTCTCCAAACCGGACATCATTCTCTTGGACGAGCCCACCAATCATCTGGATATGGCTTCGATTGCCTGGCTGGAAACTTATCTTTTAAACTATCCGGGAAGCGTTCTGATCGTCGCCCACGACCGGTATTTTCTGGACCGGGTCGTAACAAAAATCATTGAGATCGATCAGGGTCGCCTTTCCGTATTTTCCGGTAACTATACGGACTACGCCGGAAAACGGGCCATGCTGCGAGAAGCACAGATGAAGGAATATTTAAACCAGCAGGCTGAAATCCGTCATCAGGAGGAGGTTATCCGAAAACTTCGCTCCTTTAACCGGGAAAAATCCATCCGCCGGGCCGAAAGCCGGGAAAAACTTCTTTCTAAGATGGAGCGGGTGGACAAACCGACGGAGGCCGCTCAGGCTATGCATATCCGTCTGGAACCTCAGATTATGAGCGGAAACGATGTACTGACGGTCCGAAACCTGAAAAAATCCTTCGGTCCCCATTTACTCTTCTCCGATGTTTCCTTTGAAATCAAACGGGGAGAGCGGGTCGCTGTTATCGGAAGCAACGGCGCCGGAAAAACCACTCTCTTAAAAATTATCAATGGCCTTCTTGAGGCAGATCGAGGAGATATTCGCCTGGGCACTCGTGTGAAAATCGGCTATTACGACCAGGAGCAGCAGGTTCTTCATATGGAAAAGACCTTATTTGATGAATTGCAGGACGCCTATCCTCAGATGGATAACACTCAGGTGCGCAGCGTTCTGGCCGCCTTCCTTTTCACCGGAGAAGAAGTATTTAAACGGATCGGCGACTTAAGCGGAGGAGAACGGGGACGCGTATCCCTGGCCAAACTGATGCTCTCTGAAAGCAATCTTTTGATCCTGGACGAGCCTACCAATCATTTGGATATCGTCTCCAAGGAAATTCTGGAGGACGCGCTGAACAACTACACAGGAACGGTGCTCTATGTCTCCCACGACCGGTATTTCATCAATCGGACCGCCACCAGGATTCTGGATCTGACAGGCCAGACCTTTGTCAATTATATTGGAAATTATGATTACTATCTGGAAAAACGGGAAGCCCTGACTGCGGTCTATGCCAAATCCCTGGAGGATACTGCCCTGTCTGCAAGGGAGGGAGAGACCACCAGCACCCGTACAGACTGGCAGGCGCAGAAGGAAGAAAAGGCCAGAGAACGGAAACGCCTGAATGAACTGAAAAAAACAGAGGAAGAGATCGCTACTCTGGAAGCACGAAACGCCGAAATCGACGACCTGGCGGCTTCCCCTGAAATCTGTACGAATATGAGCGAGCTCTTGAAACTCACAAAAGAAAAAGAAGAGCTGGAAGCCAGACTTTCCCTCCTTTATGAACGGTGGGAAGAGCTGGCCATATAACGCATAATACAAAAGGCGGGCGCCTGGTCCCAGTTTCGGAAAGGACCAAGCGCCCGCCTTTCTTTTCAGGTGAAAAGCAGGAAGAACAGAGACTCTTTCTAAGCCAGAACTGTTAGAAAGCTCCGCTACTTGGGATCTATCTAGGACTCCTTCACTGCCGCAAAGGCTGTCTCAAATATGGAATCCACGTTTATCTTATCGCAAGGTTCTTCCCTGCTCTCCTCCTTTATCGTACACTGAATCATTCTGCCATCCGGCAGCACTGTCCAAGAATTATACTCCTCGCAGTAAATGGTTCCCATATAGATATAGGAAAGTTTCGTATAGGAAATCGTCTTTCCGGCCGCGGTCACTGTCTGAACCGGTTCAAAAGAAACTTCCGCATAATCTCCCGATCCGGACATATACGTATACGAAGTTTCCTGGATCTGAGCGATATCTGCTTCCCCATAATTTTCATCGATGTGATAAAGGTGATATACCAGAGAGACATCATGGACATCGTCATGTTCTTTTCTGTCAAATCCAAGCCAGCTCTTCTCGGAACTCTCGTTGTAGACGAAACCATCCGGACAGGCAATGACTGCCGTGCTGTCCTCCCATCCTGTCTCCAGAATATATTCCCCTTTTTCATTCTGTGTAATTTCGAGATCTTCGCTTTCCGGTTCTTCCGGATCTGCCGTCTCTTCCGGAACTGTCTCCACTTCTTCCGTAACGGCCGCTTTTGTCTTGACATCTTCCGGCACTGTAATCTCTGCCACACAGTCCACTTCATAATCAGACATGGTAAGCGAAAAAGCAGTGATCTTCACTTCGTCAAACCCATGAATCTCCTTGTTCGCCTGCATTAGCGTATTGTAGCTGTCTGTAAAATCCATGGAAATTTCTGCCGGAAGGCCGGTCCCCCCGTCTACCAGAAGCGTAACGTTTGCCTCCAGAGCTTTGTAAGCATCTGCATCCTCTTCTATCAGATTTCCGGCTGCCTGCATAAGCCCAGACAGATCTTCTCCGGTCACCACACCCGTGATTTTATAAAGAGTCTGTCCGCCTTCCGTCTCCACTTCTTCCAGACTCAGTGCATCCGGCGTTTTTAAAAGCAGTTCCACTGTCTTTGCCGCATTGAATGCGGCTCCTTGCTCGCCTGCTCCGGCCTCTTCCGCCTGTCTCGTCCACTGACCGCTAATTCCTGTATAGGTCACATACTGTCCGTCCTCTATGACTGTATAAGTTTCCGTATCCATTGTAAGTCCAGCCAGATTGATATCCACTGTGCCGGTCATGTGGACTGCTTCCGGCTCTCTGACCATTTCCACAGTCTGTTTCATGGTATATTCCAGCGTGGTTTCTACCCCTTGCGCCTTGTAATCCATCACCATTTCCATGGACAATTTCCCTTTTACGGAAGCTGCTGAAGAAAGAGTATCCCTTGCCCGTGTCACAAGCTCCTTTGCCGTGGTAGGCGCCTGGGTCGCCTCCGTGCTAGGTACAGTCTCCACCTTCTCCTCTTCTTTCTTTCCACAACCGGAAACCATTCCCGCCACCAGGGCTACCACAAGCATCCAAATTGCAATCTGCCTTTTTTTTCTCATAATGTCTCCTTTCTGTCAGCTTCCTTTATCTGTCACTTTTCGCTTTCCAACAGTCTGCCCACATGGAGCATTCCCCAACCCTGCTGGTTTTTGGGAAGCCCCAGATCCACAGCCCGCTCCATCAATCTCAGTTTTACCTCTTTCGGCGTCATATCCGGCTCCTTTTGGAGAAGCAAAGCCAGGGCCCCGGATACTACGGGAGTAGCCATAGAAGTCCCGCTTTTGACACCGTAAAGCCGATTATCCCGGCGACTCATGGCATTGCAAGAAACCACTGAAGCTCCCGGCGCCACCAGATCCGGCTTGCAGACACAGCCTCCTGTAGGTCCTCTTCCGGAATAGTGGATCATGGAGGTCCCGCAGACCTCCACCGCATGATGATCGTCGGAAGAGCCTACCGTAATCACCTTCCGGCTAATTCCCGGAGTCGTCACAGAGTGAGCCGACGGCCCCTCGTTTCCGGCAGCGACCACCACCACCAGTCCATCTGCCCATGCTTCTTCGACTCCCCGAATCAGAGCGGAAGCCTCTCCCGTCTCCCGTCTTGGAACAGAACCCACGGAAATATTTACAATCCGGATTCCATATCTTTCCTTGTTCTCTCTTAACCATTTAAGCCCTTTCAACAGGTTCGTCACCGATCCGTTTCCGCGGCTGTCAAGTACCTTGATGCCGATCAGGTTGCACTCCGGCGCCACTCCAGCATAAAGTCCGTCAGAAGATTCTCCGCTTCCTCCCAAAACTCCCATCACATGAGTTCCGTGAGAATTGTCGTCATAAGGGGATCTTCTTCCGTTCAATATATCCTTAAATATCATAAGGCGTCGCCCGAAGTCTGGATGAGGATAGGTCCCCGTATCCAGAACCGCAACTGCGACCCCCCGTCCCGTAAATCTGCATCCGCCGGTCCCTTCCATACCAATTAACTGACGTACCCGGTTCACGTTCCGCCTCCCGTTTCCCTTTTCTATATCCATGCTCTGACAGACAGCGTCTGCCCACAAGGCATATATCCGCCCTTTCCCATCGATGGACAAAAACATACATGGCTGCCGACAAATCATACAGCCTGAAACGTGTATCTTCTTGTCAGTCGATGGTAGCATTCCCTAATGATATAGTATTCTGAGAAAACAAAAACGGTCCCGGTCAGAGGCAAAGAGAGTCTTATACTTCCAGTTTTGCCCGAATGGCCCGAATAAATTCTCCGCTTTCTGCCACATGAGGATTCTGAATCGTAGTCATCATGGCCAGATCCTTTGTCATTGTTCCTCCTTCGATGACATCGATCGTGGCGCGCTCCAGTCTGTCCGCAAACTCTATAAGCGCCTGATTTCCATCCAGTTCTCCCCGCTTTCTCAAAGCTCCGCTCCAGGCAAAAATCGTCGCCACAGAATTGGTGGAAGTGGATTCTCCTTTCAGATACTTGTAATAATGGCGCTGCACGGTGCCGTGAGCTGCTTCGTACTCATAATCGCCATCTGGGGAGACTAACACGGAGGTCATCATCGCCAGAGAGCCGAACGCCGTCGCCACCATGTCGCTCATCACATCCCCGTCATAATTTTTGCAGGCCCAAATATAGCCGCCCTCTGATTTAATCACTCGGGCCACCGCATCGTCAATCAGGGTATAAAAATAAGTGATTCCAGCTTCCTGAAACCTGTTTTCATACTCTTTCTCATAAATCTCCTGAAAAATGTCCTTAAAGGTATGATCATATTTCTTAGAAATCGTATCTTTGGAAGCAAACCAGAGATCCTGCTTCGTATCCAGGGCAAAATTAAAGCAGCATCGGGCAAAGCTCTCAATCGATCCGTTTAAATTGTGCATACCCTGAAGGATTCCCGCCCCCTTAAATTCATGAATCAGCTCTCTGGTTTCTGTCCCGCTTCCGTCTCTGTAAACCAGCTCGCAGGTACCGGGACCGGGAATTTTCATTTCCGTCGCCTTATATACATCGCCGTAGGCATGTCTCGCAATGGTGATGGGTTTTTTCCAGGTCTTTACATAGGGTTCAATCCCTTTCACAATGATTGGCGCCCGAAACACCGTACCGTCCAGAATCGCCCGGATGGTTCCATTGGGGCTTTTCCACATTCCTCTGAGGCCATATTCTTTTACCCGGTCTGCATTGGGGGTAATGGTAGCGCATTTGACCGCCACTTTGTGTTTTTTCGTAGCCCTGGCCGCTGCCTCCGTCACGTGATCCTCCGTATCATCCCGGTGCTTTAACCCCAGATCGTAATATTCTGTTTTCAGTTCCACAAAGGGAAGCAGAAGCTCCTCCTTGATCATCTTCCACAAAACGCGGGTCATTTCGTCTCCGTCCATCTCCACGATGGGCTTTTGCATTTTGATTTTCTCCATAATGTCATATCCTCCTCGGCGGAATCCTAGTCTTAAAGAGGTTCTCCGCCTTTTCATTATAGGCATATTTGACATTGGTGTCAACAAAAGAAAACCCTTGCCAAAACATAGTTTTTGGTATAGAATTTTATCGATATGTACCCTTCGGGTATTCCAGTATGGCCATCTGGCCATTACAGCAGTATGTTATTTTGACATGTCAACGTAAAGGAGAGATTTCACATGAGCAAAAAAAATGTCATTGTCGGACAGTCCGGCGGCCCTACTTCCGTGATCAATTCCAGTCTCTATGGAGTTGTGACCGGTTTCCTGGGTTCTGAAAAGATTGATAAAATTTATGGTATGGTAAACGGGATTGAAGGTTTCCTGGCCGGCAAAACCACGGTTCTTTCTGATCTGAGCAAAGAGGAACTGGAGATTTTGCAGACCACTCCCGCTTCTTACTTAAAATCCTGCCGGTTCAAATTGCCGGAGGATTTGAATGATCCGGTATATCCGACTCTTCTTAAAAAATTTGAAGAGATGAACATCGGTTATTTCTTCTATATTGGTGGAAACGACTCTATGGACACCGTTTCCAAGCTGTCCCGTTATGGCGAAAAGGTGGGGACTGACATGATTTTCATGGGCGTTCCCAAAACCATCGACAACGATCTGATCATCACGGACCATACTCCCGGTTATGGCAGCGCTGCCAAATATGTGGCTACCACTGTTCGCGAATGCGCTCTGGATGCCGGCGTCTATGCCGCTCCCTGTGTAACTGTGGTGGAAATCATGGGACGCCACGCCGGCTGGCTGACCGCCGCCTCTGTTCTGGCAAGAAAGTTCGAAGGAGACGCTCCTCATCTGATCTACCTGCCTGAGACTGCTTTTGAGATGGATCAGTGTTTGGCTGACGTCAAGAAATGTCTGGAAAAGACAAATAATGTAGTGGTCTGCATTTCTGAAGGCATTGCGGACAAGAACGGTAAGTTTATCTGCGAGTATGGCGGAGGTGCTGACGGAGCGGTAGATAGCTTCGGCCACAAGAAACTTACAGGAAGCGGTAAATATCTCTCCGAAGTCATTGGTGAGAAGCTCTCCGTCAAGGTCCGTTCTCTGGAATTTAGTATTATTCAAAGATGTGGCGCTTCTCTCGCTTCCGCTACAGACATTGAAGAAGCTGCCATGGCCGGTTCTGTGGCTGCAAAGGCTGCTTTGGAAGGAAAGACCGGTATGATGGTCGCTTTCATCCGGGAGCCGGGCGACGAGTACCGGATCTCCTATCAGCTCACCGACGTGAACGAAGTCTGCAACAAGGAAAAACCTTTCCCTGCAGAGTGGATCACAGATAACGGCACCAACATCGGCGAGGGCTATGTGAAATACGCGCTTCCGCTGATCCAGGGCGCTTCCCCCGTGAAGCTGGTGAATGGTCTGCCTGCATTTCTGGACCTGGCCACAACGTTAAAATAAATTTCTGACAAATTTCGGACTCAGGGTTAAACCTGTCAGATGTCGGTTCCGCCCGGCGCCCTCTGCGAACCTGCTTCAATAGGAAGCGGCGGCAGAGGGTAAACGGCGGCTCGATAAGATATCTTTTGCAAATCAGCACATAGTGCAAAACCTTTCATTACAAATCGGCGCATAGCGCAAAGCCTTCCATCTACTGAGGGGAGGATATCTCCTGATTTCCAATCTCCGTTCCCGGATAAAAATACTGTAAAATTTCTACGTATCCTTTTCCCCGACTTGCCAGAGTACTGGCTCCTGTCTGACTCATACCCACGCCATGCCCATAGCCGCCTCCGTGAAAAATATATCCTGTAAGCGTTTCCCCGTCTTTCTGTTCTTCCAGCCAGACGCTGGCGCTTGGTAAAATGGAACGCCCGTCGGAAGTGGTTCCGTCCTGTCTTGTATAAACATAATCCGTATCTCCCAAAAAGGCTCGTATCGGACCAGGGCGTAGAATCTGCACCGTTCCTTCCGTGCCCTCCACCAGAATCTGTTCTGCCATACCACTCACAGATCGTTTCTGTACGGTGATAGAGCGAACTGCCCCGATGGTTGTCTGCCCGGAAGCCTCCTGAAAGCTTCCGTCCTGCGCCTGAAAAAGTACCAGTTCTCCATGGGTTTTGGCATAGCCGGCCAGAAAACTGTTCATCCGCTCTGTCAGTCGTTCCAGTGTCACCGTAGTCTCCCACCGATACCAAGGCGTGCCATATTCCAAATTTCCGGAATCTGTTTTTCCCAGATATTCCCGAAAAGCCGTCTCTGAAGAAAGATCGGGGGCTTCTCCTTCTGACATATAGAGACGTCTTAAATAAGGCGCCTCAATCCCGCTGCCTCCCCATACGGACATATCATTTCCATATCCTGAAGAAGTGGCATAATAATAAGTGGTCACCAGGTTTCCACCATAGAGCAGTACTTGCCCTTCCGTTTCCTTCACTGCCTGTCTAGTCAGATCGTCTGTTTCCGTATTGTTATAAACCTGAAAATTCGTTGTGTCGTCTACATGGGCTCCATAAGTACTGTATGCGCCTCCTGCAATCTGCCGGTAAGCATAGCTTCTGGCGCAGACTGCCTGTGCTTTCAAAGCCTCCAGGCCATAGCTCTCCGGCATTTCGCTGGGTACTACATAACACAGATAGGTCTCCACATCTACTTCATTGACAATCACAAGGCCTGATTCTGTAAGAGCCACTTCCGCAGTTCCCTCATACCAGGGAGAACCCTGTTTCCTGGAAAAAGAGGTAAATCCAACCTTTCCTCCCTCATCCGGTACAATCCGGATTCTTCCCTCCGAAAGTCTGGCATCCTCTTTTGAAATCTCTACTACTTCTCCTGCCTCATGACGTTCGCTCTCATCTTTTCCATAAAACAAAGAGTAAGCCCTGTCCGAAGTAAACACTGCCTTTTCATGATACAGGGAGCCGATGGCTGCGTCTGTCAGCAAGACTCGGATATTTGCAGTTTCTACATGTTCTCCCAGAAAAGCTGCACAGATCTTTCCCCCTCCTACTACATATTCTGCCTGATCGTATCCCACCGTCAGTGTTTCTTTGGGAAGTACCTGGAATCCTCCCTGTCTTTGAATGACCTGGAACTGTTCCGCCAGAGGAACTTTTCCATAACCCTCGATTTCTGCTTCCTGTTCTCCCAAAGCCAGAAGTTTTCCATGGATTCGCTCCTTTTTGAGAGAGACCACCGCTACCTTTCCCTGTCGGATGGTAAGATCCGCCAGATTTTGTCCGCACTGTTCTCCTTCTGTCCCTACAGAAAAATTTCTCCATACGCCATAGAGATAGGCCCTCAGAGATCCCTCTTCATAACTTTCAACCCACACATTTTCATATGTAATTTCATCGGAGACTGTTTCCAGAAGCATCAACAATTCTTTTCCCTTTGTCCTGGCTTTCACTCTCTGATCCACCAGCTTGTCCAAAGAAAGTCCCTCAAAAGAAAATACCCCTTTATCTGTATAAACCTCCCAGGCGCCGGCCTCAGAAAGCTGGTTCGGCGTCCCGATAAGAAGGAGTTCCTGTTCTGCCACCTGGCGTTCTGTATCATATTTTCCCAGGAAAATTTCAAAAAACGCCTGCCAGTCCTCCTCTCCGACTGCATCCCGCCCTGTCTTTCCATCAACTGCCGTTTCCAGTTCTGCAGATAATTCCAGTTTCTCAGCCATAGACGACAAATCCTCATAAGTAAGCGCGCTCCCCATGGTCTTTCTGTCTGCCGGAAGCCTTTCGATGTCCCAGATCTCTCTCTGATAAAGATACTCTGCATAAGGTACATACCAGTTCCCCTGATCCTCTGGGGCAAATCGTTCTTCGGAGGAGGCGATTTCTTCCTGTCCTGCCAGTATCAGCGCCGTCTGTCTGGCCGCCAAAGCTCTGGAAATTCCTGTTTCCTTTCCTCCATTCCCCAGAAAAGCCCACACCATAAGCCCCATACCAAGGAGTACGAGGACAAAGATTGCTTGAAAAATCCTGGTTCTTGGTTCACTGTTCATTCGATTCCTCCCTTTGCTTCAAATTAAGTCCCCCCTCGATGTATGATTCCCCGGAAAGTTTTTGTCATGTAGGAAATCCGGTGGACCTTCCCATAGGAATCAAACAGAAAGTCTCCTTTCCACTCTCTGCGCAAGGTGCGGGCAGCGTTATACTGTATACTTTCTTTTCGCACCTCTGCAATCGAGTAGGGAAGATTTATCTTTCCCCCCACTCGCCGCGCGGCACGTGCGCCACTTCAGTGGTATGTTTCCTCTGCACGGGCCTGTGCATAAAAAAAGACAGCATATTATTAATATAATATGCTGTCCTTATCTTTCGTATTCCCCCGAAATGCCGGTTCCTGCACTTTTGATTCCTAGCCCTCGCTAGGTGGGCAACCGCAAATAAATTTCTGCCATCCACTCTAAAGGAGGCTCGACATCCACTTATTGATATAGGAATCCCGTTTTACAATCTGTAGGTTCAAAATATACAGGAATTATCGAACATTCCAGGTAGAACTACAAAGCATTTTTTCTATTAGTTATTATATACCAGAAGCCCTTATCTGACAAGGGAAATTTCTGGCAAATTGTTCTTTTTTAACCGGTGTAATGTTTTCTCTTACCAGCGAAGAAGAAGCTCTCTGTAGAATTTCATCGCTGACTCCAGTGCATCATAAGGAATCCTCTCGTTGACCTGATGAGCCTCCCCCCAACGTGCATCTCGGAAAAATCCGGTATGACGGAACACACTGTCGCAAATCACCGGGAAAAACCGGGAATCTGTACCGCCGGCCAGGAGTCCCGGAATCACCAGAGTATTCTCTCCATAATTGGCCTTTGCAATCTCCTCTACCAGCTTAAAGGCGCGTCCCTCCACGGAAGTTGCTGGCTCCGGATCTTCTCCCAAAACTTTACGTACCTGAACATCCTCCGGGATCACTTCGCGGAAATGAGCCAGAAGAGATTCTTCCGTATCTCCCTGAAGCACGCGGCAGTTCATAATCATACTGGCATGCTCCGGAAGAATATTGGACTGCTGGCTCCCGGAAGCCATAGTCACAGCGCAGGTCGTATGAAGCAGCGAATCCAGTTTCTTATCCTCTTTTGCATAGGCGCAAAGTTCCTCAAACCGTCCTTTGGGATCCGCGTACACAGCCGCTTTTTCTCCTGTCATGCACCTGGACATGGCCTTTAACTGATTTTCCACCACATCGGTCAAACGATAAGGGAAAGGATTGGCTTCCAGCGCTACGACTGCCTTTGACACTGCGCCAAGAGCGGTTCCCTGTCCCGGCTCCATGGAATGACCGCCTGGATTATCCTGATAAATCTCATAGTCATGATATGCCTTCTCTCCAAGCTCTACATGGCAGACATATCCATCATATCCCATATTCTTTCCGTCGCTGATACCACTGCCTTCATCGAACACGCATCCCAGACGAACGCCCTGACTCTTCAGATACTCTACGATTTCTCTGGCGCTTTTGACAGGGGCCTGTACTTCTTCATTGTAGCCATAAGCCAGATAGATGTCATAATCCGGCTGGAAGCCTTCCTTAATCAGTGCTTCCACGGTCTCCATCTCTGCCAGAATCACGCACTTGCAGTCAGTACTTCCACGTCCCCACACATAGCCTTCGGCAATCTCGCCAGAGTAAGGCGGATATTTCCATTTGGCATGATCCCCCTCAGGAACCACGTCCTGATGTCCCATAAGGAGTACGGGAAGCTTACCGGAATCCTTTCCCTTCCACTTAAAGAGCAGACCGGCCTTTCCGATCACCTTCTTCTCCATGGTTTGATGGATGGCAGGATAAATCTCCTCCAGATACTGATGGAATTTCTCAAACTGTCCAAAATCCATTTTGGTATCGTCCGCATTGGAAAGCGTCGGAATCCGTACCATCCCCTGTAAATGTTCTGCATACAAATGAGCCAAGTTAATTACCCCCATTTCTAATAATAAATTTCTGCTGATAGATCCATCATACCATAACAGGCAGGCGGCCCAAAAGAGCCGCCCGTCAAAATTCTTAAGAAAAGTTAATCCGCAACCTTCCACTCCCATGTCGCCCAGTTCACCTGAGGGAACTTGTTGGGATCCAGGTTGGAAAGTCTCTTGTTGTAAGCAAGCAGATGGTTGGAAGAGTACAGATAGCAAATCGGAGACTCATCCAGAAGCTTCTGCCATACTTCTACGTAAGCTTCCTTCTGCTCATCCAGATCAAGGATATATTTTGCTTTGTTATACAGGGAAATAAAAGTATCATCCTGTACGCAAGGGAAGTTGGTGGTTCCCTCGTTGTTGATCCAGCCAGATGCCTCTGTAGGCTCGATAGCGCCTGCAGAACCACACATACCAAGGTCATACTGACCTTTCTTCATCATATCCATCAGCGTAGGGAAGTCATACTGAGTGATGTTGGTCTTAACACCGATAGCTTCCAGATCCTGCTGGATCAGAACAGTAGACTGGATACGGACTTCATTTCCGGTAGGAACAATCAGCTCCAGAGTCTGGCTGAAGTCAAACCCATTTTCCTCAAGCTGCTTCTTCGCTGCTTCCGGATTGTATTCCGGCATAGTCAGTTTGGAAGTATCTACAAAAGGATGATCATCGCTGAAGGGCGCATACAGAACAGTACCCTCACCAAGCAACAGATTATCCACGATGCTCTGGCGGTTGATGGCCATATTGATGGCATTTCTACACTTAGCATTGGGGATCTTCTCACTGGTCATATTGATGATCATCGTCTGATATGCAAAGTTCGTAGTGGAAACTGTCTCCAGGCTTTCCTCTGCCTGTGCCGTCGGCCAGTCTGCCAGAGAAAGGCTTCCAATGCCGGCTCCTGCAATCATATCGATCTCACCAGTCATCAGACCAGACAGGAACTGGCTGGGTTCCACAACACGAATGATCAGACGTTCAATGTCCGGAGTTCCCAGATGATAATCTTCGTACCGAACCAGCTCTACCCGATCGCCGTCGATAGCCGTATCAAACTTGAAAGGACCGCATCCAACCATGTTGTTCTTCCAGGTTTCTGACTCATTCAGCTCCGCAATGCTATACTTGCTGTAAATGTGCTCCGGAACAATATAGACATAACGGTTCATCATCGTAAGGATGGGAAGCTCGTTCATGGCCTCTTTGAAAGTAATCTTTACTGTGTAATCATCAATCTTCTCAAAGCCCACGTTTTCTACGCCATTCTCTGCAAGACCGCCTGTCGTGGTTCCTGCCACATACTGAAGCTGATCTCTCTTTACGGAATTAAATTCCGGATTGGCATCCAACTGCACGGAGAAAATCACATCGTCCGCCGTTACAGGCTCACCATCATGGAATTTGGCGTTCTTATCCAGATGTACGATCATATGCGTATGATCTTCCGCTACTTCGTAGCTCTCTGCTAAACGAGGCTCCACTGTGCCGTCTTTGTTGGCTACCCAGAGACGCTCATACAACTGATCGGCAATAATATCCGAATAGTTTCCGGAATCTACATAAGGATTCCAGCTCGCCCAGGGGCTGGTCATGGCGATAGTCACAGTCTTGTTACCGCCGCCGGAAGGGGTGTTCGCATCGCTCTTATCATTGTCGCTGCTTCCTCCCTGAGTCGCTGCCTGTGTTTCTTTGTTATCAGAAGCAGGCGCTTGAGTTCCTTTGCTGTCGTCGCCGCCACCACATGCAGCCATGGAAAATACCATCGCTGCTGCCAGAGCAGCCGCCAGAAAGCGTGTTTTCTTTCTCATCTTGTTCCTCCCTTATAATATATATTTGTATAAACCGGATTGCTCCGGCCAATACCTGGTTTGTCAGAAGCCTCTCTCCAAAACGGATTGATTGAAAACTTCCCTTTTCAGGTTCAGTCATAAAGATGACAAGCCACCTGATGTCCGCCACCCATATCCTTAAGGACCGGAGCCTCCTCCTTGCAACGAGCCATACAGTGCTCACAGCGGGTATGGAACCGACAGCCGGAAGGCGGGTTATAAGGGCTCGGCAAATCTCCCTCCAGTACCTTCGGCGACGCCTTTACATCCGTATCCGGCAGCGGAATAGCCGAAAGCAGAGCCTTCGTATAAGGATGAAGCGGATTCTCATAAAGTTCTTCTTTCCCTGTAATCTCCACAATACCGCCCAGATACATAACTGCCACCCGGTCACTGATGTGTTTCACTACGCTTAAGTCGTGAGAGATAAACAGGTAGGTCAGACCAAACCGCTCTTGGAGCTGGCGCATGAGGTTCAGTACAGAGGCCCGGACTGATACATCGAGAGCCGATACCGGCTCATCGCATACCACAAACTCAGGACTGGAGATCAGTGCTCTGGCAATCCCTACACGCTGCCTCTGACCGCCGGAAAATTCATGGGGATAACGCATCATATGATGTTCGCCCATGCCAACAATCTCCAGCATCTCCTTCACTTTTTCTGTACGCTCCGCCGCCGTTCCAATCTTGAATACATCCAGAGGAGCGCGAACCAGCTCCAGAATATTCATTCTGGGATTTAAACAGGAGTAAGGATCCTGAAAAATCATCTGCATCTTCTGTCTGAGCAGACGCATCTCTTCATTTTTCAATTTCCCGATATCTTTTCCGTCAAAAATCACCTGGCCGCCTGTCATGGGAGTCAGTCGCAGAATGGTCCTGCCAAGGGTCGATTTTCCACAACCTGATTCTCCCACAAGCCCCAGAGTCTCTCCTTTTTTAATATCCAAGGTCACGCCGTTGACTGCACTGACATAAGAGGGTTTTCTGGTAAAAAAGCTTTTGGAGGTAACAAAGTATTTCTTTAAATCTTTCACTTCCAGCAATAAAGGTTCACTCATTTCCTCCACGCTCCTTTCCCGCCTCTTCTTCATATTTAAAGCAGCGCACCTGCGATTCTCCAAGATGCAGAAGTTTCGGCTCCTCCGCCTTACAGCGTTCTGTCGCATGAGGACATCTGGGCCAGAACTTGCAACCTGCAGGCATATCATACTGGTTGGGCACCGTTCCCTCAATGGTAAACAGAGAATCCACTTTCTGATCCAGACGGGGGATGGATTTCAAAAGCCCTGCCGTATATGGATGCTTGGGATTCTTAAAGACCTCTCCCGCCGCGCCATACTCCACAACCCGTCCGGCATACATGATCATAATCGCATCTGCCATGGAAGCCACGACTCCCATATCATGAGTGATCAGCATAATTGCCGCGCCGGTCTCTTCTTTCATATCCCTCATCAGTTTCAGGATCTGAGCCTGAATGGTCACATCCAGGGCCGTAGTGGGTTCGTCTGCAATCAAGAGCTTTGGGTTGCACATGAGAGCCATAGCTATCATAATTCTCTGCTTCATACCGCCAGAGAGCTGATGAGGATACTCCTTCAACCGCTTCTCTGGAGAAGGGATTCCCACCTTGATCATCATATCCAGAGCCAGTTTTGCCGCCTCTTCCTTTGTCACTTTCTGATGAGCACGGACCGTCTCCACAAGCTGCTGCTTAATGGTCATCACCGGATTCAGGGAAGTCATCGGATCCTGAAAGATCATGGCAATGTCTTTCCCCCGGATTTTACACATTTCCTTTTTTCCAAGCTCAGCCAGATTTTTCCCCTCCATAAGGATTTCGCTTCCCGGCTCAATCTTTGCATAATCAATCAAAAGCTGCAATATCGAGAGGGAGGTCACACTCTTTCCGCATCCAGACTCCCCGACGATACCAAGAATCTCCCCCGGTCTCACCTGAAAATCGACGCCATCCACGGCAGGCACAACCCCTTTTCTCGTATAGAAATAGGTTCTCAGATTTTTCACTTCCAATAATGGCTTCTGTTCCTGCATACGCGCCTCCTCCTATATCTTCATCTTCGGATCCAAAGCATCCCGCAGACCGTCACCGAAGAAGTTTATGCTAAGTACTGTGACAACCAGGCAGATTCCCGGAGGCACCCAGGTCCAGGGCTGAGTCGAAAGCACGACGATAGACTGCGCTTCAAACATCAGATTCCCCCAGGAAGCCGTAGGCGGCTGCACGCCCATACCCAGGAAACTCAAAGACGCTTCCATCAAAATTGAGGACGCAGTACGGAAGGTCATGGTAATCAGGCAGGGCGCAAAGGAATTGGGCAGAATATATTTGGTCATCACCTTCCATCCCTTGGTACCGATAGCCTTTGCCGATTCTACATATTCCTTCTCCCTGACAGAGAGTACCCGGCTATGAATCAGCCTCGCAAACTGAGTCCATCCCAGAATACCAAGAACGATAGTAATCGAAACTACAGAGCGGCCGACAACTGCCGCCAGAACCAGGATCAGCATCATCGAAGGGAAAGACATAAAAATATCCGCCAGCCGCATAATGACTGTTTCCGTCCAGCCTCTGTAATAACCGGCCAGCAGTCCCAGCGGAACACCGATAATCATGGATACGACGGTTGACATAATTCCAACCACCAGGGAAATCCTTCCGCCATAAACCAGACGGGCAAAAATATCACGACCGGTTCGGTCCGTCCCCAACCAGTGGGCGCTGCTCGGCTTCTGGTTAAAACCACCCTGTATATAGGAAGTATACGGATCCAGTTTCATAAGCGGCGGCAAAATAATAACCAGAATGATCAAAAGGACAATCAGTCCCAGCCCGATGACTGCCAGCTTATGAGACATAAACCGTTCCAGTACATCATGCATATATGTATTTTTCTTTTCTTTTTTTGTTTTTGCCATGTGTATCTCCTCCTGCCCTTTTACTTATAGCTGATTCTGGGATCCAAAATCCCATAGATCAAATCGATAATCAAGTTTCCGATCAGAACAACAACAGCAATAAAGACAGTGATACCCATGATGGCCGGATAATCGCGGGCATTGATGGACTGCACCATCAAACTGCCGATCCCAGGCCAGGAAAAGATCTGTTCCGTTACCACGGCGCCGCCGATAATAAAAGGCAGATTCATACCAACCGTTGTCACAACAGGAACCAAAGCGTTGCGAAGTCCATGTCGGATCACGATCCGTCCTTCTTTCAGTCCCTTCTCCCTCGCTGTCCGGATATAATCTTCCTGCAGGATCTCCAACATACTCCCCCGCACTTGTCGAATCAAGTTTCCGATTTGCTGAAAGGCAAGGACCGCTACCGGCAAAATCATATGTCGTACTAAATCTCCAAATTCTTTTGCGCTGGCAGACGTATACATACCGCTAGTAGGCAAAATTCCCAAACGGACGCCGAAAATATAAACCAGAATCAGACTGACAAAAAAGTTGGGAGCCGCCGCTGCCAGGAACGAAATACCAGAAGCAATATAATCCCACGCAGAATAAGGCTTCACCGCTGCCGCCACCCCCATGGGAATGGACAGAATCACAGAAATCACAACAGATGTCAAAGTAATCAGGAGCGTCGGACCCATTCTGGACAGAATCATACTTAAAACCGGCTCTGAGGTACGGTAAGACAGACCAAGATTCCCCTGCAAAAGCAATCGGAACCAGTTAAAATACTGGATAATCACCGGCTGGTCCAATCCATACAGCTTTGTCAACCGGGCCACGTCATCCGGTCCCAGATTCTGCGTTCCGAGAATCATGTCGATGGGACTGCCCGGCGCCATTGCCGAAAGAAAGTAAGCCAGAATTGTTATACCGATGAAAGTCGGTATAATAATCAATATTCGCTTCCCCACATACTTCAGTTTCATAGGCTTCCTCCTTGAGTAGCATTTTTTGTAACTCTTTGACTCTTTACCAGAATAAAGCGCGATTTCCCGCTTTAAACAGCCTTAAACCAAAATAGAGTCCCACAATCACAAGGACCCCATTATCCATACATGATCATTCATCTGTTTAAAATATTAAAATAGATTCCCGCCTGACCAGGCATTAGACCATTCTTGAAATCGCCCCAATAAAAAATGCCCCCGAATCCAATACAGTCAGTCATCGGCGGCCTTCTTTATCCCAGCGACACAAGAAGAATGAAATATGAACCTAATTATAATATCTGTCAAACTCTCCAAAGTCTCTCACATTTCCCCGACCATATTCTGTCAAATTCACTAGTCATATTATAGCAAAGCCCTTCTATGAAGTCAAGCTCCTCTGAACATTAAAATCTATATTATGAATTATCCTTCTTAATATCCGAAGTTTTCTATCGATTTTGTTATTTTTTTGTCGATTTCAGAACTTTGTTATTCTTTTATCAATATTTTCCCAATCCGAATATTTTTTAGCGTCGCCATAGGGATAATCATCGATTGACAAACCAGTTTCCTTCGTTTATACTAAAACCTAAATTCGGTTTTTTTACTTAAATTCGGCTTTTCACAAGGGAGACGCGATGAACACAAACAATACCAGCTTAAAAGACCAGATCTACACTTCTATTTACAACGACATCCTGCTCGGGGTCTATCCGCCGGATCATGTGTTCAATGAAAAAGGACTCATGGAAAAGTTCAACGTGAGCCGCGCTCCTATCCGGGAGGCTCTGGTGGAACTGTGCGGAGAACGAATCCTTTATAGCATTCCCTATTATGGTTACAAGATTACTCCGCTCACAGAGGAGGACGTAGCAAATACGAAATCCTACCGTTGTATTTTGGAATGCGGTTTCATGGCGGAAAACTGGAGCATATTTACTGCCGAAACTCTTGACGAACTGGAAAACATCCATCAGGCCAGTTTGAGAGAAAAGGGAAAAACAGACGCCATCACTCATTGGAACGACAATATCCGGTTCCATTTGGCATTTTTTGAGCTCTATGGCAATCAGTACGCCTATCAGCTCCTTCGTTCTGCCATGTCTCTCCAGACCAGGGCCTATGCCCAGACCCGCTGGGCTGAATATCATTCCAGAGTTTTTCATGAAATTCCTGCTTTTCACGGCTCTATTCTCAATGCCATTCGTCAGGGCGATCGGAATCTTGCCACCAGTCTATTAAAGGCGGATATAATCAGCATTTAAGTAGATTCTCATTTCTTTGTTCATGAAAAGTAAAAAGACAGGCAGTGGAGATGATAATTTCCCTGCCCGTCTTTTATTTTTCTTTTATTTCCAGTTTACAATCTGACCAAAATCAGGCTTCAGGGCCGCGCCGCCCACCAGGCCGCCATCAATATCTGGCTGTATAAACAGCTCCGGAGCCGTCTTGGCATTTACACTTCCGCCGTACTGAATACGAATAGACTCTGCCGTCGCTTCGTCATAAATCTCAGCGATACATTTACGAATGCCGCCGCATACCTCCTGTGCCTGCTCCGTGGTAGCCGTCTTACCGGTTCCGATGGCCCAGATAGGCTCATAAGCAATCACTGCCGTCTTAGCCTGATCTGCCGTCACACCCAGGAATGCAATCTTCACCTGCTGGCGGATAAAATCCATGGTTACTCCCTGCTCTCTCTGAGTGAGCGTCTCGCCGCAGCATACAATCGGAGTGATCCCATGCTCAAAAGCCTTCAGAACCTTCTTGTTGACAGTCTCATCTGTCTCTGCAAAATACTCTCTTCTCTCAGAATGACCGATAATCACATATTTAACCCCTACGTCTGTCAACATGGAGGGAGAAATCTCGCCAGTATATGCGCCTTTCTCCTCGTAGTACATATTCTCCGCACCAATCTCGATATTGGTTCCCTTCACTGCCTCAAGAGCCGGAATAATATCAATCGCGGGGACACAAAATACCACATCCGCGTCATCCGTCTTTACCAGGGGTTTCAGTGTATCAATCAATGCTACCGCCTCACTGGGAGTCATATTCATCTTCCAGTTTCCGGCAATAATTTTCTTTCTTGCCATCTTTTTATCCTCTCTCTATCTTATTTCTTTCGCCCACGCGTTCTATGGGCCTTCTCTCCCGTCCTTCGTTTTGGCTTCGGGAAAAACAAAAGCTTACTTATCATTGGCAGCTACGACGCCCGGAAGATCTTTTCCTTCCAAAAATTCCAAAGAAGCGCCGCCGCCGGTGGAAATGTGAGACATCTTATCGCCAAATCCAAGCTGATTCACCGCCGCCGCCGAGTCGCCGCCGCCGATGATGGTAGTCGCGTCTGTCTCTGCCAGGGATTTTGCCACGGCAATGGTACCCTTCGCAAGAATCGGGTTTTCAAACACACCCATAGGACCATTCCAGACTACTGTTTTCGCACTCTTCACCGCGTCTGCATAAAGCTCCGCTGTCTTTGTCCCAATATCCAGTCCCATCTTATCTGCCGGAATGGCATCCGACGCAACTACAGAAACCTCGATCTCCGCGTCAATAGGATTCGGGAACGCCGCCGCAATGGTGGTGTCCACAGGAAGAAGCAGCTTCTTGCCAAGTCTCTCAGCCTTCTCCATCATCTCCTTGCAGTAGCCGACTTTCTCATCGTCTACCAGAGAAGTACCAACCTCATAACCCTTGGCCTTTAAGAAGGTGTAGGCCATGCCGCCGCCAATGATCAGCGTATCGCATTTCTCCAGAAGGTTGGCGATAACATTCAGCTTATCTGCAACCTTTGCTCCGCCAAGAATGGCAACGAAAGGTCTCGTAGGGTTGTTTACCGCATTGCCCAGGAAATCAATTTCCTTCTGCATGAGATATCCGACAGCCGCCGTATCCACGTACTGGGTCACGCCGACGTTGGAACAATGAGCTCTATGGGCCGTACCAAACGCGTCGTTTACAAACACTTCGCACAGAGAAGCCAGCTCTTTGCTGAAAGCTTCACCGTTCTTGGTCTCTTCCACTCTATAACGAGTATTTTCAAGGAGGACCACTTCACCGTCCTTCATAGACGCAACGGCTGCTTTTGCATTAGGACCGACCACCTCCGGATCTGCTGCAAATTTCACATCCTGTCCGAGAAGTTCCGAAAGTCTTGCCGCCACAGGAGCCAGGGAAAGCTCCGGCTTCGGCTCTCCCTTGGGCTTTCCAAGATGAGAACAGAGAATCACTTTTCCGCCATCGGCGATCAGCTTCTTGATCGTGGGAAGCGCTGCCACCAAACGATTCTCATCTGTGATCGCTCCATCCTTTAACGGAACGTTAAAATCGCAGCGGACCAGAACTTTCTTCCCTTTTACATTGATATCATCAACGGATTTTTTGTTAAGCATAACTATCTCCTTCTACAAATAGAATCCTACTCCGGCAGGACTCTCCACCTGTGGCAGCTACGCCAGCAACACATTTTTTCTGCTGCAGCGCTCTCGCTTCGCTGGACAGGCCTCACAGTCCTCCGGAGAACCTTGTCCATATAAGAAATCCATAAAGATTTCTATCTGGATAATCGAGTAGGGGGAGAGTTATCTTCCCCTGCTCGCTGCGCGGGGCGCAAGTTGCGATAACAACTAATCTCCTCTTACGCCCCTGTGCATAAAGAAAAGCGGATCCGGTCCTATTTAAGAACCGGACCCGCCGAACGTTCTTCTAATGCTGATATCTGTCTGAAGCCTTATGCCAGCTCTGCGAAATATTTGATGGTTCTTACCATCTGGCTTACATAAGAGTTTTCATTATCATACCAGGAAACCACCTCAACCTGAGTCTTACCGTCAGCAAGAGGAGAAACCATGGTCTGAGTTGCATCAAACAGAGAGCCATAGGTCATACCTACCACGTCGCTGGAGACGATCTCATCCTCAGTATAACCAAAAGATTCCGTAGTAGCAGCCTTCATGGCAGCATTGATCTCATCCTTGGTCACAGCCTTGTCCACAACTGCGAAAAGCAAAGTGGTGGATCCGGTCGGCGTAGGAACACGCTGAGCAGCGCCGATCAGCTTGCCGTTCAGTTCCGGAATAACCAGACCGATAGCCTTGGCAGCGCCAGTAGAGTTGGGAACGATATTGATTGCGCCTGCGCGGCTTCTTCTCAGATCACCCTTTCTCTGAGGACCGTCAAGAATCATCTGATCGCCAGTATAAGCATGGATGGTACACATAATACCGGATTCTACGGGCGCCAGGTCATTGAGAGCCTTCGCCATAGGAGCCAGGCAGTTGGTGGTACAAGAAGCTGCAGAGATAACTGTATCTTCTTTCTTCAGAGTTTCATGGTTTACATTGTATACGATAGTAGGAAGATCATTTCCAGCGGGCGCGGAGATAACAACCTTCTTTGCGCCTGCGGTAATATGTGCAGAAGCCTTGTCCTTGGAGGTATAGAAACCGGTGCACTCTAAAACTACGTCAACACCAAGCTCACCCCAGGGAAGCTCAGCCGCATTCGCCTTCTTGTAAATGGTGATCTCTTTGCCGTTTACGATGATAGCGCCTTCGTTGTCGCCCTCACCCTCTTTGTAGGAAACAGTGTCAGCCAGCGCATATTTACCCTGAGAAGAA
>JAAWAV010000029.1 GCA_022792335.1 Lachnospiraceae bacterium
GCATATCGCTGGTATAAACTGCCTCAAAATCAATTCCCTTTAATTTTTGCCCTATGTCAGCCGTCATCTGCCTTCCTGCTTCGGTGAGCGGTGAATCAGCCCATCCCTGCGCCCGGTCTAAGCTGTTCAAAAGCGTCTGAGCATGCCTGACTATATAAAAACGAACCATGCTTCCACCTCCGCTAACAGTATAAGGAATCATCGCCAAAATAGCAAGCAGTTACTTTTTGGATAGTACCTATTCCATCTCCCTGAACGTGCCAGCCATTCCACTGACAAGGCTCCTCTGACGCTGCATATAGGATTTCAGATTTAACAAAAAGCATAAAATCTAAATCTATATCCAGGATTACCATTTGGATTGATCCACTCTGTTCTCCCATATTGATATAATAATTGTACCATACAGAATACCATTTTTCCTTAGTTTGTCAACAGGTCTAAACTTTCATACCCTCGGTGAATCAAAGCCATCTTCTCTTTCCTAGACATTCGTTTGATAGCCGCTTCTCTGCTCATCGCTTCTGATTTTGTGGCGAAGCGTTCCCAGTATACCAACTCCACCGGCCTACGGCCTTTTGTATACTTGGCTCCCCGGCCGGACTGATGCGCTACCAGCCGTTCTTCCAGACGGTTTGTCCATCCGGTATAAAGGCTTCCGTCGCTACATTTTAATATATAAGTGTAATTTTTTTCTTCCACAGTTCCTCCTTCTTTACTTTTCTCTTTTGGTCTGCTCTTTGTATGTCAAAAACATCTCTTTTAAACGCTATGTAAGCGTGCGGAAACCGCACGCCGTCTGATTTTATGCCTTCGCATGCAGAAAAACTGCTGTGAGCAGGTTTTCCGTATTTATATAGAAGCATCAGACCTGGAGCGGACCTGCCGCTCCGGGTATTTTAAAAAACATCAGGAAAAGCCTTTGGTTGATGGTTGTCGTCTGATGCCGGTCTTTCTGGTCTCTCAGCTTTCCCGTCTATAATTTATCTTATGTATCTTCTCCCGTTTTGTCTACTGAAAATTTTTATAAAAATTTTAAACCCTCTCCCAGTATTCCAGGATATCCTTCTCAGACGGCTTCCTCCACCTGTTTCATGACTAATAGCCGTTTCCCCGGAAGCAAGGCATCGTCGTTTAACTCATTGCACTGGCGAAGGGAATCCACGGAAGCATGAAATTTTTTTGCAATTTTCCACAGAGTATCCCCCGGTTGAACTACATATACCACAATTCCCGGCAGTTTCTGAACCCATTCCAGATCAAGAGGAGCTTCTGTGATGCCCGTTATGATCTGTTCATCCAGTTGTTTCCTCACCAGCATATCAAAGAGGATCACTGCCTTCACTTCAATTTCCCCGCCTCCCATCATGGAAGCGCCGAGCTGTTCCAATCCCGTATCAAGCTGATAGGCGCAGGATTCATCCATGCCCCGCGCTTCTGCCTTATATTGGAAGGGAATGACGCCTTTCATGGACTGGAGAGGATGGCTGTCGCTGTCTGTCATATAAAGTATTTTCAGACACAGCGCGCCCTCCAGCATCAGGCCGCCTTCTACCGGCTTTTTGTCGTCCACCCGGAGAACCCCGTCTACATGACAGATTTGCAGGATATTATCCTCTGTACCGCTCTTCAGCCGTTCATTCAGCCTGGTTTTGGAACTGTTCTTTACAAGAATCTCTTCCACTTTGGCAGACAGGTATTCCGGCTTCATCTCTTTCGCCGGAGAATATACGTCGCTCACCACCTGGAGTGTCTCTTCTTCATACAGCTTAATATCCATTTCCATCACCACATCCAGGGCGATGCTCCTATTTTCGCCGTCAAAGTCCGGCTGAATCTCCATCTGGCAGTGCCCCAGTTTGGCAGTAATCTCCGGATACATCTCTTCTGTGGCATCCGGTAGCTCTACCGTACCGGAAAATGGAATTTCCTTCTCCAGCCACTGAGGGGGGATGTGAGCTTCCGGTCCCCGGTAGATACAGAATACATGGATCATTCCCTGAAGGTTCAGTTGTCCGTCCAGAGGCTTGATCTGTACGTTTCTCAGACGACACTGACTCCAGAGAAGCTCCTCGATATCCGGCTGAGTCCCTGAAATTTCGATTTCTTCTTTCAAACGGTATGTATCTTTCTGAAAAACAGCCGTCTGGGCTGCCCGCATGACCCGCGTCAGAGTCTCCACCGGACCATCGTCGGCCACAGCCGTTACAGCAAGCTGTTCGTCGATTCCCTCCACAGTCAGCCAGAAGGTCAGAATGGCTTTCACATTGATTTTCCTGGAGTGGATCAGTTCTATGGTCAAATCTTCAAGCTCTGCTTCCACCTGCAGATAATCTTTATCGTCCAGCTCCGGAATATTCACATATTCATCGAAAGGAATGATTCCATCCATGGCGCAAAGCCCGCTCCCCTCCGTCGGATGGTAAAGCAGCCGATAGGAAAGTTTTCCACGAAGCTCCGCTTTTTCTGTAAGTTTTTTAACTTCCTCGATCTCCACGTTTCCATCATCAAGAATAATTTTTTCTATGTCCGGCTTCACATCAGGAACAATGAAGTCATCATCCATGGTAATTTGCGACACCACTTTTTTCTTCAGTCTGCACATACGTATGCTTTTCTTTGTCAGTTCCATCGCATCCTCCTACAAAAATACCACGGGTTCTTCCCGGTACTGAAGCTTAAGCACAAGATAGGGACAGGACGGCGTTCCCGAAACCGCCTCATCTTTTGACGGACCCATGGATTCTGTTTCCAGGCAGATGGATCCGCCCTGAAGATATAGATCTTTAACGGAAATGCTATATCCCCCAGTCTCCTGTTTTCCCAGCCCGACCACCAGATAAAGGAAACCGTCGCAGGTGTAGGTCAGCTTAAATTCTGTCTGTTTCTTCTCCTCGATAATGGTTTTTAACTCCTGGGGAATCTCTCCCTCTGTCACCACCCCGTAATCCAGTGTTTCCCTGTCGCCCTCCCCGCTGCCCTTGCCGCAGCCTGCCAGAAGAAAAACCGGAATCAGGCAGAGCAGCCATATCATGCTTTGCCGTATTCTGCTTCTCATCCGCATTTTCATCGCTGTTGATCCTCCTTGATCATTCTTCTTCCAATGTATGCGGATGTCGTCCTTTCTATGCTATTGTCTCGCTTTTTTCTCCTCCTTTAGCCTAGCCCGCAGATTCTTAAAAAAGTCTTTTAGAAGCGCTGAACATTCTTCCTCCAAAACTCCCCGTACCACCTTCACCTGATGGTTAAACTCCGGCATTTCCAGAAGGTTTAAAATGGATCCTGCGCAGCCTGCCTTCGGATTCATACAACCGATCACCACCTCTGTCATCCGTGCCTGCACCAGGGCTCCTGCGCACATTTGGCAGGGTTCCAGCGTCACATACATGGTACAGCCCTCCAGTCGCCAGTCTCCCAGTCTTTTGCTGGCTCTTTTGATGGCCTGAAGTTCTGCATGGGCCAGGGTATTTTTGTCAGTCGTCCTCCGATTATATCCTCTTGCGACAATTTTATCTTCACAGACAACCACGCAGCCGATGGGGACCTCTCCCATGGCCGCCGCTTTTTTGGCCTGTCTGATGGCCTCTTTCATATAATACTCTGCACCATGCTGTTTTTCTTCCGTCATAAGCTATCTGTCTCCCTTTCTTCCCGTCCATTTTTCCTGGCCCATATTTTTCTCTTATTTGGAGCGGAAAATCCCGTATCCGCGGCCGGACTGATTATTTAAAATCACCTCAATCTCATCATAAGTCACATCCGTATTGATCCCCGGATTGTTGACAATGACCTTTCCGTCCTCTGTAAGTCCTGCCAGGGTCACATAATGATACACGGTCGCATAGCGGCCTCCATCTCCTCCTGGTTTCATAGACATGACAATTTTCGCGCCGGCTTCCAGGGCGTCCAAAATCTCCTGCCCGGAAAGAGGCGCCGTGTCTGCCTCCACCAAAAGGCCATAATCCGCCGCTGCCGCTTTGCACATCTTTCCGCCGTAAGACCCCTGCTCCACGCTCCGGTAAGCGTCCCTGTCATATCTCCTGGATACCTCCGACGGCGTAATACGCTCTCCTTTGAAATAAGACACCACCATAGCAATAGCCGTCGGACAGCAGGCGTCGCTGGCAAGTGTCCCGCCGCCGAAAGGCTCTGCTCCCCATTCGGCCGCCCCCTGTTTATAAAAAGGCACCGGAGAGGCTAACAGGCTTTTCTCCTGCCTCCGTTCCAGCTCTGTCAGAAGGGTTTCCTCATTAAGTTCCAGGAGTGCGTCGCATTCCGCACGTTTCTCTTCTGTCCAACCTCCCCATTCCACCGGAATCCGAAAGCTGCAAGAATCCGTATCGTAAATCTCCTCCCTGGGACGGTTTTTTAAGACTACCGTCACTTTGCATCTGCCGTCCAGCGTATTTCCTGTCTGTTCCACGGCGTTAGACAGGCTGGTCCCCCCAAGTCCCAGGCAGTCGGCCGCCAGTCCGGAAAGGGGGAGCAGCCAATCCATGGCTTTTTCCTGGTATTTTGTGCCAATTACTTCATAGTGATAAGTTTCGTTCCACAGGTTCTCCGCATACCACTGACAGACGATCCTGTTATAAAACGTATAATTCCGATATACTGCAGTCATCGCCAGAATCTGTTCTGCTTTCTCCTGGAATCCGTCCTCATACTGAAAGCTTTGATTCTCTGCAGCGATTCCCACATCCTCCATTTTCCGGGACTGTTCTTCTCTCCAAGACGCCTCCTGTCCCTGAATGAAGTTCCAGAGCATTTCCAGATCGGCCGTTCCCATTGTTCCCCAGACATTTCCAGCCCCAGAGCCTTCTTCCTGTCCTTCCTCCTCGTCTACTCTGTCCGGCCCCACCAAAAGATCCCCAATCCCAGTGGTCCCAGCCATAACTTTATCTCCGGCTGCTTTGGCTGTATTTCCCACCTCCGATAGCCTGGTCAGACTGCCCTCCGCTTCTTCTCCATTGGCCAGAGCCTTGATTTTTGCCATTTCGGCCAGGACCTTTGTTTCTGTTGCCGCCAGAAAAACTACCAGCAGCCAAATCATCGCCATATTCTTCATGATTCCCACTCTTATTTTCTTCACGCTGCTTTTCCCGTCTCCTCGTTTTCTGTCCTTATGGTATTTATTGTACCTGTTTTTTCTGTGTCCCTCGCATCTTTTGTATTCTTTCCATGTTTTTATACCTTCTGCACCTCTCCCATATTCCGTTTCCCAGCCTCTTCACCCTTTCCAATTCTGTGTTCTCTGCCTCCTCCCTGTCCCTCTCAGTTCCATGCTTTCTGTTTCTTCTATCGGCTTTTCCTACATTCTGCATTCTCTTTCTTTTCTCTGCTCTTTCTAAACTCACGTTTTCTGCCTCTATGGAAGGGCCCTAATACAGAAAGAGCCGCCGCAAAACTGTTTCCGTTTCACGGCAACCCTACTCTTACTTTACATTTTTATAGATCTGCTGGGCCTCCGTAAGACTGGACGCCAACCCCTGATTTAAAATATCAATCAATTTGTCCAATTTATCCTGATTCATAAATTCCTGACCAATATATGGTCCATACCCATCCGTAAAAGCAATGGTCTTTTTTTGAAGGCTGTTTCCTACTTCCCGGTTGGCTGCCGTCACTTGATTCAACTGGCTGGAAATCGTTTCCAGCTTTGCCCGGTTGTTCTCAAAGATTTCCTTTTCCAGGGCTTCTCTGGTCTGATTCTCAAAAACGCTCAATGCCTCCTGCTTTCTGTTTGCCAATTCAGAAAGCTCCGCCTCAATTTTGGAAATCTCTTTGTCATATTTTCCCAAATTATAAATAGACTCGTTTTTATCCTTCTCAATAGCCTTGATAATCACCCGGATTTTTCTCCTGTTTGCCTCAATCATATCCCTGTTTTTCCTGGCGTCCCGCATAATCTCCAGGTGATTTACTTTTGTCCGGTTGTTTATAAAGATATAAAGACCACATATGACCACAATTACCGCCACATAGATGATAATCAGCAGCCAAGGAGCACGCTTCGGAATCAGAAGATAAATTCCACAGGGAAGTACAAGAAATCCCAGAAGAAAAGTCAGAAGAAAAATCAGAATCTCCTTAATCCCTTTTGTAAAATACAGCGCATAATAAAACTTCGTATTGCAGATTGCCGGAATCCCATTCTGACGGAAGGTCGTCGAATTTTGAAGCTTTAACTGACGGTTCTCTTCCCGAAGTTGCGCTGTCTCATTGCTAATTCGATCCTTTACCCCCTGATTTTTCGCCTTCTCCCGACGTCCCCTCGCCTTTTTCAGCCTGTCCTGAGCCTTGCTTATTTCCCGATCATAGCTCAGAGCAATCTCATCCTTTCGTTTTCGGACTGTCGATACAATTTCTTCCTCAACTGCTTTTTTCTCCGACGTCAGCACCCGCGTCAGACGCTTTTCCTCCGACTGCAGACGAAGGCTTTTCGCTTTCTCCGCTTCCAGCTCAGCAAGCGCCCCCTTTGCTTCCATGAGAAAGCCTACATTATCCTGTATTTCCCTTGCCATGGTTATCCTCCTGTATACGGCCTTGTTTCTTTCGTCAAAACAGCCAAATTTTTTACTCCTGAAGGACTTGTTTTTTTCATTATACTACATAATTTTCCATTTGTGTGATAAATTTTTGTAACCAGGTTTTCTCTCCGAAATCCCCGGACTCTGTATTTTCCTGATATGGAAGAACTATACCGTCGCTTGACAAGGACATACACGCCCTGAACCACGATATTTATATCAGTGGTCAGGGTTGAAAAGTCGAAAAGGGATGAAATTCAGCCCCTGCAAGGCACTTGGCCGACGCGTACTGGACGTACGCGGAGTGAAAGTAACGCCGCAGGAGCTGAATTTCCCCTTTTTCGACCGTGTGTGCTCTTGTCAAGTGACGGTACCATTCCTAAATCTTTCATCCGTTGCCAGCCTCCTTCAAAACTGCTATACTAAATAGAGCAGAACGTCATCGTGAAAAGGAGGCCATCTCATGTTCCGTCTCTGGGGAAAAGAATTTCAAAATAATCGTCTTTTGAAAGATCTGGTAGTCTGCAATGACGACCCGACCCTCAATCGTACCCGCAAAATCTTTCAGGCTCTGGAAGAGATTTGTGTCGCTTTCGATTTAAGTGTACCCATCTGGCTGGATTCTACCATAGAAGATTTCCGGAAGCATTCTAAATGCCGCTTTACAGCAGACAGCTTTATCGAGCAGATTGAATTTGATTTTCTGGAAATACAGGTGATAGAGGAAGATTAATCCCCCGTTCTTGACAAACCAAAAGCCTCCGGCAGATGCCGGGGGCTTTTGGTTGTCATTTAAAAAACAAGTTTCTTCTTACCATTATAAACGTGCAAGCAGCGCTTCTCTCTGAGCTTCATAGCCGGGTTTTCCAAGCAATGCAAACATATTTTTCTTATAGCTCTCCACGCCAGGCTGATTGAAAGGATTCACCCCCAGAATATAGCCGCTGACTCCACAAGCAAACTCATAGAAATAGAACAGCTCGCCGAGGAAAAATTCGTCCTGTTTCGGAACGGAAACCTTCAGATTGGGCACCTGGCCATCCGTATGGGCCAGAATGGTTCCGTTCATGGCGTTTTTGTGGACAAAATCCAGATTCTTTCCTGCCAGATAATTCAATCCGTCCAGGTCTTCCTCTTCTGCCTCAATAAAAATTTCCGCAGCAGGAGCTTCCACAGAAATCACCGTCTCCATCAGATTTCTGGAGCCGTCCTGAATAAATTGTCCCATTGAATGAAGATCCGCTGTCAAATCCACAGCCGCCGGGAAAATTCCTCTCTGATCCTTTCCTTCGCTCTCTCCATAAAGCTGTTTCCACCACTCTGCCACATAGTGCAGGCTAGGTTCATAATTGGCCGTGATCTCGATACATTTCCCTTTTCTCAGAAGGATGTTGCGCACTGCCGCATACTGGAGGGCGTCATTGGACTCAAAGTCATTGTTCAGCGCCCGCTCCCTGCCTGAAGCCGCCCCTTCCATCAGCTTATCGATATCCGCTCCGCTGACCGCAATGGGCAAAAGTCCAACTGCCGTCAGTACGGAAAACCGTCCGCCCACATCGTCCGGTACCACAAAGGTTTCATATCCTTCCTTGTCCGACAAGGTTTTTAAGGCTCCTCTCGCCTTATCCGTAGTCGCATAGATTCTCTTTCTGGCTTCTTCTACTCCATATTTCTCTGTAAGGACTTTCTTCAGAATACGGAAAGCAATCGCCGGCTCCGTGGTTGTCCCTGATTTTGAAATCACATTGAGAGAGAAATCCTTTCCATCCAAGAGCTGGATCAGATCGTTCATATATGTGGTACTAATATTATTGCCCACAAAATAAATCTCCGGAGTTTTTCTGGCTTCCTTTGCCATACAGTTATAGAAATTGTTTTTCAGAAACTCAATGGCCGCTCTGGCTCCCAGGTAGGAGCCGCCAATACCGATCACTAAAAGTACGTCGGAATCAGACTGAATCTTTGCCGCTGCTTTTTTGATTCTCGCAAATTCTTCCTTATCATAATCTACCGGCAAGTCAATCCATCCAAGAAAATCGTTTCCCGCGCCTGTTCTCGACACCAGCACTTCTTTTGCGTCAAGCGCCAACTTTTTCATATTCTTCATCTCGTCTTCTGAAATAAAGGGCGCCGTCTTACTGTAATCAAATGTTACCTGCATACCTTTTCTCCTTCTTGTAGACCTCATCTTCTGAGGTATTTGTACTTATTATACAAAATTACGTTCCATTTCGCAAGGGTGAATAGGGCTATTCTTACAAGTTTGCTTCCCCCTTTTACGATTCATATAAATATTCCTGTATAATATCCTCAATCAGATGTTCTTCTTCCTCTGTCAGTTTTCTCCCTCCGTCGTCTCCTCTACGTCCGGCGGCAATTCGTTCCAGCCTCTCTCTCAAAAATACGGCATCCTGTTCTCGTCCTGCTGCTTCCTCCCGTATTCGCAGTTCTTCCTGCTGCTCTGCAGCGGCTGCTACTTCCTTCCTGGTTCCGGAACGTCCATTCCCGATGAGTGCATCTATCTCTGAAAATGCGTTTGCAATATCCTCCTTTGAAAATAGACTGTCATTTTCCGCTTCGTCTTCCAGCCTTTCGCTCTCAAATATCCCCCCGTCTCCGGAATACCCGCCCTCCGGAAGCGGCATATTGGCAGCTTGTCCCAGTTCCAGACGGCCGGCCAATGTATTTTCAAAATAGTCTCTCATCTGCAAGAGAAGCCGCCCTTTCTTTCCCTGCGTATTACAAATCCCCTCCCAAAGAACCATCCCTCCTCCCAGCAATATACCGGAAGCTGCATACAGTGTCACAATCTCCATTGTATCCGAATACCAATAAGTCATAAAAGCGGCTGTCAGGCCTCCCAGGCATACGGTAGCCGCTGCCAGGCTGTTTAACCTCGATAGGCGGGACAGGCGGATTCCCATAAATCGGTATTGCCCCAGGTTTTTTTCCACATAAACGGGAATATTTCCCACTCCGCTTCCGGAACGGTATGTATTTTCAAATTTGAGTTTCCACTGTTTTAAATATTTATCTCTGGCGGTTCCCATGTTTTGCGACTGTTTGATCAATTTCCTGTATCTTCCGTTTACCAGAAATTTGCTTAAAGCTCCAAGTATGCTAACTACCAGCATCAGATAAAGCACCTTTCCTGTCTCCAAAAATTCCAATACCATGATGTTTCCCCTTTCTCATCCGGACTTCTTCCGGTTTTTCGAATCTGCTCCGGCGTTCTTCGTGGCTTCCGGAGATTGTCCCCATTGTATACCACAGAACCGTTGGATGAGAAGAAAAATCGTTCGTATTTTTCCGACAGGATCTTCCATGAGCCTTCATCCTGAAGGCAGGATTTATAACTTGAAGTTCTTCACCATAGCCTTCATGAGGGCTACAGTATGGGAAATAGCCTTTGCCTCAAACTCCGGATAGTCCATAGAAGCGCTTCCATCCGCTTTGTCAGAGATCGCCCGTACCACCAGAAAAGGAATCCCGTTCAGGTATGCCGTCTGTCCGATGGCGGCTCCCTCCATCTCTGTACAAAAACCGTCAAAAGTATCCTCCAACCATTCTTTCTTTCTGCTATCGGCAATAAACTGATCTCCGCTTAAGACTCTTCCCCTGAACGTCTTAATGTCAGGGTTTACCTTAGCACAGCAGTCCTCTGCGCACTGGAGCAGCCGTTCATCTGCCCGGAAAGCCAAAGTATCCATTCTGGGGATCTGTCCGACAGGATAGCCAAACGCTTCTGCTTCCACATCATGCTGCAGGGTATCTGTAGACAGAACAATGTCTCCAATGTCAATCTGTGCCTTTAAGGATCCCGCAATTCCTGTATTGATTACAGCTTCTACCCCGTAAATATCGGTCAAAATCTGCGTACAGATTCCTGCATTTACTTTCCCAATCCCACTTCGTACCACTACCACTGAGCAGCCTTCCAGAATCCCTTTTACAAAATCCATGGAAGCTCTGGTTTCCACGGAAACATCTTCCATACTTTCCTTTAACTGATTAACTTCTTCCTCCATGGCGCCAATGATTCCTATCATCTTTCTACTCCTCCTATGCTTTCTTTATTTTCTTTCTATTTTGTACATCTTCATCTGATGCTTTCTCTTACTGATTTTTTTCCTTTCTTTCCTTACCGCCTTTTTCTTTTGGCTCTTTTCTGCCAAACGCTTTCCAGTTCCCTTTTTCTAACAGACGCCTTCCAGCCTTTCTCCCCGGTGCTCCTCTTTCATCTACTTCTCTCCGTTTTCCTCTTTCCGTCCGCTTCTTTTGTCCTTTCACTCTTTTATCAGTCCCTTTTGATTTCTCCCAGGTGTTTTTCCGACCGCCTCGTCTCTTAATTATATTCACCTTCAGAAAATCGGGCAAGCTTTAATCCCTAGTAATAAAAAAGTACAATTTTCTTTTTTCCCATTTTATGCTATACTGACCTAAAAGGAGGTAAATACCATCATGAATACTTATAAGACGAAAGGCGTATGCAGCCGTGAAATCCGATTTGAAATCGAAAACAATACCATCAAGGCCGTACAATTCGTAGGCGGTTGTGCCGGTAACACCCAGGGTGTTGCCAGACTGATTGAGGGCATGAGCGTGGACGAAGCTATCCGGCGGATTGACGGCATCGACTGTGCCGGACGTGGGACCTCATGTCCGGATCAGCTCGCAAAAGCTTTAAAGGAATATCAGGAAACTCATTAAATCCAGGAGCAGACCATGAAAAAAATCATACTGACAGGCGGAGGCACCGCCGGACATGTCACCCCCAATCTCGCCCTGATTCCATCGCTTTTGGAACAAGGCTATGACATCCGTTATATCGGTTCTCTTAAAGGAATTGAAAAAGAACTCATTGAAAAGGCCGGAATCCCTTATGACGGAATTTCTTCCGGAAAGCTGAGGCGTTATTTCAGCCTGAAAAACTTTACGGATCCTTTCCGTATTCTAAAGGGATATTTTCAGGCAAGAAAAATTCTAAAACGTCAGAAGCCTGACGTGATTTTTTCCAAAGGCGGTTTTGTAGCCGTCCCAGTTGTCCTTGCCGCCAGAAAGCGCCATATTCCCGTTATCATCCATGAATCTGATATGACGCCCGGACTGGCAAACCGCCTGTGTATCTCCTCCGCAAGGAAGGTCTGCTGCAACTTTCCAGAAACTTTAAAATACCTTCCGGAAGGAAAAGCCGTACTGACCGGCTCTCCCATCCGCCGGGAACTTCTAAGCGGTTCCCCTCTTTCCGGCTTCCGTTTCACAGGCCTTTCTCCTGAAAAGCCTATACTCCTTGTCATTGGCGGAAGCCTCGGTTCCGTTCGGGTGAATACTGCTGTCCGGAACATTCTGCCCACGCTCTTAAAAGACTGGCAGGTTATACACTTATGCGGCAAAGGAAATTTGGACGAATCTCTGAAAAATCTGAAACATTATGTCCAGTACGAGTATGTCAGCGCTCAGCTTAAAGATTTGTTTGCTATTTCCGATCTGATGATTTCCCGGGCCGGAGCCAATGCCATCTGTGAGATTCTGGCTCTGAGAAAACCCAACATTCTGATACCTCTGTCAGCCGCCGCCAGCCGTGGTGATCAACTCCTCAATGCGGAGTCTTTCAAAAAGCAGGGCTTCAGCGAAGTTCTGGAAGAGGAACATTTGACGGATCAAACGCTTCTCGAACTTATTGAAAAAGTTCATGCTCACAGAACGGATTATATAAAAGCCATGGATAGTAGCCAAACTGCTGATTCCATTGGCACGATTATCCGGCTTTTAAACGAGGCAGGCGGCTTTTAGCCGTCTGCCCGGCCTTTATACTTTCGTCTTTCTTATACGATTGCTTATTCTAGCGCCTCCCTGATACTTTCAGAAAGTTCCGCCAGTTCTTCTCCGGAAGGTTTTCCAGGCTCCCAGCTTACCATCTTGGGCCCCCCTTCATATCTTGGTATCACATGCATGTGAAAATGAAATACGGTCTGTCCCGCGGCCTCTCCATTGTTCTGAACCAGATTAAATCCGGCGCATCCCAGACTCTTTTTCATCGCCCTACCGATTTTCGCTGCCAGACCAAGCACTTTGGAAGAAGTTTTTTCATCCAGCGCAAGCAGATCTGCAAAATGATTTTTCGGCAGGATAAGCGCATGCCCTTTCGAAGCCGGCCCCAAATCCAAGATCACCCGGAACTCGTCGTCTTCGTAAACGGTAGCCGCTGGAATTTCTCCATTTGCTATTTTACAGAAAATGCAGTTTTCATCTCTCATTTTTCTCTCTCCTGTTTCTTCAAGCTTTCGCTGTTTTTATGAGCTTTATCGTCGATTGACCAGGACATTCTCGCTCTAAATCACATGACCCGTCCGTTTTTGGTCTTGTCCTCTATCGACATATCTCCAGTTTACATTTATCCTGTCTGTTTGTAAACGATTCTCGAAAAATTTTCTTTATGCAACCATTCTATTGAAAAGGAAAATCTTCCATGGTTTCTGGAAGTTCCAGAAAACCGTCGTCTGTTTCTTCTGTCTGTAAAGAAACCGGTAAAACGGATGAGACGGATTTTTTCTCTGCAAACTCCTGTTCCGCTACTACAACCTCCATTGTATAGATTTTCTGTCCGTCTTTATTAACGTAACTTCCTGTCTGAATTTTTCCGCTTACCAAAAGCTTCATCCCCTGGTGGAGATATTTTTCTGCAAACTCCGCGCCTTTTCGAAATACTACGCAAGGGACAAAATCTGCTGGCTGATCCCCTCCGTTTTTTCTATACCGATTTACTGCCAGCGTATATCTGGCTACAGCCACAGATGGATCCCCATGCGTATAGCGGACATCCGGATCTCTTGTCAAACGTCCCATCAAAACTACTTTATTCATAATTTTCTTTTCCTTTCACTTTTATTTTTTTCTTATATTTCTCTCTGTTCTTCTGTTATTCTCTATTTTTCTCAAAAATAACGTCTTTTTCTACCTTATTTTTAATATATTTCGTTCTTTTTGGTCCGGTTTTGTCGACCGATTTCATTTGCCTTATTTTGCCTTAAATGCTACTCTGCTAATATACAAAATGGGAAAATAGGTTTTATGCTGAAAGGCATGGTAAAAGAATGGATATCGATAATAAAAAGAAAGAGATAAATGGATGGAGCCTGGAGATTCAAAAACTCCAAAAAGAAAATCAGGAGTTAATAAAGCGGCTCGAATCCTCGGAAACAGGCATGCAAACTTCTTTGTCCGTCATCTCTCACGAGCTTCGCAATACCCTAACACTCCTTGCGGGTTCTGCCCGTTTTCTGGAACAAGATCATCCGGAACTTGTTTCCGATAAAAACTGGAAAAATCTGTGGACCGATCTCCTCCATATACAGGCCTTTCTGACAGAATTGTCCTCTTTCCGGTCTATGCAGGAGATCTCCCTTTCCAGACAGCTTTGCGATCTGAATACTGTTCTCCGGGAAATCTGCCGGGACTGTCAGTCCCTGTTTGATGGGGTTCACAAGCATTTAATCTTTTTATGTCCTAAAATGCCTACAGTTCTCTATGCCGACAGCAGAAAGCTGTCCCACGTATTTACCAACCTGATTAAAAATGGCATGGAAGCACTAGATTCTGAAGGGACGGTTTCTCTTCGTATTCGAGAGGCTTCCCAGAAAGAAACTGCCCTGATGAATAATACTGTGGACGCTGCCGCTATCGAAGTGAAAGATACCGGGATAGGGCTTTCAGCGGAACAGCAGGAGAAAATCTTTGATCCATTTTACACGGAAAAATCAGGGGGAACTGGTCTTGGTCTTTCTATTGCACAGACCATTGTAAAAGCCCACTCCGGTTTCATCACCGTAGCCTCTTCTCCCGGAAAGGGAACTGCTTTTACTGTTCTACTCCCCAAACTTCCGGCTATTTCCGAATGAAATCTGTCCTGCCCTGCACAAGTTCCGGCAAAAAGCCAGGCACGCACAACATTCTTTTCTCAAATCGTGTGCTAGGGAACAAGGAACCCACACAAAAGTCCACACAAAATGCCTCCGATATGAGCCGCCATATTGATTTCTGCATTGGCCATCCCGCTGTAAAGCATTATGAATATCATAAAAAGCACTCGTTCTCTGCGAATTTCTGGTATTTTCCCCCGCCTTTCCAGTACCATAAAGCAAAGTATACCAACCAGTGCAAACACTGCTCCGGAAGCGCCTGCAGACACCACACTCTTTTTCAGGAAACGACACCAGAATACAGTTGCCACATTTCCGGCAAGCCCCCCGGCAAAATAAACGACTAACACCCGAAGAGTACCAAGCCTCTGCTCCAGGACATCCCCTACAGCCATCAGCATAAGGAGATTGCTCCCCAGATGATAAATATCAAAATGCATAAACATGGAAGTAAGCAGTCGGTACCATCCTCCAACGTACTCCCCTGCATTCATATAAAGGGCGCCCCACTCAATCATGACCGATGTATCCCCTTCTGCCCTCACTGCCGCAAGGAATAAAAAATATCCAATATTGACAGCCGCCAATCCAAACACTCCATATGGATGACGTTTCTTTTCCGTAAATCCTGAATCATTCATATCGTAGACTCCTCTTTTCCTGAGGACCACCTTATCACGATTTTCTTCCACTGTCAAACTTATAAATCAGTCCGGCAAGCCAAATCTCATCTCCATGCTTCAGTCTTCGTTCTTCATTGGGTCTTAAAGTTTCTCCATCGATACCTGTTCCATTTGTAGAATTTAAGTCCGTAATCCATATATCTCCCTTACATTTATCCAGTTTTAGATGAATCCGGCTGACCCCATGAAAATCCGGACAGTAATCCAACCCCGGCTGTGTCCCGATATAAAATGGAAACCTTTCCAAAAGGATCTTTTTCCCACTTTCCTGCTCTATAAGAGCCGGAATACATCCCTCTTCCTCCACTATATAGAGGATTTCTGTGAGATTATCCATTTCTTTCCCCACCCTTTCTGATACACTCTCTATTTTTTCTCCCTTCTTTCCATCCCACTCTTCTCCGTTCCATTCTGCATTTCTCTCACTCCATCCTGCATTGCCCTTGTCCCATTCTGTTCTATTTCTGTTCCATATCACTCCTTTTCCATCCCATTCCGGCTTTCTTTCCCTTCCTTCTGTCATCTCCTGTTCCTTCTTTCGGAGCGGTTCCAGGTCGTCCCACATCTCTTCCATAGATACCGGTTTTTTTCCCAGAATCTTTGCAAGAAAATCTTTCTTTCCTGCCCAAAAACCTCCTGATTCCTTCAGCCGTCCCTCCTCTCTGAATCTTTCGCTTTTCCCTATTCCCCTTTTCCCCGTTCCATTTCTTTTTCCTCCAGCCTTCCTCCCCTCTCCCATTTCTGTTTTCCCATCATATCGCACCTCGGAATACAACTTTTCTGCCGGATTGGAAGTCTCCTCTCTTTTCTCCGGGAACCGAAAAAGAGGTTTCAAACAGGTCAGAAGTTCTTCTGCCTCCGGTTCTCTGCCGGCACAAACGCGGTAAAGCCGGAATAAAAGTTCTGTCAGTCCCCGGTTCTCTTCATCTGCTTTCTCAAAAAGATAAAGTACCAATTCCCGCAGATGTTCTCCATAACTTCCTTCCTGTTCTTCACAGAAGAAAAACGCAATCCCCTCTCTCCCAGACCGAATCAGTCCCTGCCTGTCCGTATATACATAAAGAAGTTCCGGTTTTAATACTAATTTATCCCTGTCTAACAAAAAAGGCTCCATTCTCTGTAAAAGCCCGGCCAGAGCCCCGATCATTCCTTCCGCCTCTTTTCCGGTAAGCGGTCTGACCTCGAGAATACGATTTAATGGTTTAGCTCCCGTGATATCATACCCATAATATCGCCGATTGTCCTCCCACTCCGTATAAAAAACAGCTACTCCCGGAATCTGATTCCGGCGTATCATCTCCGTCTGGGTTCCGGCTTCTTCCTCCCCGGGAAATAAAATATAATTATGTCCCCTCTCCCTTTTGTAAATCACTTCCACCTGTATACACTCCTTCTGTAAATCCTCTTAGACGAACCGCTTCTTCCCCGAAAATCCGTTTTACACGTTCCTTTTTTTCTATCCGTGGTTTTCTGACATGAAACATTCCTTCAAGCATGGAAGAAAACAACCATCCTTCTCCTTCGCTGGAAATGAAGAGCTCCCGTCCATGCCGATCTACCTCTTCCTCTACTTTGGCTAAAAGAAATATGGAAGAAAAATCCCTGCTTTCTTCTTCTCTTTTTTGGAATCCTTCCCATTGAGCTGTCTCATGAACCCAGGCGCAAGCCGTAACTGTGTCGTGTAAAAACAGAGCAGTAGAAATCAAAAAGAGGATTACCCCGATTCCAAGAGGAATCAAAAACGCCGCCTCTACGGTATAGCTTCCCCGAAGCCCTTTCTTTTCTTCCATATTTTTGTTTTTAAACGCCCCCCTCTTAAAGTCTGTCCTCAACAGCAGACGAATCAGTCTTTTCCCGAAATACTGAAAAATACAGTCCCAAATAAACAGGCCGCCAGTACAAAAGGAGCAAAGGGAAGCTCCATTTTCTTCCGCCTCCGAACGATGAGCTGAAAAAAAGAGACCGGAAGCATAAACAGTAGGCCGTTTTCCAGGAGAAACAGACCTTCCGCCCATCCTGCAAATGCGCCTGCTCCCATAAGCATCCATCCATCTCCTATCCCAAGTTGCTCCGGTACAGCAAGAGCAATCAGAATAAGGGCTACTCCCGGTACAAGATTACAAAGCATCATGATCCCCACTCCGTTCTCTGCCATTTCCAAAAGAGTTCCAACTGTCACTCCTGTAAGCAAAAACCATAGGGGAAACCGTCTGAAACGGATATCCAGGCCACTGCAAACTGCCAGAAATACCACCAAACACCCTATTCTAAACTCTTTCACTGACTCCTCCTTGTCATCTCCCGCACTTGCTGCACGGTGGTTTTCCTCCAGTTTCCTCTATAGAAACCTTCATAATCCAGCGATTCAGACTACTGCAATTTTTACTCCCGTGATATCTGTCCCCAAAATCGGTGATGTATATGGTCTGCTGCATACCAGAGTTTTTTGTACAGCGCTCGCAAGCCCTGTATTTGCTTCCGTCCTTGTTGCGGAGATCTGGGAGTGCAGAATAATTGGAGGAACGGACAGACGGTTTCAGATAACTACAGCTTCGTTTCCTGTGATAGACTGTTCCACTCTGTGTGACATAAACATATTCTGTTTCTTCCGAGTCCTCTTTTGTATCAGATTCTCCGACAAAATCTTGTCCCGTCCAGAACCTGCGGCGGCACCGCTGTATATATGTCCCTTCCATGGATCCAAAAAGCTTCAGTGGTGGTCCTGCCTGAAACACAGCCGTTATATCCAAGTATTCTCCTTCCGTCTCACCTCCTTGGTTTCTTATGAAGCGAATCCCCCGATCTCCCAAAGAAATCCCTCTTCCTTCCGTCTGAAGCTCTCCCCTCACGGCTCCCTGTATCCAAAGACTTCCCGCCAAACCCTCCGCCTGGCTGATGGTAACCTCCCGTACCTGCCTCTCCATGGCAAACTGCAACTCTACCTGAAATTCCATTAAAAAAAAGAAATAAAACAAGACATTCACTGCCAGAAGAAAAAAACTCATCAAAAGCGAGGCCTCCACAGTCATGCTGCCACCAAGCCTCTTCCGGGAGGCGGAGGCAGATGCCCTCTTCTGCCTGTGAATGAAAGGATTGATATCAAAGAGAATCTGTTTCCGACCTGTTTTTTTGTGCGCTTGGAGAGGTTTTTTTTCTGTTTTTCTGTTATGGCTGGAAAAGGGCACCTGTCTCCACCTCCCTTCTGTGAGATAAATTTCTACACTAAGCTCTAATTACCGTAACTGTCATAATAACCATACGCGGCTGTTTTTTCAAACAGATATCCCTTTTTCGGAAAAACCCCCGGAAAAGTAAAATGAAAAAATCTAGGTTCTGCTCGGAATTTTATTTCCATAAGCGCATAAGCAATGCAGTTTTCCATGAAAAATCCATGGTCTTTTCTGCGCAAATCTGCTTCTATAAGATCCATCATGCGGAAACACTGATCTTCTGTATTTCCCATAAGCAGAAGGATACAAAGATACCCCTTATAATCCCACATGCCTTTTTCTTCTGTATTGGTTTCGTAAGAATCGGCCTTCGCAGCTCCCTCCAAAGATAGCTTCCAGTCTCGGCCTGTTTTTATCAGTGGAACCTGCCCTCCTCTGAAAAGAATCCGCAGATCACAGATCGCCTCTGCAAACGCCCATGCTCCCAGAAGAATCCCTTTCACAAACCGGACCAGAGGATAAATCCCGGTAAATCCTACCAGCGTAGCGGCGACCAGTTCTGCTTCCGCCTGTTTCTGTCCATCCGTAAGTAGATAAAGGAAATTCATACCACTTCTCACCGCCAGAAGCCGTTCCACTGTCCTGGTTAGATTTTCTCTGTCGCTCTCTGAACCAGCGAGAATATATTCCACTTCGTAGGCCAAAGCCGCGTCCTCTCGTTCTTCTCCAAAACGGCCAAAGTGACTGATTCCATAGAGAACTGCCGCCCCCTTTTCCAAGCCCGTGGCCGATTCACCGGAGTTCTCCTCTTTCATTGCCTCAGACGGATAACTGCCTTCCAAAAGTTTCTGGTCGGAAATCCGTTCTGCATCTTCTACTACCAACCCAAGGATTCCATTGTTTTTCCAGTCTTTTACTGCATCTAAAAGCGCACTCTTCTGCTTTTTTCCGCTTCCTTCCTCTTTGAACTCCTGAAGTGCCTTCGTCTCTCTTTGTATCATCTCCCGAAAGGCCTCACTGGCGACGCCATCCTCCCATACCTTTCCTTCCATCAGTTCTTCTGTACATTTTTCCAGAAGTTCTTTTTCAGAATCCGCCGCCACCCGTCTATTCCCATCCTCTCTGGTATACTCTTTCAGGTTCTCCAGTTCCGCCTCCATCTGTCCATAAGATGTACTGCTGACATTTCCCTTTTGTCCCTCCAGCTCCTCTGTTTCTTTTTCCAGACGTTCCCCAAGTCCCTCCGCTTCTGAAAGAATGGTTTCATAGCACTCTTTCGTCCGGTTCCGGACTTCTGCCGCACAGTTTCTTGCCCCCTCCAGAAGTTCCCTTCCAGTTTCCTCCGTTAAGCCTCCAGTTTCCAGAGCTTTCTCAAGGCTCTCATAAGTGTTCTTAAGGCGGCGTCCCTGTTGTTCCATAATACTACAGTTTTCCTCAATCTCTGAAATGGCTTCCTCATACTCCGACAGACTCCCGATATAACCAGATACTATCTCAGCCTCTTTTACAAGTTCTGCCTGCCCAACAAAAGTTTCCGCAAGTTCTGTCACCCCGTGAATCTTCATATCTTCGACAACAGCTTCCAAAAAAGCTTTCCCGCCATGGTCCACTGCCGTAACCAGTCTTTCTGCCAGAATCTCTTCTTGAGAAAAGGCATACAGGTTTATCCCCCGCACACTGTCGTCCTTCCCTGGATCTTCATAATAGGAAAGTATATCCTCCATCGCTGGTACAAGTCCCGGTCCGTCCGCCATAAAAAGCAGATGATACCGTTCCCAGAGCGGGCTGTAATAGCCGGCAAATACAGATTCCAAGGCCGACTCTCCTGCCTGGGCCGTCATGTAAGAAAGAACTGCCTGGCGTGCCGACTCCAAGCTCGTACAAAGAATTGCAAGAATTAGCGTCAAAACCAAGGCAAAGAAAACGCTGATGCTTCCCGGTCTGTATTCCTGACCCGTCAATAGATTTCGGAGGCCGAGCTGTTGATTCGTGAAAAAATCCCTTTGACCAGCGCGGTGAGCTGCTTTTTGAAAATCAGTACCAGAGAAATTAATACTACCAGAATGAGAATAATCTCCACCACTCCGACTGCTGTCTCCTCCTGCCAAAAATTCGGAACTTCTTCTCCATATTCCATTTTGAAATTTTCTGTCATTGTCTATAACTCCTTTCCTTCTCTTAAAAAGATAAAAATGCAGGCGCCATAATCACTGTCAATACCACAAACAACATCAGAAACATCGGCAGCATCAGCTTCGTTTCCGCCTCCTCTCCCAGACGCCTAGCCAGATTTTTCCGTTCCTCAAAAGCCAGTTCCGCCTCTTCCTTAAGCCGAAGCGTAAGTCCTGTCGTCCCCTGGCGAAGATTCTGCTCCAAAAGCGCTCCAAACTTCATATAAGTATGGAGGCTGCATCTTCTGCCAAATTCTCCGTAGGCCTGGCTCTCGTACATCCCGTTCTTCATCTGATTGTTGGTAATAGACATTTCCTCATAGGCATATCTGGGTTTCTTGCCCGACTTTTTCCGTTCTTCATATTCTTTCACCATCCTTTCCCATACATTTCTGGCTGTCAGTCCCGCCTGTAAAAGCACTGTGAACTTTGAAACCAATTCCGGGTAATCCATTAGCATTTCCCGCTCTCTCTTTTTGAGACTTTCCTTCTCTCCTGAAAATCCCCGGGCTGCCATCAGCAGGCAGACAACTGGTGGGAGCCACAAGATCCAAGAGCCGACGCCCCCCTCCTCCCTTAGAAACCAGATTAGTTGTTCCCCCTCATAGTTTTTGGGGAGCGCGATTTCTCTCTGCCCTCTTTCCTCACCCCCTTTCTCAAATACAAGCTCCATTGTTTCTAGAAACGCTTCCTGCGCCGTCTGCTTTGGCGGGTAAACTCTGAGCTCCAGCTCATACTGACAACTATATCCACTGCAGCTTAAAGAAAGCTCATAGCTCCCTGTTTCTCCCTCCTCCGGTCGTTCTCCCGGTCGCTTCTGAAGTTCTCCCCAGTCGTTGAAAATCTCCCGCGATCTGGAGGTCCATTCTACAGAAACAAGGCCGTTCAACGCTTTTTGAGGTAAGGTCAAATCCCTCTCCACATGCAGGAGACTTTCGTTTTCTCCTAGCATCTCCATACAGACTTCCTCATAGGCCTTTTCAAAGCGTTCTTCTGCCTCCTCCCTGGTCAACACCATTTCTGGTACTGTCACTTCCATCGGAAGTCTGGATCCGTCCTCCCGTTCTACTTCCAGTTCATAGGTACTTTCCTTTTCCCCATAATCCGGTCGCTCCAAAGCAGATACTTTCTGCTGCTCCTCCCCGGACCAAAGGAGCGCCAGACACAAAAGGCTTCCTGTCAGGAAAACTGCTGTCAAGCCTGAAAGTTTCTGCCCGTCTACCCTTCGCAAAAGTTCTTCCGGTTTTTCCGCTGGATATAGCTGCCGGGTACGACGGATCCTTCCTGCTGAAACTGGCGGTTTCCCACATATTTTCCGAAACTGACGATATCTGTCCACCATCCATATTCCTACTTTTCCTCTCAAAATGCTTCCCCCTTCCCAAAACGATTGCATCCGCAAACTCTTTTCGTACACTATACCTGAATATTTGAAATCTTCTCTGCCAAAGCCACTGCTATCAGATATACTGTCAGACAGCCTGTCATAATCCCCCGTCCCAAAAATGTTCCATATAATGCAGAGAAAAAACCTGGGGAAGTAAGATCCATATAAAAAAGTAGCAGAAGGGGAACCATTTTCATAACCTTCTGTTCATATTGCCTTCCCCGCAACATAGTAGCGATCTCCTCTTGTACCTCCAGTCGTCCGGCAATAATCTGTACGGTGTCCAAAATTATCCGTCCTAATTCTCCACCTGTCCGTCTGGCAGCGGAAAAGACTTCAGCAAAAACTCTGATATCGGAAAGTTTACAGCGAACTGCCAGTTCCTGTACCGCCTGCTCCAGCGGTATATTCATCCCGATTTGATCGACAACCCGGCGAAATTCACAGGTTATCCGCCCTTCCGGCCCGTAAAGAAACGCCAGTTCTTCTGCCGCGTCCTGAAACGCATTTTCAGCAGAATGGCCCGCCCGGAGAGAAGCCGCCAAGGCAAGCAGGCCGTCTTTAAACTGGCCTCCCAGCTTTTGTTCCTGTATGTTTCTGCTTTTTTGTTTCATCTTCCATGCCAAATAAAAAGCCATCGGCTGCATAATGAAAAAAGCCATCATATTTCGGTAAAACAGATAGGCAAATATCCCGACCATACTTTCTGCTTTCAAAATCATACCAAAAACAGGCCCTTTCCCCTCATCTGTTTTCCCTCTCTCCTGTTTTCTCAAGATTTCCTGTCTCCCGGTTTCTCTCATAAAGGCTCCGGAAACAGTATACTTCCCTCCCTCTGTCATAACCAAGTACCTCCAAAACGGTCTCTACCTGCCTGCTGCCATCCCGGCATCTTTTAAGATGCACCATAATATCAATCGCTGATCCAATCTGCTCTCTGATTGCCGCAAGAGGCAGATCGCCCCCCATCATCGCCATGGTCTCCAGCCTGGCCATCATATCTTTTGCCGAACGGCTATGGCCTGTAGACATGGAACCGTCGTGGCCCGTATTCATGGCCTGGAGCATATCCAGACACGCTCCGTCTCTCACCTCTCCGACGATGATCCGGTTTGGCCGCATCCTAAGAGCCGTCTTAATCAAATCCCTGATGGTAATCTCCCGCTCTCCCTCGCCGGTAGAGTGCCTGGCCTCCAGCCGGACCAAATTCTCCAACCTCTGCAGCTTAAGTTCCGCCGAATCTTCAATGGTAATGATCCGCTCTCCAGCCGGAATCCACGCAGAAAGTGCATTCAAAAAGGTGGTTTTTCCGCTCCCGGTTCCGCCAGATACAAAAATATTTTTCCGTTCTCTGACGCTTTCTTTTAAAAATTCTGCTGTTTCCTTTGTCAGCATTCCGGTTTTTGTCAACTGTTCCAGAGAAAAACCGGTTTTCCCAAATTTTCGAATGGTCACTGCCGGCCCGTCAATTGCCACTGCCCGAAGCACCACGTTGACACGAGATCCATCCTCAAGCCTGGCATCCACAATGGGATTCGCCTCATTGACCGTCCGGTTTACTCTGGACACAATCTGTTGAATCACATCCTCCAGTTTTTCTTTTGAAGAGAATTGTTTTCCACTTTTAAAAAGCTGTCCCTTACATTCTATAAAGATGGATTTGGGTCCGTTAATCATAATCTCCGTCACTGATTCGTCCTCCAGAAGCTCCTGTATCACATCCAGCCGTCTCAGACTGTTGAACAGGGTTGCTCTTAGTGGAATCCTCTGTTCCAGAGGAATTGGCTCCCTTCTGTTTTCTCCTACAATTTCCTCATCGATGAATTTCAGAAGTTCTGGATCTTCCACAGCCCCAAGAACCTCCAGGCGGGCTATCAGCCGCTTTCGAATCTCTTCCTCCCGCTCTTCCTGTTTTTGTCCCTCTATGGTCCCCCGAATCTTATTCGCCTTTCCCATAATCTGTTTTCTCCCTTAAAGAGATACCGTTCCTCCCGTTTCATTTGACAGGAAACCATCCCGCTCCAAAAGCGCCTTCGCTGCCGCCCCAATTTCTGAAAACACTGCCAGAAAAAACGGATCCGGGCAATCCTCTTCCCGAGGAATCGGGCAACGGACCATCCGCTCCAAAAGCCCTTTTTCTTCCAGCCATCTCTCAAACCGCTCTGTACGTATAAGGCTGCCTGACGACTCCTGCCCCGGAACATATAGTCTGTTGCATAGGCAAAGCAGTCCTTCCTTTCTGAACAGGCTGTTCCCCATATCGATAATCATATACCGATATCCTCCCGCCTTTGCCAGGCTCTGAAAAAAACCTGCCTCATAAGGCTCCCCGTCCCGGTACAAATCTTCCGCCGCTCCCGCCGGAGTCAGATATTCAGCCTCTCCCCACTGGCACAGGGCTGACTGTAGCCTGACTGGGGAAAGTTCTCCCTGGCTGTAATAATAATAAAGTTCCGAAAGTTCTGCCTCTGTGCCCCCCTCTCCCAAAAGTTCCGGCAAGCAGGAAAATTCATCCAGCGTAAGAAATAACGTGCGTCCCTGTTTTGCCAAAAACCTGCTGATGCAAAGCCCCAAAGAAGTCTTTCCACAACCATGAAGTGGGGAAACGATTCCGATAAATACTGTTTCCAGATTTGTATCAGAAGAGACTCCAAGCCCTGTCAGCCGGTCTCCGCCAAGTTTTAGCATCCGTTTCCAGATTTCTTCCGCCGACTGATATTTGTCAATGCAAGGGCTCTCCATCTCTGTCGCCTCCCCCCTGTTGTCTGAAAGAATCACCGTCCATACTTTATAATTTTTACAGAGAATCTCTGCATCCGGTTCTGCCAGTACGCCATCCAGGCCGCCGGATTCCAGACATTCTTTCAACGTTTCCTTTTTCGTAAACGCCTTCACCTCCAGGCCATCTTTGCATCTTCTTCGGATATAACCTGCCAATTTCCGGATATATTCTCCTTCCTTGCCATAAATGCCGATACAGGTCCGTTTCAAACCGTTTTTCCTCCCTCTTTCTTCCTTTTTTCTTCTCTTCTTCTATTTCTCTCTTTTATCCATTTCTCTTAACCGTCCTTTCCCCTGCCAGGTACTATCCGTTTCCTCACCAGGATAACTGCTGCCACCATAGAAGATATCCCGCCAGGAGTACTGGCGCAAAAGGAATGGTTCCCTCCATATTTTGTTCCTTTCTGTAAGGAACCCATCGATTACAGGAAATACATTGCCCGAACCAGGCCAGAAATCCGCCCATCCTCCGTCGAAAACTTTGGGTGCGAATCATGTAGAAAACAGATAAGATACTTCCGAAAAACAGGCTATAACAGATACAGCGAATAAAAGCCCCAAGCCCCATAAAGGCAGCCATAATGCTACATAGTTTCACGTCGCCAGCTCCGGTCATCCGAAGTCGCCAGGCCGGAATCAGAATCAGCGATACTGCTGCCGCCCGTCCAAGATAACTCACTGCCGACTGCCAGTCCTCCGGAAAGCAGACTGTAGAGTCTGCCGCCAAAGATACTACCCCCGAAATCGGAAGCATTCCCCATCCTGCCAGTAAAAGCCCAGTCAAAAACCAGCTTCCCAGCCAGATGTTCGGTATCCGCCGCCACAGAATATCCGTCACTGCCGCCGTCAGACATACCACAAAAAACAGGTATTCCACCGACATCCTCCACTTATTAAAATAGACATTTTGGAATTTCGTCCCGAAACAGGACAAGTTCGATTTGATGGTTCGATTATGCACGAAACCGGCCGGTTTGTCAATAACTTTTGAAGAGTTTCCAGATTTTTTATTTTTTTATAATTACAGATAATTTCGGGCAATTTTACCCCTTAAAGTATTGAGAGTAAAATTGCCCGCACCACAATCCACAGATCCAATCAGACACTGATATCCAAAGACATACCGTCTACAGCCGCCATCTCTCCTCCTGCAACTGCGTCCATCCCGGCCGCCATTTCCGTCACAGACGGCATCGAAGCGCTACTGCCCCCGGCAAGAGCAGCCATCGTTTCGGCAGATGCTTCTTTTTCATCCTCTGCAAGTTCTTTTGCAGCATAATTTTTTTCGTCTCTGCGGCGTTTTTTCCGTCTGCTTTTCAGTTCATCAGCCAAACCATCCGCTTTTTTCTGTTCCTTTTTCTCCAATGCCCGCTTTTTCTCCAGTTCGAGCTGTTCTTCTTTGCTCAGATGCTTCAGCTTCTTTTCAATTCGCTTCATCAGCTTTTCCATCCGGCGAATTTGTCTGGCTACCTTTTTCGCATCCTCGCCTTCACTGGAGGCAGCCGCCGCCTTCAGACTGGCCAAAGCACGTATGGCCTTACCCGATACCTGCAGCACATCCAACTTTGTCTCAGCCTTGGCCAGCATGGCTGCAAGCTGACCGACAGAGTCCTCCGGGGCAGAAGTTTTCATTTGAAAATTATCGGAATCCTTGGACGTCTTATCCGCGTAAAGTCCGGGAAACATCGTTTCCTTCTGCTTGATAGAAGAAAGAAAAACATCTGTCCTGAGCCCTTCCGCGCCGGTCCCTTCCTCTACTTTATACTTTTCCGCCGTATCGGCTCCCGCTTTCGAAGTTTCTTTGGAACTATCTCCGCTTTTGACGCCTTCCGCTCCCTCTTCAAGGCCTTTTGCTTCTGATATATTCGTTCTTTTCCCGTCGGCTATTTGCCTGGCAAGCTGATAGGCCGTTCCGTTTCCCCAGGCCCTCCCCGTCGCTGTTGTTTTCATATGCCTGACCTCCTTCCATAAGTGATTTTGCATATAACCTTTATTATATATATCGGCCCGATACCCAAAAGAAAAAAGAAAATCTTCTCTGTCTGTTGCGTATAATCTCCTTTGTTTTTTCCAATACTTGGGTTAGAGAGGAGATTTTGCCATGAAACGAGCGGAATTATGGAAGGATATCCGGCAGACAAAGGAAACCATCGACAATGCCCTGAATAATTTTGACCAGGTCACAGACCCGGCTCTTATTGATTACTACAGCTATACCTTAAAAGCTGCCGGGATTCGTTATCAGTTTCTTTTAAAACAGGCGAAGCGTCTCAATCTGAGTGTGCCGGAATAGCCTGTAATCAGATACCTCCGGAGCGTACATGCGGGAATCCTTCCCCTGATTCCTGCATGTTGCACAAAAAAAATGTGAAATTCGCAAATATCTTGACCTTATTCCCCATAATTGGTAAAATGTAAACAATAACAAAATCAGGAGGTAATCTATGTCAGCCTGGTATGACAACAGTGTTTTTTATCACATGTATCCTCTCGGAATGGTCGGCGCTCCGAAGGAAAACCATGAGGAACATCCGGCGAAACGGTTTTCACAACTGAATGCCTGGATTCCCCATTTAACGGAACTTGGCGTTTCCGCCATTTACATAGGACCCCTTTTTGAATCCACCAAACACGGCTATGACACCAGAGATTTTCATCTGGTGGACAGGAGGCTCGGTACCAACGACGATTTCAAACAGTTCGTAACCCTATGCCATGAAGCCGGTATTTATGTGGTGGTCGACGGGGTATTCAACCATACGGGAAGGGAATTTTTTGCTTTTAAAGACATCCAGGAACGCGGAGAGGCGTCTCCTTATAAGGACTGGTACAAAGGTGTGAATTTCTGGCAGGGGAGTCCCATGGGTGATTCCTTTTCTTATGAAGCGTGGCAGGGACACATGGAACTTCCCGCCTTAAATCACTGGACTTTGGCCGTCCGGGAGCATCTTCTGGATGCCGTCTCTTTCTGGGTAAAAGAATTTGATATCGACGGCATCCGCCTGGACTGCGCCAATGTCCTGGATTTTGACTTTATGAAAGCGCTCCGGGGACACTGCGACGCCCTGAAACCGGATTTCTGGCTTATGGGCGAGGTCATTCATGGAGATTACAGCCGATGGGCCAACGATTCCTTGCTCCATTCGGTGACTAACTATGAGCTACACAAGGGGCTCTATTCCGGCCACAACGATTATAACTGTTTTGAAATCGCGCATACCATCCGCAGACAGTCGGAGGCAAACGGCGGTATTTACCGGAACATCAACCTGTATACGTTTGTGGATAACCACGATGAAAACAGGATTATGAGCAAGTTAAACAACAAGAAACATATTTCCACGGTATACACCATGCTCTTTACCCTGCCTGGAATCCCTTCTATTTATTATGGTTCCGAGTGGGGAATTGAGGGGGCCAGAACTTCCACCTGCGACGACATGCTGCGGCCGGCCATCTCTCCGGATCAGTTTGAAGAGCTTCATACGGAACTGACAGACCATATCCAGTGGCTGGCCCGGCTCCACAAAAAGCTTCCGGCTCTGGGAACGGGAGCTTATAAAGAACTTCTTTTGACCAACCGCCAGTATGCCTATGCCCGTTCTCTGGGAGACGAGCATGTCGTTACTGCCGTAAACATCGACGATGCGCCTGCTTTACTCCAGTTCAGACTTCCCATAAACGCAGGGCTGGTCAAAGATCTTTTTACAGAAGAAGAAATTGCTTTGGAGGGCGGCAGTCTGACACTTTCCCTGGCGCCTTGCGAAAGCAAAATATTTAAGATTGTGGGGTAATGCTTTATGGGAAAAACAACAGGGCTCATCACAGAAACTGACTGCTATCTCTTTGGAGAAGGCACACATTATGAGATTTATGAAAAATTGGGCGCTCACCCGGCTAAGATCGGGGGAAAACAGGGAATCTATTTTGCCGTATGGGCTCCTCACGCTACTTCAGTCACTGTGATTGGAGAATTTAACAACTGGTCCGTCGACGCTCATCCGATGAATCCCATCGGAACCTCCGGCATCTGGGAGCTTTTCACTGCCGACGCCGTTCCTGGCGGGCTTTATAAATACGCCATTACTACCGTTACAGGGAAAACGCTTCATAAGGCGGATCCTTACGCCTCCTGGGCAGAACTTCGTCCAGGCACGGCTTCTCGCATCAGTCCGCCCTCTTCTTTTATATGGAAAGACGGACGATGGATGGAAAAGCGGAAAGGCAATCTGGCCACTCTCGGACCGCTGTCGATCTATGAAGTCCATCTGGGTTCCTGGAAGCGAAATGGGGAAAACTTCCTCTCTTACAGAGAGCTGGCAAAAGAGTTGGCTGTCTATGTAAAAGATATGGGTTATACTCATGTGGAAATTCTCGGCCTTCTGGAATATCCCTTCGACGGCTCCTGGGGGTATCAGGTTACCGGCTATTATGCCCCTACGTCCCGCTACGGAACTCCGGAGGATTTCCGGTATTTCATTGATTACATGCACAGAAAAGGCATCGGAGTCATTTTGGACTGGGTTCCCGCCCATTTTCCCCGTGACGCCCATGGGCTGGCGGATTTTGACGGTTGCCCACTCTACGAATATGCCGATCCTAAAAAGGGAGAGCACCCTGATTGGGGTACGAAAATCTTTGATTACGAAAAGCATGAGGTTTCCAATTTCCTCATCGCCAATGCCCTCTATTGGGTAGAAAAATTCCATGTGGACGGACTCCGGGTGGATGCGGTGGCTTCCATGCTTTATCTGGATTATGGGAAACAGGACGGCCAGTGGATCGCCAATAAGTACGGCGGTCACGAAAACCTGGAGGCCATTGAGTTTTTTAAACATTTAAACAGCATTATGAAGCAGCGCAATCCCGGCAGTATGATCATCGCTGAAGAATCCACGGCGTGGCCCAAGGTCACAGAGCCGCCGGAATACGACGGTCTTGGCTTCACCTTTAAATGGAATATGGGATGGATGCATGACTTTCTGGAATATATGAAGCTAGATCCCTTCTTCCGCAAAGCCAACCACAGTAAGATGACCTTTGGGATGACCTATGCCTGCAGCGAAAACTTTATTCTGGTTCTCTCCCACGACGAGGTAGTCCATCTGAAATGCTCCATGTTAAACAAAATGCCCGGCTATCATCCGGACAAATTTGCCAATCTGAAAGTGGGCTATACCTTTATGATGGGGCATCCTGGTAAAAAACTTCTGTTCATGGGGCAGGAATTTGGACAGCTTCGGGAATGGAGCGAGGAGCGGGAGCTCGACTGGTTCTTATTGAAAGAACCTCTCCACAAAGATCTGCAGCAGTATTTCCGGGATCTTCTCCACCTCTACCGGAAATACCCGGCCCTTTACAGCAAAGATTATGACTGGACCGGATTTGAATGGATCAACTGCGACGACGCCGATCGGAGTATTTTCAGCTTTGTGAGAAAGGGCTATTCCGGCCGGAACAATCTGCTGTTCGTCTGCAACTTTACTCCTGTAGAGCGGCCTGATTACCGGGTCGGCGTACCGAAAAAGGGAAGATATACCCTTCTTCTGGACAATAAACACGGCCTCCTGGAAAAAGACTTTAAGCGTGTGTTCACCGCTACCAAGAAGGAATGCGACGGCAGAGATTATTCTTTCGCCTATCCGCTGCCAGCCTATGGAACGGCTGTCTTTAAGTATTAAACCTACCGCAGTACTCACGCTTTGCTGGGGCAGGCTATAATCCCTGCGGAGCGTTTTTGTTTCATAGGACGTTCCTATGAAACATAGAAAAGAGGCTGCCAAAAACCGTCTGGTTCCAGAACGAATCGGTTTTTGGCAGCCTCTTGATTGTCCGCATAACGATCATATTCCCCGCTCTTTTGCGTACTCCTCAAAAAAATGGTCCAGATTGACAAGGGCCTGTACCAGGAGTTTTGTCTCTTTCTCATCTATCCCTTTCACGAGGGCCTCTGTCATCTTCCGGTGAAACTCTGCATGATGTTTATAGGCCAATTTTCCCTTCGCCGTCAGCATAATATAAACGACCCGGCGATCCTGTTCGCTCCGTTCTCGCTTTACATACCCCTTTTTTACCAGGCTGTTCATAGAAATCGTCAGCGTCCCGGTGGTAACACGGAGTTGTTTTGCAATGGCCGACATGTTTTTCGGGGTCCCAAGGCCGATCGCTTCAATCACATGCATATCATTATTGGTAATATCCTGAAAAGGCTCTGTAATGATACATTTTTCTTCAATATCCATAATATCATTAAACAGTTTCACCAGTATATGATTAAAGGTCGTATAACTGTCCATTTTCTCGCCCCGTCTCTCATAAATTTCCAAAATTCTCTCTGGCTATACAGTAACACATTTGGATAAAAAGCACAAGCTTCAGAAAATTGTTCTCTTCCTGTTCTGTTTTCTCACACACGCTCCTTCTCGTTTTCCTCTCCAGTATAAGGCGGCCGCGTCAATTCCTCTTCTCATAAACAACAGGCAGGGGCCGGACGCTCCCATAATTGCGAACAGGATTATCATCTGTGTAAACTGCAAAGGCACCAGCGAATAAAGCTGACGTCCCAGTAAAAGAATATTGGCGATTAGAAGCGCCGCCATCATAAACCACAGGAAAAAGCGTTTTTTATCAAAAGGCTGACAGACTCCCGCCAACACCAAAAGCCCGACAAATCCCACGGCAATCCCAGCCATGGTATTCATAACTTCCACCGGATATCCCATAGCTTCACAGACAATCGAGACTGCCAGTACTGCCAGCACATTGGTCAGCCCCCCCGGCAGCGCCTTATCCATCACATTCAAAATAAACCGGCCCCGAATCCGATCTGCCCCCGGTTCAAGGGCCAGGAAAAAGGACGGAATCCCGATGGTAAATCCTCCAATCATGGTAAGCTGAATCGGAGTCAACGGATATGTCAGCGGTGCAAACAGCAAAATAACCGTCAGTACAAAGGAAAAAATATTTTTCACCAGGAAAAGGGCCGCCGCCCGCTCAATATTGTTAATAACCCGGCGGCCTTCAGCCACTATTTCCGGCATCGCCGAAAAATCTGAATCCATCAGAACCAGATGGGCCGCATGGCAGGCCGCTTCGCTTCCGGAAGCCATAGCCACGCTACAGTCGGCATCCTTTAACGCCAGTATGTCGTTGACCCCGTCGCCTGTCATGGCCACCGTATGTCCGTTCTGCTTTAACGCTTTCACAATCTGTCTCTTCTGTTCCGGCGTCACCCGGCCAAATACCGTATAGGTTTCCACTGCCTTCAAAAGTTCTGCTTCTGTCTCAAATTTTCTGGCGTCTGCAAACTGCTCTGCTCCGGTAATGCCTGCCTGCGCCGCGATTTTTGCCACTGCCGCCGGATGATCACCGGAAATCACTTTGACGCTCACTCCCTGTTCTTCAAAAAATCGAAATGTGGCTTCCGCATTTTCCCGAATATTGTTGGCAATGACAAAGAATGCCAGCGGGTGAATCACTCCCGTCAGTGCTTTTCCTTCTTCCGGATTTCCGTCAAAAGAGGCGGCCAGGATCACTCGCTCCCCTCTCTTTGCATACTCTACAAGCTCCCTGGAAAGTTTTGGATACTGCTCGCCCAACAGTACCTCCGGCGCTCCCATGACATAAGCCCCTCTGTCTTTAAATACGACTGCGCTCCATTTGGTCTTTGACTGAAAAGGGATCGCCCGGATCGCATCCCAGTCCCTCTCCTTCCCGGCCCCGTTCTCAAGTTCCGAATCTGCCCCTCGTTCTGCATAGTAGCGCCGGATTGCCATCGCGGTCTCATTATCCGCCTCCAGGACTCTGTGATATTGCCACAGCAGCTCCGTCACAAAATCCTCGCCCAGTCTCTCGTCCAGGCAGATCACCTGGGAAACCTGCATCTGCGGCTCCGTAATGGTTCCTGTTTTGTCCACACAAAGCACATCTATCCTCGCCAGAGTCTCAATACAGCTCATTTCATGGACCACCGTATTCCTTTTTGCCAGACGCATCACACTCAAGGCCAGGGCCACGCTGGTCAGAAGATAAAGGCCTTCCGGAATCATTCCCACCAGCGCGGCGATCACTGCCACTGTCGATTCCGAAATATCCAGTTCCATAATCCAGTGCTGTTTCCAAAATAAAAACAGCCCCATGGGAATCAAAAGCACTGCGATTACATGGAGAATCTTATCCAGTGCCTCCATCATTTCTGACTTTTTTCCAAATCCCTTTTTTCTGGCTTCTATTGTCAGTTTCGAGACATAAGACTCTGCCCCTACATGAGTTAGTCTTGCCAGGCATCGCCCTGATAAGAGAAAGCTTCCTGATCTTAACTCATCTCCCGGCTTTTTATAGACTGCGTCAGCTTCTCCGGTGATCAGCGCTTCACTGACCCTGGCCTCCCCCTCCTCAAGCACTGCGTCTGCCGGAATCTGAGCCCCTGCCCGAAAACACACCAAGTCGTCCTGTACCAGTTCCTCTGACACAAGGATCTGTTCTTCTCCGTCCCGGATAACTGGATAACCGGCCTCAGACAACAAAGACAGCCTGTCCACCTCTCTCTTGGAACGGATCTGCTGCACAACGCCAATCGCCGCATTGACCGCCACAGCAACCAGAAACAGCATCTGTTTATACCGTCCCACCAGAATCAGGCAAACTGCCAGCACCGCGAATATAAAATTAAAAAAAGTAAATACATTGCCTGCAACGATCTCTCCCACCGACTTGGAGGGCGCTTCCACCGGAAGATTCTGTAAACCGGATTTCTTCCTCTGCTCTGCCTGCTCTCCGGTCAATCCCTTCACAAACATTTCCTCCTCTTTGGTAATACCAATACTCTCTGAGCACGAATCTGCTTTAAATACGAATGCCTTCTGAATCAGAGTACCTTCTTAATATAGTATAAAAAATGAATGCCCGACTGTCAACGTCAGGCATCCCTCCTTTTATCCTCTGAAATTTTGTTTTTCAAACATCTCCAGAAGCTCTTTCCTCTCAGCGCTATAAGCGTCGAACCATCCGACTGCCCGCTCGTCGGCAGGATGAGAATCCAGGTAAACCGCCAGATCATTTAACAGAAAGCTGACTTCGTTCAATTTTTCCAGCGTTCTGCTGCCTTCGTTCCAGTTTTTTTCACAAGCCTCACCGTCGTAACAGGTATCTATCATCGCCATTCTCCTCTCTGTTGTCCCTGTGTTTCTTAGTATGGCAGTTTTGAATCCATTCCATCCTTCTTTGGAAGGATTTTTCTGTTTTCTGTCACGTTTCTCACCAGAGCTTATATTGGTCTTGTTTTGTATGAATTTGTCGATAATTTCCGCTATACTTTTCCTCCATTTTACACTATAATAGTTCTATAAGTTTCAAAGAGCTTAAGACTAAATAAATTGGGGGTTGAAGATATGGATAAGGGCTCCAGAAATGAAGAAGCCATGCAGGACCGAATCCAGACCTTGGAAACTGAAAATGCACGGCTTTACCAGATTGTCCGACAACTGAATGTCACTTTACAAAAACTCATTGAAACCTATGTATTGCCTGAAAAATAGCTGTTGCTAAACATAACATCCAAAAAGAGATATCTCAAAAAGCAGCTTTGGGGTCTGCGAAAGAGATATCTCTTTTGGAGAGGCACTGACGATTGCAGTCCTGTGCTTTCGTGCAAATACATGCAGATGGAAGTATACTTCTCTGTCAGTTGAGGATAATGGGAGCGCTTGTTACGATGCTTTTAAGACTATACCAGCCGTCCGATTGCAAAATACTTGCAGAGCTATTTTATCACACGGTCCACACAATTAACGCAAAAGATTATTCAGAAAGACAGGTCCATGCGTGGGCAGACGGCCATATAGATTTGAACAGATGGAACGAATCGTTTCTGTCCCATCACACAACAGTTGCGGAAATAAACGGCGTCATCGCAGGTTTTGGCGATATCGATCAAACCGGTTATCTGGATCGCCTATATGTCCATTCTGACTACCAGCGCCTTGGAATCGCCACTGCTCTTTGCAATGAACTGGAGCGTTCTGTAAATTCCCCGAAAATTATTACGCGCGCGTCGATAACTGCACTGGGATTTTTTAAGAAAAGAGGTTATAAAGTCGTAAAAGAGCAACAGGTACAACGACATCATATCTTTCTTACAAACTATAGAATGGAATATTTTCGTCCATAACTGCCTACTAACCCGGCAGCATCTTTATTGAAACAGTTCTGACATGAAGAAAGGGACGCATTTTAATGTCTCAGGACACTTCGATACGATGTTTTCAAAATCTTCTATTTGCCATTTGTCACCTTCTCCAATCTTTTCCTAGATATTTTCAAATAGTTTTCGTTTACATCCATTCCAATAAACTTTCTCCCAAACCGTAGAGCTTCCACTCCAGTAGTTCCGGAACCACAAAATGGATCCAAAACCGTCTGTCCTTCCTCTGTAGACGCCAATACGATTCTTTCCAGCAGATATTCCGGCTTTTGTGTCGGATGTTTCCCCTCTGTTTTCTCTGACGGCCTGGTCAGTGAACCTGTCCACACATCCTTCATCTGCCTTCCATCATTCATTTCTTTCATTTTCTGATAATTAAAAAGATGTCGGGAGTTCTTTTCGTTTTTCTTTGCCCATAAAATGGTTTCCGTCGAATGTGTAAAGCATCGACACGCCAAGTTTGGCGGTGGATTTGTTTTCTGCCAGGTAATGTTGTTGATGATCTTAAAGCCCTCCTGCTCCAGCGCCATACCAATTGAATATATATTATGTAAGGTCCCTGATATCCAAATCGTACCGTTTCCTTTCAGTACTCTTTTGCATCGCCTAATCCATTTTCTATTAAATCTGTGCTTTTCTTCGACACTGGTTCCATATTCGGAAAGCTTATCCCATGAGCCTTTATTTACTGAGACCATTTTTCCTCCCTGACAGGTGATACCATCATTGCTTAAGAAGTAAGGCGGGTCTGCAAATATCATATCTACAGATTCCTGTTTCATTCTGGCCAAAATTTTAAAGGAATCCCCCAGTATCAACTGTGATTCTTCTGTCTCGAAATATAATGGCACACTCTTTGTAAATAAGTTTTCCATTCTTTCGACTCCTTCAGATTCTTTTTCTCTCTATCCACAAAACGAACGCCTAAATCTCCGATACCACCGCTTGAGGAGGATACATGCGCAAAAATAACTGTTGAAACGAAATGCTTTGATACCATCCCCCTCTATAAATACTGATACCTGTTTCTGTTTTTCACAAGAAGCGCAACAGAGGCAAATACAGTGATCAGCTCTGACAGCGGAACGGCAAGCCACACTCCGGTTTCCTGAAAAAAGAACGGCAACGTGAGTAAAAAACAGGCAAGAAACACAAACGTCCGTAAGGAGGAGATGAGCGCTGATGCTTTTCCATTTGAGAGCGCTGTAAAAAATGCGGATACAAAGATATTGATTCCGCTGAAAAGAAAACTGAATGGAAAGATCCAGAACCCGTCTCGTGCAATGTCATAAACAGACGTGCCCTTCTTCGAGAAGATCCCTACCAATGCCGATCCGAATATCATAGAGAGTGCAAATACTATTACCGATACCATTATAATAAAAAAAATACAGATTTTAAATACCTTTTTCAGGCGCTGATGATCGCCAAGCCCATAGTGATAGCTGATAACTGGAGCAACCCCCATGGAAAACCCGATGTATAAAGTAGACAGCAAAAATCCCGTATAGATCATGATTGTAATAGCAGCCACTCCACTTTCTCCCAGCAGTCTCAGCATAATCATATTAAAAAATAATGTAGTGACTGCCGTCGCCATCTGGCTTACCATTTCAGAAAAACCGTTAAAGCAGCTCTCAGTTAATACAGAAATGTCTATTTTCGGCATTCGAAATTTCAGACTTCCATGATTGCCTGCAAAAAAATAGATTCCAGTCAATGCCGGTATCAAATATCCGATTCCTGTTCCGAGCGCCGCTCCCCTAATTCCCATTTGTAAAGGAACCATGAAAAGATAATCCAAGAACAGATTGGCCACTCCTGCGCTGACTGACAGGACCATTCCAAAGCCGGGACGGCCCGCGGTAACAATTAAGTTTTGAAAAAGGACCTGAAGCATACTTGCCGGTGTAAAGAGTATCACGACAAGCAAATATTCTTTGCAGTAGGGGAACAACAAGCCACTCGCACCAAGTCTCCCGAGCAAAGGATCTATGAAAAGTGTCCCGGTAACAGCAATCAACAGACCTATTATCGTCCCTGTAAGAACAATAAAGGTAAAATCCTGTGAAGCACGTTTTTCTTCTCCAGCCCCCATTTTTCGTGCAATCATCGCACTTCCTCCAGTCGCAAGCATGGTTCCGAGTCCGACGATAAGGTTGATAACGGGGCAAACAATATTTATCGCAGACAAGGCGTCTGTATTGACAAACCGGGCCACAAAAATGGTATCTACAATGGTATAGAGTCCCATAAATATCATCATGACAACTGTCGGAAACGCAAACTTTAATAACGATTTGATGTTAAACTCCTGTGCCAGTGGATTTTCCGGCGATTGTGCATGAGGTTTCATCTATCCTGTCTCCTCCAAATTTTCTTTTTTTAAAATCAAACGCTGTGTGGGATATCCAAATTCAACCAGTAGATCTGCTTCTGTAAAGCCAAGTTTTTTGAGCGTATCTCGATAACCTGTGTCTGCTTTATCACCTTCCCGAAAGGTTGTAATGCTCACATCTTTGTCAATATCTCTACATTCTTCCAGAGCTCTTCGTATAAATGCTTTTGCAATCCCCTGTTTCCTGTATTGTGGATGCACTCCCAGAAAGTCTATGCCGCCTGTTTTCTCATGAAATGCCATGGCGCCGACTGCTGTATCTGCGTCTTTCAAAATCAAGGCCCTTTTGTGGTCAATCGATTCCTGCAGTTTTGTTACATATTGCCTCTCGTCCAAATAAGGAAAACCGTCAATAACAAGAGGTAGCAGACTCATCCAGTCCGGAATATCGTCCAAGGTGGCAAAAACAATCTGCTTCTGCCAGAAAGCCGCTTTCTCAAATTTCATAGGACTGTTATTCAAAACATATCTTAGCTGCAAGGGGTAAAATTCTTCATCCTTCCGATATCTGTTCGGCGTTTTTTTATACATTTCTTTAAATATAGCTGTAAATGCCTGCTGGCTCTCATATCCGGCAAGAAGGGCAATTTCCATAATCGGTTGATCGGAAAAAATCAGAAGCTTTGCTGCCTCTGTCAACTTCCTGCGCTGTACATAATCATGTATGGTTATACCAATCTCATGTACAAACATCCGATGTAAATGGTATTTTGAATAGTGCACTGCATTGGCAATCCTATCCAAATCCAAAGTTTCGTTTAAATGCTCTTCGATATAATTGATTACTGTGATTACATTGCCAGTCGCGCTTTGCATTGCACTCTCCTCCCTTCCTTTCATATGATATCAAAAAGAGAGGGCCCTCTTTTCATCAATCTTGCGGTTTTCCCCTCAATCATATAACATACAGGGTGTAGCAACAGCCACACCCTGTATGAAAAATCAATGCCATTTATCCATTATTTTTTCCAGCGTTCCAAAGTCGGGAACCACTCAAGCATGATTTTCCTTGCCTCTTCTTCATTCATATTCTCATTGGCGGCTACCATATTGGGGACGCATATCTCAATCATTTCTTCCATGGTCCCTTGGAAAGTATACGCACCGTTTTCAAAGCAGTACCTGCAATATGTTTCGTTCCTGCTGCCGTCAGCGTTTGTGCCATACAGTTCGTCTGTATCTCCCATCGGCATACCACAGCACTGACAAAATTTCTGATTCATCCCGCTCATTTTTCTTACCTCCGTCTTTTCATGTGTTTGCCTGATGGACAAAAACACGCCGGTCCAGGTCCGTGTGTATCCTTGTCAATCAATGGCATGGTATGAATATAACACATATATCCTGACATCTTTTGTCAGTCTTTATTCTTTTCATAAATCAATTTCGCCTGTTCTGCTATGGTTTCTTTCAAATGAGCGGGGGAAAGGATTTCTACCTGTGTTCCAAAGGACAAAAGAAACCCTATTAACCAGGCATCTTCCGGCATATTTGCAGAAACGATGAAATCGCCGTTTTTTTGTGGCTCCACCTGCGTTTTGTCAAACTCGTCATAGACGCGGTATGCCATTTCTCCGGAAAACCGAAGAATAATCTGAGGATATTCTCCCTCAAAGCTGTCAATCTGTTTCGGAAAATCGCGATGTGGAAAAGTTTCATTTAAAATCTCTAAATCTACAATCCTGTTTAGTTTGAATATCCTCCAGTCCTGTTTCTCTGTGCAAAAAGCTTTCAGATACCATGCTTTTGATTTGTAGACCAGTTTACATGGCTGTATCATTCGTTCGCTTATCGTTTTGTAAGAACTTACGTACCGGATTCTAACCACTCTGCAACGGATGACCGCCGATTTCAGTAATTCAAATTTTTCATTGTCAGACTCCTGATTTCCCCATCTGGAAAAATCCACTTCCAACCAGTTCTCCGAACTTAAACGAAACATTGCAGAAAGTTTCTCTAAGGTTTGGCTGACGTTTATATTTTGTGTAGTATGGATACTCTGTAATGCTGTGAGAATGTTCTGCTTTTCTTCTTCTGATAACAGGACTTTATTCAGGACAAAATCATTCATCAAATGAATGCCGCCATTTCTGCCAGTCTCTGTATAAACGGGAATGCCCGCGCCGCTTAGGGAATCAATATCTCTATAAATTGTTCTGACTGACACTTCAAACTTTTCTGCTAATTCCGAGGCCGTAGCCTGTCCCTTGTCCAGTAAATAGTACATAATTTTAAATAATCTGCTTTCCTGCATCACTATTTTCCCTCTCAATATCAGCCCTGTCAAATAGAATGAAAAGCGACAGAGTGTTCGCCCCGTCGCCGTCTTTCTATGTAAACCAACCCTTTATTTCCCGTCTCCAGGTCCAGCCCCCGGTACGCCCCTTTCTCTTATCCGTATTGAAATTTATCACTCAGCGTCCATATCCAAAGCTTCAAGCAAAAAACTGACAGGGCGAAAGCCATCGTTGCAGGAAATCATCGCAGAGCGTTTATTTTTCATCCATCCATTATAAAAGTCCTCTCCGCCGTGGGCAAGTGTCATGACAAAGGCCGATATACTATCCCACGCGCTGTCACAGAAACCCTCTGGCCTTTGCCAGCCATTTGCAATAAATGTCTGCCCTACTTTCATATCACAGGCATGATCGATTGGATTTTCATATTTTTCTATCAAATCTGTATAACAGGCTACTTTCATAACCGTAATCTTAATTTTTTTCAATTCTGCACCTCCAAATCTCAATTATAAACGCCCAAGCGACGGTAATATCATATATTATAATTATACGGAGGTACTTCAAGATAAACAAGGACATTTATATAAAAATGACAATCTTTAGCGCCTACCCAAAACGATTAAACCCATAAATCATACCCTATACTACCATTGGTTGACAAGGATGCACACAAATAAGATGTAGACAAAATTGCCGAACAAGAGTATGATAAAAATATCCCCGGTATTTGGAAAAATCTATGAACAAGCAAAAGGGGAATCATCGACACACTATGCCAAATCATGACAACGTTGCACTGAGAAGGAAAACTTGAAACATTGTATTTTAGAGTTTACCCCTAATTTTTTAGAAACGAGGATATTACCATGAATATGGAAGGAATTTCAAAAAGTTTTCTCTATTATTCATCTAATCAGATATCAAATAGTTTTCGGGAATCCTCAGGATGTAAATCCATATATGAAGCAGATCCGTCAGCAGTTATCCGAAAAGAGGAAGATGGCATTGTAGCAAAATCTCATTACACAGAAGATGAGGCATTGTGGAATCAGTACATAAAGCAGTACCGAGACTCCTTAAAAATTGTAGATGGAAAATTGATTGTGAATGGAGACCCGCGCAACGTTCTTTTGGGAAAGGTTTCACAAGAAGAACTGGAACAATTTCGGTTAAAGCTGGAGCAGGAAGGTATCGGAGACGACATCGACTGGCGAGGCGTGGAATCTGATTTTAAAAAGATGGACGTGGATTTTGATAATGTGGGCTGCTTAGATACTAAGATTGACTATATTGCCTCCCGATATGCCGTCTTAAAAGATCGAATTGAAAAAAATTATTCTGGTGATGAAAAAGAACAGCAGCTATCCAGACTGAATGAGATTATGGACAGTGCCAAAAAAACAATCGTTGATTCTTACTGTAATTCTGTCGGAAGTTTTTATGAGGAATATGGATATTCCGGGATAAAAGCCGAATTTTCAGAGAGCTTATCAAAGGGTATCGATCAACGAATTTCTCAATATGAGGAACATTTGGAGAAAAGTGAATCTTACGCTGCTCTTGGCGATACCGCTGCCAAATGGTTACAGCAAGACGACGGTTATATGGCGGCCCGCCTTCGGGACGATCTGGCGGCATATGGCGCCCCCTCAGCACAGGGTAGTGAAACAGATTATACGCTTCAGGATCTGGAAGTTGCCGGTTTATATGCTGCAGAGTGTGCAAAAAGGCTGGATAGCCAGGGAGTATTTTGGTCGGATAGTGAGCAGCGCATAGGACTGGATCTGGCTGTGCAGGGAATGAAAACGGATTATCTGACAGAAAAAGCCGGGTTAAGCGGAAATATGCAAAAACTTTTACAGGATACTTTCCAAAATTATAAAGATAAATATGTAGATTTGCTGGAACAGATGAACAGGGAAAAGGCAAAACAATTCCATACTCCGTTGAAAACCAGCATTGATCGGAAAGAACTATCGGCGGTTTATGAGTATACCATGAATCAATATCGGCAGTCAGGAGATATTTTGGACGCCTTTACCAAAGGGGCCAAACACGCACAGGCAAGCTTTGAGGCAAACTTTTCTGACAGAGCCGGAAGCCCCGGAAGCTATTCGGCAAAATATGAGTGGGATAACTTTTTTGGCCAGTCCAAATATGCAAGTGTCTCAAACGAATACAGTATGTATGAGAAATACAGAAAATCGATCAGCCGTTTCATGGAAAGTCTGGAATCTGGTGGAAATAAGAAGATTAACCTGCTTTTCAACAGTTCCGGTGATTATGAATTAAGCCTTTTTGCGTAACCGGAAAGTGGCATAGGAGATATGCTTTTTGGGCTTCTGTGAAACGCAAGGCAACCTTTCCGATAGAATATTCAATTCCGTCATAAGCAATCAGCAATTACTCTTAGAGAGATTTAAAAAAATGAAAAAGAACAAATAAAAAGCAGAAAAAGTAGAAATGAATTAAAAACCTTGCTGGTGTTCCGTTTTCCTCTTTGAACATCAGCAAGGTTTTTTATAAGTCTAGCTTATCGCCCTTGCCGACATAATACCACTAAAAGCCATATAGCTGCCACTCTTTCCGGCATTGATTTTTCCGGGATATGGGAATCAAACTGCTTCAAATGCTTTATCCGTGATAATTGGTCTATCCTCTCTCCAACCCCATGTTCGGAGTTGTATTTCCTCTAAAATCTGTCGAGAAAGTTCATTTGGAACTATCCTTTCTTAGATACAGAAGTCCCTGCCACATCACAAGATATTAAAAACCTTTTAAATGAATATTACAAGGAGGGATTGTGTCCGTTTAAATGTATCGTAATCCATTTCCTATTTCACCTTAAGAAACGGGAGGTTATCGTAATGCCTTTTATTGATAAAACAGATATTAGTGCAATATAAGGGGTGGATTATGTTAAATAAAGGTATAAAGAAACATAAAACCAAAAGAAGATTGTGTGAAAAAATAGATTCAAAACCAGATTTAAAATACTATATTGATAATGATTATGTAACTCAATTAATAGATTTGCTGCTTGAAGGTATAGCAGAAATAATTGAGGAAAATAATCTGGGAAGAAGCGTATTCGGAGCACGTCCGTCTGTGTCTGGCTGTCCCCGGACGAACAGGCAAAAATCCGGGAGCGCATGGCGGATGTGGTATTCGCAACCTTTCGGCACATATGAGAAAAATGGCTCTCAACAGCTATATGTTCCATGTTGACC
>JAAWAV010000030.1 GCA_022792335.1 Lachnospiraceae bacterium
AAACGGTATTGCGATTTTTAAACTGACGCCTAAGAAAAACTGCAAGGAATGCGGTTGCCCCACCTGTATGGCATTCTCCATGAAGGTGGCTCAGGGCGCGATGACGATTGACCAGTGTCCTCATATGAGCGAGGAAGCGATTGCAACTCTTTCTGAGGCTTCCGCACCGCCCATGAAGACTATCAAGGCAGGAGTTAAAACTTTTGCCGACAATAAGAATGACAGCGAGAAGGAATTTGCCCTTGGCGGCGAGACCGTTCTGTTCCGTCATGAAAAGACCTTTGTCAATAAGACCAGATATGCAGCTTCTGTATGCACCTGTATGGACGACGCGGCTGTAGACGCAAGACTTGCTTCTGTGGCGGCTGTCGATTACGATCGTATCGGCGACAGAATGTATGTGGAATTTGTGGCTGTCGATTGCGCAGAGGGAGCTTCTCCCGACGCTTATGCCGCTCTGGTAAAGAAGGCAGACGGCGCGAATCGATCCTTGATCTTAAACGTGAAAGATGAGGCCTGCGCAAAGGCGGCTTTGGACGTCTGCAAGGACAAAAAGCCCATCTTAAACGGAGCTGACGCTTCCAATTATGAAGCGATGAGCAAGCTGGCGACAGACGCGGGCGTGGTGCTGGGCGTGACCGGTGCTTCCGTAGAAGAGCTTTATGACACAGTGGCAGCTCTTGAAAAAGCTGGAAACAAGAATCTGATCCTGGATCTTGGAACGACCTCCGTAAAGGATGCATTTACCAATGCAGTTCTTATCCGCCGGGCCGCTCTTAAGGACACGGATAGAACCTTTGGATATCCCAGCATTGTGAACGTAGGGAAATTAGCTTCCGGCGATTCCCATATGCAGGCGGCTCTGGCAGCTCTTTTCACCATGAAATATGGTTCCATCGTCGTTATGGAAGAAATGAGCTACGCACAGGCTCTGCCTCTTTACGGTTTAAGACAGAATCTGTTTACAGATCCTCAGAAAGCACCCAGAATTGAGCCCGGTATTTACCCGATCAATGGCGCGGATGAAAATTCTGTCTGCCTGACGACGGTTGACTTTGCTCTGACCTATTTCCTGGTGTCTGGAGAGCTGGAGCGCTCCGGTGTTCCCTGCAATCTGCTGATTAGCGATGCAGGCGGACTTTCCGTACTGACCTCCTGGGCAGCCGGTAAGTTTTCTTCCGGTTCCATCGCGAAGTACATTCAGGAGTTTGAGATCGAGAATAAGATCAAGAACCGTACGCTGATCATTCCCGGTAAGGTCGCCGTACTGAAGGGCGATCTGGAAGCGAAGCTTCCTGGATGGAACATCGTCGTCGGACCGACTGAGGCGGTTATGCTGGTGAAATTCCTTAAAGATATGCAGGCAAACGGATAAAAGGTTTCCTACGTAGAGCAGAGTTTTGATTATAAAATATCCGGCAAAATGTGTCAGTATCAGGGGAAACTCTACAGTGATGCGTTTTGCCGGGTTTAAGAAAAGGAGAATAAGATAATGGATAAATTCATTACCATCGGCGAAAGACTTTCCACCACAGCCCCGATTGTAAATAAGGCGTTTCTGGAGAGAGATCCGGAACCCATTTTAAAAAGAGCGAAGGCTCAGCTTGACGCCGGCGCTGTTTATCTGGATGTAAACATTGGCCCTGCAGAAGGTTATGGCGAAGATCTGATGAAGTGGGCAGTTACGCTTCTTCAGGAGAACTTCGACAATGTTCCTCTGGCTCTTGATACCTCCAACAAGGCTGCGATTGAGGCTGGTATTTCCGTTTACAACCGTGCGAAGGGAAAACCTATCGTAAACTCTGCGGATGCGGCTGGGAGAATCGAATTTGTTGATCTGGCGGCAGCCAATGACGCGATTGTCATTGCTCTTTGCAATGGTGAAGGGATTGCTGCTGACAATGACGAGCGTATGGCTTACTGCACGCAGCTCTTAGAGAGGGGCCTTGGCCTTGGTATGGCAGAAGAGGATATGTGGTTCGATCCGCTTTTCGTTGTCATCAAAGGTATGCAGGATAAGCAGATGGACGTGTTAAATTTCATCGGCGACCTGACTGACATGGGCCTTAAGACCACCGGTGGACTTTCCAACAACTCCAATGGTATGCCCAAGCATATCCGCCCTATCATGGATTCTGCTATGGTTGCTATGGCCATGATGAAAGGCTTTACCTCCGCAATCGTGAACCCCAATGATCTGAGACTGATGGAGACCATCAAGTCCTGTGATATCATCCGGAATGCAACTTTGTATGCAGATTCTTACCTTGAAGTTTAATCTAGAGACAAGGATAAATTGCCATGTATAAGGTAACATTTAAGTTCGAAAGCGGCGAGGGCATAACTGCCTTCGCTGCTTCCGGTGAAAACCTTCTTGAAGTAGCGAGAAAAACAAACGTAGCTGTTGATGCACCCTGTTCCGGAAATGCGGCCTGTGGCAAATGCCGGGTAAAGCTTCTTTCCGGGGAGTTAAATTCTCAGAAGACACGCCATATCACTGACGAGGAATATGCGGCCGGATGGAGGCTTGCCTGCGTGAGCAAGGTAGAGGCTGACGTGGAGGTTATGGTTCCCGATATCGCTTCAGCCTACAAAGGCCGGATGAAGGCGGCAGATTTAAGTTCTCCGGCGGAGGTGAAAATCTTTACAGAAGCCAAGGAGCAGCTTGATGCGGCGGGCATTGCCTTGAAAAACAGTCTGGAGCTGATTCAGGTGTCCATGGAAGCGCCTAGTCTGGACGATACGATGCCGGATGTGGAACGGCTGGAGCGGGCTGTGGCGGCAGTTACAGGGGTTGCCCGCGTAAGGATTCCCTATAGTGTCTTAAAAACTCTTCCTGACAAGCTCAGAGAAGCAGATTTTAAAGTACAGTGTGTCATTCGACGGACCGGGAAGAATATTTTTGTCTATGATCTGTACCCTATGGATGTGAGAGTACGAGCCGGAGGGCTGGTAGTGGATATTGGTACGACTACAGTTTCCGCTCTGATCATTGACATGTTAAACGGTGATATTCTGGCAAAGGCTACTACTGGAAACGGACAGATTCGCTATGGGGCCGATGTCATTAACCGGATCATTGAATCTAGGAAAGAGGGCGGTCAGAAGAAACTTCAGGACGCTGTGATTCAGGAGACGCTCAATCCGTTAATTCATACGATGTGTAAAACTTGTGGTATGGATACGTCACAGATTTACCGGATGTGCGTGGCGGCCAACACTACTATGAATCATCTGTTTGCAGGGATCAACGCTGAGCCGCTGCGGACGGAACCTTATATTCCGGCTTTCTTTAAGACCAATGCAATCTTTGCCAACGACCTGGGGATTGATATCAACCAGGATGCTCATATTCTGATTGCTCCCAATATCGGAAGTTATGTGGGGGGAGATATTACGGCAGGGACGTTGGTAAGTATGATCTGGAACCGTCCAGAGTATTCTGTGTTCATCGATCTGGGAACCAACGGTGAGATTGTGTTCGGTAATTCTGATTTTATGATGAGTTGTGCCTGCTCGGCAGGGCCGGCTTTTGAGGGTGGCGATATCAGTTGTGGTATGCGTGCCACAGACGGTGCCATTGAAGCCTGCTCCATTGACGCAAAAACCATGGAACCGACCTTCTCCGTCATTGGCGACGAGGGAGAAAAGCCGGTGGGACTTTGCGGTTCCGGTATCATCGACGTGATCAGTGAGCTGTTCCGGTGCGGTATTATTAGCCCCAAGGGTAAATTTGTCCGGGAAGGGGAGCGAGTCCGCCATGACAAATACGGCATGGGGAGCTATGTGCTGGCCTTTAAGGAACAGGCGGGTTCTGTTAAGGACGTGGAGATCACGGAAGTAGATATTGACAATTTTATTCGTGCCAAAGGCGCTATTTTCTCGGCAATTCAGACACTCCTTACTTCTCTGGACTTCGATGTGTCCATGGTGGATGATGTGTATGTGGCCGGTGGGATTGGCAGCGGCATCAATATGAAGAACGCAGTGGGAATCGGAATGCTTCCTGATATTCCTTTGGAAAAGTTCCACTATATTGGAAATTCTTCTCTGTCCGGCGCCTATGCCATGCTGCTTTCAGGGGAGGCAGAACGGAAGGTCTATGAGTTGGCCAAGAGCATGACTTATATGGAGCTTTCAACTACTCCTGGTTATATGGATGAATTTGTGGCCGCTTGTTTTATTCCCCATACCAACAGTAGCCTGTTCCCTTCCGTGACTCAGGAACTTGTACCTTAACGCTTCTTAGGAGATCCCAAAAGGGGATAGACTAAATTCGGTTTGGCATTTATTTGCTAGAAAATAAATTTAAGGAACCTTGTTTTTATGAATATTCCTTATGAAAAGAATCAAAAAGAGAGAGTCCCTTTTGAGACATACAAAGCCCGTTATCGGGAAGCAGATCCGGAGCTTCTATCAGAAACTTCCGGCGTTCCCTATGACAGGGAGAAGAGACTTTTTACGGTGACTCTTATGAATAAGCGGTATACCATCAGCCATCCGGATTTTGAAACGATCTGTCTGGATGCGGATGGTTCTTATGCGCCGCTTCTTGACAATCTGGAAACGAAGATCCTGCTCGTCCGCTACCTTCTGGAGGGGAAGCGGGTGCGTTCCCGTGGGAATTTTTATGCTTATGCGGATATGCCCTGGGGGAATCACTATAATCAGGTATTTCAGGGAAGGTGCGTCAAGCGTCTGGCCTTCAGTTTCGGTTTCAACCTGGAAAAATTCGGTCAGGTTATGGAGAAGCTGGGAGGCGAAAAACTTTCCGTAGGAGATTCAGGTTACGAGTTTACATTCCTGGATGATCTGAAGCTTCGATTTATAATCTGGGAGGGGGATGAAGAGTTTCCGCCTTCCGCTCAGATTTTATTCTCCGATAATTTTTCCTCTGCGTTTCATGGAGAAGATATGGCGGCCGTGGGTGATATTTCCATCGGTACGCTGAAAACTTTAGCCAGAGATTTGTGATTCCGGTTGTCCCATACCGGGATTTCATAATTGCCATTTGGCAGGATTCATGGAGAGTCTTTCTCATGTCCTATTGCCATTTGGCAGGATCAGGGTATAAAGTAGAGTAGGTATTGTGCGTCAAGTGTCACCGGATGGAATGTTGAGGGTGAACGAAAGATGTGAACCGGGAGAGAGAGGGGAAAGCCATCTGCGTTACAATGCCGCGTTCGCTACTGTATATATAATGGCAGAAAGCTGCCAGTGACTAACTAACATATGTACAGGCGGGTGAGAAGCCCGGCGAGAAAGGAGAAATGTTATTATGGGATTCAAAACTGACATCGAGATTGCACAGGAAAGCACCATGTCTCCGATCACGGAGATTGCTGAGAAAGCCGGCATCGACGAGAAGTATCTGGAGCAGTATGGAAAGTACAAAGCCAAAATTGATTACAATTTATTAAAAGAATCTGACAAAGAGGACGGCAAGCTGGTTTTAGTGACAGCAATCAATCCGACTCCTGCAGGAGAAGGAAAGACCACGACCACAGTAGGTCTGGCAGACGGCCTTCAGAAGCTGGGCAAGAATGTCATGGTTGCGCTCCGCGAGCCCTCCCTTGGCCCGGTCTTTGGCGTAAAGGGCGG
>JAAWAV010000031.1 GCA_022792335.1 Lachnospiraceae bacterium
CCCATAATGGATGTCGTCCGCCCAAGCGTAGAAGAGTTTAATTAGGAGGTGCAGAAAAGTGGCAGTAGATAGAGTTCCTGTTCTTAAAAGATGCAGGTCCCTCGGACTTGACCCGATTTACTTAGGAATCGATAAGAAATCAACAAGAGAATTAAGAAGAGCCAACAGAAAGATGAGTGAATACGGCCTTCAGCTTCGGGAGAAGCAGAAAGCGAAATTCATTTACGGTGTATTGGAAAAACCTTTTAGAAATTATTATGCAAAAGCTTCCAGAATGAGAGGTATGGTCGGTGAAAACCTGATGATCATGCTGGAGTCCAGACTGGATAATGTCCTGTTCCGGGCCGGTTTTGGAAGAACCAGAAAAGAGACGAGACAGATCGTGGATCACAAGCATGTGCTCGTAAACGGCAAATGCGTGAATATTCCTTCCTACCTGGTAAAGGCGGGAGATGTCATCAGTATCAAGGAGAAGGTAAAAGATTCTCCCAGATACAAAGATATTCTGGAAGTGACAGGCGGAAGGCTGGTACCGGAATGGCTGGAGACAGACGCCGAGAACCTGACGGCTACCGTGAAGCAGCTTCCCACAAGAGAAATGATTGACGTGCCGGTAAACGAAATGCTGATCGTCGAGTTGTACTCCAAATAAACCATAAGGAATTAGGAGTGTCCGAATCTTTTTCGGCCCTCAGATTAATTACCCGGTAAGGAGGGCTTAATCGTGTTCGATTTTGAAAAACCCAATATCGAAATAGCTGAGATTTCAGAAGATAAAAAGTATGGAAGATTCGTCGTTGAGCCTCTGGAGCGTGGTTACGGCACTACCCTGGGCAACTCTCTGAGGAGAATCATGCTCTCCTCACTGCCCGGAGCCGCCATCAGTCAGGTAAAGATTGACGGTGTGCTTCACGAGTTCAGTTCCATCCCCGGCGTCAAAGAGGATGTGACGGAAATCGTTATGAATCTGAAGAATCTGGCCATTCGAAATACCAGTGAGACCAATGAACCGAAAACTGCTTATATTGAGTTTGAGGGGGAAGGCGTGGTAACCGGCGCAGATATTCAGGTGGATCAGGACATTGAGATTATCAACCCGGAACAGGTCATTGCCACTTTGAGCGGAGGCAGTGACTGTAAGCTTTACATGGAACTGACCATTACCAAAGGACGGGGCTATGTGAGCGCAGATAAAAATAAGAGCGAGGACTTACCCATTGGCGTGATCGCCATCGATTCCATTTATACGCCGATTGAGCGTGTGAATTTGGCGGTTGAAAACACCCGTGTGGGTCAGATTACAGATTTTGATAAACTGACTCTGGATGTTTATACCAATGGAACCCTGGCTCCCGATGAGGCGGTGAGCCTCGCGGCGAAGGTTTTGAGCGAGCATTTAAATCTTTTCATTGATCTTTCTGAGAATGCCAAGACTGCAGAGGTTATGGTGGAGAAGGAGGACAACGAAAAAGAAAAAGTGTTGGAAATGAACATTGACGAGCTGGAGCTGTCGGTTCGTTCCTACAACTGCCTGAAGCGGGCGGGCATCAATACTGTGGAGGAGCTGACGAACCGCACCTCCGAGGATATGATGAAGGTGAGAAACCTGGGCCGCAAGTCTCTGGAGGAAGTTCTTGGCAAGTTAAAAGAACTTGGTCTGGAATTAAATCCCAGCGACGAATAAGGCGCATCAGCAGGAAAACAAGCGCGAAGAGCGTGAATATTTGTTTTCACTTGATGGGCTCGCGACAGACTCTCAGGTCTGGAGCTAACACATTATGGAATAAAAAGCAGACGGTCAGTAAGCCCGAAGATGCATGGCGGTCTGTTCCACAAATGGAGGAAAAATATCATGGCAGGTTATAGAAAACTTGGAAGGACTTCAAGCCAGAGAAAGGCGCTGTTGCGCAATCAGGTGACGAACCTTCTGTATCATGGCAGGATCGTGACTACTGAGGCAAAGGCAAAAGAGATCCGTAAGATCGCTGAGAAGCTGATTGCCATGGCGGTGAAGGAAAAGGACAATTTTGAAGAAGTTACTGTGACGGCAAAGGTTGCAAGAAAAGATAAAGATGGTAAGAGAGTCAAAGAGGTTGTAGATGGTAAGAAGGTTACTGTATACGACGAAGTGCAGAAAACCATCAAAAAGGATATGCCCAGCCGGCTTCATGTCCGCCGTCAGATGTTAAAGGTGCTTTATCCGGTGACAGAAGTTCCGAAGGAAGTAGCCGGACGCAAGAGAAATACCAAGGCGGTGGATATGCCCAAGAAGCTGTTTGAGGAAATCGCACCCAAGTATGTGGACCGCAAGGGTGGTTATACCAGGATCGTGAAGATTGGCCAGAGAAAAGGCGACGCTGCAATGGAAGTACTGATTGAGCTGGTATAATTAGAATAAAAGAAAAGGGTTGTCTCAAAGCAGTCGGATTTTTGATCTGACTGCTTTGGCGGCCCTTTTTAGCGGTTTTACCGGGATTTTTTATTTGTGATAAAACAGGTGCTCTTTCATGAGCTCTGTGAACAGCGCTTCTGCTGTCCAGAAAATATTATGGGAAGTGACGACTGCCTTAAGGCCGATGGCTGGAAGGGCAGTTTTTTTGTATTCTGCCAGGAAAGCGTCTATCCGTGCGGAATCCATACCGGAAAAGACCAGCATTTCTGCCGGAAACGGGGATTTACCATAGACGACATTCTCTTTTGAAAAACCTGTGATACCGGCCAGATATCCCAGCTTTTGTCCATAATTTTTTACAGGAACTTCGATGTTCTGAATCTCAAGCCTTTGACAGATTTTTTCTACAGCAATTTCTTTTTCCTGTTCTAACTGAAACGTCAGTATTGTCTGAGCCATATGTGTTTTCTCCTTTCCTACTTTTTCAGTATACCTGAAACAGATAGAAATGACAACAGGGGGACTTACCAGGGCTTTTATAAAGTTCAGAATTTTAGTCTGCTGAGGCTGGTAGAAAATCAATATCCATATCGTTTGCGATATTTGAGAAGCAGCGCTACCGCCATAATTGTTCCAAGTAGTTCAGCCACTGGGGTGGCCAGCCATACGCCCATGACACCGCCTAGGAGGACGGGCAGCAGCTGGATGGAAGCGACGGTGAACAGAAAGGACCTGGAAAATGCCAGAATAGCGGATACGACCCCGTTGGACAGCGCGGTAAACATCCCGCTGGCGAAAGTATTTAAGCCTACAAACAGCAGAGCCAGGGAGCAGAACCGATTTCCGACCACTGCCAGTTCATAGACTGGGCTTTCCGGGCTGGTAAAAATACGGACCAGCGGGGTAGTAGCCAGAATGGAGACGACGGTGCAAAGTAGGGAGGCCCCCACAAGAAAACGAATACTAAAGGAGATCAGTTTTTTTAGTTTTTCATGGTTCTCTTCCCCATGGTAGTAGCTGATCATGGGAGCCACCCCGTAGGAGTAGCCGATAAACAGAGCGCTGACGAACATAAGAACATACATGATAATGGTGATGGCGGCTACACCGTCCTCGCCAACATACTGCAACATGGCCAGATTGAACAACAGCGTGGTGATACCGGAAACCAGAGCGGTGGCCAGCTCCGAGAGTCCGTTGGTGGCGGCATGAAAGAGTACTCTGCCACGGAAAACAGGCTTTTGGAAGTGAAGTAGGTTCTTTTTTCTGCAAAAGACCAGAAAACCCACTACGGCAGTGATCGAATATCCCAGGCCGGTGGCGACGGCCGCGCCTCGGATACCAAGGCCAGCCAGAGAAATAAAAAGATAGTCCAGTATGATATTGGCTACGCCTCCCGCTATTGTGCAGATGAGAGAGAGCCTGGACTTATCTGCAGCGATCAGGTAGAGGGAGAAGTTATACATAAGCAGAATAGGAATGGTAAAAATCAGATAATTGCTCAAATAGGCGCGACAGTAGGAGAAGATCTCCGGAGACAAGTCCATTGCAGCCAGGAGTTTGTCCATCAAAGAGTAACCCAATGTCATCATGACGGCTCCCACGACGGCATTGGCCAGGATCAGCATGGTAAAATCCTGGCGGGCCTCTCGCTCCTTTTGTTCTCCCATTTTTTTCATGACTACGGCGCTGCCTCCAGTGGCCAGCATCCCAGACACTGCCGTAATCAGACCGATAGCCGGAGCTGTGAGATTGATGGCAGACAGAGCGTCGGTGCCGATGAGATTGGAGACGAACAGACCGTCCACCATGGTATAGAAGGTGTTGAATACTGTCATAATAATGGTGGGAAAGGCAAAACGCAGGATATTTTTACCTGTGACCGGAAGGTGGTAAGAGTTTAATTTGTTTTCCATATGAAGAACCTCCTGTTTTATTTGATCCTCTGGGCTTGCAGGAATCTTAGATAAGAGGTATCATAAAGGATGTGGTCGCCACACAGTCAAGGGTTATTTTACAAATAGGGGGATTTATTTTTATGAAACGGGACCATCACTGGCTGACATCCGGCGCATTTGCTGTTTTTTGCGGTACGACGAAAGAAACTTTGCGACATTATAAAAATATGGGGCTGCTGTCCCCGGTTCACCGGGGGGACAACGGCTATTTTTATTATGACATGGAACAGTTCTATGATTTTTATGCGATTTCCATCTTTCGCCAGACTGGGACGCCGCTGGAGAAAATCCGTCTCTGCCTGCAGGGGCAGGATGTATCTGAAACGCTGAGCCTGTTGCAGGAACAGCAGGATCGCCTGGAGACAGAGCGAAAAAAGCTGGAGCAGATGGAATTTGTACTCTCCGGCGCCATGCGCAATCTGGAACTGGGCGCTGTCCCGGATATGGTTCCACAGATAGCTTTTTTTGAACAGGAACATTTGCTGGCGCTTCCGGTGGAGGAGTTGGAGGGAGTGGTGCCTTTGACGGCCGGGGAGGATGAGCGGCTGATTGTGGTACTGGAGCAGTGCCTGGCGCTCTGCCGTCAGCACGGGGTACAGACAGATTTTCAATTGGGGGCTATCCATTCGTCCGACGGACAGGCGGGGCCGGGAGATATCAGTCACCTCTATATTCGGGTGAAGGAAAAAGCAGATTCTCCCTATTATATAGAAAAACCTGCTGGGGAGTATGTGCATCTGTGCTGTCGGGGGAAATGGGATATCTCTGAAGGCTATGGAGTTCTAAGAAAATATATCCTGGAACAGAATCTGAAAACCACGGGGGATTTCTATGCCTGTGATCTGGCCGGATTCATTCTAAACGGCGTGGAGAAAAACGCAGCATCTATGATTTCAGCGAGGCTATGTCATAGCGAGAAATAATTCTGGCTTATGGAAAAGATTTTAGGAATCAGATATACGACTGGGAGCGAGAGTGTCCTTGCCAATCGGCGATATTGCAGGAAAATAAAATGCCGTGCCATCCCCAAAATCGACGTGTGCCGCCCTTTCTCCGCGCCGTTTCTTTTCAGAAGAGCTGGACTGCCAGGCAGGCGCCGCCGCAAAGAAGCATGGTGAGAATCGGATTACACCGAAATTTCCGGAGAGCAAGAAAAGCCGCCAGAAAAAGAGAGAGGCCGATCCAGTCTATATGGGAAAAGGCGGCGGATTCTCCTCCAAAGACGACCGTCCGTAGGATGGAAAATCCGGCAGCGGCAATCAGAGCGACGACGGCGGGCCGGAGACTGGACAGTATCTGTTGCAGAGCAGAAACATTTTTATATCGCTGATAAATCCAAAAAAGGAATGAGAGAATCAGACAGGAGGGCAGAATGCATCCAAGGGTGGCGACGATAGCGCCTGGAATACCTGCGATCCGGATACCGACAAAGGTGGCAGAATTGACAGCCATGGGGCCGGGAGTCATTTCGGCGATAGTGATCAGATCTGTAAATTCTCGCATGGTCAGCCAACCGGTTTTCTGGACCACCTGATTTTGGATTAGAGGCATGGCGGCATAACCGCCTCCAATGCTGAACAGACCGATTTGCAGAAAACTGAGAAATAATTGTAAATAGATCATTTTTGGCGCTTCTCCTTTCTGTGGCTGACAAGTCCCAGAATGATTCCGACGCCGGCCGCCGACAGGATGATGTAAATGACATTAATATGGAAGAAAAAGGTCGCGACAAAGGCAACTACCATAAGAAGCAGCTCCACCGGACGCTTTCGTTTCCAGATACCTGAGGCCAGAGTGCAGACCACATCCAGAATCACAGCAGCGACTCCTGCCTGCATGCCTCTCAGCATCAGCGCCACATAAGGGTTCGCGGCAAACATCCGATAGAAAAAGGAGATGACAGAGAGAATGGAGATGGGAGGGAGAATGGTCCCCAAAACGGCCGCCAGCATACCGACAAAACCGGCCATCTTCCAACCGACTAAAATTGCGGCGTTGACAGCAATAGCGCCCGGAGAGGACTGAGCCAGAGCAGTCAGGTCCAGCATTTCCTCTTCGTCCATCCAGTGGAACTCGTCCACAAACTTCCGCTTCATAAAAGTGACAATGACAAAGCCGCCGCCAAAGGTAACGGCGCTGATAGAGAGCATGGTGAAAAACAGTTTTGACAAAATATTATATTTAGATGTTGTGTGCATGAGAGGGACCTTTCTGATGAGACAAAGGAACGGTAGAAGCAAATACCGTTTGGGAATGTTGTTTTCCGACCTTTTCGTTCCAGGGTGAGCATATACTTTTAGTTTAGTAAAAGATATGAAAAAATTCAATAGAAAAAAGAAGGTATAAATAAAGAAAAGATACTAATGAAAGAAATAACCCAAAGGAAAAGAATTTAAGACTTGCGTTTTTCCCTGTGATATGCTACTGTAATACAGTCGGCGTGGCCGACACTCTGGAGAGTCTTTCCGCGGGCGGACGTGCCTGCAGGGGAAGCGCCGAAGGTGTAAAGCGGTTCCGTTTGGAAATAAAATGGAACTGTATATCTCTCAGGCAAAAGGACAGGGCAGGTGTTCGACTCTTTAGAGGGCTGATTTTTATCAGCTCTTTCTTTTTTTGCCACACAGTCCCAAGATTCTTTTTTGCAGAAGAAGCTCTCCGGGGCAGATTGCCATTTAAAGACAGGAGAAAGAGGAGAAAAAGCGATGTTATCAATGGTGAATAAAGCGAATGATTTTTTATGGAATGTGCTTTTAATTGTAGTGTTATGCGGCACGGGGATTTTCTTTACCATTCGTCTGAAATTTATTCAGATACGGAAATTCGGCGAGGGTTGCAAGCTGGTATTTGGGCATATGAGTTTGAAAGGGAACAGGAGCGGGAAGGGGGAAATGACGCCGTTCCAGTCGCTGGCGACTGCCATTGCGGCGCAGGTGGGAACCGGAAACCTGGCCGGGGCGGCCACAGCTCTTCTCGGAGGCGGCCCGGGAGCTATTTTCTGGATGTGGGTGTCGGCGTTTTTCGGCATGGCGACCATTTATGCCGAGGCATCTTTGGCCCAACAGTATAAGACGGTCATGGACGGAGAGGTGACAGGCGGCCCGATTTACTATATAAAAGCAGTTTTTAAAGGAAGGGGCGGAAAAATTCTGGCCGGAATTTTTGCGCTGCTGGTCATTCTGGCTCTGGGTTTCATGGGAAATATGGTTCAGTCCAATTCCATTGGCGACGCCTTTTCCAAGGTGTTTGAAGCCAGAAATATAAGCATTTCACCTGTTATTATCGGAATCGTACTGGCGGTATTTGCCGGATTCATTTTTATCGGCGGTACTTCCAGACTGGCGGCAGTGGTAGAAAAGATTGTACCTTTTATGGCCGGAATCTATATTATAGGAAGCCTTATCTTGATTTTTTCCAATATTTCTCAGATCCCTGTTGCATTCCGGATGATTTTTGTGGGAGCGTTTCATCCAAAAGCAGTCCTGGGGGCAGGAGCGGGAATCGCGGTCCGGGAAGCCCTCCGGTTTGGAGTGGCGAGAGGGTTGTTTTCCAATGAAGCCGGAATGGGATCCACGCCTCATGCCCACGCCAGAGCCACGGCCAAAAATCCTCATGAGCAGGGACTGACAGCCATGATCAGCGTATTCATTGATACATTTATAATTTTGAATCTGACTGTATTTTCCATTTTGACTTCCGGCGTCTTAGACAGTGGTGAGTCAGGAGTAGCGCTTACCCAGGCGGCTTTCCTTGCTGGATTTGGCAGCGTTGGAGATATTTTTGTGGCGGTGTGTCTGCTGTTTTTTGCTTTTTCTACGATTCTTGGCTGGCATTTCTTTGGGGAGATTAATGCAAAATATCTGTTTGGGAAACAGGGGGCGAAGCTTTATTCTCTGTTGGTACTGGCGTTTATCATCACAGGTTCCGCTCTGAAGGTGGACCTGGTCTGGTCCCTGGCAGATTTTTTCAACGGTCTGATGGTGCTCCCCAACGCTCTGGCTCTTTTGGCTCTCAGCGGGACGGTTGCGGGAATCTGCAAAAAATTTTCTATGAAAGCAGGCCCTCGACTTTAAAGCCTTTCTGTCTTTTATAAATTCGGAAAAATCAGTTCCTTCCAAATGTGGCATGTTTCTGATGCAAAACTTTTCGGGGGTGTTTCAGGAGGAAGGGACCTTTTTTCGAATATTCCCGTAAATACGGAGAAATCAAGAAACTTAAAGACTATGAATCCTTGACGTTTGGCAGATTCTGTGGTATAGTTGATAGGCGTATGGAAGCGGAGGGCTCTTTTTTTTTGTCTTATTATATTAAGGAAAAGCAGCCCCAATTACAAAAAAATAATAACGGAGGTGGAAGTTGTGCGTGTAAGAATTACATTGGCATGTACGGAATGCAAGCAGCGGAATTACAACATGACGAAGGACAAGAAAACGCATCCTGAGAGAATGGAAACCAAGAAGTATTGCAGGTTCTGCAAGACGCATACGCTGCATAAGGAAACCAAATAACGGACGGCAGTGGCTGCGTAAGGAAAGTGAGAAGGACATGGAAGAAAGCGCAAAGAAGAAAAAGAGCTTATTCAAAAGCTTGAAGGCAGAGTTTAAGAAAATAATCTGGCCGGACAGGAAGTCTTTCACAAGACAGACCATTGCAGTACTACTCACATCTGTGTTTCTGGGCGCGTTGATCGCACTTTTAGATCTGGTGATCAAATTCGGCATCAATTTCGTGATATAAGGATAGGGTGATGATATGTCAGAAGCGAATTGGTATGTAGTCCATACTTATTCCGGTTATGAAAACAAGGTGAAGGTTGACATTGAAAAAACAATCGAAAACAGAAACCTCCATGACCAGATCCTGGAAGTGACCGTGCCGATGCAGGATGTTGTAGAGGTTAAGAATGGCATGAGGAAACAGGTTCAGAAAAAGATGTTTCCCGGCTATGTCCTGATTAACATGGTCATGAATGACGAAACATGGTATGTTGTGAGAAACACCAGAGGTGTGACGGGCTTTGTCGGACCGGGTTCCAAGCCGGTGCCTCTTTCCGAGGAAGAAATGCGGCCCCTTGGTATCAGGGGAGGCGAGCTTACTCTGGACTTTGAACTGGGAGATGCGGTGATTGTAACCTCCGGAGCCTGGGAAGGCACGGTGGGGAATATCAAAGGCATCAACGAAGGCAAGCAGAGCGTCACTATCAACGTGGATATGTTCGGCCGGGAAACTCCGGTGGAACTGAATTTCACAGAAGTGAAGAAGATGTAACTGAAGGAAGCGTCTGCCTGGAAGGATGCGTTCCGGGGCAGCGCGTGGGAGGCGTAAGCCGTTAATCGGGACGGGAGACCGTCCATTACCACAAATATGTAGGAGGTGCCTGATATGGCAAAGAAAGTAACAGGTTATATTAAATTACAGATTCCTGCTGGCAAGGCAACACCCGCTCCGCCGGTTGGCCCTGCGCTGGGTCAGCATGGTGTGAATATTGTTCAGTTTACCAAGGAATTTAATGCGAGAACGGCAGATAAGGGCGATCTGATCATCCCTGTCGTTATTACCGTATATGCGGACAGAAGCTTCAGCTTCGTAACAAAGACTCCGCCTGCAGCCGTTCTGTTAAAGAAGGCGTGCAACATTAAATCCGGTTCCGGCGTTCCCAATAAGAACAAGGTTGCCAGCATTTCCAAGGCGAAGCTTCAGGAGATCGCTGAGATGAAGATGCCTGATCTGAACGCTGCTTCTGTTGAGGCGGCCATGAGCATGGTAGCAGGCACAGCCCGCAGCATGGGGATCACGGTTGAGGATTAACTTGGACAATGTCATTGATCTGTGGGAGGGATATTCCCGCAATTACCACTAGGAGGTTTATTTCATGAAAAGAGGAAAGAAATACGCAGAAGCTGCTAAATTAGTTGACCGTACTATCCAGTATGATCCGGCGGACGCAGTTGCCCTGGTTAAGAAAACTGCAGTTGCGAAGTTTGACGAGACCATCGAGGCTCATATCAGAACGGGCTGCGACGGACGTCATGCGGACCAGCAGATCCGAGGCGCTGTTGTGCTGCCCCACGGAACCGGAAAAACTGTCCGCGTCCTGGTATTTGCAAAGAATGCCAAGGCAGATGAGGCTCAGGCCGCAGGCGCTGATTTTGTAGGCGCTGAGGAGCTGATTCCGAAGATCCAGAACGAAGGCTGGTTGGATTTTGACGTGGTTGTCGCCACTCCCGATATGATGGGCGTGGTTGGCCGTCTGGGCCGTGTGCTGGGTCCCAAGGGCCTGATGCCCAATCCGAAGGCCGGAACTGTGACCATGGACGTGGCGAAGGCCATTGCGGATATCAAAGCCGGTAAGATCGAATACAGACTGGATAAGACCAATATTGTTCACGTACCGTTGGGCAAAGCTTCTTTCACCGAGGAGCAGTTGTCCGAAAACTTCCAGACGTTAATGAGTGCAATTATAAAGGCAAAACCCAGTGCGCTGAAAGGCCAGTATCTGAGGAGCGTTACCCTGACCTCCACGATGGGCCCCGGCGTAAAAGTAAATCCTATGAAATTAATGTAATGTAAGCAATGAGCCGTGCGGGATCAGAGAATGACGATCCGGCCGCAAGCGGCCGGGAGCGTTGTTTTCTGATCCCATAGGGCGAAAGCCCGTAGCGACAGAGCGCAAGCTCTGGAGCAGCACGGCGTTCAGCGAGGAGCGGTATAGTCTGCTAGGGCGAAAGCCCGTAGCGACAGAGCGCAAGCTCTGGAGCGGCCCGGCGTTCAGCGAGGAGCGGTATAGTCCGTTAGGGCGAATGCCCGTAGCGACAGAGCGCAAGCTCTGGAGCGGCCCGGCGTTTGCAAAAAAGTTTGAATCGGAGATTGACATGGAAAGTAATCTGTGTTAATTTATATAAGTACGTCATATGCGTACACTCGCCGAAGACAGCAGGTACTGAGAAGTGTAAGCGAATGCGCCTGCCGAGGAGATAAGATTGACAATCTGTGAATCCTTATGCCCCGTATGTCTTTTGCATGCGGGTTTTTTGCGGCGATAAAATAAGATAAGGAGGAAAAAAGAATGGCGAAGGTAGAATTAAAGCAGCCTGTTGTGGAAGAGATTTCCAACCTGTTAAAGGAAGCAAAATCTGCAGTGCTGGTTGATTATCGCGGTCTGACTGTTGAACAGGATACGGAACTGCGCAGACAGCTCAGGGCAGCCGGAGTTAATTATAAAGTATACAAGAACACCATGATTAACTTTGCAGTCCGGGGCACAGACTTTGAACCGCTGAAGGCAGATCTGGAAGGGCCTACTGCACTGGCTACGTCCGCTACGGATGAGACGGCTCCTGCCCGTGTGCTCAATGAGTTTAGCAAAAAGGCAGATAAACTGGAGCTTAAGTCCGGCGTTGTTGAGGGAACTTATTACGATGCGGCGGGAATCAAAGTGATTGCCACCATTCCCGGCAGAGAAGAACTGCTTGGAAAGTTGCTTGGAAGTATCCAGTCTCCCATTGCGAACCTGGCCCGTGTTCTCAATCAGATTGCGGAAGCAAAGGCAGAGTAATCAGAGATATTCTGCAGCCGGGATATGGTTTGATATACGATGCTGCAGAGAAAGTTGAACATTATTTGCGAATCATACAAAAAATTAATGGAGGGAAATTCAAATGGCAAAGTTGACGACAGCAGAATTTATTGATGCGATCAAAGAGTTAAGCGTGTTAGAGTTAAATGAGCTGGTAAAGGCTTGTGAGGAAGAGTTCGGCGTATCCGCAGCGGCAGGTGTTGTTGTGGCGGCAGCAGGCGCAGGCGCAGCAGCAGAGGAAGAAAAGACAGAGTTTGACGTTGAGCTGACGGAAGTTGGCCCCAACAAGGTTAAGGTTATCAAAGTGGTGCGTGAAGCTACTGGCCTTGGTCTGAAAGAGGCGAAGGAAGTCGTAGACGGCGCTCCCAAGGTTGTTAAGGCTCAGGCCACCAAGGAAGAGGCTGAGGATCTGAAGGCGAAACTGGAAGGCGAAGGCGCAAAGGTTACTCTGAAATAATTCAAAGAAGAATAGAAAATGTAAAACTGCCGTACCGGATGATAGTTCCGGATGCGGCAGTTTTTTGTTTCGGAGAATCCTGCAAAACGGGATTCTTTTTATCGTATGGAAACTCCGTTCCCCATACCATCAGTCAGGGGTTTACGGGGATGGCACTGCCACGCACGATGAGTTCTCCGTCCAGGAGCACTTTGGCAGGAGGCATATCCGGATGCGTCAGATTGTAATGGAGGAGCTGTACCACTATGGCCCCCAGTTCTTTGCAGGGGATTCGCACAGAAGTCAGAGGAGGAGCGCAGATGGCGCTGAAAGAAATATCGTCAATTCCAATGATGGAGCAATCCTGAGGGAGTTTGAATCCCTTGTCTTTTAAGGCACGGCTACAGCCAAGAGCGATCATATCGTTATCGGCCACAAGCGCAGATGGAAAAGCAGTTCCGGCGTCGAAAAGCGTGCTCATTTCTTCATAAGATCTGGTCATCGAAGGCGTGAGGGAATAAATTTGCTCCTCTTTCACAGGGAGACCCAGTCGGTTCATGGCGTTACGATAGCCGTACATGCGGGCTTGGAAATTTCCCGTATTCATAGAACTGTGTAAATATCCGATTTCCCGATGACCGAGCCGATAGAAATAATCCACTGCTTTTTCCATAATTTCTTCATTATTCATGGTGACACAGTTCAGGGAGCGGCCAGGAGCAGGAGTATCCATTAAAATAACCGGGACAGGAAGCGTTTCAAAAAAGGGAAGGTCTGTGGTGGCTAACTCTGTGCCTAATACAACAATCCCGTCCAGAGGTTCTTCTGATACTCTGGCGTAGATTTCTTCTCGGTTTTCCGGACCGAAAACAGTGATCACCAGTTCAAATCCTAGTTTACGGCACTCTTCCTCCAGAGAATCGATAATGGAAGAAATAAAATTTCCGTTTTCATCTACTAGGATGGCAGAGCTTTTGTACTTCAGAAAACGGATACTTCTGGGGATGCGGCTGGTATCCTCCGCTTTGTCAACCGTAGTTTTTCGGATACGGTATCCATAACTTTCCAAAACGGCGGTTATGGTAGCGCGGGTGGCGTCGCTGACTCCTTTTTTGTTGTTCAAAACAAAAGAAACGGCGGCCGGAGAGACCCCCAGCTCAGCGGCGATGTCCTGTAATGGTTTTTTATTTCTCATGGTTTCTCTCCATATCTATTCTATTAAGCGAAAATGGCGGCTACTTTATATTTTAGAGAGAACTATAACATAGACTTTGCTTAAAGGCAAGCGTTTTTTAGTGATTCCTAAAAATTAAGGGAAGAGTTCAAAAATATTGATGGAATATAGATAAAAAATTATTAAAATCAGAGAAAAATATTGGGTATATGGCAAAAGTATGTTGACATTCTTCTGGGAACTTGCTACTATAAAGTTAAATTGCACAGGAGGAGAAACTAAAATTTAGTAAAATGTAGGAAGCGGAGGTAAAAATTAATGAAGAAGATCATCAACGCGCCGGAACATTATGTGGATGAGATGCTGGAAGGAATCTACACGGCCCATCCCGATCTGGTGACTTACGTGGCAGACGATCTGCGCTGCCTGGTCACAGCCAACAAGAAAGAAGGCAAGGTAGGCATTGCCACCGGCGGCGGTTCCGGCCATCTCCCTTTGTTTTTGGGGTACGTGGGGAGAGGGATGTTGGACGGCTGCTGCGTCGGCGATGTGTTCCAGTCTCCCAGTTCAGAGCAGATGCTGGCAGTGACGAAAGCCATTGATTCCGGAGCCGGCGTTCTCTATATTTATGGAAATTACAACGGAGATATTTTTAATTTCAATATGGCGGCGGAGATGGCAGAGTTTGAGGATGGCATTCGGGTAGAAACGGTTCTCGGAGCAGACGATGTGGCTTCCGGCCCTCTGCCCGCACCGGGAGAGAAGAGTATCCGCCGCGGTGTGGCAGGTATTTTCTTTGTTTATAAATGTGCAGGAGCCGCTGCAGACGAGATGATGAGCCTGGACGAAGTAAAGCGCGTGGCTGAGAAAGCGGCGACGAGCGTCCGTACCATGGGAGTGGCTCTGACCCCCTGCATTGTTCCCAGAGTCGGCCATGCGGGTTTTGCTATCGGCGAGGACGAGATGGAGATTGGTATGGGAATCCACGGGGAGACCGGTATCCGCCGTGGAAAACTGGAGCCGGCTGATCAGATTGTGGAAGAGATGCTGGAGAAGATCCTGGGAGATTTTGATGAGATCGACGGAGGACGCGTGGCTGTTTTGGTAAACGGCCTTGGAGCGACGACTCTTGACGAACAGTATATTGTTACCAGAAAGATCGACGCCGTATTAAAGAGCAGAAATATTACGGTGAAGAAGTACTATGTGGGTGAGTACGCCACGGCTCTGGAGATGGCGGGAGTATCCATTTCCGTGCTGAAGCTGGATGAGGAGCTGGAGCGGCTTCTTGGCGAGCCGGCTCAGACGCCGTTTTTCCATCAGGGAAGCGTGTCTGAGGAAGGTACGGTAAAAATGGATGTGAAAAAGACAGAAAAAGCCTCTGCAACAGCAGTCGAGGGAAAGAAGGGCGAGGACGTCAACAGCCTGGTTGGTTTTCTGAAAAAGGCCAGCGAGATCATGGCGGAACACAGAGATTACCTGATTGACCTGGACAGCGTGGTAGGCGACGGCGATTTAGGCCTTACCATGTCCGACGGATTTGCGGCGGCTTATAAGGCTGTGGACGGAACCGGGGAGGCAGATTCCGGAAAGCTCCTTTACACAGCGGGAAAAGCCATGTCTATTGCAGTGCCCTCCACGATGGGAACTTTGATGGCTTCAGGACTTATGCAGGCAGGTAAGAGACTTCGCGGTAAGACGGAGACGGGCCTTGCAGAAAGTGTGGAGCTGTTTGAAGGCTATGCGGAAGGCGTTATGAACCTGGGGAAGGCGAAGGTAGGAGACAAGACCTTCCTGGATGGTATGGTTCCTGCTGTATCTGCGCTTAAGGCGGCAAAAGAGGCTGGCAAGGATCTGAAAGCGGCAGCAGCAGAGGCGAAAGCGGCGGCAGAAAAGGGATTCGAAGAGACGACCACCATGCTGGCAGTGCACGGAAGAGCGGCAACCCGCGGCGAGGCTTCCAGAAGCTTAAAGGATCCTGGAGCGGCAGTTGCCATGCTGATTATGGACGCATTTGAGCAGACCGTATAAAGAATCATAAACCGGCCGCCTGCAAGATTCAGCTCATCTGAGCTTACAGGCGGCAGAAAGTTATAGATCATAGGAGGAGAAGGAAATGAACAATATGCCTGATGTCAAAATTGGCGTGGTGGCGGTGAGCCGTGATTGTTTTCCGATGACGCTGTCTGAAAACCGGAGAAAAGCCCTGGTGGCGGCTTACGAAAAAATGTATGGGGAGATTTATGAGTGTCCGACCTGTGTGGAAAATGAATTGCACATGAGAAAGGCGCTTTCTGAGTTGCAGGCGGCCGGATGTAATGCGCTTGTGGTATACCTTGGAAACTTCGGACCGGAAAGCTCTGAGACGCTTCTTGCGAAGGAGTTCGGAGGCCCGGTGATGTTCGTGGCGGCTGCGGAGGAAACTCAGCAAGATCTGATTCAGGGACGCGGCGATGCTTACTGCGGGATGCTCAATGCCAGCTATAATCTGAGCCTCCGGAATATCCGTGCTTATATCCCGGAATATCCGGTGGGAACGGCAGAGGAATGCGCAGATATGATCCATGAATTTTTGCCGGTGGCGAGAACTGTGGTGGCCCTTAAAAATCTGAAAATTATTTCCTTTGGTCCAAGACCTCAGGACTTTTTGGCATGCAATGCACCGATTAAGCGACTCTATGATCTGGGTGTAGAGATTGAAGAAAACTCTGAGCTGGATCTGTTTGAGTCCTTTAAGAAGCATGAGGGCGACGAGCGGATTCCCGGAGTGGTAAAAGAGATGGAAGCAGACCTGGGAGCGGGAAATAAGAAACCGGAGGTTCTTAGTCGCCTGGCCCAGTATGAGCTGACTCTTTTAGACTGGGTGGAGGCTCACAGAGGATCAAGATCTTATGTGGCCATCGCTGGGAAATGCTGGCCGGCCTTCCAGACTCAGTTCGGTTTCGTGCCCTGCTATGTAAACGGCAGACTGACGGCGAAGGGGATTCCAGTATCCTGCGAGGTGGATATTTACGGCGCTTTAAGCGAGTACATCGGAACGGTAATCAGCCAGGATACGGTGACTCTCTTAGATATCAACAATACGGTGCCTACGGACATGTATGAGGAGAGTATCAAAGGACATTGTGGCTATGCGCATCAGGATACCTTTATGGGATTCCACTGTGGCAATACGGCTTCCGGAAAACTGGTATCCTGTGAGATGAAGTATCAGCTTATTATGACCAGAACGCTTCCGGAAGCATCTACTCAGGGAACTTTGGAGGGAGATATCGTACCTGGAGATATTACCTTCTTCCGTCTGCAAAGTACGGCTGATTCCAGACTCCGGGCTTATGTGGCAGAGGGAGAAGTCCTTCCTGTGGCCACAAGATCCTTTGGAGGAATTGGGGTGTTTGCAATTCCTGAGATGGGACGTTTCTACCGCCATGTGCTTGTAGAGAAGAATTTCCCTCATCATGGGGCGGTGGCTTTCGGGCATTACGGAAAGGCAATTTTCAATGTATTCCGTTACCTGGGCGTAGAGGATATCGGTTTTAACCAGCCGAAGGGAATGCTCTATCCCAGCGAGAATCCTTTTGCGTAATCAGAGATAGAAATTTGATTCGCCTGTGTGGACGGGAGTATTCCGGCTTCACAGGCGAATTTTATAATAGTGGGAAGAAGGCAGGTAATATCAAATGAAACGGATTCTGTTGATGGTGGCCCGGCTATTTGTCATGGCGCCGGTCTGGTTTTTCAAAATATGGAGCTGGGGCAGAAACGATAAACATACGGAGGAAGAAAAGTTTGAATTACTCCGCCACGTCACGATTCATGCCAACCGGGCGGGACGCGTAACGATTCGGCCCTATGGTCTAGAAAACCTTCCGAAAGAGCCGGGGTATATTATGTTTCCCAATCATCAGGGTCTGTTTGACGTACTGGGGTTTCTGGAAACATCTTTGCAGCCTTTCACAGTAGTTATGAAAAAAGAAGTGGAAAATGTGATTTTATTGAAGCAGGTGCGGATCCTTCTGAAAGGCCAGTGCATGGACCGGGAGGATATCCGAGATTCTCTCCGGGTCATCAATCAGATGACAAAAGAAGTAAAAGAGGGAAGAAATTATCTGATCTTTCCGGAAGGTACCAGAAGCAAACAGGGAAACAGCCTTTTGGAATTTAAAGGAGGAAGCTTCAAAAGCGCGGTAGGCGCCCGCTGCCCCATTGTGCCAGTGGCGGTGATCGACAGCTACAAGGCATTTGATACCAATTCCATCAAGCCTGTGACCGTACAGATTCATTATCTTCCGCCTCTGACGTTTGAAGAGTATCAGGGAATGCGGACCAAAGAGATTGCAGCTCTGGTAAAAGAGCGAATTGAGACGGCTATCGAACAGAATACTTGAGCGGAAAACTTTTCGGGAATTATGAAAGGATGATGCGCATACCAAAAGGAGGAATTTTTTTCTCAGATTGCGAACTCCCGGCTCTTGTAGTAAACTGATAATAACCGGATTATCGGGACATATGGTAGACAAAGAAATAGGGAAAGCGAGGATGGGATATGGCCGGTCAGGAGAAGAAATACGATGTGATCTGTATCGGGCAGGTGGTACAGGATATTATGGTGACGAATATACCGGAGAGCGCGCTGACGGCAGGCACAGATACGATTATGGCAGGACAGGTGCTTTTAGCCTCCGGCGGGGACGCAGTCAATGAGGCGGCCATGCTGGCTAAGTTTGGGAATCACGCTGCGCTACTTACCAGACTGGATAAGCGGAATGTGGGAGACATGATCTATGGAGATCTGATTCGAGAGGGTGTGGATACTTCTCTTCTGATCCGTCCGGACGACTGTAGGACCTTTTCTACGGTAGTAGTGGTAAAACAAAACGGCGAGCATTCTTTTCTGGTCGGCCCTGGCGAGAACTTTCTGCTGAAAATGTCGGATATTGATCTGTCGGTATTTGAGGAGACCAGGGCTGTGACGGCGGGGAGTCTTTATGCTCTGGGGGAATTGGATACGGGCGGACTGGCCGTCATATTTAAAAAGGCAAAAGAAGCGGGAGCCATTACCCTGGCTGATATGAATTTTGATTCCCTGGGCCTGGGACCCCACGCCATTGGCAGCGTATATCCTTACACGGATTATCTGATGCCCAGTTATGACGAGGCGGTATATGTGACTGGGGAAAAAGATCCAGATCAGATTGCCGATGTGTTTCTGGCGGCAGGTGTGAAACATGTGGTGTTAAAAATGGGAGCAGAGGGATGTTTTTTCAAAGACGGAGAAAGACGGTTTTTTACGGATCCATATCAGGTTGACCCGGTGGATACCACCGGCTGCGGGGACAATTTTGTGGCGGCATTCCTGCACTGCCTGTTAAAAGGAATGGAACCGGAAGCCTGTGCGGAGTTTGCCTGCGGCGCAGGAGCTTTGAACTCCCAGGGAATCGGCGCCCATCTTTATATTCAGTCGGAAAGACAGATCCGGCAGTTTATGGCGTCTGCTGAAAAAACAGAGCTTCACAGAAGATGAGTTGGGCTACGGTGATGGAAATTTCCGACAAAGAGGAAATTGATAGGAGTTTTCAGGAAGGAGAATGGAGAGATGGCGTATCATGGATTTGCAATCGATAAATATCTGGATGCGGAGGCTGTGACAAGACAGCTTGATGAACTGATAAAAAAGCCGGTCTATTCGATCAAAAGAGATCGGTTGAACGACTATGTGGAACATTATTTTAATAAAAGGTGCGTGAAGTCAAAGGCGATGATTGAGGAAGCAAAGACAATCATTCCCGGGGGAGTACAGCATAACCTTGCGTTTAATTATCCCTTCCCCATTGTAATGGAAAGGGCGGAGGGGGCAAAACTCTATGATATTGACGGGAACTGGTATTATGATCTTCTTCAGGCAGGAGGACCAACCATCCTTGGAAGCAATGTTCCGGCAGTGAGAGAGCAGGTAATCAGACTTTTGAATACCTGCGGTCCCTCTACAGGACTTTTCCATGAGTATGAGTATAAGCTGGCCAAAAAGATTTCGGAAATGGTTCCTTCCGTAGAAAAATTCCGGATGCTTGGTTCCGGGACAGAGGCCTGCATGTGTGCGGCCAGAATCGCCAGGCTGAAAACAGGAAAGAAAGCGATTCTGAAAATGGGCGGGGCCTACCACGGCTGGTCGGATCAGCTTGCCTACGGTATGCGGGTACCGGGGACAAAGGGGCTAATGTCCAAGGGAGTGCCGGGATTCGTATTCAAACATACGGATGAGTTTTTCCCTGGCGACCTGGCCGATTTGGAACGAAAATTAAAAAAGAATCAGATCACGGGAGGAACGGCGGCCGTTTATCTGGAGCCTGTGGGACCGGAAAGCGGTACAAGACCCATATCGAAGAAATTTATCCGCGGTGCGGTGCGGCTGGCTCACAAATACGGCGCGTTGGTGATTTTTGACGAGGTGGTGACAGGTTTCCGTATCGGAACGGGAGGCGCTCAGAGCTATTTCGGCGTGGATCCGGATTTGACGGTGTTTGGAAAGATCGTGGCCGGAGGCTATCCAGGAGCCGGAGGCGTGGGAGGACATGCAGACTGCATGGCCTATCTGGGAGCAGGACTGGATTCTTCCGGAAAGAAGGTGCCAAAGGCCATGTGCGGAGGAACCATGGCGGCGACTCCGATTTCCTGTGTGGCGGGATATTATACTCTCTGCGAGATCGAGCGGACGGGCGCCTGTGAACAGGCAGGCCGTATGGGGGATCGGCTGACAGAAGGGCTAAAGAGACTGATACAGAAATATGATCTGCCTTTTGTCGCGTTTAATCAGGGCTCTATCTGCCATTTGGACAGTGTGGGAACGATGCATTTTACGGTGGATTGGAAACGGATCTGGACAATTCCGAAAGTACTGAAAGAGACGGGGATTCGTCAGAAGGAAATGGAATATATGGGAGCCGCCTACATGGCAGAGGGAATCGTGACCCTGGCAGGATCCAGACTGTATACCAGCGCCGCTTATACAGAGGAAATGATTGACGATGTATTGTCACGGTTTGAGCGAGTATTTGCGGCTTGCGGGAAGATTCCTAAGAAAGATTTAAAATAAACAGGAAAAGAAACTTCCGGATGCGGATAATTCTTTGCACTGCCTATGACAGATGACATCCTTGGGATAAAGGCGGACAGTGAAAGTTATCCGCTCCAGGGGTTTACGGGAGGGAAAAGTAAAGTGGCTTACTCAGAACAGGAAGCAAGGGAGCTGATTGTAAAGGCGGGGCGACGTCTGAAGCAGGAAGGGCTGATCGCTAGGACCTGGGGAAATTTAAGCGCTCGGATTTCGGACGATCAGTTTGTCATCACGCCAAGCGGTCTGGACTATGATATCATGGGGCCGGGAGATCTGGTGACAGTCTCTATCTCGGATTGCTCTTACGAAGGAAAACGGAAACCTTCCAGTGAGAAGGGGATTCATGCGGACGCTTACAAGCTTCATCGGGAGATCTGCTTTGTCATCCATACTCATCAGGAAAAAGCCTCTGTATTCGGAGTGCTGGGAGAGAATTTGGAAATGGACGGATCGGTTTCCGTTCTGGGCAGTAGGATTCCCTGCGCAGAGTATGGCCTTCCCTCCACAAAGAGGCTGCGGCAGGCCGTAGCGGAGAAGATGTTACAGGAACCAGAGGCTTTGGCAGTGCTTCTTAAGAATCATGGAGCGCTCTGCATGGGAAAAGATTATGCCCAGGCGTTTCTTATAGCGAGAGAGCTTGAGAGAGCCTGTGACAGAAAAGTCCGGCAGATTCTGGAGAGGGGCTCCATTGACTGGGAGTGTGTATCAGAGCCCCTGAAGCTTGGAAAAAGTCAGAGGAGAGGAAACCGGTTTTGTCATCTTTTGGACGGCGAGAGAAGAATCTATGATTTAAGAACTCATCTTTCGGAACTTCCTCTGGAAGCCGCCATTCACAGCGCCATTTACCGGGGTAGTTCTGTCTCTTATATTGCTCAGGAAACAGGCACTTCTGTATTGGAAATATGCAGGGGGGAGGAACCTTTGCCTGCCTATCTGGACGACCTGGCTCAGATCGCCGGAGTAAACATCCGCTTTTCCGGGGCGTCGCCGGAGAAAGTGGCAAAGGCCCTGAAAGGAAGAAACGCAGTGTTAATCCGGGGAAGAGGGGCATTGTGTACAGGGAGGACAGCCGACGATGTAGAGGCTGTGCGATTACTTTTGCGAAAAGGCTGCGAAGCAGCACTTGTGGCAAAGGCATGGAATGAGCGCCTGATAGAGGAGCATGCAGTGAAAAGGGGAGAGGAGACAGACGAAACCTTTTGCCGACGAAGGCTTTGTCAGCCTCTGGGGGAGACAGACGCCCGATTACAGCGGTTCATTTACCAGAAAAAGTATTCCAGAAAAAAAGATTCTTAAAGAGTCCTGCCGGGGAATGAAACAATGGATGGGAGGGAATGGGTGTGGCATATGTAGTGGCTTATGATATCGGAACGACAGGGGTCAAAACCTGCCTGTTTGCCGTTGAGGAGAGAATCACACTTCTGGCAGGAGTCAGTCGGGGCTACAGTCTTTATATCCTGGAAAACGGAGGCGTAGAGCAGGATGCGGAAGAGTGGTGGGAGGCGCTATGCCGGACGACAGGGGAATTGTTTGCAAAGACGGAGATAAGACCGGAGGAGATTGCGGGAATTTCTTTCTGTTCCCAGATGCAGGGCCTTGTGCTGGTGGACCGGGAGGGAGTTCCGGTTCATCGACCTATGAGTTACATGGACCAGAGGGCCACAGAGGAAATCCGAAAGGGAATCGCCCACGGACCTCAGATCGCTGGGGCCAATGTGAGGAAGCTTTTAAAGAGCCTCCGGATCACAGGGGCAGTTTCCACCAGTGTCAAGGATCCCATGTGGAAATACAAATGGCTGGAAGCTCATGAGCCGGAGAACTTTGTCAGAGCTTATAAGTGGCTGGATGTGAAAGAATATCTGATCTGTCGTATGACAGGAGCCTTTGTGATGACAGAAGATTCTGCCTACGCGACCCTTCTTTATGATACTAGAAAAGGCAGGGAGGGGTGGAGCAGAGAACTGTGCCGCCTGTTTGGTGTTCAGACGTCTCATCTGCCGAATATTATAAAGTCTGAGGAAGAGGCGGGCCGTCTCACGCAAAAGGCGGCGAAGGAACTTGGCCTTCCCGCCGGGATTCCTGTTTTTGGCGGGGGCGGGGATGCGTCTTTGATTGGGGTGGGCGCCGGTTGCGTCCATGTGGGAGATACACATATTTACTGCGGGACTTCAGGCTGGGTGACGACTGTCACAGAGAGGCAGATGGTGGACGTGTCGGCGATGATCGCGGCCATCGTGGGCGCCCAGAGCGGGAAATATAATTATTTCGCAGAGATGGAAACGGCAGGCAAATGTCTGGAGTGGGTGAAAGATCATCTGGCGCTGGATGAGATTGGCGTCTATCTGGAAAAGAAACAGGTGACAGAGGGAAGCGAGGCGGCCTACCGAAGCCTCTATGACTACCTGACGGAAACAGTATCAGGGGTGCCGGCAGGATCCGGAGGCGTGATTTTCACTCCGTGGCTTCACGGAAACCGTTGTCCCTTTGAGGACCCGGAAGCAGCTGGGATGTTTTTCGGAATCCGTCTGGAGACGGGAAAAAGCGAGCTGATACGGGCAGTGTTAGAGGGAATCTGCTATCATCTGCGGTGGATGTTAGAATGTCAGGACAGGAAGCTGAAAACGGCGCAGGTAATCCGGTTTGTGGGAGGCGGAGCGTTGTCGACGGTGACGGCTCAGCTTCTTTCGGATATGACTGGAAGGATTGTGGAGGTAGTGGAAAGCCCACAGAATGTAGGAGCCGTGGGAGCGGCCGCCGTCATTGGCGTGGGGCTTGGGCTGATCCCGGGCCTGGAGGAGGTTGGAGGATTTATCCCTGTAAAGGAGCGGTTTTCGCCGCGAAAGGAGGAGCAGGCTGTCTATAATCAGTATTATTCAGTGTTCAAACGGCTGTACAGCTCCAATAAAAAGAATTATCGGTTGTTGGGAAAGGCAAGGAGGCGGGGAGTTTAAGAAAAGGAAGCTGCCCCTGGCAGGAGCATATACAGCCAGACAAGGCAGACGATGGAGGTGTACCGGACGTACACCGACTAAGGATAACGCAGAAAATCAAGCAAATATCGTGGTTCAGGGCGTGTATGTCCTTATCAAGCGACGGTACAGAAAGACAACAAAAAAGACGGAGTAATTTTCATAGATTATCTCCATCTGCGAAAGGATAAAAGAACAAAGCATTATAATCTTGTAACTGCTTTTTATTGTAGAGGTGATGAAACAAATCTCTAAATCAATTATACGTTTATGAAAGACGTTTGTCAATTCTATCTGGAGAATTTGCGATCATCAATGAGAACGCCTAGGGAGGCATACGCATGAAACGGAGCATTGCAATAGTAGTCCTTTTTTGCCTTTTTACAGCCTGTGCGCCTCGAGCAAAGGAGGGGACTGATACGACTTCAGAGCAAAATAGCGTTACGGTTGAATCTGAGGGATGGGATCGGATTGGCGAAGATACGACCATGATTACGGAAGAAAACTATCCAAGGATCGACGGTTCTACCTCTACGCTCAATATTGTTCGCTCTATTTATACGAACTTTATCGGAGCAAACGGAGAGAATATTCCAGAAAGCGCTTCGAAAACCGTCCCATCTTATCAAAAGCTGATTGCCGGTGAAGTTGATTTGATCGTTGTGCCATACGCCTCCGCCGAAGTGTTGGCAGAGGCAAATACGGCTGGCGTTACTTTAGAGTTTTATCCTATAGCGGCAGAAGCCCTGGTATTTATAACCCCCGTCGACAATACGACAGAAAATATTACCAGAGAGCAAGTCCGCAGTATTTACCTGAACTATGGGATTGAAAACTGGAAAGAATTAAATGGGCCAGATAAAACACTTATTCCAATTTGCAGGAACGCTGACAGTGGAAGCCAATCCCAGATGGATAATTTAATTTTAGAGCAGCAGGACATGGACAGCCGAATCAAAGATAATTATGTAGAGCTTACCATGGAGGGAATGCTTGAACAGGTAGCGTTTTATCACAACGGCGGTCTTTCGGGAACACCGATAAACGGCTACGCCTTAGGGTATACCCTTTATACGTATTTAGAAAATATGAATAGTATAACGGGTATTGGCGAACACTTAAAAATCCTTTCGTTTGACAGTGTAAAACCGACGTTAGAAACAATTGGGAACGGATCCTATCCTCTATCTGACGCATATTACGCCGTTGTCAGAAGTGATTTGCCAAAAGAAAATACGGCGTGGACAATCCTTGCGTGGTTAAAAACCAAGGCCGGTATACGTGAGATAGAAAAAATGGGCTATGTTTCATGTGTGAAATGATTCTTTCTATCTGATATCTGAAGCAGTAAAATGTGAATTGTTTCTAAAAACCAATCGTTTTATTCCTATAAATGGTCAAAAAAGTAATTTGGCATAGATAGGTATCTTCTGCTTTTTTCGACATTATCCTGGTATGTTGGATAGAAGATAATTTTTTATTTGTGGTCAATAAATGGGTCAAGTGTAAGAGAAAATGACAGATTTATTAGAACTAACGGCTGTTTTTCGCAGATGGAGATAATCTGCGAAAAACAGCCGTTATTAAATTGGCCTGAAAATATACGACAGAGGTTTTTATGAACAGAGGTAGACCGGCGGTAACAGGGACCTTGTGTAAAACAGTTCGCCAATACAGCAAAGGCCCCATATCTACGGAAAACATGGAAAAGCTTCAAGAGATTGCAGAAGCTTACAGTCGAGTAAAGAACTATGTGTACGATCGCTATGGAGGGATTGGGAGTCTGTCCAAAATTTATCCAGGATATACGGTTCAGAATGAAATGACAGAAAACGGCCTGCGGGCAGAGCTTGAGATACCGTCAGTATACTTTTATCTTGCTGTATTTGAAGCGCTGGGCGATATTAAAAGCCGGTGGACACAGACCAAGTCAAAGATTTTAAAGCTGGTTGGACAGAATAAAAATTTTACCCAAGAGGAAAAACACTATCTCAGATTTTTATTAAGGACGAACAATGCTTTTGAAGCAGTCTTGAATCAGAAGCCGATGATACTTCCTGAAGAGATTCAGAAAAAGTATGAGGAGCTGGCGGTACAAGTAGAGGTGGAAAAACAACACCGTTATCTATGCAGACAAGTAAGAAAATATCATGCGGGCCGCTCCCATACTGGCAGAACGTCAGGTTTTTCCATTACAGAACGGGCATATCGCTATGGAGACCATGGGATTTATATATCTACAAAACAGAGCAGAAAACGTATTTTTGTACCCTTAACGGACAATAACCAATATAAAAGCCAGCTACATATCAAACTCTGCCCAGAAAGGGCTGGTATTGAGATTTTGGTACCATTGAAAATATCTGTACGCCGTTATGAGGATTACAGAAACGAGGTCGGCATTGCATGGGGAGTTTTTACAATGTGGACGACTCAGGAAGGCCATGTGTATGGCGGAGAACTGGGACGTTATCAGACAGAATATGCAAATTGGATCAGGGAACAGACCATAAGCTATAACCGCAACCGGAAAAATAATGCGGGCAGAAAGAAATATTATGCAAAAAAGAGACGTCTGATAGAACAGATGCACAGTTATATCAATCAGGAAATAAACCGGTTTTTTCAGATGGAAAAGCCAAAAACAGTCTATGCGATTAAACTGCCAGGTTTGCAGATGGGAGGAGTAAACCGGAAGATTAATCATGGAATTACGCTGTGGCAGAGAGGATATATTCGGGAACGACTGGCACAGAAATGCCGGGAGAGGTCAGTAGAGTTGACGGAGGTTTTGGGGACAGATATCAGTAATGAATGCTGCAACTGTGGGACGACGGGCGTGAAAAAGGACGGGATGTTTACCTGTGAAGCCTGTGGATACAGAGCAGAAGAAAAAATCAATACGGCCAGGAATACGTTGAGGCGGGGGAAAGAGGGAAAAACTGTGAATCAGAGATATACGGAAAAGCGATAAACTTTGTGCAGGCAAAGATGCATGATCCGATCATCCGAACAGCGTCTTGGATAAATTTTGGCAAACAGCTAAAATTTTACTGGGAAGATATTCCTTATCTTCCATTCCACAGACTGGGGCGCATGTTTATGATAGAAAAACAGAAACGGCATTAGAAGGCGGGATAAGACCTGCGGATTGGATATGCCAAGACCCCGGGAACATGGGAAGCCATGAGGTACCGGGGAGCGAAGTGGAGATTATCCACATCGTCTTTTTATAACTGAAAAGACGACCAATATGCCTTATTTAAAAAGCTACAAGCAGCGCGCGGAAGAAAATTGGAAGCCGGACGAGGAGGTGACTTCCTGTCCGGGGTTACAAATTTTCTGCCGCATACGGCGCCAGCCGGAAAACGAGAAAAGGCGAAGCGTTTTCGAGTTAGGCGCTGCGAGAGGAAGAAATAAGGAGAACAAGTAAAAGAGGAATTTGTTAAGAAGATTTTGAATCTGAATCAATAAGAAGGGCGAAAAACAGACATGAGAAAAGCTCAGAAAAGGCAGGCGGAGAATCTGGTAAAACTGCTGGAGCAGGCGCATGAAGAAATCAAAAGGGCGATAGAACGAAGTGATATTCTGACTGCCAGGACTTTGCTCGGAGACTGCCAGGATGGGGCGGTGGCTCTGGGAAATTTGATAGAAAAGACAGAGGGGCCAAACAGGACCATTTCTATATTGGAAGATTACTGTGAACGAGTCTATCAGATTCATGAGGAACTTGTACAGGGAAGGGAAATCAATGGAAACCAGATTTATAAAAAGCTGCGGAAGTTTCAGATAGAGGCGGCAAACAGCATCCATAACGATATCAGAATAAAACGGGAAGCAGTTTTTCTACCCTACAAGGCGTCGATGTGGGACTCTCTGGAGAGCGTCTGGCAGGCGGCAAAGGCAGATCCGGACTGTGACACCTATGTCATACCGATCCCTTATTACGACAAAAATCCGGACGGTTCACTGGGAAAGTTTCATTACGAGGGAGAAGAATACCCGCCTGATGTGCCGGTCGTGCCGTACAATACCTTTGATTTCGCAAACCATCGGCCGGATATGATATTTATTCATAATCCTTATGACGAATATAACTACGTGACTACGGTCCACCCCTTTTTTTACTCGGGAAATATCAGACGATTTACAGACTGTCTGGTATACATTCCCTATTATGAGACAGGAGGAGAACAGGCAGAGAATTTTCGTACGTTACCAGTTTACTTTACGGTTGACTATATGATTGCACAGTCAAAACAGCATATGAAACAGTTTGACGAAGAGGTTTCGGAGAAAATTCTGATACTTGGATCGCCGAAATTTGACAAAGTGATTAACTGGAACCTTACGGATCAAGAAGTTCCACAGGCATGGAAGAGAAAATTACACCATCCAGTCTTTTTTTACAATACCAGTATCACCGGGTTACTGAGAGACAGCGCCGGGACAATTGAAAAAATGAGGGCCGTATTTGAACGATTTCAGACCCTGAAAGCGACCCTTATCTGGAGGCCCCATCCTTTATTTGAGTCGACCATCCAAGCGATGCGCCCGGATATTTTAAAGAGATATCAAGAAACTATGAAATATTTTGAAAACCTAGAAGATGGAATCCTGGATCAAACTTCGGAAGCCAGCCTTGGGATAGGGCTTTCCGATGCGTACATCGGCGAAGAGACATCCTCCATGGTTCATTTGTTTGGCGTACTGGGAAAACCGATTTTGATATCTGACGAGAGGATTCGGGAAGATTTTACAAAAGAGGCTGGAAACGCCCGGTTTTTTGATGTTACAGAGGAAGAAAATTTTCTATGGCTTTCCGCCGGAGATCGTAACGGACTGATTCGCTATGAGAAATCTTCCGGAGCAGTCCGAATCTTTAGAATACCAGGTGAAAAACCGGATGGATACCGACTATACAACGCAATCGTTCCTTATGGCGATAGCTTATATCTGATTCCCTATAACGGGACTGAGATCGCGGTTTTTCATAAGAAAACAGAAACATTTACAAAGCTTTTATTTCAGAATCCGACCACCGCTAATTTTTCAAAGGCCTATCTGTATCAGAAAAAAATCTATATGATTCCGGCCAGATATCCGGCGATTCTGGAGTTGAATTGTGAAACAGGTCGCATCGCCTATTTTGATGTGATGAGACCAAAATCACTGGAAGATGACAGCGGGATGCCATTCAGTTTTAACGGGAATATGCTGGTGGGATCCACGCTTTTGATTGCGCTTGCTTTCGACGACGTGGTTTTGCAAGTCGATCTGACAACGATGGAAATGACATATAGGGAAGTGATGGCTCCAGGTCTGGGAAAAACAAGAGGATTCTGGTGCATGGCGGGAAATGAGAAAGAAATTCTTTTGGGTTCCAATTCCGGAAAAAGGCTTTTGTACTGGAACCTGATTACCAGCGAATGCAGAACATTGGAGCCCTATCCGGAAGGATGGAGGGGCGAGGAGAAATGTTTTTTTGAGATGGCCTGCCTGAAGGATGAGGTATATGTCTTTCCGAAAACAGGAAATCAGATTTTGAAGATTTCCTTAAAATCTTTAAAAATAGAGCGATTATCAGACTATGAGCCTGGAGATATGAACGTGAGAAAAAACAACTATTATGAATGGGCAAGCAATACTCTGTTTGCGAAATGCATCAACGATCGCATTTTATTCCAGCGGGCATATGACTTTCGAATCGGTGAGATTACGGAAAGCGGAAACATCGGGGCTTTTCCGATTGATTTATCAGAGACAATCAGAGAAAAAGACATTGCGGAAAATTTTTACAGACGGGGAAAAAATTTACCATGGGCCGCCAGAGAAACAAAGTTGTTGACCATACCGCGGTTTGTCCAGTATGTGCAGAGCGGGATCCATGATCAGAGCAGACAGATTCAGGAATACAGCGCCATAGCGGAAAATCTGGACGGAACAGCCGGGGAAAAAATTTATCGGAGCGTATCAGGAGAATATGGAGACCAGTAAGAAGATAGAACGGGATTTGGAAGCCTATGTTTCCAATCATCCAGACGGCGAGTATGACAAAGTATTGGCAGAGGATGATCGCTATGATATTTTTTTACATCTTTCCAGGATGCGACATTCCCTGCTTCACTGGTATAAGTTCCGGGAGCGTGCCTCCGTCCTGGAACTTGGCGGTGGGTATGGAGCGCTGACAGAATTTCTGTGCGGGGCGAACTCGGCGGTTACAACGGTTGTTCAGACGAAAGAAGAAGCGCGGATTGTAGAAAAACGGTGCAAACGGTTTGCAAATCTGACAGTCGTCGGAAGTATGGGCAATCTGGAAAAGAATGAGAAATATGACTATGTGATTGTATCGGAAACACTGGAATTTTCCTGCCAGGGCCACAAAGGAATCAGACCTTATGTGGATACGCTTGGACACATCTTGGAATTTCTGGAAGAAGATGGAACGATGCTTCTCACAGTGGACAATCGGTATGGGCTTAAATATTTCTGCGGGGAACGAGAGCCAATTACAGGGAAACCTTTTGCAGGGCTAAACCGTTATCCTGGAGGCAGCGAAGGATATCTGTTTAGTAGACAGGAATTGACGGAAATACTTTCCGGAGTCCCAGGTTTAAAATACAAATTTTATTATCCATTGCCGGATTGTCGGTTTCCACAGATGATTTATACGGACGCCCATCTGCCGGGGAAAACGATAAAAGAGCGGTTGCTTTCCCCTACCAGGGACCACTCCACACTTCTCATGAGTGAAACCAGACTTTATGATGATATTGTCGCGAACGGCGTGTTTCCTTTTTTCGCAAATTCCTTTTTGGTCGAGTGTAATTTCCATGGAAAGTTTGACGGGACGGAATATGCCGCTCTGACGACGGACAGAGGGAGACGTCATGGGTTTGTAACTCTGATTCAGGCAAATCAGGTGATAAAAAAGGCTTTGTATCCAGAAGGAAAACGTTCCGTAGAGAATCTGTTTAGAAATATTCAGGAACTGGAAGGGCGGGGAATAGGGGTGGTTCCCCACAAGATAGACGGCCAGCGGATCCTGATGCCTAAAGTGGAACTTCCGACCCTGTCAGAGCTATTAAAAAAGCTCATAAAGACGGATCCGAAACAATATAGAAACTGGTTTTGGCTTCTATATCAGGAGATTTTAAAGTCCTCGGAGCCAGGAGACTTTGCGCAGTCAAAATTCCGGGATTACGACAGGAAAAAAGAGCTGTGGGGCCCGATATTAAAAAAGGCGTATATTGATATGATACCAATCAATTGCTTTGTAGACGAAGGAAAAAAGAAGCTTTCTTTTTTTGATCAGGAGTTTGTGGCCTTTGACGTTCCGGCCGGTTACGTGATGTTTCGGGCTTTGAAATACACCTATCTTTTTATGCCGTTTGCCAAAGAACTCGTACCTTTTCATGAGATGAAAAAGGAATATAAGCTGGAACCGGTATGGGACTACTACGCCAGGGAAGAGAGAGCATTTGTTGCGAAAAACAGAGATTATAAAACCTACGGCGCCTTTCACAGATGGTGTAGGAGAGAACAGAGACAGATTCTTGCGAATATAGAAAGGCTGTAAAAAGGTGAGACATTGTTCAGATGGAAACAGTGAGAAACAGGAACAGCGCTGTGGCGATATTCAGGAATATCAGAAAGAAAACCTGCGGGGCATGTTACTTGAGCTGGCTCTTGAACTGAAGCGGATATGTGAAACATATAAGTTGGCGTATTTTATGCATGCGGGAACCTTGTTGGGGGCGGTCCGTCATAAAGGTTTTATTCCCTTGGACTGCCTGGGTGAAAAAAGAGAAGCGGCATGGAAAAAACAGGCTCAATACGCCTGTATCCATTATCTGAAACATCACGATGCAAAATGGAAGTGGATTTGCCGTCTGGGATGGTACAGGCGACAACTTTATCGGATAAAATCAAAAATTTTTTCAGACAGATATCTGGTGGATAAACTGAGATCCGCGTTTCTCACAGAAGGGTATCTGTCAGAGTTTGAAGAGCAGAAATGGTGCGTCGCCAGCAATGAATGTATGGGAAACTACAGGCATATCGCGCTGAAACAGGAATGGTATCAGTCTCAGGTAATGATGCAGTTTGAGGGGGAGATTTTTCCGGCCCCGGCCGGATATAAAGAGATTTTGAGTTTGTATTATGGCGACGATTATATGGAATATCCGCCGGAGAGGCTCAGGAAAGGGCATCATTTTCCTGTTATGAGTACAGAGATTTCTTACAAAGAGTATCTGAAGCCTTTCCGGGATATTTTTAAAAATACAAAGGGGAAAACCATCGTCGTTTTTGGGGCTGGAGAAATGCTTCGTCATTATCTGAAACATACGAAAAGAAGCGTTCATCCTGTGTTTGTTGTGGATAACGATCCGGGAAAATGGGGAAAGAAACAGTTTCATATCCCGGTAAAGGAGCCTGAAACAGTTCTGAAAGTACCGCCTGAACAGTTACATATGATTATCTGCAGCATCCATTATAGGGAGATTACAAAACAACTGGAGCGCATGGGAGTGAAAGAGTACTATATATATGTTCAAAATGTAAACTGGCTTTAAACGGGAAGGAATGGTGACTTTGGATATAAAAAAGGATGTTTTATCCTCCATGAAAAGGGTGGAATATATCAGCTTTGATATTTTTGACACACTTCTTTTTCGGATGGCGAGAGCGCCATACCAGATTTTTGATAAAACCTATGAAGAAGCTCCCGCTCTGTTTCCGGACTATATAAGCGCCTGTGAGTGGCGGGAAATCCGCGCTTATGCAGAAAAATATGCCAGAGAAAAGAAGGGAGAACGGGAGATCACTCTGGAAGATATTTACAGAGAGCTTCCGGATATCATTCAAAACCAGAAAGAGATTCTGGAACTGGAAATTGCCACAGAAAGAAAAAATGGTTATTTAAATCCCCAGATTGTGGATCTGTTGTATGAACTGAAACGAGTTTATAGAAAGAAGATACTGCTGATTTCCGATATGTATTTGTCGGAGGAGGCGATCAGAGGGATACTGGAAGCCGCTCGCTTGGCTCTGACGGAGATCGATCATATTTATATTTCATCCGAATACGGAAACAAGAAAAGCGACGGAACGCTTTATGAGTTTGTCTGTAAAGATCTGCAGTGCGAACCGGGGAAAATTCTGCATATAGGAGATAACTGGACTGCGGATTATTTAAACGCGAAAAAGATGGGGCTACAGGCAGTCTATTATCCTGTGATTTCGGAAGGCAGATATCGGTATCCCTATTTAGAGTATGAGCAGGAGTACTATGGAGATGTGAGCAGGGAAATTCACGCAATCCGTCTGCTTGCCGCAGAGAGCTGTTTAAAAGGGGAGGAGCGGGAATGGTTTGAGATAGGAGCGATAGTTCTCGGACCGCTTCTGACATATGCGGCAGAGTGGGTATTGGATTTAGCAGAACAAAATCATATTTCCAGGATCCATCCAATGATGCGGGAGGGATATTTTCTTGCCAGACTTTTGGAAGGTGCGGCAAAGCGAAGAGGATGGAAGGGCGCCGTCGTCCCCATGTATCTCTCAAGAAGAGCCTTATATCCGGCGCTCCTTTCCGTGGCGAAAAAGAAGGATATGGATTACCTTCTCAGTACAAGAAAAATGACGGTAGGGACAGTATTGCGCATGTTTGAAGCAGAAAAGCTGCGGTTGAAACTTCAGGAATATGAGGAGGAGACGTTACTTGCTGCAAGAGAAATATGGATAGGAGAAAAAAATGTTTATCAGATACTGGAAGAATCTTTTTCAAAGCCAGAGGTAATAGAAAATATCCGCAAGAGTCATGAACATGCAGACCGTCAGCCATATCATGATTCCTATTTTTGAAATGTTTCTGATGTGCCGGGAGGGAACGACCATAGGATATGAGGAGACAGGGGAGGGAGTAAAACCAGTTTGCAGAGAAATTCCATACAGGGAGCATCAGATCAGGATGATGGAGAGCGTACAGGCGGGGATCATGAGTTTTCAGAACGTACTGTATTCCATATGCGACAGAAAAGGAGAATGGATTGCTCAAAGGAGCGAGGAACTGTTGAAGATCGCGGCCAGACTGACGGCCCTTCCCTTGAAAAGGGAGGCGGAGCTGATCGGAAAGATGCAGTATGATCAGAATTTTGGTCTGGATCAAAAATGGCAGATCATCGATCCGGAGAATTTGAACCATTATAAAAACAGAGGATATAATGAATTTGTCTATCAGAAGTTCGCCAGGGAGGATGAATGGTATCAGGGGATGGACGTCTGTATCGACGGAATGATTTCCTACAGACAGATTATGTTTCCCCGGAGGAATGGAGTCGCCTACCAATACGCCATGTATGTGGAACGGTTCTGTCACAAGTATCCCTCCTTTGTATTGGTGGGGGCGGGAAAACGGTTAAAAGAAGTATTACTGTTTTTAAATTTAATGGGCGAGACTGGAAGAATGGAATGTATTGTGGACAACAATCCTCTTTTACAGGGAGAAAAAATCCTGGGATATCCAGTCTACAGTATGGAGAGAGAAACAAACAGCTGTTGTTACATTATAACAGTGAGTCAGAGAAAAGCAATCCGGGAATTGACAGAGCAGCTCTACAAGAAAAGGGGACCGGAGATTAAAATAGAAAGTTTATACGCTTAGATTGCGAGGGACAGAAAATGAAGTTATCAGCTTCTATGATGTGCGCTGGATTTGATAACCTGAAAAAGGAAGTATGTCTGTTAAACGACGCGGGAATCGACAGTTTTCACATTGACATCATGGACGGGATGTTCGTACCGAATCTTGGCATGGGCCTGCAGGACATGGAATGTATTAGCAGAAATACAGACAGGGCGATAGAGGCACATTTGATGGTCTGCAACATAGAACCATACCTAAAAATCCTACATAAGTGCAAGGTGAATACTGCATATATCCATCCGGAGGCCGACTATCATCCCTTTTCCACCCTTCAGAAAATAGAAGAACTGGAGATGGAGCCGGGGCTGGCAGTGGATCCGGGGGCGTCGGTGGAATGTATCGAAGAACTACTGAACGTGGTCAATAAGGTTTTGATTATGGCAGTCAACCCCGGAGGAGCAGGCAGGGCTTTTTTGCCCTATATTGAAGAAAAGGTGCGAAAGTTAATCCGTCTGAAAGAAAAATATGATTTTCAGTTATTCTGGGACGGGGCCTGTACGGAAGAAAGACTCCGAAAATTCGCTCCCATGGGTGTGGACGGTTTTGTTCTCGGAACAGGACTGTTGTTTGGGCATCAGGAAAGCTATGGGGAGCTGATAAGACGGGCGCGGAACATGGAGTTTGAGGAGGGGAAAAGATGAATTATGCGATTATTTTCGCGGGCGGAATCGGTCGCAGAATGTATACAAGCAATGTGCCAAAGCAATTTATAGAAGTGTCCGGAAAGCCGATTTTGATTCACACGATTCTAAACTTTGAAATCCATAAAGAAATCGACGGAATCTGTGTCATCTGTGTGGAAGGCTGGAAGGAACGACTGAGGAAGATGATTGAAAAAGAAGGGATTCAAAAGGTTCGTTGGATAGTAGAGGGCGCCCAAACAGGGCAGCAGTCGATCTACTTTGGACTAAAGGCCGTTTATGAGTCTAGCAGGCGTCCAGATCAGGATATTGTGCTGATAAACGACGGTGTGCGGCCCTTTGTCACACAGAACATTATTACGGAGAACCTCGCGTGTGTAAGGCGTTTTGGGTCTTCTGTTACAGTATGCCCAGTTCCAGAAACCATTGTAGAGGTAGACGAGGAGAATGAGATTCAACATATCCCCATAAGAAGTCGTTGCTATTTATCAAAGGCTCCCCAGGGATTCTGGCTGAAAGAAATTATGGAAGCTCATCAAAAAGCTCAGGCAGAACAGCGTTTTGACTGTACCAATTCGGCGGAACTGATGCGCCGGTATGGCCATCATTTATACGTAGTCTATGATACGGATCAGAATATCAAGATTACGACGCCGAAGGATATGATTATCATGAAAGGAATCCTGGATGAGAAGAATCCAAAGGCGTGAAGCCTGCCTGTGCCGGTGTACACTTTCCAGTATCAAGAGACTGGCAGCTCGGAAAGAAGTGATGGTATACGGATATAATTCATTCTTTTCTGAATTATGCGAGGAGAGACATCTGGAGCAGTATGTATCCCGCCTCTTTGATAATAACCCCCATGTCTGGGGAGAAACCGTAAGAATTGGTAGGAAAGATTTTGAGATTGAAAATCCAAAAAAGCTACACTCCTGCCTGGCGAAAGAGACGACGCTTGTAATTATAGCGCCCTATTATGAACTATTGCACAGGCAGCTTTGCAAAATAAATTCTGAAATATCTATTTATTATTACAGGACGAAAGAGGACCGGCGGGCATTACGCTATCAGTTCCTTTTCAAAAAAGGCAAGACAAAAAATATTATGTTGTTTCGGAGCGGAAAGAATCATCTGCCGATGTTTGACGTGGACGACAATGCCAAAGTTCTGTATGATTATATGCTCAGCCACAATTATCAGAGTAAATATAAGATGGTATGGGTGGTGGAGGACAATAAAAGTTTTAGGAAGTTGAAATCCGCGTCGACAGACGTGGTGTCTTATAAGTGGGAGTATACGAGAAACCCTTTAAAAGCAATAAAATATGCCTATTATCTCCATTACGCCCAATATTGCTTTTTTACAGACGACTGTTATTGGATGCGAAACCATTCAGAAAACCAGATTCTGGTGTCCTTATGGCACGGCTGCGGATTTAAGGCGAGAAGCCAGAAGTCAGAACCGACGGGATCGCATTATGATTTTATGACGGTGAATAGCAGTTTTTATGCAAAAGAAAACAGGAAGTGAAATCAAAATGAAGACGAGGAGTGAGAAGCCAATGAATTATTTGATAACCGGATCGACTGGGCTGATAGGGAAAGTACTGATAGACACCATTATTCGAGAGTCTGACGATGGGAGGACCATGCTGGTCCTTCCTGTCAGAAATATTGCAAAAGCGAAAGAACGATTTGCCTGTTATAAGAACGTGAAAAAGGTTCATATTGTCTATGTGGAGTGTGATTTGCTCCATATGACCAAAGAACGATTTGACCTTGATTTTCCCATCGATTATCTGATTCACTGTGCGGCGCCAACCAGTTCCTCTCACATGCTTTCAAACCCGGTAGAGACGGCAGACGCCGTTGTACTTGGAACAAAAAACGCATTGGAGCTGGCCAGGCATTTGAACGTGGCGGGGATGGTCTGCCTTTCTTCCATGGAGGTTTACGGCGTGGTGGAGGATGAGGGAGTGGTGCGAAAGGAAGAGGAACTGGGAAAAATTGATTTGTCAAATCCGCGCTGCTCCTATCCGATGGGAAAACGAATGGCAGAGCATTATTGTCATATCTATCAGAAGGAGTACGGCGTCCCGGTGAAAATTGCCCGTTTATCCCAGGTGTTTGGAAAGGGAGTAAGGAAAAGTGACGACCGGGTATTTATGCAGTTTGCCAGGGCAGTTGTAGGTGGGAAGGATATTATATTGAAAACCGCGGGAAAATCTTTGGGAAATTACTGTGAGACAGAAGATGCGGTACGGGCAGTTCTGACCATCCTTGAACAGGGAGAAGAAGGAGCCGTATATAATGTGGTCAACGAAGAAAATACCATGTCCATATGGGAGATGGCAAATTTGGTGGCAGATCGGATCGCAGGCAGACGGATTCAGGTCAGAGTGTGTCCGGAGGATTCGTCAAAGACGGGCTATGCGCCGGATACCGGGCTCAGATTATCCGGCGACAGGCTTCGGGCGCTGGGATGGAAACCGCAAAAGAATCTGATGCAGATGTATGCAGACGTATTAAAAGAGATGGTGTGAGCTTTTTACCCTCCATCAGAGACAATATCTAAGACAACTGTTTCAGATAGTAGTAAAGGTAATTGACGAGTTCCCGGTCCCTGGAGTTTTGCATGGGATTCAAACCGAGCTGGTTTTTGATTTTCCCCAGGCGGAAGGCAAGCGTATTTTTGTGTATGTAAAGCCGCTTGCTGCTTTCCTGCATGCTGTAATTGTTTTCATAGAGGGATCCGATATGCTCCGTGTACATCCGTTTAAATTCTTCGGAGTACTGATCGGCAAAGACATCGAACACTTTGTGGAGCTCCAGGAAGGGGAGCTGGTTTTTCAGATATTCGTCCAGATAATCATAGAAAAAGACACTGGTTTTCGGAACAGAGACAGAACTCTCCAGCCAGAGACAGTGCTGGTATCCGAATTTGTAATGGCTCATGCTGGACTGGAGGGAGCCTACATAGATTTTGCAGTCAATCTCATTCTCGACCGTGTGGCGGAGGAAACGGCCCAGATAATCGCCAATGACGAACTTATAATTCTCAAAAAACCCTTCTACCGGATCGGACCAGGTCTTAAAAATCAGGATTTTGCTGTCCCGTCCTGTCACGAAAATATCCTCTCTGTTGGTGCGCCCCGCTCCGCCGCGGATCTTCTCGTTCATCTCCTTAAGATCCACATTGTCCTCGAAGGAAATCAGAATCGGGATTCTGGTCAGATTGGAGTATCCCAGGGCCTGGGCCATATTCGCCAGTTCCCGTTTGTTTACATCTTCATAGAGGAGACAGTTGATAAAGTGCTCCTTGTCCGTGCGCCGCTTTAAGGCGTCCTCCTTCTGGTTTTCGTATTCCAGCATGGTTTCCACCATCTTTTTGATGATCAGGGCGATGGGCCGGATCAGATCTATGTTTTCTCCGGTGATACCGATGACGCCGATGACGTTTCGCTTATATTCCAGAGCCATGTTGATTCCGGCCTTTGTACCAAGGAAGGTATCCTCTGCCTCCACTTCTTTTGACTCCATATTTTGTCTCACAATCTCAAAAGCAACCTCATGAAAGGTGCCGACACGACTTTTGTCCCGACTGGCCACGATGATTCCGCGTTCGTCCATAATGTTGATATTATAGTCCGTACATTCTGTCAGCCGGTCGATGATCTTTTCCGCCAGTTCCACATTTAACATAATTCAAGTCCTCCTTCTGGTGTAACGTGTTTCGTGCGTATCGGCTCCTTTTTCAAAGGTTCACATGTTTTTGCGCAGGCAATGGGCCAAAGAGTCGCGTCCTATCCGCCTGCTACGGGGTATTTGGCTTAAGCGAATCCAGATATTGAAGAAGTACCTGACGGCACTGCGCTTTCTCCGCGTCGCCGGGACGGATTCCGAAGCAGAAATCATAGATTTCCGTCATCTGAGAAATCATCATATCCAGACCGTGAACCAGAGTCAGTCCGCATTCTTTGGCTTTCAGGAGCAGAGGGGTAAATTCCGGATTGACGATGGCGTCCATGACCAGGCAGGATTTCCTGATTTTTTCCACAAAGCCCAGGTAGGAATGGGTGGCGGGGAAGCCATACATCCCAAGGGGAGAAGTATGGATGAAAATGTCTGCCTGAGCCGCATAAGTATCCAGGAGCTCCGGTGTAGCCTCATAAGCCTCCACAGAGAAATCCCAGTTCTCCCGGATGGTATCCGCGACAGCCACGGCATTTTTTAAGGTCCGGTTAAGAAGAATAATCCGTCCGACTTTTTTCTGTACCAGCTCATAAATAATGGCGCCGCTGATACTACCGGCTCCGTAAAGGACCACGGTGCTTCCGGGGAGGACGGCGCCCGCTCCTAAAAGCGCGCCGATACAGCCTTTGCCATCCATACCTGCGCCGTAGGTTTCTCCGTCCACCGTCTTTACAATATTGACGGAGTGGAAGATACGGGAGCAGGGATCCACATGGTCCAGAAGAGGGATGATCCCCTTTTTCAAAGGCATGGTGAGACTGAACGCGTCAATCCGGAGAAGCTTCGCGGCTTCCATGAAAGCGGGAAGATCTTCTGGCTGTAATTCGATGGGGAACATGATTCGGTTCAGCCCGTAGAGCTCAAACAGCTTGTTGTAAACCTGCGAAGCGCTGGACTGGGCCATGGGATAACCGATGATGGGCATAAGCCTGGTTTCGACATTGCAAATTAAATTAGAAAAAGCCATAAAATACCTCCTCAAAATGTTTGTTTCATCATAGCACAGATAAAATTGTCAAGAATTGTGTCGGAAACTAAAAATGCAGGCCATTTTTGTGCGCGAACACAATGTACGGATAAGCTTCCAGATGATACTATCATAACCAAAGGAGGAAGAAAAAATGCTGGAACGGAAACTTTATGGATGCGTGGTGCCTATTGTGACGCCTTTGGACGAGGCTCAGAGAGTGGATACAGAATCTCTGGAGCATTTGACGGATTTTTTGATTGAGAAAGAGATTCCCTGTCTCTATCCCAACGGGACGACAGGGGAGATGTTAATGTTTTCTGTGGCTGACCGGAAGCTGGTGGCTGAGACAGTGGTGAAACGGTCGGCGGGAAAAGCCAGAGTCTATGTACAGACGGGGGCCATGAGCCTTGAGGATACGGTGGAACTTTCCAGGCATGCGGCCGAGATTGGCGCCGATGGAATCGGTGTGGTGACTCCATCTTATTTTAAAATGGAGGATGATGCAATCGTAGCCTTTTATCAGAAGGTGGCGAAGAGCGTTCCCGCTGATTTTCCTATTTATCTGTACGGGATTCCCCAGTGTTCTGTCAATGATATCAATGTATCTGTGGCGGAAAGGGTGGCGGATACCTGCCCCAATGTCATTGGTATCAAATATAGTTATCCCAATATGTCCCGTATGCTGGAAATGATGGGGATCCGGGAGAACCGTTTTTCCGTCCTGTGCGGACCGGACGAGCTTTACCATGTGTTAATGTGCGGCGGCGGAGACGGGACAGTATCCGGAAACGCCCAGGTGATTCCGGAACACTATGTGGCCATCGGAAAAGCCATTGCTGCGGGAGATATGGAGAAGGCCAGGCTGATCCAGAGGAGGACCACCATGCTCAACAACATCCTCTGCGCCCGGAATAACATTTCCTGCTATAAAGTCGTGTTAAAACATATGGGAATCATTTCCTGCACAGCCATGAAAGAGCCCCTGATGGGTGTGGACGAAACATATGCAAAGAAATTGATCGATACCCTGGAGAAGAATCAGTTCCGGGAAGTTATCCTTTAAGGAGAGGAGAGTCATGAAAAGCAAAATTTTAATTTCCGTGCCACACTATGAGGAGCGCTGCAAAGAGGGAGTCCGGATCCTGGAGGAGAATGACTGTGAACTGATCATCACTCAGAACGGAAGGCCCTATACCTTTGAGGAACTGAAAGAAATTGTCGGGGATATCGACGCAGTGATCGCCGGGGTAGATACCTGGGATGCCGCTATCTTTGAATATGCGAAAAAATTAAAGGGAATTGCCAGGTTCGGTATCGGCGTGGACAATTTCAATCTGGAAGATATGAAGCAGTATGGCATCCATGCTTCCAATACGCCGGGAATCAATCGAAACTCCGTGGCGGAACACGCAGTTACTCTGCTTTTATGTACCGTACGGAATATTCCTCGTCTGAACAAGACGACCAGAGAAGGCGCCTGGGAGCGTTTTATCACTCATGAACTTCAGGGACAGACTCTGGGGCTTCTGGGATTTGGCGGGATTGCCCGCAGCGTGGCGGAAAAAATGAAACCATTTGGAGTCCATATTCTGGCGTTTGACACCTTCCCCAATGAAGCGGAAGCGGAACGACTGGGCGTGACGTTATGTTCCATGGAAGAAGTCCTGGCAAAGAGTGACATTATTTCCATCCATGTACCCTGTACGGACGAGACCAGAGGACTTATTTGCAAGGAAACCATTGCGAAGATGAAGGACGGCGTGTTCCTGATCAATACGGCCAGAGGTCCTATTGTGAAGGAAGATGATCTCTATGAGGCTTTGGTATCCGGAAAAATCGCGGCCCACGGGACGGATGTCTTTGAAAAAGAACCGGTGGATTTGAACCATCCTCTGTTTGGGCTGGAAAATTATGTCTGTACCCCTCATACGGCGGCAGAATCCTATGAAAATTATGCGCTGACCGGAGCGGCTACGGCCAGAGCGGTGGTTGCCATGTTAAAGGGCGAGGAGCCGGAGAACATGCTTGTGTAAGAAGCGGCAGGGGCAGGAGGAGAGACAGACATAGCTGTCTGGTTTTGTGCTTTTGTATGAACAGAAACGCAGGTTTTGTGCTTCCGACACAGAATCTGCGTTTTTATTTGGAACCATGTCCAGTGAATATCCGTCTATCAGATAGTACCATGAAAGAAATGAAAATAAAGGATGTAAAGCGTATGAAGATCATACTGGCACCAGATTCTTTTAAAGGCTCCCTGACGCAGATGCAGGTGATCGAAGGATTGGAAAAAGCGGCGAAAAGACATTTTCCAGGCTGCGAGACCCTTCGGTTTCCCATTGCCGACGGTGGAGAGGGGACCGTGGAGGCGCTTTTGACGGCGGCAGGCGGAGAGGCCCGGTACGGAAAGGTGAAAGATTCCCTTGGAAGGGATGTAACAGCGAAATACGGGATTTTAAGAGGAGACACGGCAGTTGTCGAGATGGCGGCAGCCGACGGTCTGACATTGTTTCAGGAGGAAGAACGGAACCTGGAGGAGGCTTCTTCTTTTGGTACGGGACAGCTTATCAAAGAGGTTCTGGAGGCAGGTTATAGGAAACTGATTTTAGCCATCGGGGGCAGCGCTACCAACGACGGAGGCATGGGAGCCATGACGGCTCTGGGCATGGAATTTCTGGACGGAGAGGGACAGGTAATTCTTCCAGCGGGAAAAAATCTGGAAAGGATCGCAAAGATTCGGACAGAAGGGCTTCATCCGGCTCTCTCTGAGGCGGATCTGACCATTATGTGCGACGTGGACAATCCGCTTCTTGGTCCAGGCGGAGCTACCAGCGTTTACGGGCCCCAAAAAGGCGGGACGCCAGAGATCCTTAAAAGGCTGGAAGCCGGCATGAAAAACTATGCGGATGTACTTTTGGAGACCACGGGAAAAGCTTTTCATGATATGCCAGGGGCCGGAGCGGCCGGTGGGATTGCCGTTCCATTTCTGGCTTTTACGGGGGCGAAGATGCGTTCCGGGATTTCTGTGGTACTGGAAACCATGGGCTTCGAGGAAAGCCTTGCAGATGCAGATCTGGTGGTGACAGGGGAGGGACGGCTGGATCACCAGTCCCTGTGCGGAAAGGTCCTCTGCGGAATCGGCAACCTCTGCAAACGACACGAAGTTCCTGTAGTGGCCCTGGTAGGGGGAATCGGCGACGGAGGGGAAGCGATCTATGACCTTGGCGTAGAATCTGTTATGGTGCTGGTTGACCAGGTGATGGAGCTTTCAGAAGCCATGGAGGAGGCCGAAAGACTTTTGGAGAGCGCCGTCGACAGGATGTTCCGCTTGATTCGGCTTGGAAGGGCACTTGCCTCTAAGAGGCAAAAGCCTTAATATATTATTTAAAGAAAACAGGAGGATTCTATCATGAAAACAAATAAGCTTCGTTATCTTTTGGATAACCATTTACCGTCTGTGGCGACGAGAGTAGAGAGCGCCTGGCCGACCATTGTGGAGATCATAGGAAATACGGGAAAGTATGATTACATTGAATTTGTGGCGGAGTATGCTCCCTACAGCCTTGCAGATTTTGAGAATATCTGTCGGGCGGCCGAGCTCTATGATATGGCGTCTATGATCAAAGTGGATTTCCAGAACCGGGCATATGTGGCGCAAAAGGCCATGGCCTCCGGATTCCAGGCGGTGCTTTTGGTGGATCACAAGACTCCGGAAGAAGTCAGGGAATCGATTCATGTCCTGAAACCGGACAGACCTCAGGACGGCGGACGCTTCGGCTATCCCAACAGCCGCTGGATCGGCTATCAGCCTCACAATCCTCAGATGGCATACGCGGACATGGTGAAAAATACCGTCATTGCCCTGATGATCGAAAAGAAAGAAGCCATGGACAATATTGAGGAGATCTGCTCCATCCCCGGCGTGGATATGGTGCAGTTCGGACCTTCCGATTACTCCATGAGCTGCGGCTTTGATATGAAAGATCATCTGGAAGAGTGCAAGGCGGCGGAGCGGAAGATGATCGAGACAGCTCTGAAACACGGTGTGGAACCTCGCTGTGAAATCTATACAGCAGAGGATGCGAAGTATTATATGGATCTTGGCGTGAAGCATTTCTGTATCGGCGACGAGCTTAAGATTGTCACTACGTACTGGTCCCAGACTGGCGAAGCTATGCGGGCGCTGGCGGATACTCTGAAATAAGGAGAGCATATATGAAAATAGTAGTACTGGATGGTTATACAGAAAATCCCGGAGATTTAAGCTGGGGCCCATTGGAAGCACTGGGAGAATTAAAGGTTTACGACAGAACGCCGGAGTCGGAGATTATCCGGCGGATCGGAGACGCGGAGCTTGTGATCACCAACAAGACGCCTGTGTCGGCGGCGACCATGGAGGCATGTCCGAATATCCGTTATATCGGCGTGCTCGCCACCGGTTATAATGTCATTGATACAGAAGAGGCAAAACGGAGAGGAATCCCCGTTACCAATATTCCCACCTACGGCACAGACGCAGTGGGGCAGTTCGCCATGGCGCTTTTGCTGGAGATCTGTCATCACATCGGCTATCACAGCGAGGCGGTCCACAAAGGACGCTGGGAGAATAATCAGGACTGGTGTTTCTGGGATTATCCGCTGATCGAACTGGCCGGAAAAACCATGGGAATCATCGGATTTGGCCGTATCGGACAGAAAACGGGTTGTATTGCACAGGCGTTTGGCATGAAGGTACTTGCCTACGATGCTTACAAAAATCCGGCGCTGGAAGGAGAGAACTGCCGCTATGCAGAGCTTGACGAGCTTCTGGCAAATTCAGATGTGATTGCTCTCCACTGCCCGCTTTTTCCCTCGACGGAAGGGATCATCAATAAGGATACCATCGCCAAAATGAAGGATGGCGTTATCATCCTGAACAATTCCAGAGGTCCGCTTATCGTGGAGCAGGATCTGGCAGACGCGCTGGTCCGCAGAAAGGTATATGCAGCAGGCCTGGATGTGGTATCGACGGAGCCTATCCGCGGGGATAATCCTCTGTTAAAAGCGCCGAACTGCTTTATCACGCCTCATATTTCCTGGGCGCCCAGGGAATCCAGACAGAGACTTATGGATATTGCTGTGGAGAATGTGCGAGCATTCCTCAGAGGAGAACCGGTGAATGTGGTGAATCCCTAACGTTTCACAAGGTTCATAAAAGGGATAATACGATGGTATCATATAAGGAGAAAAAATGGCAGATAGAAAGTTGATTGAAAAGACCTTTGAAGCGGGAAAAGGCGTATTCCGTCTGTATCCGACCTTTGTGCCGAGACGGTTTGGCAAGGCGGGACACCGACTGAAACTTCATCCCGATGATTATTATGCGCTGGGCATTGAGAGAGGCTCCATCAAAGAACGGTGGTTCTCCTCCACCATCGCGGCCAACAACGGCCCTCTGGCGGCTCCGGACGAGGGCATGAGCTATGTGGCTGTGTCGCCGGATTCTGACGAGAAGTTTACCTTAAAAGAGGCCATCGACACCCTGGGGGCGGAAATCGTCGGGGAAGAGCTGATGAACACCTACGGCGGCTGGCCCATGTACTCCAAGTTCTTTGATTTTGAGAATCCCCTATTTCACCATGTCCATCTGACCTTCGAGGCAGCGGCCAGAGTCGGGAAGCTTGGAAAGCCGGAATCC
>JAAWAV010000032.1 GCA_022792335.1 Lachnospiraceae bacterium
AACTGTTAAAAATTATAATGATTAGGAGTAATGGCTCATGAAAATTACTGAAGCATTTGAACGTGGTGAATTTGTAGTTACTGCGGAAGTGGGACCGCCGAAAGGATTTCATATCGAACATGTGCTGGAGGAGGCAAAAACTTATCTGAGCGGCATTACGGCAGTAAACGTGACAGACAATCAGTCTTCCGTTATGCGCCTTGGATCTCTGGCGACCTGCAAGGCTCTGAAAGACGAGGGGCTGACCCCTATTTTTCAGCTAACCTGCCGCGACAGAAATAGGATTGCCCTGCAGTCGGACCTTCTCAGTGCAGCGATGTTTGGAATCGAAAATTTGCTGCTCCTTACCGGCGATCATACGAAGCTTGGAGACCACAAGGCGGCAAAGCCTGTTTTTGACCTGGATTCTGTATCCCTGATTCATACGGTGAAGCAGCTGGAGGCAGGGGTAGACCTTGGCGGAAACGAGCTGGTCGGCGAAGCGCCGAAGTTTGCCAAGGGCGCAGTGGTATCGCCCTGCAGCGATTCCGTAGACGCCCAGCTTGCAAAGATGGAACGGAAGGTTGCAGCGGGCTGTGACTATTTCCAGACCCAGGCAGTCTTTGAACCGGAGAAGTTTATTCAGTTCATGGAAAAAGCAAAACAGTTTGGCAAGCCGGTTCAGGTTGGAATTATTATTCCAAAATCAGCAGGAATGGCCAAATTCATGAATAACAATGTGGCCGGTATTCACGTTCCTGACGAGATGATCGAGGAGTTAAAAAAGGATAAAGAAAAGACCAAGGCCGGTATCACCGGCGTGGAGATTGCCGCTCGTATCATCAAAGAGTGCAGACCTTATTGCCAGGGAGTACATATCATGGCTCTTGGCTGGGAGTCCAAGGTGCCGGAGCTTCTTAAGCAGGCAGGAATCTAAAACGATCATGGGGTAAAACCCGCCAGAACTTTTAATTGAAAAATGCTGAGTCGTAATGAGAAATACGGCTCGGCATTTTTTGATTTTTTCTGCCAAAAGTAAGAGTTTAGGAAAATTTTCGTTGCCAGAATCCGGTACATTCGGATATAATAAACAGTAGACAAGTCTGTATTCACAGGCGTAAAATTTATATGGACAAGAAAGGGAAGAAAACGCGATGACACTTTTGGAACAGTGGAGAAAAATGGCTTATGAAACACAGATGAGCGCGGAACAGAGCAATTACTTTTGGGGTAATTATTTTAATCTGGAAAAGGGAATTTATGAGAAGCTTCTGGCAGCGCCGGACGAGGTAGTCACTGGGACTGTAAAGGAGCTTGCTGAAAAATATGACGTAGAGCTGATGATCATGACGGGATTCCTGGATGGGATCAACGACAGTCTAAAGGAGCAAAACCCCATTGACACCATGGAGGAAGATACTCCTGTCAACTTGGGGTTTGACAAGGAACTGCTTTATAAAAATATGGTTGCCGCCAAGGCAGACTGGCTTTATGGCCTTCCCCAGTGGAATGAGATTTTCAGTGAAGAACGCCAGAAAGAGCTTTACAAAGAGCAGAAATCTTCTACGACCATTGTGAAGGGAAAGAAGGTGGGACGCAACGAACCCTGTCCCTGCGGCAGTGGGAAAAAATACAAGCACTGCTGTGGGAGATAAAGACAACTACTAAATATTGGTGAAGAGATATTTTGTATTTTTTTGTGAACATTGTCAGAACCCCACTAAAAAGGGGGAAATGCTCTTGATTAATATTACCAGAACATGTATAATGAGATAGATATAATTAAAAAATTAACACAGTTATGACCAATACCGGATAAAAAGAAAGGAGGTTGCGGAATGCACGTCGTTACGGACGAACATGGAAATGTGATTCATAGCCATCACACTCATTCCCATACCCATACGGTTGAACATTCTCATGAGCATGTTCATATGGAGGGAGAGGAAGAAAACCACGAGCATTCGCATGGAGAGGGCCATGGACATAGCCATGACCACGGACATGACCATTGCCACAGCGAAGGATGTGAGGGCTGTGGCGGATGTGGGGACGCAGAGGCGGAAACCATCGCTTTAGTCACTTATATGGCAGACCACAACAAGCATCATGCCCTGGAGCTTGCGGACCTTGCAAAGAAGCTTAGGGAGCAGGGAAAGGCTGATGCGGCAGAGCAGCTTGATAAGGCGGTTTCTGAGTTTGAAAGCGGAAATGTGCGTTTAAGTGTTGCCCTTTCTTTATTGAAACAGTAACGATCCTGTGGGAGACAGCAGGGAGGTGAAAAGACATGTGCCTTGCAGCGGTTTATGGGAAGAAGCAGGAAGAGGACGAAACACTTCTTCTGAAAAATGTAAGTAAGATTCTCATTGACGGAGATGTAATCACCTTATATGACATCATCGGAAAAGAAATGAAGGTGCAGGGGGCCTTGACGGAGGTGGATCTGGCTGGCAGTGTGGTCAAGATCCGCTGTACGGATTAGGAAGGATTGGCCTTGCGCCACGAGTACGTTTGCCTGTATCATTGCCTGCCTGGGAAGAGATTTGTGGAACAGGAGGCGGACATGATGGCAGACTGACCTGACCGATGAAGAAGCGTGATGGTTATGAGTATTGAGGGCCATTCACAGTTCCAGAGAGGATTTGTTTCATTTGGTTTATAGTTAAAGGCTTATGACAGGAGATCTGGCTGCTTTTCAGACGGAATTTCCTGGGAAATTGTAGTAAAGGAGGGCTTTCAAGTGGCCTATACGATTGCAGTTGCGGGCAAGGGCGGTGTCGGGAAGACAACCCTTTGTGGTCTGCTGATTCAACATCTGTGTGAAAAGGAGAAAGGACCGATTCTGGCGGTTGATGCCGACGCCAATTCCAACCTAAACGAGGTTCTTGGCGTGGAAGTGGAAGCAACATTGGGAGATATTCGGGAAGAAATCGCCCGTGCGGAAATGATGGATCCCAGCCCGGTACCGGCCGGTATGTCAAAGCAGGACTATGCCGCGTTTCGGTTTGGCTCCGCACTAGTTGAAGAGGACGACTATGATATGCTTGTGATGGGCAGGACCCAGGGTTCCGGCTGCTATTGTTATGTGAACGGGCTGCTGACAAGTCAGGTTGCCAGGCTTTCCGGCCAGTATCAGTATATTGTCGTGGATAACGAGGCCGGGATGGAGCATATCAGCCGGGGGATTCTTCCTCATGTGGATGCAGTCATTTTGGTGAGCGACTGTTCCAGAAGAGGTATCCAGGCCGTCGGCAGGATTGCAGAACTGGTAAAAGAATGCAAATTGAATCCCAAAGTTATGGGTCTCATTGTAAACAGGGCGCCAAAGGGTGAACTGAACGAGGGGATTCGGGAGGAGATAAACAATCAGGGACTGAATTTGATCGGTGTCGTTCCTCACAGCGAAGAAGTTTATGAGCTGGACTGTGAGGGGAGACCCACGTCAGTCAATCTTCCATCGGACTCTCCGGTGAGGGAGGCCCTGGTTGGCGCAGTAGAAAAACTGTTACATTCTTAAGAATGAAATGTCTCGCCTCAAAGGGGCGGGCGGAAACTGAAGGAGGTTTATTTAATGGGAGACTTTAAGTTGACAAGTGTAGAGGAGTTTGAATCCGCAACAGCCAGACTCCTGGAGACAGGCGCAAAGGTAGGCGCAGACGCCTGGCAGATCAGGGTGAAAAATCAGACTCCTCATTGTAAATTCGGTGAGCAGGGCGTTTGCTGTCGAATCTGTGCGATGGGGCCCTGCCGTATTACGCCGAAGGCGCCTAGAGGAATTTGCGGCTGCGATGTACATGGTATCGTAGGACGTAATTATCTGAAGTTTACTGCAGGCGGCGCGGCTACTCACTCTGATCATGGACGTGAAATCTGCCATACCCTGTATCTGTCTGCAGCAGATGGAAATTATCATGTAAAAGACGAAGCAAAGCTTTTGAAGCTTGCGAAGGAATTTGGTGTTGAGACAGAGGGCAGAGACATCTACGATGTGGCTCACGAGGTTGCAGAGGCAGGACTGATGGAATATGGCAAGCCTTTTGGCTTCCAGAAGTTCCTGGATCGTATGCCTGTTTCTCAGAAGGAACTTTTGGTGGAAAATGAGCTTGCTCCTCGTGCCATTGACCGTGAGGTATCCTCTTCTTTGCATATGAGCCATATGGGATGTTCCTCCAAGGCAGAAGCACTGGTAAAGCAGTCCATCCGCTGTGGTCTTGGCGATGGATGGGGCGGTTCCATGATGGGAACGGAATTTTCTGATGTCTTGTTTGGCACTCCTAAGCCCATTGATACGGAAGCCAACCTGGGCGTAATGAATGCAGACAACGTAAATATCGTGGTTCATGGTCATGATCCGAGCCTTTCCGAGATGATTTGTGAATTTGCAGATGATCCGGAGATGATTGCTTATGCTAAGGAGATGGGTGCAAAAGGCATCACAGTATCTGGTGTCTGCTGTACTTCCAACGAAGTAGCGATGCGTCGTGGGATTCCCATGGCTGGAAACTTCCTGCAGCAGGAAAACGTGGTACTGACCGGCGCTTGTGAGGCAATTGTCGTTGACGTGCAGTGTATTTTCCCTGCATTGGGGCCGTTAAGCAAATGCTTCCATACCAAGTTTATCACCACTTCTCCCATTGCACAGATGCCGGATTCTGATTATATTCGGTTCAGTTCTGCCAACGCGGGCGAGAATGCAAAACATATTGTAAAGACTGCCATTGAGAACTTCAAGAACAGGAAACCGGAACTGGTACATATTCCCGATATGAAGCAGAAGGCGACGGTCGGATACTCTCTGGAAGCCATCGTGAAGGTTCTGGACGGTGTAACCAACAGCCAGGTGGATGTGACCGGGACGACAAAGCCCCTCCTGGAGTGTGTAACTTCCGGTGTTCTGCGTGGCGCTGTTGCCATGGTAGGCTGCAACAATCCGAAGATTCGTCCGGACCTTGCCCACATTGAGCTGATGAAGAAGCTGATTGCCAACGATATTATTATCGTAGCTTCCGGCTGTTCCGCCCAGGCAGCGGCAAAGGCCGGCTTGATGGATAAGAGAGCGAAAGAGCTGTGCGGCGCCGGCCTCAAGAGAGTATGTGAGCTTGCAGATATCCCTCCTGTACTTCATATGGGTTCCTGCGTGGATATTTCCCGTATGATGAACTTGGTAGCAGAACTGGCGAAGGATTCAGGCCTTAAGATTTCCGAGCTGCCTGTAGTTGGCTGTGCTCCTGAGTGGATGTCCGAGAAGGCTGTATCCATCGGTAACTATGTAGTGGGTACTGGTATTGATACCTTCCTGGGCGTTGATCCTTATGTATCCGGCTCTACGGAAGTTGCAGAGCTTCTGACAGGCGGTGTCCGTGAGTGGACTGGCGCATCTTATACTGTGGAGAAGGATATCGACAAGCTGGTTGACGCGATGATTGACAGAATCGAAGAGAAGAGAGCGGCCATCGGCATTTAATGTCAGACGGCGGCCCTGTTCGTGAAGCATCCGGTGGAATGTGGTTTTTGCCTCATTTCGCCGGAAAACCAGAGGTGAATAAGACATGAAAATTGCAGTGACAGGAAAGGGCGGCGTGGGAAAAACCACCTTTGCAGCTACCCTGGCGAGACTTTATGCGGAAGAAGGGAAGAACGTACTGGCGGCCGACGTGGATCCGGATGCAAATCTAGGTCTGGCTCTGGGATTTTCTGAGGAGGAGCTGGAGGAAATTGTTCCGATCACAAAGATGAGGAAGCTCATTCAGGAGCGCACGGAGGCTGACGAGACCAATCGGTTTTTCCGTATGAATCCTAAGGTAGACGATATTCCCGATCTGTATGCGAAGAGCCATTGCGGCGTGAAACTTCTGACACTGGGAACTGTGGAAACAGGTGGAAGTGGCTGTGTATGCCCGGAGCATGTGATGCTAAAACGAATCATCAACCATCTGGTCCTCCGAAGCAGCGATGTGGTAATCCTGGATATGGAGGCTGGCCTTGAACATCTTGGCCGTGGTACGACAGAAGGGATGGATCAGTTCATTGTAGTGATTGAGCCGGGAGCCAGGAGCGTCCAGACGTACAGAAATGTCAAACGGCTGGCAGAGGATCTGGGGGTTTCCCGAGTGCGGGTTGTGGCCAATAAGGTTCGCGATGAGAAAGATGAAGAGTTTATCAGAAGTAAGATTCCTGCTTGTGATCTTCTGGGCTTCATTCATTATAATTCCGAGGTTATTGATGCGGATAGGCAGGGGAAGTCTCCTTTTGACTTCAGTCCGTCCGCCAAGGCTGAGATTCAGAAAATCAAAGAAAACATTGATGCAGAAGCAAATTGTTAGGAGGTAGAACAGTGACACTATTTGACGTAGTATTTAGTGGTGCGGATACAGTATATGGCTTAGCAGAAGGCGCCATTGATGCCGCTATCGAAAAGCATGGTGCAGACAAAGAGGTTTCCTTCCCCGGAACTGCTTACTGCCTGCCCTGCTACTATGCAGTAACTGGAACCAAGGTGACAAACCTGGGCGAGTTGAAGGAAGCTCTTGGCGTTGTTAAGAGCATTGAGACAAAGAACGTAAAGTTAAACGACGTATTTATGAACGGCGTTGGTACTGCCCTGTGTGCAGAGTTTATCGAAGCGCTTAAATATCTGGACGGCGCGGATCCTTATGAGGGAACCGGATGCTCCGGTCATCTTTCTGATGCCATTATCCGTGAACTGGGTGTGCCGCTTGTAACTGGCGATATCCCCGGTGTGGCGGTTATCCTTGGAAAGGCTCCCACAGCGGACGAGGCGGCTGCTCTGGTAAAGAGCTATCAGGCACAGGGTATCCTGGTGACTTTGGTTGGCGACGTGATCGATCAGTGTGTGGAGAAAAAAGTAAATATGGGCGCCAATGTGCGTGTGATTCCGTTGGGCAAGGATGTAACTTCCGTGCTTCATGTGGTTTCCGTAGCAGTTAGAGCGGCTCTGATTTTCGGCAACGTGGCTCCTGGAGATTCTGCAGCTCTGATGAAGTATACTTTTGAGCGTGTACCGGCATTTGTCAATGCCCTTGGTACGCTGAATCCTGTTGTGGTTGCATGCGGCGCTGGCGCGATTGCTCTTGGTTTCCCGGTTATTACCGACGACGTGGCGACTTCCGAGGCCGTCAATATCAAGGTTCCGAAGAGCCTGATTGTGCAGCCTGATATTTCCAAGTTCAATGCGACTTCTCTGGAAGCCCGTGATATCAAGATTAAGATTACCAATATCGACATTCCTGTGGCTTTCGCCTCCGCATTTGAGGGTGAGATCGTACGTAAGAAACAGATGCAGGTAGAGTTTGACGGTTCCAGAGTGGATTGCTTCGAGCTGGTTCAGTCCAAAGAAATGACTGAGATCGAGGATCATAAGATCGAGCTTATCGGACCGGATTTCGATTCCTTCGAGAAGGGCAGCAAGCAAAGCATCGCCTATATCGTGGAAGTGGCCGGAAAGAACATGCAGTCTGATTTCGAGTCTGTATTTGAGCGTAAATTCCACAGCTATCTGAACTGCATCGAGGGCGTTATGCATACGGGACAGCGTGACATGATCCGCGTCCGTATCAGCGATGCGGCTTATGAGGCCGGTTTCCGTGCGAAACACATCGGCGAAGTGCTCTATGCAAAGGTGAAGAATGATTACGATGCTGTTGTGGACCGCTGCCAGGTGAAGGTTATCACCGATCCGGAGCTGGTTGGAAAGCTTCGTCATGAAATCGCAATCCCTGCATTTGACAAGCGTGATGATCGTCTTAAATCCTTAACGGATGAGTCTGTAGATGTTTACTATAGCTGTATTATGTGTCAGGCATTCTCTCCCAGCCACGTATGTGTGGTTACGCCGGAGCGTCTTGGCCTTTGTGGAGCGGTTTCCTGGTTGGATGCTAAGGCGACCAACGAGCTGGAGCCCACTGGCCCCTGCCAGGTGATCACCAAGGAAAAAGTGATTGATGAGAGAATCGGTGAATATGAGGATGTCAACGAGGCTGTGAAGAAATTCTCCAACGGTGCTCTGGAGGACGTATCCCTCTATTCCATCATGGAGAAGCCCATGACTTCCTGCGGATGCTTCGAGTGTATCTGTGGAATTGAGCCGTTCTCCAATGGCGTTATCATCGCAAATCGTGAGTACGCCGGGATGACTCCTCTGGGAATGACCTTCCCTGAGCTGGCTTCCATGACCGGCGGCGGCGTGCAGACTCCCGGCTTCATGGGCCATGGAAAGCATTTCATCGCTTCCAAGAAATTCATGAAGGCTGAGGGTGGTATTGAGAGAATCGTATGGATGCCCAAGGATCTGAAAGAGCAGGTGTCTGAGAGACTGAACGCGACCGCGAAAGAGCTCTATGGAATCGACAACTTCACCGATATGGTCGGTGACGAAACCATCGCAGAAGATCCTGAGACCTTACTGGCCTTCCTCACGGAAAAAGGTCATCCTGCATTAGGATTAGAGCCGATGATGTAAATCCCATAGGCAGACCGGCAAGCGGCCGCGTCAGCGGACATTTGCCGGGCGTCGCCGGGATTTAACGAAGGAAATCCGCAGGCGGCGAAAGCCGGCCCCGGATGCTGCTGCATCCGGAAAGGCGGATTTCCTGAGTATAAAGCTTTCCCAAACAGGAGGTTTGACAAAATGTATCACAGATGCGTTTTGCTGGCTTCTTTGCAAACGAGAGCCTGTAAAGCAGGAAGCTGACAAAATGCGTCACAAGTGCGCTTTGTTGGAAACTTTCCATAGTTACACTTACATAGTTTTTTATTTCCGGCCGCCCTGATAGGGAGGGCGGCCGGAAATCATTGGAGCAGGAAGCATTATAATGTTTCCTATTAATTGAAACGTTACTTTATTAGAAAATTTTTAAGGAGGCGAGTAGGAAATGCCGTTTACTAAGAAATTACAGAAATTCAACGCAACCATTCGCACCGTTGAAGTCGGAACCGGCGACAAGACTACGAAACTGGGAGGAGGAAATACCCTTCCTTTCTACAGCTTTGACGCTCCCACGACCAATACGGCGAAGATTGGTATTGAAATCTCCGACCTGGGACTTGCCCATGAGCCTGATTGTATCAAGGAAGTCTATGCAGGTTGCGAGACTGTGGCAGACATGGCGAAAAAGGCTGTTACCATCGAAGGCGTTGATTTCCTTTGCCTGAAATTAGAGGGTGGAGACCCCAACGGCGAGAACCGTCCGGTTGAGGAACTGGTTGCTGTTGCGAAGGAAGTGGCAGATGCGATTGATTTCCCGCTTGTGGTGGAAGGCTGCAAGAATGTGGAAAAAGATGCGGAGCTGCTTTCTAAGGTTGCCGAGGCCCTTCAGGGAAAGAATGTACTCTTAATGTCCGCGAAGGAAGAAAACTACAAGAATATCGGCGCTGCTGCAGGACTTGCTTACAACCAGTTGGTTGGCGCAGAGTCTGCCGTGGATATCAACCTGGCGAAGCAGTTAAACGTGCTGTTAAAACAGCTTGGTGTGGATTCCGGTAAGGTAGTTATGAACGTTGGTTCTTCTGCTGCAGGCTATGGCTTTGATTATCTGATCTCTACGCTGGATCGGGTAAAGGCTGCTGCTCTTGGACAGAATGACGATTCTCTGTTGATGCCTATTATCACTCCTGTGGCATCTGAAACCTGGTCTGTAAAGGAATCTGTGGCTACGGAAGAGGACGCTCCTGGATGGGGATGTGTCGTAGAGAGAGCAATTGATATGGAAATTGAGACTGCGGTTGCATGTCTGGCCTGTGGTTCTGACGCCGTGATCTTAAAGCATCCCACTTCAGTTGCAACAGTTTCCAAATTGATCAGCGCATTAAGCTAAAACGGACAGGAGGAGAAAACAATGGCATTAAACGGTATTGCGATTTTTAAACTGACGCCTAAGAAAAACTGCAAGGAATGCGGTTGCCCCACCTGTATGGCATTCTCCATGAAGGTGGCTCAGGGCGCGATGACGATTGACC
>JAAWAV010000033.1 GCA_022792335.1 Lachnospiraceae bacterium
ATCAAAGTATTTTGACTGTAAGTATTCAGATGCTAAGATATTGAGGTAATATTTTCATAACAAATCAAAAGGAACATACTACAAATACAAGAAAGAATTGAAAGAAGAAACAGCATAATAACACATAAACCTATTGAGGGTATCGGCTACATAGATACCCTTTTGTTTTGCATTAAATATCATGCCCTGGGGGTTTTATAGGGAAACGTCGCATAGGGGTAGTTAGTGCCTTTTTCTGCCGGGCATTTTCAAAATTCATAAAGCCATATACTGCCTATGAGCCTATGGAGGACTTATTGCAAGAATCTTATTAAAGTTTATTCTTAAGCAGCGGCTTTCAAGAAAATCGAAGCCACCGTTTCTTTTTTCTAAAACTAGAGGGCGGCTATTTACAAAAACACGAAAGCGCGATATACTTGGAAAGTTAGAATGCATCAAATCGTCATTTACAAGACAGATTGCTATATCTCTGAGTTGCCCCAAAGGATAAGCAACGCTCTTTGGGAGTTTTCAGGAGTTGATACATATGGCGAGAAGCCTTGGAATTACAGTTTGTTGTGAGGGGGTGGAAACGGAATCATATTTATTTTCTAAGCCGGTTGAAGAGGGGACTTTTGAGCAACGGCTGTTGGGCGATTCATTATAACAAAAAATCAAATATTTCATTCGTGAATATATGGAGGGAAAATGTCATGTTAAAGAACATAAAAGTGAAAAAAAGCTTGTTGCTTGGCTATGGTATCACCATCGGGGTTTCCCTGCTCCTGATTGTTACCAGCCTATTCATGATGATCAATATCAAAAGCAGCTACAATGGGTTGCTGGACGAGGATGCCCAGGCAAATCAGGATATTTTATACTGCCGGATTAACTCACTGCTGACCGGACGAAACATCCGCGATGCCTATCTTGTCCCCGGTTCTGACGCGAACGAAGGGCTGCTTCAGGCAGCGGAAAAAGCACAGGAGAACTTATTTGCCTATATGGAGTTGCTGGAGGAGAGTTTTCCATCCCAGCTGGAACGCAGCAAATTAGATGAGTATATTGCGGTAACAACCAGTTGGGCCTCTACAAATCCTCAGCTTATTGAGTGGTATCGCCAGTATGTCAAAACCGGCGATGAATCGTATCTTCAGAAGGGGATTCAGTTTATTTATGAAACAGATACACCGGATCAGGAGAAGATGGCCACGGCTGCAACGGAGTTGGACAATTATTTAGTTGAGTCTATGGCTAACGAGCGGGAGCGTATTGAATTTAAGATCATTGTTATCATTGGTGTTGTTGCTGTAGCCACGGCTATCGCCACCATTGCAGTTATTGCGCTGGGACTTATGATTATCAAGACAATCATCATTCCTGTCGCTCAAGTTCAAACGGCCTTGATTGGCTTCTCACAGGGCAAGCTGGATATTCCTGTTGACTATCAGAGTAAGAACGAGCTGGGGGTGATGTGCGATGCCCTGCGCAGCAGCCAGGAAATTCTTTCCGGTGTCATTCAGGACGAAGCCTATCTGCTGGAAGAGATGGCAGAGGGGAATTTTGATGTGCACAGCAAGGATACCTCTATGTATGTGGGTGCGCTGGAAACCGTCATTCAATCTATCAGAGGTATCAATCATCAGCTCAGTGATGCGCTTTTACAGATTGCTCAAGGTACAGATCAGGTTTCCTCTAGTGCGGATCAAGTGTCAACCGGCGCGCAGTCCTTGGCTCAGGGAGCAACCGAGCAGGCCAGCACACTTCAGGAATTGACATCAACGATTACGGAAATTTCTGAAGCATCACAGCAGACGGATCTGGCTGCCAAAGATGCAAAAACCAGCGTTGAAGCAGCGGGTGTTCAGGTAGAAAAAATGAATCAACAGGTGGATGTGTTGAATCAGGCGATGAACAAAATTGCACTTTCTTCTCAGGAAATGAGCAAAATCATCAAGACCATCGAGGATATTTCCTTCCAGACGAATATCCTGGCGCTGAACGCCGCAGTAGAAGCTGCTCGCGCTGGCAGCGCTGGAAAGGGCTTTGCAGTAGTGGCGGATGAGGTACGTAGCCTGGCGGCTAAATCAGATGAATCAGCCAAAGCAACGAAGGAGCTGATTGATGATGCTATCAGATCGGTTCAGAATGGAAGTGATATTGTCGAACAGGTTACTCAGGCTTTGATTGAGTGTAAGGGATTGACGGACGAGGTTGTGAAGCGGGTGGATGTGGTTACGGATGGCGTTGAAGTTCAGACGGCTTCTATCAAACAAGTGACAGAAGGCATTGACCAGCTTTCTTCCGTGGTTCAAACAAACTCTGCGACAAGTGAAGAGTCTGCGGCGGCAAGCGAGGAGCTCGCTAGTCAGGCCACCACGATGAAAAATCTGGTTGGACGTTTTCGCCTTCGCCGTATAGACGGCAGTGTCCAGCCGGCATCTCCAGTTGCTTATGATAGGGAGGTTGTCGCTGGCAGCGTGAATGCAGATAAATACTAAAAAACTTAAGGATTTTTCTTATTACAAAAGAGGAAACAACCGTCCATCAAGTGGTTGACCTCACAAGATTAGACGATAAGCCTGCCTGTTCTGCCAAGGAACAAGGTAGGCTTATTTATTTTCGCTTGTTCCTCTCCGCTTTCCTCTGTCCAGCCCTGCAGGGATTCTAAAAAGTGCGGTTGCCATTTTCCATAACTGACAGTATAATAGATACGCATAACGTGGCTTTTGTGAAGGCAGAGAAGAGGGACTGAAATGAATCATTCATATATTGCGCCATTTGTAAAGTGGGCTGGCGGAAAGCGCCAGTTGCTTCCAAAGATAAAGGAAAGGATGCCGGAACACTATCAAGCATATTATGAGCCGTTTGTCGGCGGCGGTGCAGTGACTTTTGAGTTTCTTCCTGCCCATGCATTGATTAACGATATTAACAGGGCATTGATCAATGCATACAGACAAATCCGCCATGCGCCAGGGGAATTTTTGGAGATCATCAACAGATTTGACAGTCAAATGTGGGAAGATGGGAAGGCATACTATTATTTTCTCAGAGAGTTTTATAATCATAAGCTTGAACAGGCAGAGTATGATACGGAACTGGCGGCATTATTTGTCTTTCTCAATAAACACTGTTTTAATGGTCTATACCGGGTAAATGGCAGAGGTTTTTTTAATGTTCCGTATAATAACAGCCGGAGGGCATCTGTCGATGAGAAAGTTATTATGAATGTTTCAGAATATTTGCGGGGAGTTACGATTAGGGAAGGGGATTTTGAGACAGCCTGCGCAGATGCTGAAAAAGGAGATTTTATTTTTTTTGACAGCCCTTACGCCCCTTTAAATCCTACTTCATTTGAGTCGTACACAAAAGAGGGGTTTGACATAGAAAGCCACAAGCGGCTGGCAAAGCTTTATGATGCGCTGACGGAGAGAGGCTGCTATTGTATGCTTACGAATCATAATACGGATCTGATTAGAGAATTGTATGGAGATAAGGGCTACAAAATCGATGTCATAGATGTGAAGCGTATGATTAACTCCGACGCTTCCAAACGGGTAGGAGAAGAAGTTATCATTTGTAATTATTTTTAGAGCCGGTATGAAAAATCCGGACATCAAAAAAGAGAGCCAACCAGGCTCTCTTTTTTGTTTTTGGTTTAATCGATCACAATTTGACAACGTTGGCAGCCTGCTTACCGCGGGGACCCTCAACGATGTCAAAGGTTACGGACTGACCCTCGTCAAGAGTCTTGAAACCTTCACCTGTGATCGCAGAGAAATGTACGAATACATCTTCGCCGCTCTCGGCAGTAATGAAGCCATAGCCTTTTTCAGAGTTAAACCATTTTACTGTACCGTTGTTCATTCCAGGTACCTCCATTTATATAGATTTAAGAGTTACAAGCGCTTTGAAAAACAAAAATTCACATACTATTACAGATCACTTAGTAAACATAATCTCTAATAATATGTGAACTACTTTAAATCTGTGAACACGTATACATTATAACAGAAATTCTAGAAAATACAAGAGTTTTTTGAAGAACATCGTCGGAAAAATTGAATTTTTTTCAGGCCTGTGATATAATAGGAGCGTTTGGCGGTTTGCTGACCGCCGGTTCATCAAAGAGGTTTATTTATAGAAAGGATGCAGACAAAAATATGAGGAAAAAAGGATTGGCAGTGGCGCTTGGCCTGATGATCATCTGTTCTATGGCGGCCTGTGGCAAGAAAGATGGGACAGAGACGACAGAGGCAGCGACAGCCGGAACAGAAACGGCGGCGCCGGAAACGGAATCTTCGGAGACGAAAGAAACCGAGGGGGGAGAGACGGCGGCAGCGCCTGAAATGCCGGAGTACGTAAGCGCTTTTGATCTGGGAGATATTTCCGATTATGTGGAGCTGGGAGAATATAAAGGGATTGAAGTGACGGCCATGGATACCCAGGTGACGGACGAAGAAGTTGAGGAAGAGTTAAAAGCCCAGGTGGAAAATTCCGGGCCCTCCTATGAGCAGGTGACGGAGGGACAGGTGGCAGAGGGAGATGTGGCCAACATCGACTTTGTGGGAAAAATGAATGGGGAGGCATTTCAGGGCGGTACAGGAGAGAATTTTAACCTGACGATCGGTTCAGGCCAGTTTATTCCCGGGTTTGAAGATGGTCTGATTGGAAAGAACATCGGCGATACGGTGGTACTGGATTTAAATTTTCCGGAGGAGTATACGGTGAATCCGGATTTTTCTGGCAAGGCGGTAGAGTTTACGGTCACCATCAATTATGTGCAGGGGGAAGAACTTCCCAGGGAACTGGACGACGCGTTTGTGGAACGGACCACAGACGGAGCCTATAAGACAGTCGAAGAATACCGGAAATATATGAAAACGGAAATGGAGCAGAGTAAGGCGGAAGAGGCCAGGACCGGGAAGATTAACGCGGCATGGGAGAAGATAGAGGCAAATGCCACCTTTAAAAAAGAGTCAGAGGAACTGATTTCCTACAACTATGACAGCCAGATTTACCAGGCGCAGAGCATGGTGAGTATGTATGGCATGGATATGGCGTCCTATTTGAGCGCCATGGGAATGACGGAAGAACAGTTCCAGAAGGATATCAGGGACTATGCGGAGCAAAGCGCCAGATGGCAGCTTCTGGTACGGGCTGTGGTGGAGGCAGAAGGACTGGAACCGACAGATGAGGAATATGAGAGCGGACTTGAGAAGCTGTCTGAGGAAACAGGGATGGATGTGGAAACCATGAAGTCCAACTATTCGGAGATTATGATCCGGGACATTTTAAGGCAGCAGGCCGTACAGGATTTTCTGGAGGAAACTGCAGTGGAGGTTCCTGCCGAAACAGAATCCTCAGAATCATAGAAAATAAGCGAAAAAAGAAATAAAAAGGCCCCTTTTGCAGACCTGGAGACAGGCTGTAGAAGGGGCTTTTCAGACGTTCGAAGGCTTCAAAAGAGAAGCGCTTTTGAATTTAAGAAGCGTTCAGAAAGTTTTCATCTTTCCGGTGGCTTTTGTCGAAAAGGTGGTTATACTGGATAATCTCATAATCGTCAAGAGCTTCTTTTTTCTGGTCGAAATCGTCGGCACTGTAAAAGTTTCCGTCGGCGTCGATACAGAAGTTTGCTGTGATGATGGGAAGCTGCTCCCGAAGCCCGCTCAGATAATTCTGGTAAGGGGTTTTCTCAAGGCCGGCTACGTCCATTAAGAGCGTATTCAGATAGTTGGCGCTGAGCTCCACGTGTTCCGCTTCATCAATATCGTAATTGGCCCAGAGGACGAACGGAGTCTGATAGCGAAGCGCCATTTCTTCCGGGGCGAGAGAATCGTAATCTTTTCCATAGAGCTCTTCCAGGAATTTTGTTTCCATGTGGGGCTGGTGGTCGCCAAACATCAGAATAATGGTTTTTTCATCCACATTCTCATAGTAGGAAATCAAATCTTTAAAAGCGTCGTCAGTGGTTTTTAAGAGAGTCAGATAAGCGTTGATTCGGGAAAGCTTGTCATCCTCCCGCCCATCCACTGTGATGGTACGCTCAAAATCATCCCATTCCTTTGCATAACCGCCATGGTTCTGCATCGTAACCAGGAAGGAAAAGAAAGGCCCTTCCTGCTTTTTCTCCTCATAGGCGCGGATCACTTCTTTAAAAGCCGATTCATCCGTGATGTAGCTTCGCAACCGCTTTTTATAAGTGAACGTCCCGTTGTAGAGAAATTCGTCAAAGCCGAGAAGGGGATAGACCTCCTCCCTGCGCCAGCCGTTGGAATTGTAAGGATGAAGAGCGGTGGTCGTGTAGCCGTAGTCTTTTAGAATCTGAGGCAGGGCCGGAAGTTCGTCGGAGAGAAACTGCTGGTAGGGAATACTGCCTGTGGGCAAGAATGCCATGGTATCTCCGGTCAGAAATTCAAATTCCGTGTTGGCCGTATTGCCGCCAAGAACGGAAACATGAACATTTCCGGAGATGGTATTTTCACTTCCATAAAGAGAGCGGAAAAAAGGCATATAATCTTCCGAAGTCTTGAAATCACCAATGACGGAGAGATCAGAATAAGCTTCATTCATAATCACGATGATATTGGGCTTTTCCCCGCCGGGGGAAGATGCCATGGTTCGGCTGATTTCGCCGTTAGATGCCAGAACCGATCCATCGCCGGATTTATCCGCCTCTGAGAGCAGAGCATCTGCTTTTTCCGGTGAATAGCCGTCCGGTTTCTCTACTTTTAGATACTTGGTGTTGACCAGAAAACTTACGAAAAATCCATTCTGTTCATAAGTATAGTCCTGGGTAAAAGGCATTTCATAAACATCCAAGGCATTCATAATGGAATCGTTCTGAAGGCAGAGAACATACAAAACAGAACAAAGTACAGTCAGTCCGGAACCGGCGGCCCGTATGCGCCAGCGCTTTTTTAAAGGAATATTTACTTTCAGGCAAAACAGCGCCAGAATCAGATAAGCGGCCAGGATACCGACTAGTTTTGCCGAAGGTTTAAAAGAAAAATGATCCGCCACAGAGAGTGCCGTTCCCATGGATGCGATATCCCAGGGAAGAATCGGCGACTGGCGAAACTGGAGGACAAAGTAGTTGACTGTTCCCAGAAACGCGGTGAAAAGAAGAGGCAAAACCAGAGCCAGATTCATTCGCCCGCTTACAAAGAAAACCAGCGAAGCAAAAAGATAACAGAACAGCCAGCCAAGAAGCTGGAACTGTAAGGGAATCTCAAAGGGGTTGTGGGTCATAAATTCCAATAAATAATAGGAAAGAACAGGAACTGTCACCACCGCTAAAATACTCAGCCAGCGGGGATATGTAAGAGATTTTAAACGTTTCAAAAGCATAACCTTCCTTGAATATAAAATTTGTTTCTGAAATATCATATTCATTGTATAACAAATCCGGAAAAAGTCAACAGCAGGCATGAAGGGGAATGTGCCCTGCCTTGACAGAATTTTCCACGGGTAATATAATTGCTGAAAGAGCACTTTTTGTAATAACCGTGTTGTTGCGAAAGTGCTTTTTAATTCAGAAGAAAGAGAGTAGGATATCATGAAATGGGAATTTAAAAAAATTGCATCGGAAGATGTAGAGATTTTACCGCGCTTTTTCAGTATGCGTTCTAATAAAACCTGCGACAGTATGTTCCTGGACAGCTTTTTATGGAAGGATTATTACCATGTGGAATACTGTGTCTGCGACGGGGGGAAGGCGGTAGAATGGAAAATGAAGATCAAGGGAGAGCCATTTGCCGCCCTCCCTCTGTGCAAGGCGGAGGATCTGCCTTATTATTTCTTTGATACGAAAAAGTATTTTAACGAAGTCCTGGGGAGGAAGCTGAAAATCTATCTGGCTGACGAGGACGCAGTTAATATTCTGAATCTGGACCCGGAAGAGTTTGATGTAGAGGAGCAGCCAGACGCGGCGGATTACCTTTACGACGGGGAAAGTTTGCGGACACTGGCCGGGAAGAAGTACCACAAAAAGAAAAATCATGTGAATGCATTTATGAAAGAATATGCGGGCAGATATGAATATAAGACGCTGGCCTGTACGGATCGGGGAGATATGTGGCGTTTTCTGGACCGCTGGCGCGGTATGAAAGGCGCTCAGGTGGAGGAAACACTTGACCCGGAAGTGGAAGGGATTCACGGAATTTTGAACCAGTGCAGCCTGTTGGGAGTACGCATGGGCGGCGTGTATGTGGACGGGCAGATGGAAGCCTTCACCATGGGCAGCTACAATGCGGCAGAAGATATGGCGGTGATTCATATTGAAAAAGCCAACCCGGAAATCCGGGGAATGTATCCGTTTATCAACCAGCAGTTTTTAATCCACGAATTTCCGACGGTCAGTCTGGTGAACCGGGAGGACGATGTGGGACTGCCCGGACTCCGGAAAGCAAAGCAGTCCTATAATCCCATCGGTTTTGCAAAAAAATACCAGATCAGGGAGCGTTAGGAAATGAGGGAAGGATCCGTGCGACGCCTGACCGGCGAAGAGAAGAAAAAGTGCAGAGAGCTCTGGGAGGAAATCTTCACAGAAGATTCGGAAGAATTTCTGGATTATTACGACAGGTGGAAATATACAAAAAACGAATGCTACGGGATTTTTGACGGGGACAAGCTGGTCTCTATGGTACAGCTCAATCCTTACGACATGCAGTTTCAGCCAGAAGGCGCAAACCGTTCCCGGAGGCTGTCCAGCCGCTACCTTGTGGCGGTCGCCACAAAAGAGGAATATCGCCATAGAGGGATGATGAAGAGGCTTTTAAAAGAGAGCCTGGGGGCGATGCGGGAAAAAGGGATGCCCTTTGTCTTTCTGATGCCTGCCGCAGAAGCGATTTATTATCCCCTGGGATTTCGGTATTTTTATGAGTCCAGCACAGGGACCCTGGATTTGCCTAAAAAGGCCGGGGAGACGGCGCTTGTCATACGGCAGGTAAAATCTTCCGATCTTTCGGAGATTGTGGCTTTTTCAGAAGAGGTTCAGGGAGAACTTTTTGGCTGCTACACAAGGCGGGATCGCCATTATTATGAAATGCTTCTGGCAGAACTGAAAAGTGAGGGAGGCGCCCTGCTTCTTCTGGAGACGTCCGCGACAGACGGACAGACAGAGGCGGATGAAAGAGCATATTCGAAGAAAGGCGAAGCAGACGGAGAAGCGTATCCGAAGAAATCAGAGATAGATGAAGAGGCCGATTCAAAGAGGCCTGGAAAGAAAGGGCGGATAGTGGCTCTGGTCCCTTACTGGGGAGAAAATCCAGTGGAGATTCGGGAAATTTTGTGCAGACCTGATGACAGAGAGTCTGTTCTTTTGACCCTGAGTATTCTGTTTTACGGCGGGCAGAAAACAGAACGAGAGGATTTTCAGAAAACAGAAACAGACAGGATTTCCATTTCAGGGGCGTCCTTCGCCCTGGAAGGAAAAAAACCAGTCATCATGGGGCGGATTGTAGACGCCCTCAGTTTCCTGGAGCTGTTTTCAGCAGATTCTCCGATGGAAATGATTCTGGAGCTTTCCGACGGATTTCTGGAAGAAAATAGCGGGCTTTACCGCTGGAGCCTTTCGCAGGAAGGCAGTCGGGCTTTGCGTCAGGATGAAATGCTGCAGGCGTCGGAGCTTATGGGCGGGAAGAAAGGCAGAGACATTTCTGCTCCGGAAATTGTCCGTGTCCGATATACGGTGGAGGAACTGTTTGCCTGCCTTATGGGAGCCGGGGGGCCGGATGGACCGCTTCGCAGTGTGCGTGGGTGCCGAAACTTCTATATCAACGAGATTGTGTGAAACTTGGAGGAGCAGAGGCAGGGGTTAAAAGTGGGAGGAGGATATTTATGGATAGTAGGGAAACTTTGAGAACGTGGGTCACAGAGAGCGATAACATTGTATTTTTCGGCGGGGCGGGCGTATCTACCGAGAGTAATATTCCGGACTTTCGCAGTGTGGACGGTCTGTATCATCAGGAGTATGACTATCCTCCGGAAACGATTTTAAGCCATAGTTTTTACCAGAGAAATACGGAGGAATTTTACCGCTTTTATAAAAAGAAAATGATTGTGAAAGAAGCGAAGCCAAATAAGGCCCATCTGGCTTTGGCAAAATTGGAAGAGCAGGGGAAGCTTAAGGCAGTCATTACCCAGAATATTGACGGTCTCCATCAGATGGCGGGAAGCAGGGAAGTGCTGGAGCTCCACGGATCGGTCCACCGGAATTACTGTACCAGATGTGGAAAATTTTTTAATGCGGACGACATTCTTTTGGCAAAGGGGGTACCCCTGTGCGACTGCGGCGGGGGAATCAAGCCGGACGTGGTGCTCTATGAGGAGGGGCTGGATTACGGTACGATGCAGAAAGCGATTTCCTATATTGCGGCGGCGGAAGTACTGATCATCGGAGGGACCTCTCTGACAGTCTATCCGGCGGCTGGGCTGATTGATTACTACCGGGGAAAGAAACTGGTGCTCATCAATAAGAGCGCCACACCCATGGATGGCCGGGCAGATCTGATCATCACAGAGCCTATTGGAGAGACGCTTGGAATGTTTCTGTCATGATTTCAAAGCGCAGAGGGCTTTTTGCAAAATGAGCCCAGAAGATTTGAGGGGGGCGAGTTTTGTCATTATCTGGGGAGTGAGAATCGGAAAGGAGACCGTATGGAATTTAAAGTCGGCGATATTGTGAAGCTCAAGAAGCCTCACCCTTGCGGTAGCAGCGAATGGGAAGTGGTCCGGGTGGGAATGGACTTTAAGCTAAAATGTCTGGGTTGTAACCATTTGATTATGGTGCCCAGGAAACTGGTGGAAAAAAACTGTCGGGGGATCCGTTGAAAGACGCCGGAAAAATGCGGAATATCAGGGGAAAAATTGCTTGCAAATCATGTCAAAACATGGTATGCTTATAAACTGTGACAGTATTTTATACTACGAAGTACCGGTAGGACGCAGAAGCACGCGCTTTGCCGGATTTCCTTGCTCCCCCAGAAAGGGAGGGGCCAGAGACCAGAAGGAGGTAAAACAGCATGAACAAATATGAATTGGCGCTTGTGCTGAGTGCGAAGCTGGAAGAGGAAGAGAGGGCGGCCGCCTTGGAGAAGGTTCAGTCTTATATTACTCGTTTCGGCGGCACCATCACAAATGTGGATGAGTGGGGCAAGAAAAGACTTGCTTACGAAATCCAGAAGATGAGAGAAGGATTTTATTACTTCATCCAGTTC
>JAAWAV010000034.1 GCA_022792335.1 Lachnospiraceae bacterium
GAGCAGCTGATTTGTAATCAGCAGGTTATCGGTTCGAGTCCGATCATCGGCTTTATGGGGGAATTCCCGAGTGGCCAAAGGGGGCAGACTGTAAATCTGTTAGCAGTGCTTTCGGTGGTTCGAATCCACCTTCCCCCACTCGAAAAACTTTATATTGACAATGGCGCGGGGTGGAGCAGTTCGGAAGCTCGTCGGGCTCATAACCCGAAGGTCGCAGGTTCAAATCCTGCCCCCGCAATCAGGCACATTGTGTCACGCCCAGATAGCTCAGTTGGTAGAGCAGAGGACTGAAAATCCTCGTGTCGCTGGTTCGATTCCGGCTCTGGGCATTTTTCTATGCCCAAAATTTCTGCCGGTTGACAAAAATACAGATGGTCAAAAAAAATATCATTTCTAGTAAAAACAGGAATCTTTCTTTCGATGACATGTGTTATGGAAAGAATGATTCCTGTTTTTTGTTTGAAAGGGAAGGGAAATTTAAGGGGTTACGACTGATTATGGTAGAGAAGAGCTTAGCCGAGCATGACGTCCAAAAGCATCATAACGGCAAAACCAAGGACAATTCCCATGGTTGCAGAGTAAGGTTGTGCTTTTTGATTTTGCTGACATTCTGGAATCAGTTCATGGACAGCGACTAAGATCATGGCTCCGGCAGCAAAGGAAAGAGCAAAGGGTAATATGGCTTCCACATAGACTACCAACAGAGCGCCAATGACTCCGGCAATAGGCTCTACCAGACCGGAAGCCTGCCCCAGAAGGAAGCACTTTTTTCTGGAATATCCTTCTCGTCTCAGAGGAATGGAAACAGCGGCTCCTTCTGGAAAATTTTGTAGACCGATTCCAAGGGCAATGGAGACAGCTCCCATCAGACTTTCCATGGCATGATTGCCTCCCTGCAACGCGCCAAAGGCAACCCCAACGGCAAGGCCCTCCGGGATATTGTGAAGCGTGATAGAAAGAATCAACATAATGATTCGGTTTAACCGTTCGTTGGGTTTTCCCTGAGTACTGTCAGTTTTGTTTCTGGAGAAGGAAACAATCTTATCTGAGATCCACATAAAAAGAGCGCCGGAGAGAAAGCCCATGGTAGCAACCAGATAAGCTGGCATTCCGGAAGCGGCTTCCGCCCGCTCAATAGCCGGTTGAAGCAGAGACCAGAAGCTGGCGGCGATCATGACGCCGGAAGCAAACCCCAGCATTAGATTCAGGGCCTTGGGATTTGGAGATTTAAAAAATACAACAGTTGCGGCACCGAGAGCAGTGACAAACCAGGTTCCAAGTGTTGCAACCAGCGCCATAAGGACAATATCATTCATTTTATCGCACCTCCTATTAGTCAGTATATTGTGAGGAGGTTGTATGAGTGAGAAGAGCAAATCAGAAAAAACAGTTGAAAATTTGAATTTTTTCGGTTATAATGTCTGTAATCGATTTCATAAAAATTCTAAAATTATAAATTCTTTTCCTGAAGGAAGTTCTTTTCTTCTTTTTCTTGATTTTCATTTTTTTCTTCTGTTTGCGTTTCCCGTAAATTTATTTGTACGAAAAAATGAGATAGGTACTTTTTAGGTAAGCATGTATGGCAGACGGAAAACTTTGTAGTGCAGAGTTTTTTGATAATGAAACATTGTCGTTCTTTCTATGAAAGGGCTTTGACAGATTATGTTCTTGTCAATTGGAAAAAATTGTGAGAAAATAGAAGAAAGAATTTCATAGAAGAATGGGGAAAGGTAGGAAATTATGAAGAAGGAACAGATTGTTATTATTGGAATGGGATTTTTGGCTACTTATATTATTCCTTGTTACGAGAATCTTCTGGGGGAGGATATCCGTACGAATGTGATCGGTATCAAAGGAAGCGAACGGGGACTGAAGGAAAAACAGGCAGAGTGCAGCTTTCCGGTGATTGTGGGAAAAGTAAGGGAAACTCTGGAAGAGAGAAGGCCGGATATCATTATTTTGACGGTGAAACCCAATCAGATTGGGGATATGACAGAGGGAACGCTCGTCCCCTATTATCAGATGCTCCGGGAAAAGGGAGAGAAGCTGCCGGATTTGTATTCTTTTGCGCCGGATCCTTCCGTAGATTATTTTTATAATACCCTTGGCGCCGATGTAAACGCTGCCAATATGATTCCCAATATGGTAAGGAAGATTAAAGAATATAACGTTTCCGAAACAGGAGTTTCTTTTGTATCTTTTGATTCCAGAAGGCAGTGGCCTTCAGAAAACAGGAAACGGGCGCTTGCGTTTATGGAGCCGACCGGTACAGTTGTAGAGGTGGATGGAGATAAAGCGATTCCCTTCCTCTCCTCACAGTGTGCCTGCCATTTGATGTTTGAATTTAACTATATTGCTCAGGATGTACAGAAAGAACTTGGAAAAGAAGTGTCCTTGGCTGATTGCGCCAACATGTACCGCACTGCTTTCCGGAAATCTTTTGACGAGGAGTGCGTGAAGGTGATCCCCTGTAATGGAGAGGGAGCAGATAAAGAACTTATGGAGTTTATGGAACTTCTGATGTCCTCCTGGAGAAAAGGCGTTTTAAATTTTGCAGAATCAGAAAAAATTCCTTATGAGCCGGCCAACCGACTGGTTTGCGGAAGCATGGAAACTTACCAGATGGAAGCCCAGCTTGAACCCAAGGAGGTATTGGTCCAAAATACGAAGAACCATGCCACGCCCGGCGGCTTTCTTGAGATGTGCTTGATTACTTTCCATAAGGAAGGCTATGAATTTATTACGGCGCAGATGAAAAACTGGCTGACAGGAAAGAAAGAGGAATCCGTCGGAAAAGAATTTGAGAGGATTGCTTTTGAAGTGGCAAAGGCAATTTCCGATCATGGAAAAACGGTGAGTGGGATTAAACGTTGACGGAAGAAAATAGGAATTTTTACAAAGTGGCGATTGATTCAGGCCGTCGCTAGATTACCTGTTGAAAGAACTGCCTTCTAAAGGTATAGGATGAGGATATGGCTACACAAAAAGATGTTGCCCGATTGGCCGGAGTGTCAGTTTCGACAGTGTCCAGGGTATTGAATGACAGCAGCTATGTGGACAAAAGAACAAGAAAAAATGTAGAAACGGCCATTAAAAAATTAAATTATAAGCCCAATCTGGTAGCTTACGGACTGCGGGCAAAATCCAGCAAGTTGATAGGGTTGATTTTGCCGGAGCTGATCCATTATGCGTATGCCAGTTTTGCTCAATATGTGGAAGAGAGCTGTATGAAGAAGGGCTATACTCTGCTGGTTGGTCTGCATTATAATGATTGTGGCAGGGAAAGGCTTTTGATTGATGAATTTCAGCGGAGAAATGTAGATGGCCTGATTATGCATCTTGCCATTAATGGGCAGAATATGTCCAACAATCTGGCGGAATGCCTTACGGTTCCCACAGTGCTGTATGAGGATAGTTTTGTCAATAACCATCTGGGAAATGTGGCCTTTAACAATTATCGGGCCGGTGTCATGGCGGCTGAATATCTTTTGAGCTTAAATCACAAAAATCTGGCTTGTACTGTGGGACCGATGGGAATGAAGTATATCAGAGATCGGTTTTGGGGATTTCATGACACACTGAAAGCAAATGGAATTGAGTTAAAAAGAGAAAATATCTTTGAGTGCGATTTTAACTATCAGGTCCCTAATTTTTCCAGTGGTGAAGATGCAGTGCGATTTTTTATAGACGGAAGAGGGGAGAAAGAGATTCCTACGGCCATATGGGCTCATAACGACAATGTGGCGATTGGAATTATTAAGGAGCTTCACAGGAAAAAAATTCAGATACCAGAGGAAATTTCTGTGATGGGAATGGACAATACTGCCCTGACTGATATGATTTATCCGCCGCTTACCACAGTCGGTCAACCGCTCAGACAGATGGCAGAGCAGTCTGTGAAAATTGTTATCAAAGAGATGAAACAGAAGGGAAATGGCCAGATAGAAATTGTAATGATGGAGCCGGAACTGATTGTCCGGGAGTCGGCCGGATTGTGTCAGAAATAAAGTTTTGTAAATAACAGAGAATAGTAAGACTGTTGAAGAATTTTTTCTTCAATAGTCTTATTTTTTATAAACAACTGTTTTTGGAGTGAAATGGAAAGAAAATTCAGCAAAATAGACAAAATAAGACCTTCTGTATTGTACAGAAGCAATGAAAATGAAATATGTCTTGACATATGAAAACGATACCAATATAATAAAACTTATAAGTGAGACAGGCTTTATGCAAAGTGGTATGAAATACCAATATTTTTATTGATATATTATACTTATTGCATAAAATCATACTCATAAAACAGAAGAATTAAGTCGGGAGAAAAGAGAAAAATGGAAGGGGGATGTTTGGAAATTTATATGAAATCGATACCAAAAATGTAAAAAAATGAAAGAAAGGGAGACACATATGAAAAGATATCTGTGGAAGAGAGCAGCAGCAGTTACGACAGCAATGGTGATGGCTTTTGGTTTGATGGCATGTGGAGGAGACAGCGAGGAGAAAGAAAACAAAGCCGTCAAAGCGACTGAAGGCGAGACGAAGGGAAAGGATGAGACAAAAAAGGAGACAACGGCAGGAGGTTCTTCTGAATCCAAGGGCGTTATCAAGATCGGAGTCGTCGGCCCCATTACAGGAACCAATGCAGAGGATGGAATTGGTTTTCAGGTAGCAACGGAGATTGCTGTTGACGAGATTAATGCGGCAGGCGGAGTGGCAGGCTATACGCTGGCCTGTGAAAGCAATGATTCTGCCAGTGATGCGAACCAGAGTGCGGATATTACAAGGCAGTATGCAGAAGATGAAAGTTTCCATGTTATTATCGGCGATTTTACGACGACCTGCTGTGTAGTAGACGCAGCTATTGTGGATGAATACAAAATTCCGATGATTACTCCTACAGCTTCCGGTACTCAGCTTCCGGGAATCAGCGATTATTTTTTCACCATGTCGCACACTCAGGCTTATGAGGCGCCCTGGGCAGCCAAAAATGTGACGGCCACTTATCTGGGAGCGAAAAGAGCGGCGATTATGCGTCTGAATACGGACTGGGGAAATCTGGTAGATGAATATATGGTTCCGGCCCTTGAAGAAGCAGGCGTCGAGGTAGTTGCAGATGAGGCTTATCTGGATACGGAAACCAATTATAGTTCTATTATTTCCAAATTAAACAGCGCAAACCCGGATGTTATCATTGTGGTGGATCAGAGTAACGCTTCTACCATTATCAATCAGATCAGAGGCGCTGGAATCGAGACTCAGATTCAGCTCTTTGGCCCTGGCGCGGCAGTACAGATTGTGGATCAGACGGGAGAATATTCTGAAGGTGTGATTACGGACGCAGCGTCTCTTTTGACCTATGACAACGAAAAGGCCTATGACTTTATGGTGAAGTTCAAGGAAAAAGCTGGCTTTGACGCAGCGGACCATGCAATGTGTACATACAATGCGATTTATATGATTAAGGATGCCATTGAGGACGCAGTTGCTGCAGGAGAGACGGAAGTCACGCGGGAAGTTATCCGGACATATCTGGAAACAGCCGAGTTTGACAGCCCCATCGGCCTTTGCAAATTTAACGAGCTTCACGGTTCAGACAGAGATCTGGTGGTTCTGGCAATCGAAGATGGAAAATATGTGGTGAAGTGTGACTATGGATATTTTGATTAATAAGTCTGACACAGAACATTAATTGTTCCAGAGAGAAAGCATCAGTTCTGTAAAAGAAGTGATGCTTTCTTTCGTCTCATAATCATAAGGAGGAAAAGCGGGTGGAATATTTCATTAGTCAGATTGTAAACGGCATCTGCCAGGGATCCATATACGCTTTGATGGCCATCGGATATTCTGTAATTGTCGGCGTGGTTGGATTTGCGACCTTTACCCATGGGGAAGTTATTATTATGGGGGCATTTGCTGCGTACTATGCTTTCCAGTTCATTGGGAGTATTCATTTTGCACTGGGAATTGTAGCGGCTTTCGCAGCTTCCTGGCTGGTCGGCATTTTTGTTTATAAGATATGCTACGAGCACTTTTTTGAGGCTCCGCGTCATATTGCGCTTATTTGTACGATAGCCATCAGCATTCTTTTGAAAAATCTGATGCAGATTGTATTCGGCGCTGCGAGAAAGCCGATGATTAATATTATCAAAAACAAGATTTATACCTTTGGAATGATTCAGATCACAAAGGTACAGATTATCATTATGCTGACCGTGGTGCTGCTATCTGTGTTGCTTTTGCTGGTATTTAAGAAAACAAGGTGGGGAGTTTCTCTTCGGGCCATCAGCCAGGACAAAAGCGGAGCCGCCATTATTGGCGTCAATGTAAAAAGAAACGCTCTTCTGGGAAACTGTATTGGTTCCGGACTGGCGGGGGTCGCCGGGTTTCTGATTGCCATCAGTTATGCAATTTTGTACCCCAGTATGGGATCTACTTTTGGAATGAAGGCTCTTACGGCCAGTGTTCTCGGAGGACTAACTAGTATTCCGCTGGCGGCAATCGGAGGGTTAATCATCGGACTCATTGAGAACATCGGGATCACCTTCACTTCCGCTACCTACAGAGATATTTTTGCATTCGCATTCTTGATGATCATGCTTCTGATTCGTCCTCAGGGCTTTGCTTCTAAGAAGGGAGGCAGACCGTAATGAATCATGTGGGAAAAAAGATGGCGGAACTGTCCATGACAGTCCGGGAATTTTATGAGAAGTACAAAAAAATCATTCTGGCGGCCGGCGTTATTTTATGCATCCTGCTTCCGTTTTTTATTCAAAGCGGATATATGAACGGTATTTTTTGTCGGATTCTGTTTTATGGAACCATGGCCGGCGCATTAAACGTAATCAATGGTTATTCCGGTCAGATGTGTCTCGGTGTCGCCGGATTTTTTGCAATTGGTTCCTATACGGAAGCAATTTTAAGCACCAGATTCGGACTTAGTATGTGGGCGTGTATTCTTTTGTCCGGAGTGATTTCCATGCTGTTTGGCGTGATCCTTGCGCTTCCGGCAAAAAGGCTTTCCGGGATTTATCTCTCAATTATTACTCTGGGTTTTTCGGAGGTTATCCGTGTCGTCTGTCTGAACTGGACCGGCCTTACAGGAGGCACCAGCGGGATTAAGGATATCCCGGCTCCGACTCTGTTTGGCTTCGTATTTTCCAGACCGAGACATTATTTTTATATCTTTCTGGTATTGGGGATTCTGTTCCTGATCTGTACGAAAAGAGTGGTAAATTCCAGAATCGGACGCGCCTGGATGTCAGTCCGGGAGGACGAGCTGGCGGCCAGATCTCTGGGAGTGGAGAGTGGTATTTATAAGATTACGGCTTTTATGTACGGAACCTTTTGGATTGGCGTCATCGGCGCCGTGTATGCCCCTTATGTTTCGTTCATTGATTCGACCCTGTTTTCTCTGGATACAGGATGGAACGTTCTTGCAATGTTGATTATCGGCGGTCAGGGCACTCTGGCAGGCCCCATGGTCGGCTCTGTCGTAATCAATGCGCTGACGGAAGTACTTCGTTCCTTCGGCGACTGGAGAATGGTGATTTATGCTCTCCTGATTCTTGTTGTCATGTGGGTGCGGCCTCAGGGAATTGCAGGCGCTTCCAACAGCGTACTTGCCGGAGTAAAAAGAAAGAAAGAATCCGGTGAAAAAACGGGAGAGGAGGCGGAACAATGAGCGTACTTCTGGAGGCGAAAAATGTAAGCAAACATTTTGGCGGTTTAAAAGCAGTCAATGATGTCAGTATGAATATCAACAAGGGAGAAATTTTTGGAATTATCGGTCCAAACGGCGCAGGAAAAACCACATTTTTCAATGTCTGTTCCGGTATTTATGCTCCTACTTCCGGAGGCATTGCGCTGGAGGGAAAAGATATTTCAGGCTTTGCTCCGGAGAAAATTGCAAGGCTTGGTATGGCCAGAACTTTTCAGAATATCCAGCTTTTTAAATATATGACGGTGCTGGAAAATGTAAAGATCGGCTTTCACATTAAAACAAAGACAAAAATGTTTGACGCGCTTTTAAAGACAAAAAAGTACAGGGAAGATGAGAAACTGGCGGATGAAAAGGGAATGCAGCTTCTCGAATATCTGGGACTTGAAAAACTGGCGGCTACAAGAGCCGGAAATCTGGCTTATGGCATGCAGCGAAAGGTTGAGATTGCACGGGCGCTTGCCACAGATCCGCATATCTTGTTGTTGGATGAACCTGCGGCGGGAATGAATCCAAATGAGACAGTTTCTTTAAGTGAATTTATCAAAAAAATCAATGGCGACGGGTATACGGTGGCAGTAATCGAACATGATATGAAGTTTGTAATGCGCACCTGCCATCGGATTATGGTATTGAATTTTGGTGAAAAAATCTGTGAAGGCACGCCGGAGACGGTGCAGCAGGACAAGCTTGTCAACGAGGCGTATTTCGGAGAAGGCAGGATTGCCAGAGGGGAGGTAATGGCGGATGGCAATGCTTAAAGTCGAGGATCTTTCCGTGAATTATGGGTACATCACTGCACTTACAAAGGCTTCTATTGAAGTGGAAAAGGGCGAAATTGTCACACTGATTGGAAGCAATGGGGCCGGGAAAACGACGATGCTAATGTCTGTTTCCAATGTCATTCAAAAAAGCAGTGGAAAAGTTTCTTTTAAGGATGAGGACATTACCAGAAAAGCCTCTCATAAAATCGTAAAAAGCGGGATTTGCCATGTTCCGGAAGGAAGAAAAATTTTCCCGGCGCTCAGTGTCTATGAGAATCTGTGGCTGGGAACGGTGGGGCATGGAGATTATAACAGAAAAAAATTGCAGGAACTTGTGGAACGGCAGTATGATATTTTTCCCAGACTCAAAGAACGGCGCAATCAGGCGGGAGGAAGCTTATCCGGCGGCGAACAGCAGATGTTGGCTATCGCCAGAGGCCTTATGATGGAACCGGAACTGATTATGTTGGACGAACCGTCTTTGGGGCTTGCGCCGATTGTGGTCGAGGAAATCTTTGAATTGATTTTAAAGATTCAAAAATCTGGAAAAACAGTACTTCTGATTGAGCAGAATGCAGCGATGGCTCTGAGTATTGCCAACCGCGGTTATGTGCTTCAGAATGGAAGGATTGTGCTTCAGGGAAGGGGGATTGATTTGTTGCACAATGAGGAAGTCAAAAGGCTTTATCTCGGTGCAGATGAGTGAGGGAGTTTTGAAAGGAAATTGAGAAAACATCAGAAATCGTCTTGCAGTGAAGGAGGAAAAACATGAAAGTAGAAACAATGAGCCCGGAAGAAATCAGAGGATTATTTGAGCGGACAGAGGAAGAACTGGTGTCCATGGACGAAGTGGAATTTCGCGCCCGGTTTCGGGAACGGTGCCATCATACCATGGAAATCCAGGTTTATGAGAATGCATACAGGAACAAAAAGATTTCAGAGGGGCAGATTGAGACGGCGAACAAGTATCTGCGGGCCTGGGAAAAACGGGGACTTTCCAAGGAATGTCCGGAATACCGTTATGTGAGCAAACTGATGGAATTTGCAAAACTCCTGATAGAGGGGAAAAATCCGGATTTTTCCGGATATGAACCGAAATGGCTCTCAGAAGAAGAGATTTCCGTATTTGAGCGGGTGGTTTATGAGCGACGTTCCGTGCGCCACTGGGATTTGTCAAGACGGGTACCGGATGAAATCATTGATAAAATTCTGAAAGCAGGACTTTGGGCGGCTCATGCATGCAATCTTCAATCCATCCGTTATCTGGTGGTTCGGGAAGAATCGGAACCGGGGCTTTTCAGAGGAAGCGACATCCCGGGAGGACCGGTACATATTGTTTTGCTCCAGGATATGCGCAATTATAGGGCCAATCCGGTGATGCCGGAATATAACAAGCTTCTTGACTGTGGGGCAGCAGGACAGAATATTGTGCTGGCAGCTCATGCATATGGGCTGGGAGGCGTCTGGCTGACTTTTAACGAGAAGATGAGGAGCAGACTGATTGAGCGGTTTGAGATTCCGGAAGAAATCAAAGTGGTGACCTATGTGGATTTGGGTTATCCGGATCAGTCTCCTTATCCGCCCCTTCGTCGGGAGCCGGACGACGTAACCTTCGCCAGAATTTAATTGGGAAAACCCTGTTGAAAATTCCCTCTTATCTGTCCAGATAGGCTCTTGCCAATCGCCGGTATGGTCTGTTATAATAAAAATGTTGTCTTTCCTTGGATAAAAGGTAAAAATCAGGAAACCATGGAAGTAATCAGAAAGATGATTGATAACAGAAAGAGGGAAAGAAGAATGGCGGAAGAAAGAAAGTGTTCCAGCACGTCCTGCGGAAAGGATTCCTGCGAGGGCTGTGATAAGGCAAATGTAGATTTTTCGGCGGCGCCCAATGCGATGAGTCATGTGAAAAAGGTCATCGGCGTCGTCAGCGGAAAGGGAGGCGTGGGGAAATCTCTGGTGACCTCCCTTTTGGCAGTGATGATGAGCAGAAAGGGATATCAGTGCGGGATTCTTGACGCAGATATCACAGGCCCGTCCATCCCCAAGGCATTTGGAGTAAAGGATAAGGTTATGGCTTCCGAGGATGGAATGCTTCCTGTATACAGCAGGAGAGGGATTCCTGTCATGTCAATCAATCTGCTTTTGCCAAACGATACGGATCCGGTGGTATGGCGGGGGCCGGTGATTGCAAATACGGTGAAACAGTTCTGGTCAGATGTCGTCTGGGGCGATCTGGATTATCTGTTTGTAGATATGCCCCCGGGAACAGGAGATGTGCCGCTGACGGTGTTTCAGTCTCTTCCGGTGGATGGAATCGTTGTTGTAGCCTCTCCCCAGGAACTGGTGTCCATGATTGTGGCAAAGGCCGTGAAGATGGCGGAGCTTATGAAGATTCCGGTCGTGGGATTGGTGGAAAATATGTCCTATTTCCGGTGTCCTGACAATGGAAAGGATTATCAGATTTTCGGAGAGAGCCATATTCATGAGGTTGCCGAGGAACATGGACTTCCTGTTCTTGCCAGGATTCCCATTGATCCCAAGCTGGCTTCGGCTTGCGACGGCGGTTATATCGAGGACTTTGAGGGAACCTGTATGGATGAGGCCATAAAAGCACTGGAGGGAAAATAGAAAATGAAACTGATGATCGCATCAGATATTCATGGTTCCGCTTATTATTGTAAAAAGATGCTAACATGTTACCGGGAGGAGGGGGCGGAAAAGCTCCTCCTCCTGGGCGATCTGTTGTATCACGGGCCGAGAAATGAACTTCCGAGAGAATATGCGCCTAAAGAAGTGATATCCATGTTAAATGGAGTGAGAGAAGAGCTTTTGTGTGTGCGGGGAAACTGTGACGCCGAAGTAGATCAGATGGTCCTGACGTTTCCGATTCTGGCCGACTACATGATCTTATATCTGGATGGACGTATGATATTTGCGACTCATGGACATATCCATCATAAGGACAGTCTGCCGCCTCTGAAGAAGGGAGATATTCTTCTCCATGGTCATACTCATGTGCAGGCTCTGGAAGATTGCGGCGATTATTTTTATCTGAATCCAGGTTCCGTGTCCATTCCCAAAAACGGGAATGAACACAGTTATATGATTTATGAGAGTGGGACGTATAGGATTAAAAATATGGATGGAAACGAAATCAGACGGATCACCCTGGGAGACGGCAGCAGATCTTAAGACAGAAAAAGATAAAAGAATGGAAAACGGGTCGAAGAAAGAAATGAAAAAGTGAAGGAATGGAAAAAAAGAAATTGAAAAGCAAATATTGAGGAACAAAAGAAATTATTTTATTTCTTAAGAAAATTCTGTCCATTGACAAGAATCTGTATGCTTCAGGCAGCAGGGCTGGTAAATGGTCAGGAATATCGGAAATCGGACATGTCAAAATTATACGAACGGCTTTTATTATATGGAAACTCAAATGTTTCTCCTCTTCATATGCCAGGACATAAGAGAAAGCGCGACCTGTGCCCCATAGAAAATCCTTTTGCCATTGATATTACAGAAATCGACGGCTTTGACAATCTTCATCATCCAACTGGGATTTTAAAAGAGGCGATGGAGCAGGCGGCCAGGATTTACGGGGCGGAAAAAAGTTATTTTCTTGTGAATGGGAGTAGTGGAGGGCTCTTGGCGGCCATATCGGCCTGCGTCCCCCGTAACGGAACCATTCTTGTGGCGCGAAATTGCCATAAGTCCGTATATCATGGGATGATCTTAAGAGAACTGACTCCAGTCTATCTTTGTCCCGGAACTATTTCCGGGTGGGGAATAAGCGGGGAGGTGACACCGGAAATGGTGGAAACGGCGATTGTGTCACATCCGGAGGCAAAAGCAGTTCTTCTTACTTCCCCTACTTATGAGGGAATTTGTTCCAATCTCAGGCGTATCTGTGAAATTGTCCACGAGCGGGGACTTCCCCTGATCGTGGACGCTGCCCACGGAGCGCATTTTTCATTTTGGAATCTTTGTGAGTCGGCTCTTTCCAGCGGAGCGGATTTGGTGGTAGAAAGTCTCCATAAGACGCTTCCGTCTCTGACCCAGACGGCGATTCTCCATAAAAATTCTTCACGGATTAATGAAAAATGTCTGGAATGGTATCTGCAGGCCTATCAGACTTCCAGTCCATCTTATGTGTTTATGGCTTCCATGGATTCTTGCATTTCCTATATGGCGGGGGAACAGGGACAAAAGGATATGCAGGTTTATCTATCAAACCTTGAGAAGTTTCGCAGAAAAGTAGCGGAATTTTCCGGAATCCGGCTTTTATCCGGTCAGGAAGCGGGTGGGGTTTCCTACGACAGCTCCAAGCTGGTGGTGCAGGCAGAAGGATGGACCGGACCGGAGCTTTATGAAACACTCCGTCTGAAATATGGAATACAGCCGGAGATGTGTGCGAAACAATATATAATTTTGATGACATCTCTTGCGGATAACGACGAAGTTTTCCACAAACTTTTCGATGTTTTTGCAGATATCCACAGAAAATGTGGAAAAAGCTGTGGAAAACTCAAAAAGAATGTGGATATTTGTGGATTTCCCTCAGAAGGAGGCTTTTGTAAAGGGAATTTGCTTCCGGAACCTCAGGTAGTTTTTCCTCCGTTCAGAGCAATGGAGGGGAAGAAAAAACCCTGTCCTCTGGAAGCCTGTGAGGGAAAAGTATCCGGAGAGTTTGCTTATCTTTATCCTCCAGGGGTGCCGCTTTTAGCGCCGGGAGAACGGATCACTGCCCAGGTACTTGAGGTACTGAAAGATAATGAGAGACAGGGACTTGAAGTTCTGGGACCGGAAAATTTTCAGGATGGAGAACTTCTGATTTTGCAGGAAGAGGAGGAATGACTGTTGGGCCGGATTTTTTATATGATGGGAAAGAGCGCTTCCGGCAAGGACAGTCTGTTTCGTATGCTGGCGGCAGATCAGGAACTTTCTTTGAGAATTGTTACCATGTATACCACAAGGCCGAGACGGAGTAGCGAAGAGGAAGGCCGGGAATATTTTTTCCGGGATGAATCCTTTCTTTTAAAGAACCGGAGAGAGGGGAAAGTCATTGAGTGCCGTACCTATGAGACGGTACTTGGCCCCTGGAGTTATTTTACTCTGGACGATGGACAGATTGATACGGACAGGTTCAGTTATCTGATGATTGGGACGCTGGAGTCCTACCAAAATACAAAACAGTATTTTGAGGGACGTGGAAAGCAGATAATGGTTCCTGTTTACATTGAGGTGGAAGACGGCGAACGGCTTCTTCGGGCCGTCCGGCGGGAGATGTGTGAGGAAGAACCTCATTACGCCGAAGTCTGTCGAAGATTTCTGGCGGATTGTGAAGATTTCTCTGAGGAACAGTTAGAGAGACTGAAAATTGACAGGGTATTTAAAAATCAGGAAATTTCTATCTGCAAGGAGGAGATTAAATCGGTTATCCTTGAAAAGCTGGCTGAAGATGTGGTATACTGATTTTGAAGTAAGTAGGACAGCAAGGGAGGCGTATAAATGCTGGGATTTGAAGATATTTTGGGACATGATCAGATTAAAGATTATTTCAAAAACGCATTGGAGCGCCACCAGGTATCTCATGCATATATTCTGACCGGCGAGGCGGGGATGGGAAGAAAGACGCTGGCAAATGCATTTGCCATGGCTTTGCAGTGTGGGGATGAAGATGCCAGAGCCTGTGGAAGCTGTCATTCCTGCCGCCAGTTTATGAGTGGGAATCATCCGGACGTCGTTTATGTCCGTCATGAAAAACCGGGAAGTATCGGTGTGGACGATGTGAGGGGACAGATTATCAACGACGTCTTTATCAAGCCATACAGCAGTCCCTATAAAATTTATATTGTCGATCAGGCGGAGCTGTTGACGATAGCTGCTCAGAATGCTCTTTTAAAGACGATTGAAGAGCCGCCGGAATATGTCGTCCTTTTTTTGCTGACTACAAATTCGGAGTCGTTTTTGCCTACCATTCTGTCCAGATGTACGATTTTGAAACTAAAACCTCTGTATGATCAGGTGATTAAGACGTATCTGAAGGAGCATAAAAAAGTGTCGGATCATCAGGCCGACGTATGTGCGGCTTTTGCCAGAGGAAATCTGGGAAAGGCGATTGCTCTTTCTTCTTCGGAGGAATTTTTGCGCATGCAGGAGATGGTCCTGGATCTAGTGACCCATGTGCAGGAGATGGAGGTCCGGGAAATGCTTGTCTCTTTGCGGGAGATGAAGGAGGCAAACCTGAATTTTGAAGAATGCCTGGATTTCATGCAGTTGTGGTACCGGGACGTGCTGATGTTTAAAGCGACGAAAGATACATCCATGTTTATTTTCAAGGATGAGTACCGATATATCAAGGAGCTGGCAGATCACAGTTCTTTCGACGGAATCGAAAAGATTTTAAAGGCGATTGACAAGGCGTCTTTGCGCCTGTCGGCCAATGTGAATTTTGAGGTGGCGATGGAGCTGATGCTGCTGGTAATGAAGGAGAATTTTGTATGACGAGAGTAGTGGGCGTGCGGTTTCGCACGGCGGACAAGATATATTTTTTCGCGCCGGGGGATCTGGACATTCAAAAGGGACAGAATGTCATTGTGGAGACGGCCAGAGGCGTGGAATACGGTTATGTGGTCATGGGCCTTAAGGATGTGGAGGACAGCAAGGTGGTGCAGCCCTTGAAGCCGGTGATTCGGATTGCCACGAAAGAGGACGACGCCACGGAGGAGAAAAATAAAAAGAAAGAGCGGGAAGCTTTTAAAATCTGCCAGAAAAAAATTGAGAAGCATAATCTGGAAATGAAGTTGATTGACGCGGAGTACACCTTTGACAATAATAAGGTGCTGTTTTATTTTACGGCTGACGGCCGGGTGGATTTTCGCGAGCTGGTGAAGGATTTGGCTTCCGTATTCAAGACCAGAATTGAGCTTCGCCAGATAGGCGTCCGGGACGAGACAAAGATTCTGGGTGGAGTTGGAATCTGTGGAAGAGCGCTTTGCTGCCATTCCTATTTGTCCGAATTTATTCCTGTGTCCATTAAGATGGCGAAGGAACAGAATCTGTCTTTAAATCCGACAAAGATTTCCGGTACCTGCGGCAGGCTGATGTGCTGTCTGAAGAACGAGGAGGAAACGTATCGGTATTTGAATAGTAAGCTTCCCGGCGTGGGGGATCGGGTAACCACGGACGACGGCTTAAGGGGCGAGGTGGCCAGCGTCAATGTGCTCAGACAGCGGGTCAAGGTGATTGTATTTCTGGAGAATGACGAGAAGGATATCCGGGAGTACAAAGTAGAACAACTCCGGTTCCGTCCCCGGAAAAAGAAGGAGAAGGAAAAACTGGACAAGCGGGAGGAGCAGGAGCTTAAGAAGCTGGAGGCTCTGGAGAAAAAGGAAGGGAAGTCGAAGTCTGGTGGCGGCAATTAAGCTTTTGGAGCATGAACGCGTCGACGAGCTGCAAAGAAACGGCTATCGTATTATTCAAAATGAAAAGAAGTTCTGCTTTGGCATGGATGCAGTGCTTTTGTCCGGATTCGCCGTGGTAAAACAAGGCGAGCAGGCGCTGGATCTGGGAACAGGTACCGGCATTATTCCGATTCTTTTGGAAGCAAAGACAAAGGGAAAGCAGTTTCTGGGGTTAGAGATCCAGCCGGAAGTGGCTGAGATGGCCGGGCGCAGTGTGGCGCTCAATGGACTGGAAGAGAAAATAAGAATTGTGACAGGAGATATAAAAGAGGCCTCGAAGATTTTCGGAAAGGCTTCTTTTGATGTGGTCACCTGCAATCCGCCCTATATGGCTGAAAACAGGGGCTTAAAGAACCCGGAGGAACCAAAGGCGATTGCCAGACATGAGATTCTCTGCGTCTTTGAGGATGTGGCCAGAGAGGCGGCGGCTGTTCTCCGGCCAGGCGGGCGGTTTTATCTGGTCCACAGGCCCCGAAGATTGATGGAGTTGTTTGAGACCTTACGAAGATACAGCCTGGAGCCGAAACGGATCAAGTTTGTGCATCCGTACATTTCATCGGAGGCCAATCTGGTGCTCGTGGAGGCATTTCGGGGCGGCCGCCCTCAGATGCGGGTGGAGGCGCCGGTTGTGGTTTACGAAAAACCTGGAGTATATACCAGGGAAATTTATGATATCTACGGGTACTGATATCCATATCGCCGATTGACAGACGTATGCACGGTCCGGAGCATGTGCGCTCCTGTCCACCGAAAATATGGATAGAAAGAACAGGAATTTCGGAGCAGGAAACTGGAGAAAGGAAAAAATCTATGGCGGGACAGCTTTATATCTGTGCGACACCCATCGGGAATCTGGAGGATATTACTTTGCGGGTGTTACGGATTTTAAAGGAAGTGGATTTGATTGCGGCGGAGGATACCAGGAATACGATTAAGCTTTTAAATCATTTCAGTATCAAAACACCCATGACCAGCTATCATGAGTACAATAAGGTGGAGAAGGCCAGGTACCTGGTGGAGCAGATGGAGAGCGGGGTGACGGTGGCGCTGGTGACGGACGCAGGGACTCCCGGCATCTCCGATCCGGGGGAGGAGCTGGTACGGCAGTGCTATGAGGCGGGAATTGCACTGACCTCTCTCCCAGGACCGGTAGCCTGCGTGACGGCACTGACAGTTTCCGGCCTGTCCACAAGAAGATTCTGCTTTGAGGCATTTTTGCCGGCGGATAAAAAGGAACGTCGGGAGATTTTAAAGGAGCTGGAGCATGAGACAAGGACGATGGTGATTTATGAGGCGCCCCATCGTCTTTTGAGGACATTAAAAGAACTTTATGAGGTGTTGGGAAACAGGAAACTTTCTATTTGCAAAGAACTGACAAAAGCGTTTGAACAGGTATTTCAGACCAGTCTTTACGAGGCGGTTTCCCGGTTTGAGACGGAGACGCCAAGGGGAGAACAGGTGCTTGTCATCGAGGGGAAAGACAGAACAGAAATAAAAAAGGAAGAGGAAAAAAACTGGAAAAAACTGTCCCTGAAAGAGCATATGGACTACTATCAGGGACAGGGCATTGAGAAAAAAGAGGCCATGCGGATGGTGGCAAAAGACAGAGGAATCTCCAAACGGGAAGTATATCAGGGGCTTTTATAGGAGCACTCTGAAGTCTTATCTGTTATGCCACGGCGAAAAAGCTGCGGGCGGCGCTTCCCTGTGCCTGGGTCTGTCCGCCTCCTTCCAGTCCGAGCTCATCCGAAGGCTGTTTGGAATCTGAGGCAGTAACCGTTTTGGTGGTGCCGCCGGAAATATAGACTTCGCCACATTCCGGACAGATTCCGGTGTGCAGAGAAACACTCTGGCTGACGACACGGCGGCCCTCCCGCTCTGCTTTGGCCTGCTCTCGCACCACATGCTCCTGCTCGTGGCCGCGAACGGCAGAGGCGGCGTCTTCCGGCGCTACGCGGGTAGGTGTTTTGAAGGAAACACCCATATCGTCGGATCCATCCTGATATTTCCGTTCTTCACAGGTCTGGCATTTCTCGCCTTCTCCGATTTTTTCGGCATTTTCACTTCCTGAAACGCCTTCGGCTTCTCCTGAAAGTTCCGGAAGTTTCCCAGAGTTCTCTGATGCGGCCAGAGAGCCGGATGGAGCGGAAGAAGGCTCCTCCAGATACTGGATTCGCATCTGTACGGCCATCTCCTCAGGAGAAGTTCCCATGGACATCAGACCAGAAGCCGAAGCGCCTTCGGCTTTCTGAGCCTCAGAGGCGGGCGCCGTCAGGTATAGTCTGCCGCCAAAAAAAGCAGCAGGCCGGGAATGAGAGGCCGTATTTGTAAGAACCATTTTAGAATCGGTTTTTTCTACCTGTGAAGCGGCAGGCTGTTCCATATTCTGAAGGGCCTGTTTCTGAACTCCTCGGGTGGGAGAGGTTCCGTAGGAAAAACCATAGCGATACATCGAGTAGTAGGAATTCATTCCTGAAAGGCTGTTTAACATAGTTGTTCCCCCTGTTTCATAAAACGCTTCCGTAAGCGCTACTTATCATTATCTCTATTCTAGCAAAAAAAAACAGAATTACAAGATAGTTTATGAAAAAGGAAAGAAAATGATAAGATCAGTTTCTCTCAGATTCCAGCCTGTCACCAAAAGAGGGCCGGAGACAACGAGCAGAAGAAATGAGGTTGAAATGAATCAGATTGTATGGGCTTACTTGCTACTTTTGAATGTCCTGTGTTTTTTCCTGATGGGAGAGGATAAACGGAGAGCCAGAAGAGGGAAATACCGCATTGCAGAAAAGCATTTGTTTCTGGCGGCAGCCCTGGGAGGGGCTCTTGGCGGAACTTTTGGCATGTATGTGTTTCATCACAAAACGAGACACTGGAAGTTCCGCCTGTTTTTTCCCTTTCTGGCATTTTTGTGGGCAGCTTTCACCCTGACCGTCTGTTATTTGTATGCGTGATTTCGCATAGGAGTAACTGTAATCTGAGTCCTTGCAGAACATTTCAAAATAATTGGATTCTATTTAGCAGGTCGCTCCACCCTTCAGATGTTTCTGGGCGGCAATATTTTCAGCTTTCCGATCTAACAGATCGTTGGCAAGAAGCTGTTCCTGCACATTCTCAAAACCAAGGCGGGCCACCGTGTCGGCGAACCGTTCGCCGGTGATTCCCTGCTCACGGAAGAGAAGAATCGCTTTTTCCACTACAGCCAGGACTTCGTCTTTGTCCGTGAAAATTTTATCCAGGAAATGTCCCTGGGCCGTTTTTTTGCCCCAGCGTCCGCCAATATAGATACGATAACCGTTCGTATAATCCTCAAAGGCGCCGAAGGGACAGAAGCCGTGGCAGCGTCCGCAGTGATTGCAGGCATTCTCGTCAATGGTAATAGTTCCGTCCACCATGTTCGCCACATGGATGGGACAGTTTTTCTCCACCTGACAGTTTTTGCAGTTTTTGCATTTTTCCAGATTAATAAGAGGTACCCTCTGACCGATGATTCCCAAATCGTTTAAATCGGGTTTCACACAGTTGTTGGGACATCCGCCCACGGCGATCTTGAACTTGTGGGGCAGTTTCACATTTGAATATCCGTGATAGAACCGCTCATGAATCTCCTCTGACAGAGCAAAAGTATCAATCAGGCCGTACTGGCAGGTGGTACCCTTACAGGAGACCACGGGCCGTACCTTGGAGCCGGTTCCGCCTGTCTCCAGACCCCGTTCCATCAGGTATTCCCGGAGCGGTTCGATGTTGTCAAAGGGAACGCCCTGGATTTCCATGGTCAGACGGGAGGTCATGGTCACTTCTCCGTTTCCAAACATCTCCGCCGCATCGGCGATAGTTCTCGCTTCTTCTCCTGTGATTTTTCCATTCCTGGTGATGACGCGGCCGTTGAATTTATCCGGCGTCCGCTTATCCTTTAAAAAGCCGAGGGCCTTAACTCTGGTTTCCTCCGCCTTGGGGATGGCAGTCCCAGACGTCTTGACCTTTACATCGTTAAAGAAACCGCCGCCCTCCAGAACAACAGTATTCTGATAGCCGAAATGACGCAGACGGTTTTGCAGGAAGTAGCCTCGTTTGCCTTTGGCGCAGACAAGAAGCAGTTTCTCATCTTTTTCGATCCCGTCAAGAGGCCCGTTTGTTTCCGCCAGCTTGATATACCGGGCTCCGGGGATGAACGGAGAGGGGGCTACGTCCAAGACCCGATAGTCCTTCGCCTCTCCGGCAGCATACTGGGCGGGAGTCATACTGACAAAATCGCCGTTCAATTTATTGAGCAGTACGTAGACGGCCTGGACCAGCGGATGGATGGCCGTGGAAAAAGGCGGCGCATAAGCGAAATCCGCGTTTTCAAAGTCCTCCAGCCTGGCGCCCATGGTGATTCCCATGACGGCGATATCTACCATCTTGTCCACAGCGCCGGGGCCGAATACCTGGATACCGAGAAGTTTATGGCTGTCTTTGTCTGCGATGAGTTTGGTGGCAAAGAAAGAGGCGTCCGGATAGTAATGCGCTTTGTCGTCTGTCACCATAAGCGCTGTTTCGACATGGTATCCGGCAGCTTTCGCCTGAGCCTCCGTCAGTCCTGTGCGGCCGCAGTTGAGGCCTGGAAGTTTAATGACTCCGGTGCCAAGGACGCCGGGGTGGGAGTGGTCTTTTCCGGCAAGAACCTGAGCCAGGGTCCGGCCCTCCATATTGGCAGAAGAGCCCATGGGGGACCACTGGGGGGCGCCTGTCAGTCGGTTTGTGATCTGCACGCAGTCTCCGGCGGCATAGATATCCGGCAGATTTGTTTTCATGGTCCCGTCCACCAAAATGGTTCCACGGTTCATTTCGATACCGCTTTGGGCAAGGAACTCCGTATTGGGGCGGACTCCGGCGGCCATGACCACCACGCCACAGGGGAACAGCCCGGCACTTGTCTTAATGCCTGTGACTCGATCCTCTCCCATGATCGCTTCCCCCTTGGTGCTGGTGATCACGCGGATTCCCTGTTTTAGCAGATGCTTTTTGCCATAGGCGGCCATCTCCTCATCCAGAATGTTGGGAAGGATCTGAGATGCAAAGTCCACCACGGTGACAGAAACACCTTTTTGCTGTAAATTCTCCGCAATTTCCAGTCCAATAAAGCCGGCGCCCACCACCACGGCTTTTTTCACAGCCTTTTCTTCTACATAAGCCCGCAGGGCGATGGCGTCGTCCGGAGTGCGCATGGTAAATACGCCGGGGAGTTCGATTCCCGGAAGGGGAGGGACCGCCGGGGACGCTCCGGTGGCGATGACCAGTTTGTCATAAGGATAAGTTTCGAGAGCTCCGGTTTTCAGATCTTTTGCTTCTACGGTTTTTTCCTGGGCGTTTACACGGACGGCTTCTTTCTCTGTCAGAACGGTAACGCCTGTGAGCATAGCGTATTTCGCAGGAGTATTTACAATCAGTTCGTCCCGCTCTTCAATCAGTCCTCCCACATAGTAGGGAAGGCCGCAGCCGGCATAGGAGATATCTGCTCCTTTGGTAATGACCGTGACCTGTACATTTCTGTTTTCTCTTTTCAGCTTAGCCGCCGTTTTTGTTCCGGCGGCGACGCCGCCGATAATCAATACTTTCATATTAAAACAAGGCCTCCTTCATACAGATAAGTTTTCCTAAAATAGAGTATATCACACACGGGGCATTATTTTTCAAAATATTGGGCAACTTCTTTTAAATGTTCGATGATGGGAAGATGCTGAGGGCAGACATCCTCACACTGGCCGCAGGCCAGACAATCGCTGGCTTTTCCAAACACGGTGGTCAGGCGGGTGTAATATTCTCCCTGGGGGGTCCACCGTTTTGTTTTTAACTCCTGCTTATCTGTGTTATATAAGGAAAAATATTTGGGAATGGCAATGTTCTGAGGGCAGCCGTCCGTACAGTAGGAACAACCGGTACAGGGAACGGCGATATTTTTATGGATGATCGCCACAGCCTTTTTGAGGATTTCCTGTTCCGCTTCATCTACAGGAACCGGATCGCTCATATATCCGGTGTTGTCCAGAAGCTGTTCCATGTCGCTCATACCGCTGAGGACCATCATAACGCCGTCCAGGCCGGCGACAAAACGGATGGCCCAGGAGGAAACGGACATATCCGGATGATGGCCTTTGAAAAGAGCTTCCGCCTCGTCCGGAATCTGTGCCAGGGTTCCGCCTTTGACAGGCTCCATGACAATGATGGGTTTGCCGTGTTTTTTTGCTACTTCATAGCACTTACGGGACTGGACGCCCTCGCTGTCCCAGTCCAGATAATTGATTTGAAGCTGTACAAATTCCATCTCCGGATGCTCGTTAAGAACCTGATCCAGAAGCTCCGGGCTGTCGTGAAAAGAAAATCCGATTTTTTTTACAAGGCCCTGAGCCTTCTTTTCCTTCAACCAGGTGAAGCAGTCCAACCGGTTAAAAATTTCATAATGATCAGCGCCGATATCGTGAAGGAGATAATAGTCGAAATAGCTGACGCGGGTTTTTCTTAACTGTTCGTTGAAGATGCGATCCCGATCCTCTTTTGTCTTTAAGAAGGGGGCCGGGAGTTTGTCGGCCAGAGTAAAGCTGTCCCTTGGATGGCGGCTCACAAGAGCCTCTCCTGCAGCATTTTCACTCTGGAAACCGCAGTACATCCAGGCAGTATCAAAATAGGTGAACCCTTTTTCGATAAAGGTGTCGACCATCTTTTTTACCTGCTCTACATCAATTTTCGCCGGATCATTGGGATCCAGAGAAGGAAGTCTCATCAATCCGAAACCAAGTTTTTTTGCGCTCATAATCGTCCTCCTGTATGTATGTTTTCTTAAAATAAATAGTAGCTGGTTTGAGAGGAAATACCTTCCAATAAATAAAATTATTATAACATGATTTCCTGCAGGCTTTCAATGTTTACAGAATCTTTCTTTGCCCAGATCTGATATGTCAGAAGAAATCCGGCATGTATACCCCGGAATAAACCGGTTCCTAGAGGGCGGCCAGAAAATACTGTGATACGCGAAGTTCCATTTTTTAAGACGGCCTGCAACGCCTGAAAAAGGATCCTGGCCTATGAAGAATTTGTGGCAGAACGCTGTTAGAAAAAGGATCAGCGAACTTTGAGCTCTTCCACCTGGAAACCGGAAAGATCAAAGAAGTCGGTCAGATTTTCTATATCACTGTTCAGAATATAGGAACCGGAGGCGCTTATGGCGGAATTTTCACCAACAGAGAAGGTAACGAGCACCGGGCAGGCCTCCTCATAAGTATACAGATACGCCATATTTTCAGTAGTCTCATGGCATACAAAAGATTTGCCGCACATGTAAATAGACGAAGCGGCGATGGCTTCTATACTGACGGTCGAGTTCAGAATCGAGGCGCAGGAGATAAAGAGGCGGGACTGAATATAAGCTTTTAGCTCCTGTGACATGCCGTCGAAAGATACATTGGCGTCGGAAGTACTTTCTAATAATTTCATCAGGCCGGATGTATCGGCAGTGATCTGGTACACGGCCTTTGGCTGTTGATAAACACCGGCGCTTGCAGCCCGGGCGATTCCCTCTACCTGCGCTTTCACTTCCGGGGCACTGGAAAACATATCAAAATAGGCGTCGCTTTGTGTCATTTCACCCATCAGGGAAATGATTTCCAGCCCCTGGACATAGAGGGATTTTTCTTTTTTTGTACCGCAGCCGGAGAGGAAAAGCGCTGCTGTCAGGCAGAAAAGAAATAGTTTTTTCATCTTTTTCAAACTCCTTTTTCAAAAAATTATACGGTAATTCTTGCTGTCTGTAAAGCCATATTCCTGGTGCTTCGCGTACCTTCAGCGGTTCTTAATAGCTCTATACAGTCCGGTATCTTGTACCAGTCAGACGCTCATGTTATAATAAACGCATGAAAATAGAGGACCGAAAGATTTTTGACAAAGGGGGGCAGGGTGTTGGTAAAACTTCGATGCGTGGTAGAGCGGATTACTTATCAGAATCCGGAAAATGGTTACTCTGTGCTTAAAGTACGGGTAAAGGGGTACCAGGATTTGGTTCCTCTTGTGGGAAACCTTGTGGATGCCACTGTAGGATCCGTACTTTTGGTAGATGGAAACTGGAAAATAGACGCAAAATATGGCCGCCAGTTTATGGCGGAGAGCTGGGAAGAGACGATGCCCGCCACTGTTTACGGGATGGAAAAATATTTGGGCTCCGGTTTGATCAAAGGAGTGGGGCCCGGATTTGCGAAACGGATTGTGAAACATTTCGGTACAGATACCCTGGATGTGATTGAATCCGAAATCGACAGGCTTTTGGAGGTTCCGGGGATTGGAAAACGGCGGGTGGAACAGATTAAAGAAGGGTGGGAGCGGCAGAAGGAAATCAAAAACGTTATGCTGTTTTTGCAAGCTCACGGTGTCAGTACTGCCTTTGCCGCCCGGATTTACCGTCAGTACGGCAATGAAAGCATCGGGAAAGTGAAAGAAAATCCTTTTCGCCTGGCAGATGACATCTGGGGAATCGGATTTAAAACGGCGGATAACATTGCGGAGAAGCTGGGCTTTGAAAAAGAGAGTTTTGTCCGCCTCAGAAGCGGCATTATGTATACGTTAAGCCGTCTGGCAGAGGAGGGTCATGTATATGGGGAACGGGAACAGCTCTTAAAAAAGGCGGCAGAGCTCCTGGAATCAGAGGAGGCCCCGTTAATCATGACCATGGATCAGATGTTTCAGGATAAGGACTTGATTCAGGAAACAAGAGTTTCCTTTGATGAGATGGTGGGGGAGGATGTCCGGACGGACGCAGTTTATCTTCCGCCTTTTTATTTTGCGGAACTTGGCGTGGCGAACCGGCTTATCCGGCTGGTCGAAGCGCCTGCCGGGGATCGGTTGTGGAGCAGTCTGGAAAAGGCAAGGCTGGAAACCGGAAACTCAGAACTTTCCGTCGATGTGTCCCGCATTGAGGAACTGGTGCATTTATCTTATGACGAGGTTCAGGCAGAGGCAATACGGTTGGCGGCAGGCTGTAAAGTAATGGTTTTGACAGGGGGACCTGGGACGGGAAAAACAACAGTTACCCGTGGCATGATTGCGGCATTTCGGGCAAGCGGACTGAAAATCCTTCTCGCGGCGCCTACGGGAAGAGCAGCAAAGCGGATGACGGAAACCACAGGACTTCCGGCAAAGACAATTCACCGGCTTTTGGAGTTTAAGCCGCCGGAGGGGTATCAGAAAAATGAGGAGCAGCCCCTGGAAGGGGATGTGCTGATTTTAGATGAGTGTTCCATGATTGATTTGGTACTGATGAACACACTTTTGAAAGCGGTTCCTGTCGGCATGCGGCTGATTCTGGTGGGAGATATTGATCAGCTTCCATCGGTGGGAGCCGGGAATGTGCTGCGGGATCTGATGGATTCCAAACTGGTTCCGGTGGTACGGCTGACCAGGATTTTCCGCCAGGCCAGGGAAAGCAGGATTGTCGTGAACGCCCATCGGATTAACGGGGGAAAACAGCCAGATATTTCCAATGGGAAAGACTCAGATTTTTTCTTTATAGAAAAGGAAGGACCAGAAGAAGCAGTCCTGGAGATTGTGGACTTGGTGAGGCGGAGACTTCCCAGGTATTACGGTGTCCCCTGTTCCCAGATTCAGGTGCTGACCCCTATGCAGCGGGGGATTGCAGGCGCGGCGAATATAAACCTGGTGCTGCAGGAAGCGCTGAATCCCGGCGGCGAGGGGTTGCGAAGGAGCGGTATGATCTTTTGCAAAGACGATAAGGTCATGCAGATCAGGAACAATTATGACAAGGATGTATTTAACGGAGACATTGGGATCATTGATTCGGTGAATCTGGAAGAGCGAACTTTGACCGTTCTGTTTGAGGAACGATGTGTGGAATATGAGGCGATAGAACTGGACGAGTTGGTTCATGCCTACGCCGTTACCATTCACAAGGCGCAGGGGTCGGAATATCCGGTGGTGGTTATGCCTGTGCTTATGAGCCATTTTGTCATGCTGCAGCGGAATTTGATTTATACTGGGATTACCAGAGCAAAGAAAATCCTGGTACTGGTGGGGACGAAGAAGGCATTGGCCTATGCGGTGCGAAACGTGACGGTGACGAGGCGCAATTCGATGTTAAAAGAACGGCTGATGGGAAGAGAAGGGGCGTCGTCGTATGTGAAAAAAAAGGGATTGACTCCTACGTTACGTTATAGTTTATGATAGAGCCATCCACAGGGAGGGAATATCACATGAGGACCGTACATGAAGTGAGCAAGTTGACAGGCGTGAGTATACGCACCCTGCAATATTATGACAAAATCGGACTTCTGCACCCCGCAGAATATACGGAGTCTGGCTATCGGCTGTATGACGATGCAGCCTTGGAGAAGTTACAGCAAATTTTATTGTTTCGGGAACTGGAATTTCCTCTCAAGGACATCAAGGCGATTCTGGAAAGCCCTGATTTTGACAGGGAGAAAGCGCTGGAGCAGCAGATCACCTTGTTGCTGCTGAAAAAGGAGCATCTGGAGGCTTTGATCGACCTGGCCCGTGGAATAAAAACGATAGGAGTGAATGGGATGGATTTTACAGCATTTGACACAAAAAAGATGGACGAGTATGCAGCGCAGGCGAAAGCTTCCTGGGGGAATACGCCAGAATACCGGGAATTTGAAGAGAAAGCAAAGAAGCGTAAGCCGGAGGAGGAAAGAAGGTTGCATGTGCAGATGATGACTATTTTTGCAGAGTTTGGCAAGCTTCGGGAAGGAGCGCCGGATTCTTCGGAGGCACAGTTGTTAGTGAAGAGACTGCAGGACTTTATTACAGAACACTATTACGCCTGTTCAGATGAGATTCTGTCCAGTCTTGGAAGCATGTATGCGGGCGGAGGAAAGTTTATGAAGAATATCGACGCGGCGGGCGGAGAGGGAACAGCCGCCTTTGTCAACAAAGCAGTGCAGGTGTTTTGCAGCAAAGAAAAATAATGGAAGAAAATAACACCCTTTTGCAATCAAAACCAGGAGCTATTCTTTTCCGATGGCAATGATAAAAAAGCCCTTGGAGATCGCAATTTCCTATTTTAAGTTTCAATCTTTACGATATACCGTTCAAAGGCGTTAATAATGGTGGTGTCTCCCAGCGTCCGGACCCGTTCGGCCTTCATGCCGTAGTTTAAATGGACATGGCCGTGAAGCATAAGCTTCGGCCGGTATTTGTCAATCAGACGGCGGAAGGCCTGAAAGCCGGTGTGAACCAGATTGTCATGGTCGTTGATCTGCCAGGCAGGGGCATGAGTCACCAGCACGTCAAAGCCGCGGTGAGATGCGAGAGTGAACCAGAGCTTTCTCACCCGGCGATTCATCTGCGTCTGTGTAAACTGCCAGGGCCCTTCCTTGTAGCGCATGGAACCGCCTAACCCCAGAAACCTGACGCCTTCATATTCATAAATCTGATCTTCAATACAGATACAGCCATCCGGCGGCGTGTTCTCATAATGACCGTCGTGATTGCCGTGAACGTAGAGTACCGGGCCGTGAAAAAATGTGGCCAGAAAAGACAGATAGTGGGGATCCAAGTCTCCGCAGGAGACAATCACGTCAATCCCTTCCAGTCGTTCCGGCTTGAAAAAATCCCAGAGGGCCTTTGACTCCACGTCAGAAAGTGCGAGTATTTTCATAAAAATACCTTCCCCGTATGCAGTCCCTGGATTTCGGCCATGGCTACGGCCTCGTCCGTGAGGTTATCTAGTTCCGGAATCCTGCCCTCCACATTATCGGAAAGCCAGTCCATGCGCACAATATCAGAGGGAGAAAGCTCTTCTTTTTCGTGGCATCGCAAATTCCCGCTCTGATCTTTCAGTTCTCCCGAAAAAATCTGGAAATTTCCCGAAACGATTTGCTGCTTCACAAGCTCCGCGAGCTGTTTTGTCCTTGGAGGAAGCGCTTTGGAATAGATAATGTCGATCATACCGGAGGAAATTCCCCACCAGTAGTTGATGGAATCTCCCAGCCTGTCGGGGGCGGTGCGTTCCCATTTTCCATTTAGGATGGTCTGGACAATCCGCTGGTAGAATTTGCCCCAGTGCCAGATAGAAGAGGCCAGAAGCACAGGCGTACCGTCCTCCCTCATACCGTAGAGGCCATAAGGCTCTCCGGAGGTTCGAAGAGAAATCGTATCCCGCCCGGAAACATGGCTGACGTTGCGCTTTTGAAAATACTGGGTAAACCGGGCGGAAACGGCTTCCGGCGTTTTGGCGCTCCACTGTTTTTCCATGGACCAGGCCAGATGGACGCGAGCCTTCGGGTTGACGATCTTTACGCCCAGAGCAAAGGCATTGATGGCGGCAGGCGCGCCGAAAATGGGAACGTCGGCCACATAACCGATCTGCCCGGTGTCCGTTAAGATTCCGGCCAGCATACCCACCAGGAATTTCGCCTCATAGAGCCGTCCGTAATAAGTCCGCAGATGGCCGCTGTAAGCATTGACAGAGCAGTTTAGGATCTTAAGCTTCGGATAGCGGACAGCAGCCTTGATGCTGGCCCCTAAAAACCGGGGCGAGGTGGTGAAAAGCACCTGACAACCGTCGGCTACGGCCTGTTCGATGAGCCGTAAGGCATCGTCGTCTGTCTCTACACCGTCATAGATAAAAGTTTCCACCCGGTCCCCCAGTTGGTTTACCAGGTGCATGCGCCCCAGATTGTGGCTGTTGGTCCACCCGGAGGTTTCCACCGTCCGGTAATAAAGGAAACCGACCTTTAGTTTTGATTCAGGGACAAACAGCTTTTTCAAAAGAACAGAAGCATCCTCTGTTTCCTCAGCGGCGCGGGGCTTTAAGACAAGGCTCACCTGGCGACTTTCCGGCAAAGCTTCAAACTCTGTCCAGAGCTTTGCAATCTCTTTTCGAAGCTCGGAGTAGGATTTGTTTAACATGTCCTTGTAGCCATAAATATTTAAATAGGTAAGAAAAGCGTCCCCTGTGGTAATGGGAAGTTTTTCTCCTCCTTTTTCCAGGAACACATCTGAAAAATGCAGCAGGCAGGAGCGGAAAACACTCCGTTCCTCTTCTGTCCAGACCTCGGAAGGATCTTTTCCTATCAGAGAACTGAGACGTCTGAAACTGCCTTCCCGGCTGAAATAAACCGTATTGACGCCGCTGACCCGGTAAAAATCCGTAAACTCCTGGTAGATGCGATATTCCTGTGTATCGGAAGGGGCGGGAAGGATTCTGGTCACATAGCCGGGGACACTCACAGCGTCAGAAAACTTAAGAACGCTGATTCGCTTATTCCCCTCTATAATATAGTAGAAGTTCATGAACTCACAGGCAATAACCGGCTCCCGGATGCCTTCCTCCAGGTGGGAACGATACAGAGAACACCATTTGCCGGCAAATTCGCTGTCCTCATCCAAAAGGGGCATGAAATTGGAGGCGAATGCCTTGGTGCGTCCGGCGCTCTTTGTCCCCCGTATCCGATCCAGGGGAATATCGATGAGTCCCAGATCCACTTCTCCCGCCGTAGCAATGAAAGAAAGCAGTTCATCTAAAACTGGAAGGTAGGGATAGTCGCCATGGTTTAACGCCTGCCGGTAAGCCTTTACAGCGGCTTTGTGTGCTTTGCTATATTCAGATATCGACATAAACAGAATCCTTTCTTAAAATCATAGGATGGTCCAAAGGCGCGGCTATTCCGGCGGTGTGCCCACATGCTGCAGAGAATGCTCCGTCCGCCACTGGGAGGGCGGGATGCCGACCACGTTTTTGAAGGCCCTTGAAAAATGGAGCTGGTTTTGATAACCGCAGCGGCAGCCGACCTCAGCCACGCTCATTTCCGTAGAAGCCAGCAGATCTGCCGCTTTGTTCATCCGGTAGGACATCAGAAACTGTTGAAGAGTCTGATTGAGGGTCTCTTTAAAGAGTTTTCCCAGATAGTTGCGGTTCAGGCCACAGAAGGCGGCCACACTTTCCACAGTGATGGGAAAATGATAATTCTGCTCGATGAAAGTGACGGCCTCTTTGATATAGAAATCACGGAGACTGCCAGGCCGGTTTTCCTTCCGGTTTGCAGAAGTTGCCACCAGATTATCGAAAAACAGATAGAGATGTCCGATCTGACTGATGACAGAATTGTCCGGGTTGTCGATGATATGCATCATTTCCTTGCGGATGGCGGCGGCGCCGTCGCGGCTCTTTAACTGATAAATAGGGTGATCAAAATCGAGTCCGGCCATCCTTAGGTAATCGGCCGCCTTAATGCCGTCGAACTCAATCCAGGCATATTCCCAGGGATGACGTTCATCTGCATGGTAGGTATTTACCTGCCTGGGACAGATTAAAAAACCCTGTCCGGCTTCCAGAGAATAATACGAAGTAGTTTCGGCAGAATTGGTGGAAATGAGAGTCCCCTTGCCGGAAAATACATAGTGGAACAAATAATGATTCCTTACGGCGGGGCCGTAGGAATGAAGCGGGGCGCATCGTTCCCAGCCAAACTGGAACAATGTCAGGTCAATGTGGTTGTCATTTTGAAAAATTTTGAACTTCAGTCTGTTTTCCATTGCTTCCCCTCCGGTCAAGTATGAGTCAATCGCTGTACATGGGTGAAACGCAAGATTCCTTGAAGCTGATGTTGATGTGCTGTAATAGCAAGAGAAGCGCTACCGGCACTTAATATTCTGGCATTACTAATTACTATATACCAAAATGATAACACGTTTTATAAAAAAAGTATAGATATTGTATTTTGGTATATATGAATTTTTCTTGTTCATATTATGACATTAGTCGAATTTGATATAATTTAGCTATGAAACACCCATGTATCTATGTGACAAATGCTGTATAAAATCCCATTTGTCACCGCGGGCATTCGTCAAATGGACATATAAATTTTTTTTGGCCTCGTGCTGGTTTGAAATTCAAACATTCCGTAGTAAGCGGACGGAGCATTTTACCTTGCGCGTATTTGCCAAATAGACATATAAATATGTCCGCTTGTCTCATTGCCATCGCGAAAATAAACAATAAAGGAGGAAGGCTGTGAAAAGGATTAGGAAAATTTTGCTAATGCTGTCTGTATGTACATTGCTTATTGGCATGTGTTCGGCTTGCGGAAGCGGGAAGTCAGCAGACGGCAAAACGCACCTCACGTTTCAGATCTGGGACGTGAATCAGCGGGACGGTATGCAGGCTGTATGCGACGCGTACACGGCAAAACATCCCGACGTGGTAATCGAGGTTCAGGTTACAAGCTGGAATGAGTACTGGACCAAACTGGAAGCGGCTGCCATTTCCAACCAGATGCCCGACATCTTCTGGATGCACACCAATGAGATCCTGAAGTATGCGGATTATGGAAAGATCGCGGATTTGACAGACCTGTACGATGAAGAGGACCCTGATTTTTACAAGAATCATTTTTCAGAAGTATCTCTGTCCAACATTATGGGAAGCGACGGGAGATATTACGGGGTTCCGAAGGACAAGGACACGGTAGGCCTTGTCTATAATAAGGAAATGTTTGACGCTGCGAATGTGGCATACCCGGATGAGAACTGGACCTGGGATGACCTTTGCGATGCGTCTCAGAAGATCTATGACGCCACCGGAAAATACGGATACATGGCTTATGGTGACGATCAGCTTGGATATTGGAACTTTGTATATCAGAATGGCGGTTACATATTGGCGGAGGATAAAATCACAGGCGGTTTTGACAATCCGGCCACCATCGACGCTATGAGATTCTACATTGAGCTTCAGAAAAATGACTGGTGTCCCGACCAGAATTACTTTGCGGAGACCTCTCCCGGAACCGCATTTTTCTCCGAACAGGGAGCCATGTTCCTGGAAGGAAACTGGAACGTGCTTTCTGAGATGCAGAATTATCCCAACATGCAGGGGAAATGGGACGTGGCGGTTCTGCCCAAGTGCCCCAACCCGGCGGAGGGCGAAGGACGGGCGACCATCTCCAACGGTCTGTGTTATGCAACCTCGGCTACAGGCAAAAACCTGGAAGTCGTGAAAGACGTGCTCCGTTTCTTCGGCTCTGAAGAGGGACAGAGAGTCCAGGGTGAATCCGGCGCGGCCATTCCGGCTTATCAGGGACTGGAGGATACCTGGGTAGGCGTATTCGACCAGTTTGATTATAAGCTTGACGTCGGAAAATTCGTCGACATGTTCGATTATGGCATTCAGTCAGTCAACAACAAGTACCGTCCCGTATGGAAGGTTCAGGTAACGGATAATCTGTTAAAGATCTATTCCGGCGACTTAAGCATTGACGAAGGACTTGCAGCTATGCAGGAGGCCGTCAGAAAAGCCGCTGAGGATGACTAAAGGAGGAGGTGCAGTATGGGAAAGACAGCAAAAAAATCCAGACATGGCCGCTCCGAAGCAAAATGGGGCTATATCATGGTCGCTCCGACCATCATCGGCCTGCTGGCCTTAAATATTTACCCGTTCATTGACACGATCAAACTGAGCTTCTCCAAAACCAGACCTTTCGGCCTCTATGAGATGCGGGGACTGGAAAACTATCTGCAGATGTTTACCAGCGGCGAGTTCTGGAGAGCAAATCTGAACACTGTGTATTTCTGCCTGCTGACAGTGCCTATCGGAATTTTCCTGGCCCTTCTGGTGGCAGTTATGCTCAATACGAAAATTAAAGGAAGAACGGCTTTCCGCGCTATTTTTTTCCTGCCCATGGTAGTGGCGCCCGCCGCTGTGGCTATGGTCTGGAAGTGGATGTTTAATACAGAGTACGGTATCATCAATACCATGCTTTCTTCCGGAGTCAACTGGATTACAAATCCCAACGTCATTATGATCACCTGCGCCATTGTGGCCATCTGGTCGGCGATTGGTTATGACGCGGTGCTTTTGCTCTCCGGACTTCAGAACATTTCCAAGTCCTATTACGAGGCGGCAAGCCTGGATGGGGCGACGAAGATGCAGCAGTTCTTCCATATTACTCTGCCCATGGTATCTCCGACCCTGTTCGTAGTTCTGATTATGCGTCTGATGGCTTCCATCAAGGTCTACGATCTGATCTATATGATGGTCGAGGAATCGAATCCGGCCCTTACCAAGGCCCAGTCGCTTATGTATCTGTTCTACCGCGAGTCCTTTGTGTCCGGTAACAGAGGCCTGGGCTCCTCGGTGGTCATCTGGACGGTGGCGCTCATCGGCCTTGTGACGGCAGTTCAGTTCTGGGGCCAGAAGAAGTGGGTCAACTACGAAGTATAGAAAGGAGGAGCATATGAAATCATCATTGGAAAAATCCAGGAGACGCCGCACGGCGGGGACCTATGCGTTTTTCATCATCGGTTCCATCATTATGATCTTCCCCTTCGTGTGGATGTTTCTGACAAGTTTTAAAAGCGTTGAGGAAAGCATGATGGTTCCTCCGACGATTCTCCCCCAGGAATGGCAGGGAAAGAATTACGATGACGCAATGGCGTCCCTGCCCTTCCTGGCCCTCTATAAAAACACGATTCTCATGATTGTCTGGAGAGTTGTGTGTGCGGTGGTGTTCTCGTCCATGGCGGGCTACGCCTTCGCAAAATTAAACTTTAAAGGCAAGGGAGTTTTATTCTCCCTAGTACTGATTCAGATGATGCTGCCCAGCCAGATTTTCATTACGCCGCAGTACCAGATGCTTGCCAAGCTGGGCCTTACCAACACGGTGTTCGCCCTGGTGTTCCCCGGTATTGTCAGCGCCTTTGGGACATTCTTCCTGCGGCAGGCTTACATGGGCATACCAAACGAGATCGCCGAAGCGGCCTATCTGGACGGCTGTACTCAGTGGCAGACCTTCTATAAAATCATGGCGCCCCTGACCAAAGCGTCCATGGCGGCTCTGGCCGTATTTACAGCAGTGTTCGCATACGGAGATTTGATGTGGCCTCTGATTGTCAACACGGACCTTAAGATGATGACCCTGTCCTCCGGTCTTGCAACCCTCCGAGGACAATTTAGTACCAATTTCCCGGTCATGATGGCAGGTTCCCTGCTCGCCATGATTCCCATGGTAGTTCTGTATCTGTTCTTCCAGAAGCAGTTCATCGAGGGCGTGGCCATGACAGGAGGAAAATAAAGAAGAAACAGGAATTTTGTACAGAAAGGAAACCAGAGTTTTATGTCGATTACCTTTTATGAACACAGCAAAACATTCAGACTTGACACCAGGGACAGCTCCTATCTGATGGCTATCAGTAAATACGGGGATTTGCTGCATTTGTATTATGGGGACCGCATCCCGGATGAGGATCTGAGCTATCTTATCGAGCTTCGGGACAGGGGCTTTTCACCGAATCCCCATGAAGCGGGAAACGACAGGACATTTTCGCTGGATTTCCTTCCGCAGGAATTTTCCACAGCGGACAGCGGTGATTACCGGGTGGAAAGCATCGGAGTGAGGAACAGCGACGGAAGCCGTATCTTTGCGGGAAAGGCGACGGAACATACGATCTACAGCGGAAAATATAAGGTCCCCGGAATGCCCTCGGTGAGAGCTTTGGACGGGGAGGGGACAGATACCCTGGAGATTCGCCTGAGGGACGCCTCGTCCGGCGTAAGTGTGATCCTGTACTACGGTGTATTCGAAGAAAAGAATGTGATTACAAGAGCGGTGCAGGTGGTGAATGAGGGAAGGGGTCCCATCCGGCTGGAAAAGCTGATGTCCGTCACCTTGGACTTTAAGGAGGCGAACTACGACTGGATCACCCTGGACGGTCGGCATATGATGGAGCGCCATCCTTCCAGGTCGGCCATCCGAAACGGCGTCCAGTCCGTGGGAAGCACCAGGGGTTCTTCCTCCCACCAGCACAACCCTTTTGTGATTTTGTGTGAGAAGAATGCCGATGAGGATCGGGGACGCTGCTACGGCTGTTCCTTTATCTACAGCGGTAACTTCCTGGCAGAGGCGGAGCGGGACCAGTACCGGCAGCTCAGGCTCAATATGGGTATCCACCCGACGAACTTTGAGTTCCGGCTGGAGGCGGGAGAGAATTTTTTTGCACCGGAGGCAGTGCTTGCCTATTCCAGTAAGGGGCTGACAGGTCTAAGCCATATTTATCACAGGCTTTACCGGGAAAACCTGGGGACCTCTCCTTACCTGAAACTCCCGAGACCCATTGTAATTAATAGCTGGGAGGCGGCTTACTTTGACTTTGACGAGGAAAAGCTTCTGAACATCGCCAGAGAATCTCTGGATATGGGGGTGGAGCTTTTCGTACTGGATGACGGGTGGTTTGGAAAGCGGGACGATGACTGTTCCGGCCTTGGAGACTGGAATGTGAACCGACACAAGCTTTGTCATGGTCTTGCCGGTCTTTCCGATCAGATTCACGAGATGGGACTGAAATTCGGGCTCTGGGTGGAGCCGGAAATGGTCTCTGAGGACAGCGATCTGTTTCGGGAACATCCGGACTGGCATCTGGGCATCAAAGGACGCCCGGCCACCAGAGGACGGTACCAACTGGTCCTGGATCTTTCCAGAAAAGACGTCTGCGATTATATCATTGACTCATTAAACCGGATTCTTGATGAAGCCCGCATTGAATATATCAAGTGGGATCTGAACCGGAATATTACGGACGTGTGGTCCGGGCAGACGGATACGGAAAGACAGGGCGAAGTGATGCACCGTTACATGTTGGGGCTTTACCGGATCATGGATGAAGTGATTTTGACCCACCCGGACGTGCTCTTTTGCGGATGCAGCGGCGGCGGCGGACGGTTCGACCCGGCCATGCTCTACTACCAGCCGCAAATCTGGTGCAGCGACAACACAGACGCCATCAACCGGTTGAAAATCCAGTACGGAACCTCCTTCGTCTATCCGATGAGCAGCCTGGAGGCTCATGTTTCCATCTGCCCCAACCACCAGACGGGGCGGACGGTGAGCCTGGCGACCAGAGGGATTGTGGCGTCGGGCGGAGTCCTGGGCTATGAGCTTAACTCCACAGTCCTCGACCGGGAGGAGAAAGAGCTTTGCAGGAAGCAGGTAGAGTCCTATAAAGAAAACTACAGCCTCATCGCCGAGGGAGATTATTACCGACTGACGAGCCCTTTTGAGAATCATTATGTGACAGCATGGCAGCATGTGTCGACGGATAAAAAGGAAGCGCTGGTGAGTCTGATTCTCACAGACACGGAGGGCAACGACGGACAGCTTTATTTAAAGCTTAAAGGATTAAAGAAGAAAGCGTTCTATGAAATAAAAGGGAATGAAGGAAAGCGGTATTCCGGCGCGGTTCTGATGAATGCGGGACTGCCCATTCCCGGAAGTTTGAAACAGTATGAAGGCATTCAGTTTCGGTTGCATATGATGGAGGAGACCGTATGAGAGACGTCGTGTTTGAATGGTGCGTGCCCCATGTACTGAGCAGAAAGCAGCAGCTTATCAAAGCAGTGCTTACCTCGGCAGTGATCGTATTTTTTGCCGACGCGTTTTTCTTCGCGGCAATCATGGTCTTTCCGACTATTATTCTGGCAGTTGCCGGATTCTTCCTGTTTCGGAGCTGGAAGATTGAATATGAATACGAATATGTAAACGGCGACCTGACCATCTCCAAGATCATTCGCAAAGAAAAGCGAAAAGAACTTTACCGGGGAACCCGGACAGAGATTGAGGAAGTGGAGCGGGGACGCCGCCTGCCGGGCGGACGTACGGTACGGGATTTTACTTCCAACCGACCGAATGCTCCGGTACTTACTCTCCTCACCAGGGGCGAACTTCTCTACGTGGAAACAAATGCCCAGTTTGAGGAGGAAATGAAACGGTATTATCGATATTAAGACATCAGGAGGCAGGCATGAAAACGGTGTTTGAGGAACGTCTGGCAATGCATCTGGATGAGCTGAAATGGCTTTACTGTGAGCTTTATGAGGGGCGAACAGACATGTTCGAAGCGCTCCTAGAGCGGCTTTCGGCCCGGTATAAAGAGCGGGAGGAGGCCCTGAAAAGTCTAGATGAGGCGAGACTTAAGGAGCCGGACTGGTATAAGAAAAACGATATGACAGGTATGATGCTCTATGTGGACGCTTTTGCCGGAAATCTGAAAGGCGTGGAAGAGCGGCTGGATTATATCCAGGAATGTCAGGTCAACTACCTACACCTGATGCCCCTTCTGGATTCGCCGAAAGAAAAGAATGACGGCGGATACGCAGTATCCGATTTCACGAAAGTAAAACCAGAGCTTGGGACCATGGAGGATTTGTCTCATCTGGCGGCATCTTGCCGAAAGAGAGGGATCAGTGTCTGTTTGGATTTCGTGATGAATCATACTTCTGAAGAGCACGAATGGGCGAGACGGGCCAGAGCAGGAGAAACGGAGTATCAGGATCGGTATTTCTTTTATGATAATTACGATATTCCGGCGAGGTTCGAGGAGACCTGTCCACAGGTATTTCCCACCACGGCCCCGGGAAATTTCACATGGCTTCCCGATATGGGAAAGTTTGTGATGACCAGTTTCTATCCTTATCAATGGGATCTGAATTATCGGAATCCGGCAGTGTTTAACGCCATGGTGGATAATCTTCTGAATCTGACCAACCACGGCGTGGATATTATCCGTATCGATGCAGTCCCCTATATCTGGAAAGAGCTTGGAACAAGATGCAGAAACCTTCCGCAGGTACACAGCATTGTGCGGATGATTCGGATGATCTGCGAGGTGGTCTGCTCCGGCGTGCTGCTCCTTGGAGAAGTGGTTATGGAGCCGGAGCGGGTGGTCCCTTATTTCGGGACGGTGGAGAAACCGGAATGCCATATGCTCTATAATGTGACGACCATGGCGACGACCTGGCATACGGTGGCCACAAAGGACACCGGACTTTTAAGGCGGCAGATGGATATCGTGTGCGGCCTGCCGAAGGAGTATTTGTTCCTCAATTATCTGAGGTGCCATGACGACATCGGCTGGGGGCTGGAATACGGATGGCTTAAGGCGCGTGGCATGGACGAGACGGCCCACAAGAAGTTTTTGAACGGCTATTTTACGGGGAACGGTTTTGGATCTTTGTCGCGGGGCGAGCTTTATAACGACGATCCGGCTTCCGGGGATGCAAGGCTGTGTGGAACAACAGCGTCTCTGTGCGGCATTGAGGCGGCGCTTCAGAGCGGTTCAGAAGAGGCGCTTCGGACAGCGGTTTCCTGTGACAAAATGCTTCACGCTTATATGTTTACCCAGTCTGGTTTGCCGGTCATCTACAGCGGAGACGAAGTAGGACGGCTCAATGATTACGGATATAAGGAGGATAGTAGGAAGGCAGACGATTCCCGCTATCTCCACCGGGGAGCCTTTGACTGGGAAGAGGCGAAAGAACGGTATGTGAACGGCTCGTGGAGGCAGGATGTGTTTGACGGGCTTAGGCAGATGGAGAGTATCAGACGGAGTTATCAGGTATTTGAGGGACGGGCCGAGGTCCGTACCCTGGAAACCTGGGAGCCGGCCATCCTGGGGCTTTTAAGGGAGCTGGACGGAGAGCGGCTGATCGCGCTGTTTAATTTCTCTCCCTGGGAAAAAACGGCATGGATCAAAGAAGAGGGAGAGTATGTGGAACTGCTCTCCGGCAGAACGATGGCAGCGGCGGACGTGGCAATGGAGCCTTATGGGATCCGGTGGCTGCTTGAAAAAGATGTTTAATCGAAACATAATATAGGAGGAATTATGGCTAGTGTTCAGTTAAAAAATGTATGCAAGAAGTACCCCAACGGATATGAGGCTGTAAAAGACTTTAACCTGGATATCGAAGATAAGGAGTTCATCATCTTTGTCGGACCGTCCGGCTGCGGAAAATCCACGACTCTCCGAATGGTGGCGGGCCTTGAGGATATTTCCTCTGGCGAGCTTATCATCGACGGAAAAGTGGTCAACGATGTGGAGCCCAAGGACAGAGATATCGCGATGGTATTCCAGAGCTACGCCCTGTATCCCCACATGACGGTTTATGACAACATGGCGTTTTCCCTGAAGCTTAAAAAAACGCCCAAGGATGAGATTGACAAGGCGGTGCGGGAGGCGGCGAGAATCCTGGATCTGGAAGCTCTTCTTGACAGAAAGCCCAGAGCGCTCTCCGGCGGACAGCGCCAGCGTGTAGCCATGGGCCGCGCCATTGTGAGAAACCCCAAGGTGTTTCTGATGGACGAACCGCTTTCCAACCTGGACGCCAAGCTGCGCGGACAGATGCGTGTGGAGATTTCCAAACTGCATCAGCGTCTGGGAAGCACCATTATCTATGTTACCCATGATCAGACGGAGGCTATGACTCTGGGAACCAGGATCGTCGTCATGAAAGACGGCATCGTGCAGCAGATTGATACGCCTGAGAATCTGTACAATCACCCCTGCAATAAATTCGTGGCGGGCTTTATCGGCTCTCCTCAGATGAACATGATCACGGCAAACGCCGTGGCGGAAGGCGACTCCGTAGTGCTTAAATTTGCCGGACAGAGCATTACTCTGGACGAGACCAGGGCAAAAGCCCTCAAAAACGGCGGCTATGTGGGAAAACAGGTCGTTATGGGAATCCGTCCAGAGGATATCCATCAGGGCGAGGCGGCTTTGAAGAAATTCGAGAAAGCCCAGTTTACAGCAGAGGTCCGTGTCTATGAAATGCTTGGTTCCACAGCTTTAGTCTACTTTGATATGGACGAAGCAGGCTGGGTAGCCTCTGTGGACGCAGGACTGAAAGTAGCGGCAGGCGATACGGTGACTCTGGCTATGGACGCCAGCAAGATTCATATTTTTGATTATCAGACAGAGAAAACCATTATCAACTGATGGATATCTGAAATAATGATTGTCACCCCTGATTTCTGCAATACAGAAATCATCTTACCCTAAAAGATCCCCCCGTCCGGCAACGCCGGATGGGGGGATCTTTTGTTTGGGGATAACTGTCAAATGAAGAAAAAAGTTCATAAAAATTAGAACATTCCGGCAAAAATAAAAATAGCTTTTCATAAAATAAAAACTGACGTATAATAATAAAAGAATCATGCAATACAGGACAAAAAAACATGTTGTAGATAAAACATTTTCCGGAGATTTTCCGTTGATTGGCCAGGATGTTGGGAGAAGAAATGTAAAAAACGAGCAAAAAAATAAAAGACAAGGAGGAAACCAGGATGAGCTTTGAACTGCTTAAGTACACGGCGCCTGATTTTACGAAGCCCCTGTTCAGGGAAGCGCCGGAGGCGAGGTGGGAGCCAGCGCCCAAAGACAAGGTAGCGCCGCTCAATTATCATTCTACTACAATCTTTCCGGAGTATTTTAAGGTGGCCGGGGAATGGCTCCTGGCAGAAGAAAGCCGGATGGACTGTGTGGCAGTTTATGAGAATGGAAAGGTTCATGTTCGGGAGTTTCGGAACCTGAAGGCCGGAGATCTGGTCTTTGTAGGCCGGACAGAAAGGGCGGAGGAAGGGATTTATGTCTATACAGACGGATTCCATGAGAGAGGAAGCCATTTGGACGATACCTTCGCTTTCCGTTTGGGACGGTCGAGAGAAACTGCTTTTTCCAAGGATTACGATCATCTGTATGAGCTTTTGGAGTATGAAAGGGAACACGGGAATATTCTCTGGGTGATGGGACCGGCCTGTGCTTTTGACGCAGATTCCAGAGAAGCTTTTTCCAAACTGGTATTGGGCGGTTATGTTCACGGCCTCCTTGCGGGAAATGCACTGGCCACCCATGATCTGGAGGGCGCCTATCTGAGGACTGCCCTGGGACAGGATATCTATACTCAGGAGAGTTATCCGATGGGACATTATAACCACCTGGATACCATCAACCGGGTAAAATTTCATGGCTCGATTCCAGAGTTTATTGAAAAAGAACAGATCAGAGACGGAATCATTTACAACTGTGTCAAGAAACAGATTCCGGTGGTGCTGGTAGGATCCATTCGTGACGACGGCCCTCTTCCGGAAGTCTACGCTGACGTATATGACGGTCAGAATGCCATGAGAGATTGTGTAAGAAAGGCGACTACTGTTATCTGCATGGCTACGACCCTTCATTCCATTGCTGTGGGCAATATGACCCCTTCCTTCCGGATGCTGCCGGATGGAACCATTCGACAGGTATATTTTTACTGTGTGGATATCGCAGAGTTTGCAGTGAACAAACTGGCGGACAGAGGAAGTCTCTCTGCCAAGGGCATTGTCACCAACGTACAGGATTTTATTGTGAATGTAAGCAAGGGCGTGAAGCTTTAAAGAATCCGGGGCGTTACAAAACAAACTTAATTTCAATTTTTAACCGGCCGCCGCCCTGCCGCTGTGTGTTTTGACCCACGTTGATTTTTGGGTTTTGTTGCGCTGTCATTTATCGCCTGCCATTGCTTTCATAGAAGCCGGTCAGCAAGGCAGGCGACGCGATGCTCACAAAACCTGCAAAATCTGCCTACCAGGTCAAAACACAGAGCGACGGGGCGGCGGCCGGTTACAGAGATTGGATTGCTTTGTAACCGCTCCGTTTTTTATTTACATTTCAATTTCTGTTCTGGTGCTGCCAAAAGATTTTTCCGCTTTGTTTTTGGATTTTCCCACTGCCAGAGCCAGACAGAGAATGGCGATAGCAAAGGCAAGCTCCATGGCAAAGGAGCGCCAGACGGGGGCCATCGTTTCCTGATTCACAACCGCCAGGCGACAGATATCGGATACGGCCTGAGAATACCAGTAAACTGGAGTGAACTGGGATGCGGCGCGCAGCCCTTCGCTTAGAAACTCCAACGGAACAAAAGCGCCGCCCAGGAAACTTAAAGCCAACCCCAGGAAATTGGCAATGGCGTTCTGGGTATTGGGATTGGATATAAAATAATTTAACAACATGGCGATGGAAAGCGCCGTCAGCGTGTACAGAAAACTGTTTAAAAAGAGCAGAGCGATGAGCCGCCCGTCTGTCCCTTCCAGGCTTGGCAGAGAGACGAAAAATCCTACGGCGGAGGTTGAAACCCAGATAGAGAACCCCGTCAAGGCACAGTAAAGAAACAGCCCCAGATTTTTTTGACGGGTGGTGAGAGGGGCGCAGAGATTTCTCATATGCAGGTCCGGGCGCCGGAAGGACATGGTAATACTGCTCACACAAAGGAGGGTCAGTACCATCAGGATATAAGACTGGACCCGGCTGTATGATTCATACAGTTCGCTGACCGGCTGACTGCCGGAGAAACGTACTATTTCCACAGAGGACTCCATTGCCAGGGCGTCCAGAACCATTTCGGAGACGGTCGCTTTGTCAAGAGAGGGAGCCGCTTTGTGATAAACGTTCACAAAATTCCAGTACTGGTTGACCAGACTGTCCAGGTAATAGCTTTTTCCTGTTCCCGGTACAGATACGGCTTCCAGAGGGAGAGAAGAGCCGTTCCAGATAGCCTCGTCAAAACCCTCCGGTATGATCAGAATGTATTCTGTGGCGTGATAAAAAGTAGCATCCTGAAGCTCTTTTTTTTCATCTGGAAAGACTTGCTCCGCGCCGCGTTCCCGGAGAAACGCAAGGAGTCCTTCTGTCAGAGGCGTATCCTGATCCCGGTTGATGACGGTAAAAGGGGGACGGACAGCAGAAAAATCTGTCGTCATCTGTTCGGAGTAAAAAGAAGCAATGATGACAAACATGGTAGTGAACATGACGAAATAAACCGTCACCTGCGCCGCGCGGCGCCTTAAAATTAACAGAGAAGCTTTAAAGACTTTCATAGCGCTGCCTCCTCAGGAAAAATGCGGTGATTACAGAAAATACAAGGGTCATTGCGGCTAGGATTCCCAGATTCAGGAAATACTGGCTGTATCCGTCATAATAGTACAAGCAGTAGAGCGCGTCGGAAATCCTTGCCGCCGGATTCAGCCAGGAAAGACCAGGGAGGATCTGGGCGATTTTATAATTAATGCCGGAAACCATCATGCCTGCGCCGAAACTGCATATGAGAGAGACGGTGATAATAACCGCCACTTTGACGCCTTCCTTGGCGCGGGAGATTGCAGTGACAAAAGCGCCGAAAGACAGTCCTAAAAAACTTCCGAAAAGGCAGGTGACGATGACGGAAAAAAGGTTGGAGCCAAAATCAACGCCAAGGATGAACACCAGATAGGCCAGCAAAAACAGCAGGCAGGCCATATGCACTGTAAGGGTGGCCAGAAGGTCAAAAAACACCATGGGGAAGCGTTTTACAGGAGAAAGAGTCCTCCTGATTCCCATGGAAGAGAGATTGGCCTGCAGATAGGAAACGCTGGCCATCCCTTGAAAACCGCCATACATGCACACCATGGCAAGAAGTGCGAAAAAATAATTGACCGTATTGGAGGGAGGATTCTTGGAAAGAGAGATCGCTTCGGTCCAGGATGCTGTCTCAAACAAAGACAAAATCTGAGAGGCATCAGAAACTCCTTTCTCAAGAAGAGACACGATAGTATGTTTCGTCTGGATATACTGATCCAGAAAGCCTTTTAAAATAGTCTGATTGAGTTCATTTTTAGTAACAGAAAGCTTTGGAGTCCCCTGTTCCAGGTAGATCAATCCTTCAATTTTTCCTTCTTTTAAAGCTTCTTTTGCTGCTTCTTCCGTACCATATTCCGTGAGCGCAAGAAACCCTTCCTCTGGATCTGAAACTGTTGCAAGAGTGGTCTGAAAAGCGGCGTCTTTTTCATATTCGTCCGAGACTACCATTCCCACGGGAATGGTTTTTAAAAGTTCTGCGTCATTGAGGCCGGAAAAAGCGAAATAAAAGAGAGTCGCCATCATCAGAGGAAAAATCCAAGTCCATATAAGCGTATCCTTGTTCCGGACGGCAACAAGGATCCGTTTCCAGTAAAGATTTGCAAGCATATAGGTCCCTCCCTTAATCCCGAAGCTGTTTTCCGGTGATTTCCAAAAATACGTCGTTTAGAGTGGGCGGTTCTGAATAAACCTGGCCAAAGCGTACCCCTGACTGGCGGAGCAGGTCAAGGACGTCGATAACCGGGTGGCCATTCCCCTTGCAGTCGGCTTTTAAATGGCCGTCGATATAATCGGCGCGGAGGACGTCCGGAAGATTTCGTATCTGCTCCAACAGAGAAATAGGGAGAGCGGCGGCTTCCACTGTCAATTTTTCTCCAGTGTGAATAAGCGCTGTCAGCTCTTCTTTGGTCCCGGTGGCGATGGCGCGTCCTTTGTCCATAATCATAATGCGGGAGCAAAGTTGCTCCACTTCTTCCATATAATGGGAAGTATAGACAACTGTGGCGCCGGAGGCATTTAAGGCCTTGATGCCTTCCAGAATGTTGTTCCGGCTCTGAGGATCCACGGCCACTGTAGGCTCATCCAAAAAGATGAGATCCGGCTTATGAGCAATGCCGCAGGCAATGTTCAGGCGCCTTAGAAGGCCGCCGGAAAGTTTTTTCGGCAGAAACTTCCGATAGTCAGAAAGGCCGACAAAGGCGACGGCTTCTTCCACCAGAGTTTTTCTTTTGGATTTATCCGGCACATACAGACTGCAAAAGTAGTCGATATTTTCTAGAACGGTCAGTTCATTGAATACGGCTACATTCTGGGGAACGACTCCAATCTTGCGTTTACTTTCATAATTGGTCGGGGACATGGGTTTCCCGAATAAGGTAATTTCTCCCTTGTCATAAGTCAGAAGAGACAAAATACAGTTGATGGCAGTGGTCTTTCCGCTTCCATTTGGTCCCAGCAGTCCGAAAATTTCCCCGTTATTCACATCCAGATTAAAATGATCCAGGGCAATCAGCTTCCCGTAACGTTTCACTAAATTTTTTACATGAATCATATGTAAGGTCCTTTCTTTTTAAGTATAGTCTTATCATAAAGGAATCCGGGAGAAAAAAACAGTGAAGGATGTCAATAGATTAAAATGACATCTGTCATGTTTGTATTGCTTATTTTAAACAGATTCGCTAGAATGGAAGAAAAGTACTTGGATATCGGGGAGGATGACAATGCAAAAACTGGCGGATAAACTGCTCTTATTTTTCTTGGGTTTCCTCCCTTTAATATGGGGGAACATCGACGTAGGGCATTGGGGAGTGACGGCGTTTCTGGGCGCCCTTGTGGTTTCTTCTCTTGGAAATGTCCTGAAGGCGGAGAGGTGGAGAGGGATCGGGATTTTTTACTGTCTCCTGGGACTTTGGAAGGGAGAGTTCTCCCTGTTTCTGGCGCCGGTGGCTTATGATTGCTTCACTGGGCAAAACAGGTGGCGCTTTCGCCTGCTCTGGATGATTGCTCTGCCTGGTTTTGCTGTGAGGCGGGAGCTGAAAGGCTTTTTGACAAGTGGTCTCTTTTGCAGCGTGGCCTGCCTTTTAAGTCTCCGGACGGCGGCGTATGAGAGAGCTGTGGGAGCTTATTTTCGGATGCAGGATTCTACCAGAGAGCAGGCTCTCTATCTGGAAAAGAAGAACAGGAAACTGATGGAAAAGCAGGATTATGAAGTGAGACTGGCGACGTTGGACGAGCGAAACAGAATTGCCAGAGAGATCCATGACAACGTGGGACATCTTCTGACCAGAGCTCTTTTGCAGATAAGCGCCATGATGGTGGTCCATGGGCAGGAAGAAGTATCGGATCAGCTTGGAACGGTGAAAGAGACTCTCTCGGAAGCCATGGATAGTGTTCGGGAGAGTGTTCATAATCTTCATGATGAGGCTGTGGATCTAAAACTTCAGTTAAAAAAGCTGGCGGAGGAGTTTCAGTTCTGTCTGGTAACGGTCCGATATAAAGCGGGAATCTTGCCGGCGGATATTAGTTACTGTATGATCGCCATTGTAAAAGAAGGGCTTTCTAATATTGCAAGGCACAGCAATGCCGACTGGGCGGAAATCTCCGTGGTAGAGCATCCGGCCATGTGTCAGCTTGTTATCCGGGATAATGGAACACAAGCTGGCCCTGCATCTGGCGGCGGGATCGGTTTACAGAATATCCAGGAGAGGGCTGAGGCGTTTGGCGGAAATTTTCGGGTTGACAGGGAGATGGGATTTCGCCTCTTTGTGTCGATTCCCCTCCCGGGAAAGGGACTGAATAGATGAACATTATCATTGTGGATGACGACAAATTGGTCTGTCTGTCTTTACAGACGATTTTGCAGGCAGAGGAGGGAATTACCGTTCTGGCGACAGGAGGAAACGGTCCGGAGGCGGTACGCCTTTATGAAGAATATAAACCGGATATTCTTTTGATGGATATTCGGATGGGTGGAGGAAGCGGTCTGGACGCAGGAGAGAAGATTTTAAAAAATCATCCGGAGGCGAGGATTCTTTTTCTGACCACTTTTTTTGACGATGAATATATTTTACGGGCATTGACGATAGGATCCAAAGGATATCTGATCAAACAGGACATCGCTTCTATCGCTCCGGCGTTAAAGGCGGTCATGTCTGGCCAGAGCGTGTTTGGGAATGAGGTGATGGCAAGGCTTCCGGAACTGATGATGCAGAAAACAGGCGCTGACCTTTCCGATTATTCCATGGGAGAACGGGAGAAAGAATTGATCCGCTTGGTGGCTGAGGGACTCAGTAACCGGGAGATTGCCGGCGTGATGTGTCTGAGTGAGGGAACGGTAAGGAATTATTTAAGCGCGATTCTGGAAAAACTGGGACTTCGGGACAGAACACAGCTCGCAGTATTTTACCTGAGGGGAAAGGGAGTGGCGGTACCATAAAAAGAATACCGCCACAGGGGAGTGAAATTTAGAGTGGTTCCGGAGGCGTTTTCGCAACCGTTTTCGAATCCGGACTTTTTACCCTCCAGGTACGATAGCAGAAGATGAAGTATCCGAGTTTGCTGCCGAATAAGAGGCTGCAAGGGTGGCCTTTCATAAAATCTGTGCGAAAAGCATCCTTGTCCAGCAGATTATCTGTATCCAGCTCATGTTCCGCTTCTCCCTGGAAAAATTTTCCCATATGGGAAAAAAGCGGTTCAAAAACCGGAAGAATCGCTTCGGCCGTCAGAGTGTCGTTGTGCATGACCTCCCGCTTTCCGTATATGCGGCTGGCTCCGTGGAGAAACAGAGGCTTTTCCACTCCCAGAAGAAGTCGTAGCCGAATCTGGCTTTCAATGTCATAGCACTGGTAGCAGTAAAATCCGTCTCCGATGGTTCTGCCCTTATAATCTGCGTTGACAAGTTTTACCTCTGTCTGGAATACGTCCAACATGGCGCGGCTGACTGCTCTGGATATAAGGGAAATTTGTCCGGAACAATGGAGCTCTTTTTGCTCGACGGCTTTTTTCACAATGGCCTGATCCATTTTCATGATATGCTCCGTCAGCCAGGATTGCATGACTACAATCAGATGCTGGACAGCCGTCTGGGAGTAATCGGATCGCTCCAGTTCCTTTTTGAGGGAGACCAGAGTCTGATCTCTAAAATTGTCATGGACCTGTTTGTGCCTTGCATATCCACTGTAGCGGATGGAACGCATGTAGTCTTCTTCTTCTGAAAAATGCGCCATGGAATAAGCTTCCAGATATTTGACCATTTCTTTGCAGGTGTGTTTGGCAGTGTTTGGATTGTTGGAAAGATCAATCAGCTTATTTATAATTTTAAAAAGTTTGGCGTGCGCCTTGTCTATGATTTCCACGCCGATATGAAACTTTTTCTCCCATTCGATTTTTTTCATAAAACTTTAACCTTCCGAATAATATAATATCTGTTTCTACTATATTATAATAGAAAATTTTTTTTGTTTTGTTTGCTTTTAAGGTGAAAATTATTTTGGATTACGAGTTTCTTCATGGTGGTTCAAGCTCATTCTCTAAGTAGAAGCCGTCGGATGATAAAAATGTCTGTAAAACCGGATAAACATGGCGAGGGCCTTGGAATGGGCGGACTGGCTATTGTAGACAAAGCCGATGGTCCGGTCGGGGATGGGCGGAGACATGGGAATCTCCACGAAGGTTCCGTTTTCCAGCTCTTCCTGCACGAAGTTTTTGATTACACAGCCGGCGCCAAGACCGATTCTGGCAAAGTCTACCAGAAGATCCATGGTGGAAACTTCCAGAAGATGAGACGGTTCCAGATGCTGCTCCCGAAGATAATCTTCGATATAAGTTCTAGTTACGTTCCCTTTTTCCAGCATCAGGATGGTGCCGTTTTTAAAAATATCAGACTGGGCGCCTCCTCCTCTTAGGCGCATGTTGGTTAAATAGGCGGGAGTCGCTAAAAAACCGTCTGCGATGTCCATCACTTTGTCAAAAGTGATGTTTTTTTTGTGGGTCGGCTCGGCAGTCAGGCCCAGGTCGATCTGCTGTTTTTCCAGAAGTTCCAGGGTCTGAAGGGTGGATTGGTTGTGGATGGTGAATTTTACATGGGGATAACGGGCGATAAATTCTTTTAAACAGGGGAGAAGCACATATTTGCAGAGTACGGTGCTGACACCGATGCGGATGTGGCCGACACCGAGTTCCACCATTCGCTTCAGCTCATCTTCCCCGTGGCTTAGAGTCCCGAAGGCGTCGCGTACGTGTTCAAATAAAATCACCCCCTCGTCGGTGAGCTGGACGCCGCGGGAATTTCGGATAAAGAGGGGGAGACGAAGGTTATCCTCCAGTCTGCTGATGGCTTTGCTGATGGCAGGCTGGCTGATATACAGGTTTTTGGCGGCGCGGGAAATGTTTCCGGTTTGGGCGACTTCAAAAAAAATACGGTATAAGGACAAATTCTGTTCCAAAATAAGGCCTCCTTTCTCTATTATTATAACATAACCTGAGAGAATAGTAAACATGCAAAATCCGTATTTCAATTATGGTTTGGAGGATGGTATAATGGGGCTCAGAGTGAATAAGGAGGATGAATCTATGGGAATGACAATGACGCAGAAGATTCTGGCAGCTCATGCAGGTCTTGAATCCGTGGAGGCCGGACAGTTGATCGAGGCGGATTTGGATCTGGTTTTGGGGAACGATATCACTTCCCCGGTGGCAATTCATGAGATGGACGGGAAGATGAAAGACAGTTCTGTGTTTGATAAAGACAAGATTGCTCTTGTTATGGATCATTTCGTTCCAAACAAGGATATCAAGTCGGCAGAGCACTGCAAATGTGTGAGGGAGTTTGCCGCAAGGCATGAGATTACCAATTTCTTTGATGTGGGAGAGATGGGGATCGAACATGCGCTTCTCCCGGAACGGGGACTGGTGGTGGCCGGAGACGTGGTCATCGGCGCAGATTCTCATACCTGCACCTATGGCGCGCTGGGCGCTTTTTCCACAGGAGTAGGAAGCACGGACATGGCGGCAGGTATGGCTACAGGCAAAGCCTGGTTCAAAGTACCTTCGGCGATTCAGATTGAACTTACCGGAAAACTTCAGAAATGGGTCAGCGGCAAGGACGTAATCCTTCATATCATTGGTATGATTGGAGTGGACGGAGCTTTGTATCAGTCGATGGAGTTTACCGGGGAAGGCGTCGCCGAGCTTTCTATGGACGATCGGTTTACCATTGCCAATATGGCCATTGAGGCAGGAGGCAAAAACGGAATTTTCCCGGTGGATGAGAAGGCCAAAGCCTACATGAAGGAACATTCTATGCGTCCTTTCCGGGTGTATGAGGCGGACGAAGATGCCTCCTATGCCCGGGTGATCCGCCTGGATCTTTCCAGTATTCGCCCCACAGTGGCCTTCCCGCACCTTCCGGAAAATACCAGGAGTATTGACGAGACAGGTAAAATCGATATTGATCAGGTGGTTATCGGTTCCTGTACCAACGGACGTATGGAGGATCTGCGTGTGGCCGCGAAGATTCTGGAGGGACGGAAAGTGAAAAAGGGAGTCCGCGTCATTGTGATCCCTGCCACTCAGAAGATTTATTTGCAGGCTATGGAAGAGGGACTTTTAAAGACGTTCATCGAGTCCGGAGCCATTGTGAGCACGCCTACTTGCGGCCCCTGTCTGGGCGGCTATATGGGAGTGCTGGCAGAAGGAGAGCGGTGTGTGTCCACCACCAACCGGAATTTTGTGGGCCGGATGGGCCATGTGGCTTCGGAGATTTATCTGGCAAGTCCTGCAGTGGCGGCGGCCAGCGCTGTGACCGGGAGAATTTCCGGGCCGGAAGAACTGGGAATGTAAAAGGAGGATGTTATGAAGGCACAGGGAACTGTTTTTAAATATGGAGACAATGTAGATACGGACGTGATTATCCCGGCAAGATATTTAAATTCCTCTGATCCGGCGGAACTGGCGACTCACTGCATGGAGGATATCGACAAGGATTTTGTGAAGAAGGTAAAGAAGGGGGATATCATCGTGGCTTCGAAAAACTTCGGCTGCGGATCTTCCAGGGAACACGCCCCGATTTCCATTAAGGCGGCGGGAGTGAGCTGCGTGATAGCCGAAACGTTTGCCCGGATTTTTTACCGGAACGCCATCAATATCGGCCTTCCCATTATTGAATGTCCGGAAGCATCCAAAGGCATTGAGGCCGGAGACGAGGTAGAAATTGATTTCGACAGCGGAATGATTTATAATAAGACCAGGAACACCCAGTTTAAGGGGCAGGCTTTTCCGGAATTTATGCAGAAGATTATCGCGGCGGAAGGCCTTATGAACTATATCAACGAGACAAAGAAACAGGCATGAACATCCGACGCCCGTGGAAATCCACGGGCGTTTTACGATCGGAATTAGGACAGATAGGAACTCCGCGAAGAAGTATGATGCGATTTCGACAAAAAACGCCCATAGGTCATGGGAAAACCGGGGGGTGACAAATGTGAGTCCCTGTGTTATGATGAGGTTTAGTGTAAAAACTGCCCGTTTTCGGCAGAAAAAACAGAGAGGAAAACGATATGTGTGGATTATTATACGGAAGTACAAGAGGAGCAGGAGGAAAGGTGACTGCTTCCCAGGCGATTTTAAAAGGGCTGGCGGATGACGGCGGATTGTTTGTACCTGATCGCATTCCTGCTCTGCCTATGAGTATGAAAGAGTTTTCGGCGCTTTCTTACCAGGAAACGGCTCTGGCAGTTATGAGGCAGTTTCTGACTGATTTTACGGAGGAGGAGCTTCGTGCCTGTATTGACGGCGCATATGACGATAAATTTGATACAGAGGAGATCGTCCCTCTGAAGGAAGCGGACGGCGTCTATTATTTGGAGCTGTTTCACGGTCCTACCATTGCTTTCAAGGATATGGCTTTGTCCATCCTTCCATATCTTATGGTGACTGCGGCTAAAAAGAATCAGGTGGGGAATGAGATCGTCATTCTGACAGCTACTTCCGGCGACACCGGAAAAGCGGCTCTGGCAGGTTTCGCCGATGTCCCCGGAACGAAAATTATTGTATTTTATCCAAAGGACGGGGTAAGCCCTATTCAGAAAAAGCAGATGGTCACCCAGAAGGGGGCAAATACCTTTGTAGTAGGAATCCATGGGAATTTTGACGATGCTCAAAACGGCGTCAAAGCCATGTTCGGCGACGAGGAGTTAAAAAAGGAGCTGGGAGCTTCTGGCTATCAGTTTTCTTCGGCCAATTCTATCAATATCGGCCGCCTTGTGCCTCAGGTAGTTTATTACGTATACGCTTATGGCCAGCTCTTAAAGCGAGGCGTCATCGCCGACGGCGAAGAGATTCATGTGACGGTGCCTACCGGAAATTTTGGAAATATTCTGGCGGCCTATTATGCAAAGCTTATGGGAGTGCCGATAGGAAAACTTGTCTGCGCCTCCAATGAAAACAAGGTGTTGTTTGACTTTTTCCATACGGGAGCTTATGACAGGAACCGGGAGTTTATTCTGACCAGCTCCCCTTCCATGGACATTCTGATATCCAGCAACCTGGAGCGCCTGGTCTATAAAATTGCAGGGAACGACGCGGGGCAGGACGCGGCTTTGATGCGGAAGCTTTCTGAGACAGGACGGTACGAGATCACAGAGGCGATGCGAAAAGAGCTTATGGATTTTGCCGGCGGTTTTGCCGGGGAGAAAGAGACGGCGGCAGAGCTCAGAGCAGTATATGATCGGACCGGGTATGTGCTGGATCCGCATACGGCAGTGGCTTCTTATGTGGGGCGGGCCTTCCGGGAAAAGACAAAGGACGACAAAAAGATGGTGATTGCCGCCACGGCAAGTCCCTATAAGTTTACACGGAGTGTCATGGAAGCCATCGACGGGAAATATGATGGAATGGAGGATTTTGCGCTGGCAGATCGGTTGTCGGAGCTTTCCGGGATTCCGGTGCCAGCGGCTGTGGAAGAAATCCGAACAGCCACTGTGCTTCATAAGACAGTCTGCGAGATTTCAGAGATGAAAGCGGTGGTAAAGTCGTTTCTTGGAATCTAAATGAAAGGGAAAAGGCGCGCAAAGTAAGAAAATTGTCATATTTTGTTAAGGCCATCTTCAAAAATATATGTTATGGTAATTAGGAAGTATTAGATACAATATTAAGTAAAAGAGGTTGAAAGAATGTCACAAGAGGACAGGACTGAAAGAAGGCCAGAGAACCTTCGACTTTCCCACAGATCCAGAAACAGAGTGCAGACGGAGCATGGACAGAGTAAGGAGAGAGGGCATACGGTGAATGAGGTTCCGGCGTCAAATCGCAGGGCGGCTTTGGAATCCCAGCCGACAGCCGGAAATCAGCAGCCGGCCAGGAGGCAGCCGACAGCGAGAAGAGCGCAGGCAGGCGGAGCAGGTCAGCCCGTTCGAGGGCAGCACTCAACGGGGCGTCGGCCGATGGCCGGAAGGCAGCAGGCGTCCAGGGAAGGTCAGCCCGCCCAGGGTCAGCCGTCGGCGGGAAGGGGGCAGGCGTCCGGAGGAGGACAGCAGCCAGCCCGGGGCTCGCAGTCCAGGGCGAGGAAGCCGTCTCCGAGAGGCAGTTCGGAAGCACGCTGGGCACGTTGGGAAGAAGAGAAATATCGCAGGCAGAAGGCAGAGAAGGAAGAGCAGCAGAAGCGGAAAAAAGTTGTGATCATAACGCTGGCTGTAGCTGTAGCCGTACTGGCTCTGGCATTGGTCCTGTGGTTGATATTTGGGAAAAAAGAGGACTCCAGTAAGCCGGCAGCAGCGACTCAGGAACCACAGACAAGTGGGGAAACGCCGATGGACGACAGGCTCTCTGATGCGGACTTTCCCTTTACTGTTCCGGCACAGAAGCAGGAGGCAGGAACCGCTCAGACGGCGAAAGAACTGGCAGATTATGAGGGATATGCCGTTCATTATCCAGTGCTTGGAAACGAGACGATAGACGAAGCCATCGGCCAGAGAGTGGATGATCTGGTTTCTGTATTTAAGAAACAGGTTCAGAGTATGCGGACAGACGGGCGGACGCGCATGACTATGGTAGCGGATTATGAGTCCTATCAGACCGGAGAAGCCCTGGTTTCCGTCAAATTCAACATTGAGAAAGAGCTGCCGCAGGCGGATGAGAGCGGCGCCCAGATAGAAACTTATACTTACCGGATGTCGGATGGAGCACAGATGGCTCTTTCAGATATCCTGAAGGAGGGGTATCTGGAGTTCCTGTCAGGAAAGACAAAGGAGTTTGTGCAGACCCAGGGCGGGACTCTGAAGGAGGGAGCAGCAGAAGCCACCGAAGCGAGCTTTAAGTATTATACCTGGAATGAAGATGGACTGACTTTATATTTCCCAGGAGAAACACTGATAGAAGGTGTGTCAGAAGAGCTTTCCTGCACAGTTCCCATGGAAGCGCTTTCAGAATACCTTGCCATGGATCTGGCCGGAAACGGACAGGAGACTCAGGCTCCCGTGTCCGGCAAAGTGGACCCGACAAAACCCATGGTATGCCTGACCTTTGACGATGGACCCAAGGCGTCGACGACGCTGGAGCTTCTGGATATTCTGGAGGAAAATGATGCCAGGGCGACCTTCTTTGTGGTCGGCGATGCGTTAAAAGGCAAAAGCGCCGAAGCGATTATCCGAAGGGAGCTGGAGCTTGGCTGTCAGGTAGGAAATCATACGGCGAACCATGAGAATTTCAGGAAGATCAGCGACGAAGAGATTGTGGCTCAGATTGAAGGGGTCAATGATGTACTGAAAGGCTGGGGACTCCCGGCGACCAGTACGGTGCGTCCTCCCTACGGTGCATGGAACAACCATGTGCGCGATGTGGTTCAATATCCCATGGCGCGCTGGAATGTGGATACGCTGGACTGGGAAACAAAGGATCCGGAGTCCACAATCCAGTGTGTGCTTTATGACGAAGTAAAGAAGGCAGCGGACGGCGATATTATCCTGATGCATGATATTCATCCGGAGACCGTCGAAGCGTGCCGGACCATTATTCCGGAGCTTAAGGCGAGAGGGTTTCAGCTCGTGACCATGGAGGAAATGTTTGCGGCCAAGGGGATTCCCTATGAGGCCGGAAAAGTATATTACTCCAGCGGAGATATCCGGACGGATTTTGGAGAATAAAAATTTCCGCCTGTGCGATTTTGTATCTGACGCACAGGCGGAATTTTTTAGTTTTTATTATTTTCCGAAAAGTTTTGCTGATTCTTCCATGTTCTTTCTAACGGGAACCTGGAAAGGACAACGACTCTCGCAGGCAGCGCACTGAACACATTCTGAGGCCGTATGAGAAAGAACGGCGTAATGCTCCCGGACCGTTTCTGGAACTCCTCCCTGGGCGCGGGCCAGATTCAGGAACTTGGTGACAGAGGCCACATCGATGCCTTTGGGGCAGGGCGCACAGTGGCCGCAGTACATACAGTGGCCTTTCCAGCTTATTTTGGGAAAGGATGCGAACGCTTCTGCATAATCTTTTTCTTGATCAGAAGCATCCTCATAGGCCAGACTGCGCCTTAAATCCTCCGGACTTCTGGCGCCGGACATCACACAGGCCACGCCGGGACGGCTTAAGGCATAGTGGAGGCATTGATAAGGGGTCAGGGCCTTGCCGGCAGGGGAGAGCTCTTCTTTTAAAAGATCGCCGCCGCCAAAGGCTTTCATGACAGTGATGCCCACGCCGAGACGCTGACAGGTTTCATATAATTCCTGGCGAAGCGGTTCCATATTGACAAGGGGCTTTTCATAACTTTTTTCATCCCACAAAAGTTCCAGATTTTCATGGGCAGGCTGCAGGTCATAGCAGGGGTTGATACTGAACAGAAGTACGTCGATGAGTCCCGTATGTACAGCGGCCAGGGAAGCCTCCGGGTTGTGACTGGAAAGGCCGATGGCCTTGATGGTTCCGGCCTTTTTTAATTCCAAGGCATAGTCCATCACCGGGCCGTTTTGGATGGATTCCCATTCGGATACAGAGTCCACATAATGGATCATCCCGATGTCCAGATAATCTGTTCCAAGACGTTTGAGCTGGTCCTCGAAGCCTTCTTTTACATCTGTCATATTGCGGGTGCGCTTATACTGCCCGTCTTTCCAGACAGTACAAAGGTGTCCCTCCAGGACAAATTTTTCCCGACGTCCCTTCAGCGCTTTCCCGAGGGCGGAGCGCATACTCGGGTCGGGTGAATACAGATCGATGCAGTTGGCGCCGGCCTCCTCCATCAGATCCAGAAACGCCTTTACGGCTTCGTCGGATTTTTCCAGAAACCCTTCACATCCCATACCGATTTCACCGACCAGGATGCCGGTACGGCCAAGTTTGCGATAATTCATGCCAGATACCCCCTTTTTTCATCAGAATAGCATAGGGTCTGCCAAAAAGTCAATGTTTATGGTATATTAAATCCCAGGGAGGAAACGATGGGAAAACGGATTTTAGTGGTAGAAGATGAGAAATCTGTCCGGGAAGGGCTTATGGAGGCTCTTTTGGACAAAGGATATGAGCCTTTTGGGGTGGTAAGCGGCGAGGAGGCCCTCAAAGAGCTGAGGAGGGAACCATGGGCGCTCTGTATCCTGGATGTGAAACTGCCGGGGGAGAGCGGGTTCTGGGTGTGTAAAAAGCTGAGGGAGGTATCAAACACTCCCGTATTATTTCTGACTGCTTTTTCCGATGAAGCCAATGTGGTCCGAGGACTGGAGCTTGGAGGGGATGATTATGTGGCGAAACCCTTTCGGCTAAAGGAACTTTTGTCCAGGGTTCAGGCTCTGATCCGACGCTCGGAATGTTCCGGAAACAGGGGAGAGGGAGGCGAAGGGGAGGGAAGAGATTCCGGAGGGAGGAAACAGTATTGGCGCAGCGATAGGTTCAGGCTGAATCTGAAAAACAGAAAGCTGGAGAGAAACGGAGAAGAGTTGCTTCTCACGCCCAAAGAATGCCAGATGGTTTATCTGTTTATGGAGGCCTGGCCCGGGGCCGTCTCCAGAGAAGAACTGGTCCGGGCGGTCTGGGACAGAAGCGGGCAGTATATCGAAGATAATACGATACGGGTTCACGTAAGCCGCCTGCGGGAAAAGCTGGGAAGTTTTGACGGAGACTCTTATATAGAAACGGTCCGGGGGACAGGCTATCGATGGAGAGCGCCGGTGGAGCGGTAAAAGGACAGGAAATCCTTTCGATAAAAGCAGGAAAACGGAAGGGTCAGGCTCCGGAAGCGGCGGAAAGGCGGCCTGGGAAACAGGTTAGGCAACAGGAACGGGCCGGTTTCCGACAGCGGTGAGCAGGTTGGACAGAGAGGGGCAGGGAAGATGGAATGTTATGAAAACAGAGAGATGAGACAGATTCGGACCGGCTTTTTCCTAATGGCGGCAGTGATGTTTGCCGGAGGGCTTGCAGTGGCGTTTGTAGAGCGGGCAGTGCAGGAGGCCAGGTTTACAAAGGCGCTTATCGGGATTTACGGAGAGCTTCAGGCAGAAGAGCTACTGGCTGTTGCCGGGAAGAGCGGATATGGAGGCGTCTGGCTCTTTTCGCTCATTGCCATGGCTGCTTTTCTATCCTGCTTCTTCTATATGACAGGAAAGCTGTCGGGGATTTGCAGGGAAATCCGGAGATTTTCTTTGTGTCTGGAACAGATGACGGCAGGTAGGGCGGTCAGTCTGGCTGAATGGAAAGAGGGAGTTTTGGCGGCCCTTTCCAATCAGGCGGAACTTCTTTATCTGAGGAACCGGCATATGACAAAGGTGGTTCAGGAGGAAAAGGAGGAGCTCTGTCGGTTTATGGAAAATATGGCTCATCAGATGAAAACGCCTCTGACGGCTATCCGATTGGATTTGGATCTGATGGAGATAGGAATCGGGTTTCAGAAAAAGCTGGAGGACTGTTCCAGGCAGTGCGACCGGCTTCAGGAGAGTGTCCAAGAGTTTCTGTCAGCCGGCCGTCTGGCGGCCGGCCGGTTAAAACTGATTTTAAGGCCCGCCAGGGTGGAGGATATCTTGGAGGGAGCCTGCACAGAACTTGCTCCTGTTTTAGAAAAGAGAGGGATCCATGTGAAGGTCGCCTCAGAATCAGAACTTCCCCTTTTCTGCGATTACAACTGGATGAAGGAAGCTGTGCTTAATCTTTTAAAAAATTCGGCAGAGTCCATGGATGAAGGAGGCGCGATTGAAATCCGCCACTGGGATGAGAGGGGGTGGAAGTGCCTGGAATTTCTGGATGAAAGCGGCGGGATATCCGGGGAAGAAAGCCGCCATATGTTTGAGCGGTTTTATACGGGACGGCAGGAGAAAGGAGGAACAGGACTTGGACTTTCCATCGCGAAAGAAGTGGTGGAGGCCAGCCACGGATCCATAAGCGTCAGTTCGGCGGCTGGAGGGAAGGGGAGAAAGGCCGGCGCCCGGTTTCTGATGAAATTCCGGATTCTGGACGGGCCGGAAGCATATGAATAAAGATTACGAAAACGTCACGTGTAAACCTGTTTTTCCTGTGTTACCATAAAGGTGCGGGGAAGGAGGTGTCTGCGCGTGACTTTTTTTAAAAGGAATGGAATGGCGGGAAAGCTGGCAAGACTGTCGGCAAAAGGAAGGAAGAGAGAAAACAGGGCATTGTTTTTTGTATTGTTTCTGCTGTTTTTGCTGACAGGAGCAATCATTTCCTGGATCAGTATTGCAAAGAGAACAGAAGTGGAACAGCGATTAGACGCGTATGGAGAGTGGAAAGCGGCAGTTTTTGGAGGGGATGAAAGACAGGCAAAGGCTTTTGTAAACAACCCGCGGACAACCAGAAGCGGAATCAGCAAAATGGCAGGAAGCATCTGCGCAGACGGAGCAAAAGAAAAAGTTGAAGAAGTAGAAGGAATTTATGCGAGTGATCCGATGGCAGAGGAGGGCTCGACACTGGGAGAGAAGCTGGAACTTTGCTTTGGGATCGGAAATCCGGTGGAATACAGGAGTTTTTTTGAGATCTGCGGGCAGCTTGGGACACTGGATGAAGGATGTATGGAGCTTGGGCGGATCTTTCTGGAAGATGGGAGGATTCCGGAATCGGCCGATGAAATTGCCGTAACCAGATCCGTACTTTTACGTCTTGGTTTTGAAGAGAAGCTGGGGCAGGAGATAAGCTTTGAGGTGATTTCCGACGGTGGGGAAGTTCTGGAGTGTTCTTATCGTCTTTGCGGAGTTCTGGGAGATTACGGGGGAAACTGGCAGACAAAAGGATACCCGTTGGTATCTGCCGTTATCTCGGAAGAGGCGGCGTCAAAGTTCCCCTGGGAAATGACTTATAATATTTTTACGGATGTAGACGGGACTGTGGGAGACACCAGATATATTTATAAGATGGCGGAAGAACCCATGGATGTGATTCGCAGGTTTTCCTTTAACAGCTATGCTTATGACTTCTGGGGCCGGACAGACCAGGGGTATATCTGGCTCATCCTTTTTCTTGTGGTAATCATAGCGTCGACGACTGTTTTTCAGATTGCGGATACGCAGATGAGAAAGAGAAGCCGTCAGGTGGGGCTTTTAAAGGCCATCGGAGCGACAGAGGTTCAAATTCGGGGGATTTTTTTACGGGAAGTTACGGAGGTTTTGTGGAAAGCGGCCCTTTCCGGGACAATACTGGGAATCGTTCTTGTGCCGGCAATCCTCTGGGGAAGTGGCCTTGCCGAAAGGCAGAGGTTTTCCTACAGCCTGGATCTTCCTCTACTTTTGGGAGCGGTCGGTATCTGTTTTGCGGCAACCTGGACAGGGGCGGTTATTCCTGTCCGGAAAGGCAGAAAAATTCCCATCTGCGGAGAAGTTCGTTTGTCGAAAGTCAGGCTTGCTCCCATGAAGGCGAGAAAAAATTATCCGGTGGGAAGGCTGGTGGCAGGAAGGAACAGCGGAGGCTTTCGTTGCCTGTCGGTTTTACTTCTTGCGGCAATGGCGTCCACCCTGTTCCTGGCGTCTTATCAGGTGGAAAAGCTGCTTGCCCCTTATAGGAATGGGGAAAAAGCATTGTATTACTATCTGTTTTTCGACGATATCCGGCATCGATATGAGGAGAATCCCATGAGCAATACCATTCTGGAACAGCTTATGTCGATTCCCGGGGTGGAAGGAGTCTGGACAAGGAAAAACGGGGTGGGTTCTCTCGAGGCCTTTTACATTTCCTACGAGGGTGTAGAAAACTGTGAGCTGGAGCGTTTGAGGAAACAGAGGAACCAGCCCCCCTACGCTTATGTACACAGGAGGGCATATCTGAAAAGAGCAGATCAGGCGATGACGGCCCTCATGGGAATTTACACCGGTTGGGAAAGCAATCTGGAAGGGCTTTCCGGACTGGTGACGGAAGGGGAGTTTCACAGGGAGGCGTTTGAGTCGGGGGAGGAAGTTCTGCTGTTTTTGCCTCCCTACCGGGAGATGCCTTATCGGGCTGTGAATGAAGAGACCGGCAAGGTTGTCATCCAGACGGACAAGCGATACCAGGATTTTTATGAGCAGGAGACTTGCATAAGACCTGGGGATACGATTACTCTGATTATCAATTGGCAGGTGGTCGATAACAGTCAGGACGGATGGGCGGAAGAAAAACAGAATCCGCCGATGACGTATGAAGGGACCAGAGAGTTTCCTGTGAAGGTGGGAGGAATTATCCGCTATCTGCCTCAGAATACGAAAAACCCTCTGTGGAATCTGAACTATGGGAAATCCTGTACCTGGGAAAACGACGTACTGCAGGCCGGTACGGTCATTGCCAGCGGAGAACTGGTAGACAAAACGAGAACCCTGTATCAGGAGCTTTTGAACGAGGAAAATCAGAAGTGGTCCGAACGGGCCGGAGACGTTTCTCCTCCGGAGGAGGGTTCAGAAGAAAATTCACCTGGAGAAAACCGGTTTCGGACGCCGGAAACGGAGAGGCTTTATGATGAAATTGAGGTTCTCTGCGATCTGTCCGTATCGGAAGCGACAGAGGGCAGCATCAAAAGCCTGGCAGAGACTTACGGGCTGACGATGGGAATCCGGAGAAGCGAAGTGAGCTATGAAACCTGGAAAAAAGAATACAGCGAAACACTTAACAAGGTATCCCTTTTTATGATAGCGGCGTTTGCCGGGAGCTTTATCGTTGTATGCCTCCTTCTGAGAAACGTGAATGAAAGGCTTATGGAGGATAGAAGGCGCCTTGGAATCTTTCAGGCAATGGGGATCCAGAGACAAAAGCTGCAAAGAAGCTATATTTGGAAGGGGCTTGAAAACGGCGTACTGGCGCTGTTTTTGGCTCATGGCGTTCTTTTTGGCACGGCATTGTGGCAGGCCGGAGAGGTTGTAAAAAACCTTTCCCCATATCGGTTTGAAAGTAGCGGGGAAGCGCTTTTGTATCGATGGGATCTGTGGTTTGGTTCCTACGACTGGCTGTGGCACGGCCTGGTCTGTACGGGGGTTTTGATTTTTGCCGGGCTGCTTGGCTTTATACCTCTTCGCGGGATACTGAAAAACAACCCGGTGGAAAATATCAGGGAGCTGGGAGAATAGGAGGGTGTATGGGTAATTTACTGGAAGTAAAAGAGCTGAAAAAGATATATGGAAAGGGCGAACTTTCCGTAGAAGCTTTAAAATCTCTGAATTTTTCCATCGAAGAAGGAAAATTTTATGTCATTATCGGACGGAGCGGTTCAGGAAAATCCACGTTGCTGCATCTTTTGGGCGGCTTTGACAAGCCAACCGGCGGGGATGTGATACTGGAGGGAAAAAGCCTGTTTTCTTTTACAGAAAAAGAGGCTGCCATTTTCCGGCGCAGGAGAATCGGATTTGTTTTCCAGGCTTACAACCTTCTTCCGGAATATACGGCTCTTGACAATATCCGGATGCCTCTTTATCTGGATCAGAGAGAAATTGACATGGAGTATGAGATAATGCTGTTAAAGAAGTTGCGGCTTATCGGAAAGGAAAACAAATATCCGGCAGAACTCTCCGGCGGAGAAAACCAGCGGGTGGCAATTGCCAGGGCCCTGATTACAAAACCGGCGATTGTACTGGCCGATGAACCGACCGGAAATCTGGACGCGAGGAGCGCCTGGGAGGTGTTGGAAATCTTACAGGAGACTTGCAGAGTATTTCATCAGACCCTGCTCTTGGTGACCCATGACCTGCAGATAGCCAGAAACGCCGATGAAATTTGGACTCTGGAGGACGGAAAGCTGATTTTCGGGAGAAATTAATGGTATAATCCGGAGAAAAACGCTTGCATTCCGGAATATGGCATGTTAAAATAATAAGGCTGAAAAATTGTCACGCAGATGGATTCTACGGACGGTGCCGGAATTTCCGGTCTCCGGGGAAGAGGGAAATCTGCGGAAGTTCAAACCAGATGGAGGAAAGAAACATGAGCGTTATTTCAATGAAGCAGTTGCTGGAAGCAGGCGTACACTTTGGACATCAGACGAGAAGATGGAACCCCAAGATGGCTCCCTATATTTATACCGAGAGAAACGGTATTTATATCATTGATCTTCAGAAGTCCGTAGGCATGGTGGACGATGCTTACAAGGCAGTGGCGGATATTGTTGCCGACGGCGGCACCATTCTTTTTGTAGGAACCAAGAAGCAGGCTCAGGATGCCATCCAGACGGAGGCGGAGCGCTGCGGGATGTATTATGTAAATCAGAGATGGCTGGGCGGTATGCTGACCAACTTCAAGACCATTCAGAGCAGAGTACAGAGACTTCGCACCATCGAGAAGATGGCGGAGGACGGTACTTTTGACGTACTTCCCAAGAAGGAAGTTATTGCTCTCAAGAAGGAATGGGAGAAACTGGAGAAGAACCTGGGCGGAATCAAGGATATGAAGAGACTGCCGGACGCCATTTTTATCGTAGACCCCAAGAAAGAAAGAATCTGCGTACAGGAAGCCCATGCGCTGGGTATCACCCTGATTGGTATTGCAGACACCAACTGTGATCCGGAGGAACTGGATTATGTGATTCCCGGAAACGACGATGCGATCCGCGCTGTGAAACTGATTGTATCCAAGATGGCGGATGCTGTCATCGAGGCGAAGCAGGGTGAAGAAGTGACAGAAGGCGCGGCAGAGAGCGCAGAAGTAGAGGAAGTAGCAGAGGCTTAATGCAGAGGGAGTCCTGAAGGTTATATGCGTGTCGGCCGACGGCGGGGAATATGACAGACAGGAATGGATTCTTTAAAATTGAGAAAGGATTGAATAGATTATGGCAGCGATTACAGCAGCAATGGTAAAAGAGTTGAGAGAGATGACCGGAGCCGGCATGATGGACTGCAAGAAAGCGCTTGCGGCCAATGACGGCAATATGGACGAGGCTGTAGAGTATCTGAGAAAGAACGGACAGGCGAAGGCTGAGAAGAAAGCCAGCAGGATCGCAGCGGAGGGCATCGTCAAGACGGTTATCGAGGGCAGCAAAGCTGCTATCGTAGAGGTTAATTCCGAGACGGATTTCGTGGCGAAGAACGCAGATTTCCAGGCATATGTGGCGGAGGTTGCGTCTCAGGCGGTTGCATCTGACGCATCTGATGTGGACGCGCTTTTGGAAGAGACCTGGAAGGCCGATTCTTCTAAAACTGTAAAGGAAGCTCTGGTGGAGAAGGTCGCCGTTATCGGTGAGAACCTGAAGATCAGACGTTTTGAGAGGATAACGGAAGAGAACGGCTGTATCGTGGATTACATCCACATGGGCGGAAAGATCGGTGTTCTGGTAGATATTGAGAGCGATGTGGTGAACGATGCCGTGAAGGAGATGGGCAAGAACCTGGCCATGCAGATTGCTGCTCTGAGCCCCAAATATACGGACAGAAGCGAGATCAGCGAGGAGTATATTGCTCATGAGAAAGAAATTCTCATGGCTCAGATCCAGAACGATCCCAAGGAGTCCCAGAAGCCTGCCAAAGTGATCGAGGGCATGGTGAACGGCCGTATCAACAAAGAGCTTAAGGAAATCTGCCTGGTAGACCAGGTATACGTAAAGGCTGAGGATGGAAAGCAGACAGTCGGTAAATACGTAGAAGAGGTCGCCAAAGCAAACGGCGCCAAGATCACGGTCAAAGGCTTCGTCCGCTACGAGACCGGCGAGGGCCTTGAGAAGAAGAGCGAGAACTTCGCCGAGGAAGTGGCGAAGCAGATGGGAATGTAACACCAATTTCAGAAAAGTAACAAAGACGCTGGAAACCCGCATGTTTCCAGCGTTTTTTGCGTTTTGGGCTGTTA
>JAAWAV010000035.1 GCA_022792335.1 Lachnospiraceae bacterium
GCGCTTAAACTGTATGACACCGATAGAATATAGAAACTATTTGAAAGATGCTGCATAAAAACTCTGCCAGTCCTCTTTGCGACTGGCAGGTAAAAATTTTTATTTTTTTAACTGTCTACTTGACAGGGAGCGGTTCATTTTCAAGGAAAATCGGCTCTTTGGTTTCTACCGTATTTTTCAGTGAGAACAGGAGTGAATTTTTCAGCAGAGGATAGGGGAATTGAATAAAAAGAACAGAAAAACAGAACTGATCTTACGATATTTTCAAGGCTCTAAACGATATTTTGTCTGTGCAGTAGCGGCTTCTTTTGCGGCTACTGCGCTGAATGCGATCACACCACAGATTTTTCGCTTTGGTATCGATAAAGTATTGGGAGGTAGTGGATATACGTATCTGGAAAAGAATCTCTGGATTTTGGCTTTTTCTATTATAGCAGTAGCAGTATTGTCTGGTGTCGCCACTTTTCTGACCCGCATCTGCACGGCGAAAGCCGGAGAAAATTTTGCGAAAAATTTAAGAGACGCTCTTTTTGTCCATGTGCAGAGGCTCCCCATGAGTTGGCATGATAAAAATCAGACTGGCGATATTATTCAGAGATGTACTTCTGACGTGGAAGTCATTCGAAGTTTTGTGGTGACACAGCTTTTGGAAGTATTCCGGACTGTGTTTCTGGTGGGGATTTCTTTCGCTGTGATGATATCCATGAATCGAAAACTGGCTTGTGTGGTATTGCTTTTTGTGCCGGTGGTGGTTGTATATTCCGCAGTTTTTTATCGACTGATTGCAAAGCGCTTTACCAAGGCTGATGAGGCAGAAGGCGAATTGTCCACCGTCGTACAGGAAAATATCACAGGAGTAAGAGTCGTACGAGCCTTTGGAAGAGAACAGTTTGAAATGGGCCGGTTCCAGGAGAAGAACGAAATTTTTGCCCGCATGTGGATCCGGCTTGGAACGCTATCCGGGCTTTATTGGGGCGTGGGCGATTTGATCACAGGACTTCAGGTGGTTGCGGTAATTGTTCTGGGAGCAGTGGAAGCTGTTCAGGGGACGCTCTCCGTAGGGGAATTTGTAGCTTTTGCTTCCTATAATACAGTACTGGTGTGGCCAGTCCGCGGTATGGGAAGAATCCTTTCAGATATGAGTAAGGCGGGAGTGTCTTTTGAACGGGTAGACTATATCATTCATGGGCAGGAAGAGTCCTATAAAGAAAATGAGCAGGAACTTCCTAAATCCATGGATCTTGCTTTTTCCCATGTGTCTTTTTCCTATGAGCAGGGAAAGGAAGTGCTGGAGGATCTATCGTTTTCCGTTCCACAGGGAAAGACGGTTGGTATTTTAGGGGGAACCGGAAGCGGAAAAACTACCATTGTACAGCTTTTGACCAGACTTTATGAACTGGAAGAGGGGACGATTACCATCGGGGGCGTGGACATTCGCAGGCTGCCCTTGCCCTGGCTTCGCAGACATGTGGGTATGGTCCTACAGGAACCTTTTCTTTACTCCAGAACCATCCGGGAAAATATTGCTGCGCCGGTGCCGGAAGCCACAATGGAAGAAATTCGGCAGGCAGCGAAAATTGCCTGTGTAGACGATGCGATTATGGGATTTTCTGATGGTTACGAGACGCTGGTAGGAGAGCGGGGAGTAACTCTTTCTGGCGGACAGCGGCAGCGGATAGCCATCGCCCGGATGCTTTTACAAAAAGCCCCAATCATGGTTTTTGATGATTCGTTATCTGCAGTGGATTCTCAGACGGATTACCAGATTCGCCGGGCATTAAAGGAGCGGGTAAAGGAAGCGACCGTTATTCTTATTTCTCATCGGATTACAACACTGATGGGCGCGGACCAGATTATAGTATTAAACCAGGGGAAGATAGAGGAGATGGGAACACATACGGAACTGATCCAAAGGGAGGGCATTTACCGTCAGATTTATGAAATACAAATGAGCGGCGACGACAGGCAACAGGTAGAAGGGTAAAAAACTCCATCGAAGGCAGAAAGGAGGGGCAGGATGGCCACATACGAAGAACAGGAATATAAGAAACCTTTTAGTTTCCGGAGCTGGGCGAAAATGATTCCTTTTTTTAAACCCTATAAAAAATATTTTCTCACCACCATGGGACTGAATATTTTTTTGGCAGGTGTGGATATTCTGGTACCGCTGTTCCAGAGTTATGCCATTGATCGGTTTATTGTACAAAACACTCTGGATGGGCTTATGCCCTTTACATTGGTTTATGTGTTGCTGATCGCAATGCAGACAGTCAGCGTATATATTTCTGTGCATGCGGCTACTACCATTGAGATGAATCTTGGGCGGGATCTGAAATGGGCACAGTTTGAACATTTGCAGACCTTGTCTTTTTCTTATTATAATACGACTCCAGTGGGATATATCCATGCCAGAGTCATGAGTGACACTTTGCGGATTGCTTCCATGGTTGCCTGGGGACTGGTGGATATGTTTTGGGCGTTTATTTATGTCACGGCTGTATTTGGCGTTATGCTGTTTCTAAATGCGGGCCTGGCCCTTATCATTATGCTGGTAGTACCGGCTATCGCATGTCTGACCGTATATTTTCAAAATCGGATTCTTCACTGGAATCGAAAGGTACGGAAAATAAACTCTCAGATTACCAGTGCCTACCATGAAGGGATTACAGGGGTAAAAACCTCTAAGAGTATGGTAATTGAAAAGGACAATGATCGGGAATTTTTTTCAAAGACGACTCAGATGCATCAGTCTGCCAGCCGCAGTGCAAAACTGAATGCCGTTTATATTCCGACAATCCTCTTTTTTGGCTCTGTGGCTTCTGCCATTGTACTGGCTAAGGGTGGGAATATGGTACAGAGAAATCTGATGCAGCTTGGAACCTTGTCAGTATTTATTTCCTATGCAGTTGTTCTTTTTGAACCGATTCAGCAGCTTGCAAGGCTTTTGTCAGATCTGATTTCCTGTCAGGCCAATATTGAGCGGGTAATGGATTTGCTGGAGCAGGAGCCGAATGTGATGGATAAGGAGGAGGTCATCGCAAAATACGGGGATAATTTTACTGCAAAACGGGAGAACTGGGAACGGATACAGGGGGATGTGGTGTTTGAGGATGTATCTTTTATGTATCCGGACGGGAAGGAATATGTGCTGGAACATTTTAACCTTCACATTCCAGCGGGGATGAATGTAGCGATTGTGGGGGAGACAGGCGCTGGAAAATCCACCCTGGTCAATCTGATGGGACGTTTTTTTGAACCTACGTCAGGGAGAATCCTGATCGACGGGGTGGATTACCGGGAACGGTCTCAGCTCTGGCTTCACAGCCAGATCGGATATGTACTGCAAACGCCCCATCTCTTTTCTGGAACGGTGAGAGAAAACATTCGTTACGGGCGGCTTAGCGCCACGGACGAGGAGGTAGAAGAGGCCGCCAGGCAGGTGTCGGCAGACGTGGTGGCAAAGAAGCTGGAACAGGGCTATGAGAGTAATGTGGGAGAAAGCGGAGGGCGGCTTTCTGTGGGAGAAAAACAATTGATTTCCTTTGCACGGGCGATTCTTGCAGATCCAGCTATTTTCGTTCTGGATGAAGCGACGTCCTCCATTGATACAAAGACGGAGTTGCTGATTCAGAATGCAGTGAGCCGTCTGTTAAAGGGACATACTTCTTTTGTCATCGCCCATCGGTTATCGACCATCCGTCAGGCAGATTTGATCCTGGTTGTGAAGGAAGGCAGGATCATTGAGCGGGGAAATCATCAGGAGCTGCTTCAGGCAGGCGGATATTACAGGGAGCTGTATTCCAGACAGTTTGAAGAGGAAGCGGCAATGCAGGCTTTTGCAGAGAACTGCTCAGAAACACCTGTTTAAACGATATCTGTTCAGACAGGCTTATTTCTTAAGCAGTTTTGCTGGTTGCAAGGAAGATACACGAAAGGAAAATCATATGGCCCGAAATATGTATATCCTTATCAACAGAGACCATCTGATTGAAATCGGAGAATAGGGGATAGCCTTCGTTCTCGGATTATGCTAGAATAAAGAAAAATGCCGAAAACTCTGTTTTTTTGACAGAGAGAGTTTAACAGACAAAGCAGGGCTTTTGGAGGAAAAGGAGAGAACTATCCATGAAGCAGGATCTGATTGTAATTCTGGATTTGGGAAGCACGGAGAATACAGTGCTTGCCCGCGAAATTCGCGCTCTTGGCGTATACAGTGAAATTCATCCTCACGATATCACGATGGAGGAGCTAAGTGCCTTTAAAAATGTAAAAGGTGTTATTTTAAACGGAGGCGAGAATCGTATCGTAGACGGACAGGCGGTGGAGATCCGACAGGAGCTCTATGAGTTTGGCTGTCCGATGATTTCTATTGATTATCCACAGTCAAAATGTAAGACAACGTTTTCGACACTGCCCACTCAGGAGGAACTGCGGCAATTTGTGTTTGAGGAGTGCAGGGCGGAAGCGAACTGGAATATGAAAAATTTTATCGAGGATCAGGTAGAACTAATCCGAAGACAGGTAGGGGATAGGAAAGTACTGCTGGCGCTCTCCGGCGGCGTGGATTCCTCTGTGGTAGCGGCGATGCTCATCAAAGCGATTGGAAAGCAGCTGACCTGTGTCCATGTGAACCATGGCCTGATGCGTAAAAATGAGTCTGAGAATGTTGTAACTGTTTTCCAGGATGAACTGCACGCGAACCTGATTTATGTGGACGCTTCCGAGCGGTTCCTGGGAAAACTAGAGAATGTGGCGGATCCGGAGCAGAAGCGAAAAATCATCGGCGGCGAATTTATCCGTGTTTTTGAAGAGGAAGCAAGAAAGCTGGAAGGAATTGATTTCCTGGGTCAGGGAACCATTTACCCGGATATCATTGAGAGCGGGACCAAAACTGCAAAAATGGTGAAATCTCACCACAACGTGGGGGGACTTCCGGAGGACCTGAAGTTTGAGCTGGTGGAGCCCTTAAAGCAGCTTTTCAAGGATGAAGTACGCGCTTGCGGTGTGGAACTTGGCCTCCCCCACGACATGGTATACCGCCAGCCCTTCCCCGGTCCCGGCCTCGGTGTCCGCTGCCTGGGCGCAATCACCCGCGACCGCCTGGAAGCCGTCCGAGAGTCCGACGCCATGCTCCGCGACGAATTTGCGAAGGCCGGCCTGGACAAAAAGGTATGGCAGTATTTTACTGTAGTTCCGGACTTCAAGTCCGTCGGTATGAAGCATGGCGCCCGGGTTTTTGAGTACATGGTGATTATCCGCGCCATCAACACCATTGACGCCATGACGGCGACCATCGAGAAGGTCGACTGGGACGTGTTGGAAACAATTACAAACCGGATTTTGGCCGAAGTAAAAAACGTCAACCGGGTCTGCTACGACATGAGCCCGAAGCCGCCCGCAACGATTGAGTTCGAATAAACAGAAATGCTTAGTAAATCCAGCGTTTATGCGGGTTTGCGGACTTTGGAAAGGTCTTTTGATAACAAATTGATAACAGTCGTTTGAGTGTGATTATTCTTTCTATCTAACGGTTTATAGGTGGGAGAA
>JAAWAV010000036.1 GCA_022792335.1 Lachnospiraceae bacterium
GGATTCCGGCTTTCCAAGCTTCCCGACTCTGGCCGCTGCCTCGAAGGTCAGATGGACATGGTGAAATAGGGGATTCTCAAAATCAAAGAACTTGGAGTACATGGGCCAGCCGCCGTAGGTGTTCATCAGCTCTTCCCCGACAATTTCCGCCCCCAGGGTGTCGATGGCCTCTTTTAAGGTAAACTTCTCGTCAGAATCCGGCGACACAGCCACATAGCTCATGCCCTCGTCCGGAGCCGCCAGAGGGCCGTTGTTGGCCGCGATGGTGGAAGAGAACCACCGTTCTTTGATGGAGCCTCTCTCAATGCCCAGCGCATAATAATCATCGGGATGAAGTTTCAGCCGGTGTCCCGCCTTGCCAAACCGTCTCGGCACAAAGGTCGGATACAGGCGGAATACGCCTTTTCCTGCTTCAAAGGTCTTTTGGATCAACGCCTTGTCTGTTGCTGCCATACTATTACCTCCTTGTTTCATGATTTAGAAATGATTGATATTTGAATAAACTACATCCTTCTTTAAAATTATACAATAAATTCCCTGTTTCAGAAACAGGGAATTTTCTGTCATTCTGTCCATTCTCACTCAGAGAACATGACATCCAGAGATTTTCCGGCCGAATTCATGGTGGAAGCCCGGATCGCCATGTGTACTCTGAGAAGGATCTGCTTTGGCTCGCTCTTTTCTCCCTCCATTCTCCGGTGGAGAAGTTCCGCCGCCGTTTCTCCAATCTGGAACCTGGGAGCGATCATGGTCGTAATAGACGGAGAGGTGACAATCGAAAGGGCCGTCCCTTCAAATCCCACAATCGCGATTTCCTGAGGTACAAAAACCCCCTGTTCCAGACAGGCGCTTAATGCTCCGGCTGCCACCTGATCATTGACGCAGAGGACTCCATCCACCGAAAGCCCCTCTTCGATCAGTTCTTTCATAGAACAATAGCCCTCAAGCACCGTGTAATTATTGTTCCTGATATATTTCTGCTCCAGGGTCAAACCATAGGCCGCAAACGCCCGTTCTACTCCCTGGGTCGCAAACCCATAAAGAGGCGCATCTTCTGCGTTACCCAAATAGGCAATCCGACGCCTACCAATTTCCAAAAGATGCTCTGCCATGGCATAAAAAGCTGCCTCATGGTCCGCTCGCACCACATCCAGTTTTGGGTTGATTCTGGGTGCTTCCACCAGAACCACCGGGATCCCGGTCCCGCTCTTGGTTAAATTGCTCAAAGAATCGGCATACTTAGCGTAGTCCGCCTTTTCTTTATGCTGTCCGGGGATCAGAATGATTCCGTCCACCCACTGTTTTTCCAGATTAAGAATCAGCTCCTGCTCTCTTTCAAAAATTCCGTCACTCTCCAGAATCACAGGAATAATGTCCTTTTTATAAAAAAACTCGCTGATTCCCTTAATGATATCCGTATAATAATTCCGCTTCAGAGTAGGAATGACAATGGCAATCTGATTGCGCCTGGCGCTTTTTAAACTACTGGCGATGGGGTTTATACTGTAGCCGGTATCCCGGACTGCCCGTTTTACCCGGGCCCGCAGCCCGTCATCCACATTCCCCGAATGGTTTAAAACCCTGGAGACTGTGGAAATACTGACGCCTGCCGCTGCCGCCACATCCTTGATATTGGCTGCACCTTTCTTCATATAGAAAAAACCTCTTTACTTTTTGCGTAACATACCTTTACGCAACATTTTCTTTCATAAAATCCTTAAAAATCTGACCAGCTTAGACAATAGTCTTTTCTTTCAGCTTCTCGATCTTGAAATCGCAGTAATCACAGCCAGGCTGCGCACTTGTGCAGATCCAGGTTCCCTGCAGATCTAAGGCATTGGCATGGCCATAATCACCGTAGCTGGCGATATCGCAAAGATAAGAAACCTCCTCAGGAGAAAGTCCCATCTTCTCCCATCCCTGTACCAGAGCACATTTGCCTTCCATACGGACCGTCACGCTCTCCTCATCTTTGGAAAGCACCTGGTTTCCTACTGCCAGCGTATTGGCAACGCCGTTGGCATTTACCAGAAAGTCAGCCAGTCCGTCCGGATTACCCTCATTGCCCTTTCCGAATCCAAGACCAAGAGCCTTGTACTCGCCATAAGCATAAAGAGCCTTCTTCGCATATTTGTCAAAGAGATCTCTGGGCATTACCTTGTAAAAGAATGCCAGATATCTCGCTCTGTCCTCCATAGCTGCTTCGATGAGAGGACGTACCTCTTCATAAGTATAGGTATCTTTTTTTGCATACATTGCGCGCTCTTCTTTTTTCTCTGTTTTTAACATAACAATTCTCCTAAATTCATATTTTATTTACAGTTCCTGAAACATTTCAAAGTCTTTTGCCGAAAATTCTGTCTGCAGCGTCGCCGTTAAATCTGCCATCTGTTTTTCATTGCTGGCAGCTGCCAAAGGCACCATTGCAAACTCTCTGGTAGCGATAAAGCCAAGAAGCGCTTGGGTCATACTCCAGCCCTTCTCGCTGCAAAGCTTAGACAAATCCTCTGCAACGCGCAGATTTCCCTCTGTGCAGAAGCAATTGTCTTTCATGGCCTCCTGTCCCTTTTTCGCCAGGGCATGGAAGAAACCGCCGCAGATTCCCATGTACGGAATCAGAAGATTCTTGGAGTTTTTGTGATAATCCAGCATTTCCTGATCGCAGATAACCATCGTCGCATCGGGATACGTCCCCATATATTTAACGCCGATGTTATACATCGCCTGGTTGGCTACAAAACCCCGATAGCCCTTTTTTTCGCAGTAAGCGTCCGCTTCTTTCATTCTGGCCGTAGACCAATTGGAGCAGGCGTAGTAGCGAATTTTCCCGGCCCGTCTGAAATCTTCCATGGTCTCGATCAGCTCTTCCACCGTCCGGCTCTCGTCGTCCCGGTGATAGAAATACACATCCACATAATCCACCCCAAGTTTTTCCAGACTGGAGTCCAAGTCAGAAGTCACTTCCTCTTTGGAAAGCCTTCCGGTGGTCATGGATTCAAAACGGGGATGAGCGCCTTTGGTCATCAGGATAAAATCGTCCCTTCTCCCTCTTCTGCGAATCCAATCTCCTAAAACCCGCTCAGAACGAGCAATCTCTCCCGGTACCCAGTCAGAATAAACATGGGCTGTATCGATAATATTGCCTCCGGCTTCCAGATAAGTCTCTAAAAGACGATCTCCGGACTCCCCGGACCAGCGGATCCCGGCCTGAGCAGTCCCAAGGCCAATCCCGGAAAGTATCAGGTCCGTATCCGGAATTTTCACTGTTTTCATGGCATTCCCTCCATATTAATAGTTACGGATCCAGTTGTCCTGCTCACATCCGCACATCTCGCAGTACTTCGCCCATACCAGGCCGAAAGGCAGCCCCTTAACCTCTTCCAGAAGAGCCAGACGCTTTGTAAAGTTGCCAGTATGCTCCGCTTCCTTCAGTTCTGCCTCCGGCTGAAGAAGTGCCATCAAAATAGCCTTCTTTGCAGTACGTCCTCCGATGGCCGTAGCCGCAATCCGGTTGATGCTGGCATCAAAGAAATCCAAACCAATATGTACTTTATCAAAAGCGTCGCAGCGGGCAATCTCTTCCATGATAGCCTTCGTCTCGTCGTCCAGAATGGTCACATGGTCGCTGTCCCATCTCATAGGGCGGCTCACATGAAGCATAATCTCCTGTCCGAATACCAGATAGGAACTCAGCTTAGCAGAAATCACTTCCGTAGGATGATAATGTCCCGCGTCCAGACAGATGATACAGTTCTTTCGGTTGGCTACATAATTGCTGTAAAATTCGTGGGAGCCGGTCACATAAGCCTCGCTTCCCAGGCCAAACAGCTTGCTCTCCACAGAGTCCACGTTGTAAGCCGGATCGATTTTTTCTGCCAAGATCTCGTCCAGCGATTTCGCTAAAAGCTCCCTGGGTCCAAGCTTGTCTACCGTAATGTCTTTGTATCCGTCAGGGATCCAGTGGTTGGTGTAACAGACCTGTCCCATCTCTTTTCCAAAGTACTCTCCGATCTTGCGGCACCGTTTTCCGTGCTCTACCCAGAACTGACGAATGTCCTCATGATTGCTGGAAAGAGTAAAACCATCCTCTGCCTTCGCATGATTGAAATAGGTAGGATTGAAATCCAGTCCGATTCCCATCTTTTTTGCAAAATCCACCCAGTGGGCAAAATGCTTCGGCTCAATCTGATTCCGTTCAATGTTATTGACTCCGCCGTTGTCCAGATACACGGCATGGGTCGCTACTTTCTTCTTTCCAGGGATCAGCTTCAGAGCCTTTTCCAACTGTTCAAAATATTCCGGAACACTCTTGGGCTTCCCTCCTGCATTTCCTGTTGTGGCCAGACCACCGGAAAGTTTTGCATTGAAATCCTCAAATCCCGTCAAATCGTCAATCTGCCAGCAGTGGACGGAGACGGGAATCTCTTCCAGCTTTTTTAAAGCTGCGTCCGTATCAATCCCGTATTCGGCATACAACTCTTTTGCTACTTTGTAATTGCTCTCTACGCTCATATTCCCTCCTTCTTTCATGATACCATGTGTCATGATATAATGGTTGTCGCTATGGCAAGTTCCGCCTGGGTGGTATCCACCCTCGTATACTGAACCGTAAGATCCGATTCACTCTCCACCTTCACCGCATAGGGCGTATCCTTAGGAACGCACACCCCATCCCGGTTTTTGATCTGGTCCATGCGGCAGTGGACTGTCCGCTCCGCCGGCACTACCACCGAAAATCCTTCCAGTTTGTCTCTGTCCTCAAAATACAGAGTCATCGACACCGTCGCATCTTCTTTTCCCACATTGAGAAAACAGATGGCTTCGTGGCTCACGTATTCGCCGTTTTTGCTGCTTGGATAATATGCGTCAGGAATATACCAGGTTTTCATGCTTTTTCCCTTCCTTCTCTCCATGTTTCCAGTTTCCGGAAGGTGTCTGATACTTCTCCAAACGCCTCCCTGTAAATCCCATAAAGGGCCTCATAGTCCTGATGGCGCTCAGGGTCCGGAACAAAGGTCTCTTCCCACTTCCGAAATCTGTCCGCCTGGTCCATGTTTTCATAAATTCCGATCCCATACCCCGCCAGAATCGCCGCGCCGATGGAATCCGGTGTGTCGTGAAGTTCCGTATTCCGTACAGGAATCCCCAGCACGTCGGCCAGCATTTGCAGCCAGCACCGTTCATGAGAAGCGACTCCTGTTACCGTAAGGCGTTCCAGACGTTTTTCTCCCGTGACTGCTTCCAGAAAGAACCGGAGCTCAAAGGTCACTCCCTCTAGAGCTGCCCGCACCATATCTGCTCTGGTGTGTTCCCAGGAAAGTCCCAGGTACGCTCCTCTGGCAAAGGACTCCCTGTGGCTGGAATCTCCGGAAAGCAGATGCGGAAGAAAGAGCAGGCCTTTAGCGCCGGGACTGCCGGCCTCTACCAGAGCTTCCATTTCCGTATAAGGATAGACGTTTTTATAGGGTAAAACTTCTCTGCATCCTTCCGGATCATACTGGAATACGGCGTTTTTCAGCCATTTGAATACCACGCCTGCCGTCTGATAATTGACAAAGGAAAGATAACTTCCCGGTACGGCATGAGGGAAAACGGAAAACAGCATCTCTTTGTCCAGAACCGGTTCCTCTTTACAGGCGGCCACCCAGGAAGAAGAGCCCAGGCTCATATACACATCTCCCGGCCGAACGCATCCGGCTCCTATGGCGGAGCAGACATTGTCTCCTGCTCCCATGATAACCGGAGTCCCGGCCGCAATCCCAAACTGCGCCTGTGCCTCCTCCGTCACTCTTCCCACAAGCTCGTAAGAAGGAACTATCTTTGGAAGCTTCTCCCGGTTTAATCCCAGCCCCTCTGTAATCTCTGCAGACCAGTTTCTCTCTCTCAGATTCAGCGCGCCTGTGGTGGCCGCATCCGTTTCATCTGTAGCAAAAACTCCGGTCAGACAGTAGGCCAGATAATCCTTACACTGGAGCATGCACGCCGTTCTCCTGTAAATTTCCGGCTGCCGTTCTTTCAGCCAGAACAGCTTCCGGATACTGGAGTTAGGGGTATTGGGAAACCCGGCCAGCCTGTGGAGATATTCCCCGGAAAACTGCCCTGTAAGGGGATCCGGAAGCTCCTCCGCCCTGGAATCCGACCAGGTAAAGGCCGGACCCAGGGGGGTTCCGGTTTCATCCACCGGAAGGCATACCTGGCTCATGGCAGAAAAAGTCACTGCCAAAATAGAATCGTCCGGGTACTTCTCCAGGACTTCCGCCACCGTCTCTTTCAAAGAGACCGTCCAGGCTTTTGGCGGTTGCTCCGCCCGGTTTCCTGAAAGAAAAATGGGAAGCGGGCGATAGGCTTTGGCCATCTCCTCTCCTTCTGTGGAAAAGAGACTTGTTTTCATTCCGGAAGAAATGATATCGCAAATCAGAAAACAGGTTTTTCTTTTTTTCGCTCTCATCTGTTTTTATTCTGCAGAACCCAGGTAGGCTTTCCGCACATCGTCGTTCGCCTGCAAGACCTTTGCGTCGTCGGAGAGAGTCACCTTCCCCGTTTCCAGTACATAACCCCGATCCGCAATCTGAAGGGCCATATTGGCATTCTGCTCAATCAAAAGAATCGTTGTTCCCGCTTTATTGATACGGACGATCAGTTCAAAAATCAAATCCACCAGGTTGGGTGCCAGACCCATGGAGGGCTCATCCAGAAGCAGAAGCTTGGGCTTACTCATGAGCGCCCGTCCGATGGCAAGCATCTGCTGCTCGCCGCCGGAAAGAGTTCCCGCAGACTGCTTTTTCCGCTCTGCCAGACGGGGAAACAGCTCATACACCATCTCGAAAGACTCTGCAATCTCCCTTTTGTCTTTCCTGGTATAGGCTCCAATCTTTAAGTTTTCCTGAACGCTCAGACCGCCGAACACTTCTCTTCCTTCTGGAGATACGCCGATACCCAGCTTTGTAATATCAGAAGCTTTCATCTTTGTAATGTCCGTACCTTCAAAGAGAATCTGGCCGCTGGCGGAAGGCACAATTCCAGTAATGCTACTTAAAGTCGTGCTCTTTCCCGCACCGTTACTTCCGATGAGAGTTACGATCTCATCCTCGTATACTTCCAGGTTAATGCCCTTCAAGGCTTCAATGCTGCCGTAATTGGTATGGAGGTCGATCACCTCAAGCATTTTCTTTTGCACCAGCCGCACCTCCGCTTCCCAGATAAGCCTTTATTACCTCGGGATTCTTCGCGATCTCCTTCGGAAGGCCTTCCGCAATTTTCCTTCCGTGGTCAATGACATAAATCCGGTCGGAAATATTCATAACCACGTTCATATCATGCTCAATCAGAAGGATCGTCTCCCCCCGTTCCCTGAGGGACCGGATAAACTCCATCAGTTCCTCCGATTCCTGAGGATTCATACCGGCCGCCGGCTCATCCAGGATGATTAACTTCGCATTGGTAGCAAGGGCCCTGGCGATCTCCAGCTTTCTCTGCATTCCATAGGGAAGATTCTTCGCATAATTGTCGATCTCATCGGCCAGATCCAGGGATTCCAGAAGATCGATGGCTCTCTGATGAGCTGCCTTTTCCTCTCTCCGGTATTTAGGCGTTTTAAACAACAGATCCCAGAAATGATACTTCACATTGATATGCTCTCCCAGTAGCACATTCTCAATGACCCTCATGGTAGGAAACAGACGGATATTCTGGAACGTCCTTGCAATGCCCGCCTTCACAATCTCTCTGGGAGGACGGTTGTGAATATCCTTTCCCTCAAAGGTGATCGCGCCGCCGTCTACTTTGTAAACCCCGGTCAACATATTATATATGGTAGTTTTTCCGGCGCCGTTGGGGCCGATGATACTGATGATCTCGCCCTGCTCCACCTTAAATTCCACGTTCTCAACTGCTTTTAAGCCGCCAAATACCTTCGTGATTCCTTTTACTTCCAAAAGCGCCATCTAACTCACCTTCTTTCCTTCTTCTGTACCGCCGCCATCCGGTTTTTCCGGTCTTGAAACTCCTGCCGGCAGTTTATAGGGCCGTCTGCTAAGGCCTCCCAAAAGTCCCTGGGGACGGAACCGCATCATCAGAATCAACAGAAGTCCGTAAACGACAAACCGGTAATCTGCCAGAGATCTGAGCACCTCCGGGAAAGAAATCAGCAGAGCAGAACCGACAATCATACCGGGAATGGAACCCATTCCGCCGAAAATCACGATACAGAGAATCGTCATGGAGATATCAAAGCTAAATGTGGCCGCGTCAATATAACGGTTCATGGAGGCATAGAAGGCTCCTGCCATTCCTGCCATGGCGCCAGACAACACAATGGTCTGTACCTTGTAAGCCGCCGTATGGACGCCCATCAGCTTCGCCGCCAGTTCATCTTCTTTGATGGCCCGTACTGCCCGGCCAAATTTGGAATTAACCACACTTAGGCTGACTAAAACTGCAATAACGACCAGTACCAGCATCAGCCAGTAAAAACCGCCGTTGGTAGGCGTCAGCTCCCAGCCAAAAAGGTTCGGACGGGGAATGCCCCGGACTCCCAGAGGTCCGTTGGTCACAGAGTTCCAGTTGAGCACTACCATTTCCACCACTTCGCCAAAGGCAAGGGTGATAACGGAAAGATAACCGGCTGACAGTTTCATGGTGGCAAATCCTAAGATAAGGCCGCCCAGAGCGCCGCCCAGAATACCAAAGATCAGAGTAATCCAGAAAGGCCAGCCAAGCTTCGCGCCGAGAAGTCCTGAGAAATATGCTCCCATCATATAGAGGGCCGCATGTCCCATGGAGGATTGTCCCATATATCCGGCAATCAGATTCAGACTCAGAGTCAAAATACAGTAAATACCGATGAGACAGAATACCCGAACGACATACTGACTTTTAATCACCAGGGGGACTACAGCCAGCAGAACCAGAAAAACTGGAAGGACAATCTTTTTATGCTTAAGGATGAAATCCACGAACGAATCATAAACAGAACTTAATTTTCCCATGGTCAGTCTCCTTTACACCTTGACAATATTGTCCTTGCCGAACAGTCCCGAAGGTCTGATGAGCAACACAATAAACAACACAATATACGCGGTGGCGCTCCGGAAGCTGCCGCCTAGATAAGTCACCGCCAGGGCTTCTGCCACACCGATGATGATACCGCCCACCACGGAGCCATGGAGAACACCAATTCCTCCTAGCACTGCTGCGGAAAAGCCTTTCAGACCTGCCTCTGTTCCCATGGTGCTGTATACCATCTGATAATATCCGGAAACCAGCACGCCGGCTACTGCCGCACACATACCGCTGATGAAGAATGTGAAAGTCACAATCCCACGTACGTCGATGCCCATCATGTTGGCGGCCCGGGCATTCTCCCGGGAGGCCCTCATGGCCAGGCCTACCTTGGTGTAGTTTACCACGATGGTAAGTAACACCAGGAAGGTCAGAGCAATGAGGAACATCGCGATCTGTGTGCTCGTCAGCGTAACGCCTAGAAAGACTACGTTTCCGAAGTCAAAAAGCTTCGGAAACGTCTTCTTCGTGCTGTCGAAAATGATCATCATCATATTCTGGATAATATAGGAAACGCCCATGACAGAGATTAAAGCCGTAATGTTCGGCGCATTCTTTGCCCGAAGAGGGGCCAGAATAATCCGGTCCATCAGAACGGAAATAATTCCCGTTGTCAAGATAGCAAAGAGGAAGGCCGGAAGAAGTCCAAACTGCATGGATACGATGAACAGCGCCATATGGGCCCCGAAGGCATAAATAGAACCATGGGCCATGTTCAGAAGTTTCAGGATACCGAATACCAGCGAATACCCCACTGCGATCAGCGCGTACACCATGCCAAGCATGACTCCGTTTAAAACCTGCTCTAATATCATATCGTCACCTCAAATGCTTTCCAATGCATTTCCTTACTGAACGCCAAGCTCCTTCTCATAATCCGTCTGGCTCTTAAGCACATCGGGAATCTCCACATACTTGCCGCCTTCTACTTTCAGAAGTACCTGCTGTTTCGGGCAGTTTCCTTCCTCATCAAAGGTGATCTTTCCGGTTACGCCCTGGAAGTCCGTGGAGGGCAGGTTTGCCAGGATATCTGCACGGTCTGCAGAACCGCCCTTCTCGATGGCATAGAGAATCGCATAGGTCGCGTCATAAACCTGACCACAGAACGTAGAAGGGTTGGAGCCGTAAGCCGCATTGAACTTTTCAGTGAAGGACTTCACTGCTTCATCAGAACTCTCATAGAAGAAGCTGGTTCCAAGGACTACGCCCTCAGCGTCTGCGCCTGCAAGCTCTAAAAATTCCTGAGAGAAGCAAGCTGCCGACATGATAAACTGTACGTCTTTATTCTTTTCTCTGTACTGCTTGATGAAAGGAGCTGTCTGAGCATAAGCGCCAGAAGAATATACACAATCCACGCCCGCCTCTTCAAACTTGGAAACGGTTGCAGAGAAGTCCACAGTACCATCCTCATAAAGCTCTGCCAGAACCAGTTCTGCACTATACTTGTCGCCATAAGCTTCCATCATATTCTGGATCTCGGTGGTAACGGCAACGCCAGCGTCGCTGTTGGGATTCAGGATACCGATCTTCTTAAGCCCAAGATGCTGCACAATCTGAAGCATGGTATTGGCATCTGTAGCATAAACGGAATTGTTTCTGTAAATGCAATCACCAATCTTGGTCAGGTCCACATGAGCTGCGGAACCACTTATGTAAGCAATGCCAGACTCTTCATATACTTCACTGGCTGTCATGGCAACACCGCTGGAGAAGTGTCCGATTACGGCGCTGATGGAATCGTCGCCTACAATCTTCTGAGCTACGGAAGCCGCCTGTTCAGAGGTATTGGCATCGTCATAGTCTACCAGCTTGATCTGCTGTCCGTTTACGCCGCCTTTCTCATTCCACTCGTCAATCGCGATCTGGATAGCAACCTTCATGGACTTGCCGTACTCGGCATTGTCGCCAGTCTGAGGTCCCACAAAAGCAAGCGTAATTTCACCGCCGTCTGAAGAACCGGCCGCCTTCGTCTCGCCATCTTTGGAATCGCCGGCCGCCTTTGTCTCGCCCGCTTCCGACTTCTTCGTCTCACCGCCGGCAGGCTCGTCCTTCTTGTCACCACAGCCAGCCATGAGCGTGAACATCATAGCCATTGCCAACACTACACTGAAAACCTTTTTCATCTTACTTCCTCCTTTTATAATATCTTGTCCTATGATTTTTGAGAAAACGTTTTCTCGTTATCCATAGGCTTCTGTGAATAATATACACGAATGTCTCACATTTTGTCAACTGTTTTTTATATTTTTTTAAAAGTGTTGAATTTGTAGAATTTGTTTTTGTGTATTTTTCCTAGTTTTTCAACTTTCATCCCTAAGGGAGTCAAAGAAACGTTTTCTCACATAGCCATTCTTAACACAAAAAACCCCACTATTTTTGTCGACAATAAGTCTTTCCTGTTTATCCGTCCTCATTCTTACCGGATTCCGAGAGTACTTCCCGGATCGTCTGCTCCAGCACTGCCATATCCACCGGCTTGGCTACATGAGCATTCATCCCGGCCTCCAGCGCGTCGCGGATATCCTCGGCAAACGCATTCGCCGTCATTGCAACTACAGGGATCTTCTGAGCCAGCGGATGTTCCAGCTTCCGAAGCATCCTCGTAGCCTCATAACCGTTCATCACCGGCATCTGAACATCCATCAAAATCAGCCCGTACTGACCTGAAACAGATTTTTCAAAAGTCTCAATTGCCAGCCGCCCATTCTCACAGATATCACAGGAGGCGCCAGCCATATCCAAAAGCTCTCTTAAAATCTCCGCGTTGATTTCATTATCCTCCGCTACCAGAATATGCATTCCCTTCAGAATACTCTCCTGCTCCTCCAGAGCTTCTTTCTTTCCTGCATCCTGATGTCCATGGCACAATAATTCCTCCACTTTCTGACGGAAACTGGTGAGGAAAAAGGGTTTTGGCAAAAAGGCGTCCACTCCGGCGTCTTTCGCCTCCTCTTCGATATCCGGCCAGTCGTAACTGCTCAGAATGAGAATCGGAGCTCCCTGTGAAATCTCCTTTCGAATCTGTCTAGCTGCTTCCACACCGTCCATCCCCGGCATCTTCCAATCCAAGAGAACAATATTATAAAGGCGGCCTTCTTCTTTTGACTGTCTCACTAAATCTACTGCCGTCTCTCCGTCCAGCGCATACTCTATGGAAACCCCGGTTTCCTCCATCGTTCGTTGAATGTTTTGACAGATCACTTCCTCGTCATCCACCACCAGCAGCCTAGTAATCCCTTGCTTTTGCCAAAAGCTCTGGTCAATCGCCTGCTCACTGATTGGAAGCTCAAGCTCTACCGTAAAGGTGGAACCCTTTCCTTTTTCACTCTCCACAGAGATCTTTCCGCCCATGAGATCCAAAAGATTTTTCGTAATTGCCATCCCAAGCCCAGTTCCCTGGATCTTGTTGGTTACGCTATCTTCTTCTCTGGTAAACGCATGAAAAATCTTTTGAATATAATCCTGGCTCATACCGTAGCCGTTATCTGCTACGGTAAACCGATACTGGGCCAATTGTTTGGCGTGTTGCGGCAGCTCCTGAACCGTCAACGTGACATGTCCCCCCTCCGGCGTATACTTGACTGAGTTGGACAGAAGGTTCAAAAGAATCTGGTTCATGCGAAGCTTATCCATCATCACATGTTCATGCCGGATGTCTTTGCTGTGTACCTCAAAAATATGCCCTTTTGCCTTCATCTGGGGCCGGATAATGGAATCAATATTTTCAACGAGTACTACAATATTTTCATCGGATAAGTTCAGAGTCGTCTTGCCAGCCTCAATCTTACTGATGTCCAGGATGTCGTTGATTAATCCCAGGAGATGTTGACTGGAAGCAGTGATCTTCTTTGTATATTCCCGTACCTTGTCCGGGTTCTCCACATCTCTCGCCAAAAGGGCGGCAAAACCGATGATGGCATTCATGGGGGTACGAATGTCATGACTCATATTGGAAAGGAAGGAACTTTTGGCCCGGTTTGCCTCCTCTGCAATCTGGAACGCCTGCTCCGCCGTCTCCTTAGCCCTGGCCAGCATGACGTTAGTTTCCTCCAACTGCTCATTCATCTCTTCCTGCTTCTTTAGGTTCTCCCTCTCCTGTTCTATCCTGCGGGCGCTGATTCGCTGTTTCGTGACAGCGCCTGCCGCCAGAATCAGAAGCACAAGGAGGATCACCACCAGAATCAGCAGCATGCGGATCACCATTCCCACCATATTCACCGTCCCAGGCGCTACAAACTGCGCAGGAGTCAGAAATACAAGCAGTGTATCATATTCCTCAAGGGATGTGATACAGTAGTAATATTCCGTGCCATTGTATTTAAAGTTTGTACTGATCGTATCCTGCTCCTTAAGGGCCGCCCGGATGTCCGGAAACTCCTGCCCCTCCATTCCCTCCAACACTTTGAGCACATTGTAGGCCTGAATCAGATTTCCGGAAAAGTCATCATCGTGCATTCTGGTTCCGTTGCTTTTCAGAATATACGTCTCGCTCTGATTGCCGTAAGCACTGCTGTCATAATACTGGGTCAGTGTGTGGATATCCTTCAGAAGAACAATGTGAGTAAAACTCACCTCAGAGTCCTCCGTTTCCAGAGGCGCGTCCAACTCCTTTACAAACGCCCAGTAGCTGCCCTCATAATTATGGCTGTCAGATATAAAGGTATATCGTTCTTTTTCACCGGAGATTTGATCGATATCAGACCAGACGCCTCGCTTTCCGTCCGCATCATAGCAGTTTCCTCTGTTGTCTAACAACATCAGTATGGAGCTGTACTGATCCGTCTCCAAAAACTCTTCCAGACCGCCAATGTCACTCACCGCCGCTTCTACTGTATCTGGCTTTTCCATTTCCAGTCCATGGGCGGCCGCCGTCAGATAGATCCAGTGGAAATCCAGTACATTGCTTAAATTTTCCTGTACCTGGGACGTAAGTTCATTCAACTGTGTGGTGCGCTCTGCAAAGATCTGCCGTTTCAGATATTCTGTAAAATAAATCCCTCCGGCCACCAAAAATGACAGCACGCAAATGATCAGTACGGCCGGAAGTATCAAATTCCGTTTCTCCCCTTCGGATTTCATTTTACACACTCTTTCTCATTTTTTCATTTTCTTTTGGCTATTCACTCATGTATCATTCTCACTCGTGTATCATTCCATGCTATTCCCAGGGATTTCCCCCCGGGGAGACTGTCCCCTGCTGCTCCAGCCATTCGCGTAAGAAACTTTGGAGTGAGCCCTCAAACGTCTGAGCAGAATAAGCTTCTGCCGTTTCCTCCGTATATCCTTTGCCAAAAAAGGCTACCTGATAGCTCCTATCCGTCTGCAGCGTCTCTCCCTCCTTTGTCACCAGAAGATAAGGAAAGGGGTTGCCGTCTCCTGCGGCGTCAAATCCTGTCTGAACCAGCTCTTCAATCTGTGCTCCCGTCATGGTCATCACCGCATACGCTCCGTCCGTAGCGGGACATAGAGAAGCCGTCACATCCGAATTGATGCTTCCTTTATAGAGTTTTCCAGTAACACCGCTCGCCAGTTCCACATTCCCTTCATGGAATCCACCGATGGGAACCAGTACTACATCTGTCCCAGCCGCGCTCCCCAGCGCCTTACCCAAAAGCTCTGCCGTCTCCTCCAAGGTAAAATCAGCCGTACTCTCACAAAAATTCACCTCTTCAGAACGGTTCATCCAGGCATTCCAAAGTTCATCCATCCGGGCAATACAGCTCTCCCCGTCCATGCTGTTTTCTCCCCGAAACCACTCTTTATATGCCTGCCCCATGTCGGACAATACCTGCTCCCAACCAACATAAGTCATCGGAAAAGCCCTCCCTTGTCTGAGCGCCTGCTGTGCGTCATAGATCAGAGAATCCTTCGGAAGATCAGAACTTTTTAAAATACTCATCACGCTGGGGGTAGTCTCGTCGACAAAGGCTGCCTGCCCCTCCTCAGAATAAATCAGGGACAGGATCCGGATGGCATTCTCCAGCTTTTTTTCATTTCCCGGTTCCATCAGCCGTTTACTGATCCCAATATAAAAACTGGGATTGTACATATAGACATTTTTACTGCCGTCCTCGCCGATATAAGGCATCATCCCCAGCTTGTCGCCAGTATCTGGAAACTCCGTGATACTGACCGGCTGCACGACTGTACAGAATACGGCCTTCCGATTCCCCAGATAATCAAAAATCAGCTCCGGGCTATTCCGGTCCTGTGGATCTGTATAAAACATTCCTATGTCAATATAGCTCTGGACATAATCCATGGTGCTCTCCCATCTCCCCTGCGCCGAAGCATTCCCAGCCAGAAACTCCCGCTCCCAGGCTGCCCCTTCCGGAGTGGTAAGCCATCCGGTTTTTGCCAGATTAAACACGGCAGAGAAAGGGCCTCCAGTGAGTCGCGTGCCCACCACGCCAGGAATCAGGCCCTCCTCCCGGATTTCGTCGCACAGTACGGAAAGCTCCGCAAAATCAGAGGGTACTTCCCATCCCTTTTCTTCCATCAGCGTCTTATTATAAAAAATACCATACATCGAATAGTTGACCGGAAGAAGATAGATTCCTCCGTCCAAAGACACCTGATCCAGGACTGAATTAGGAAGATTATTGATAAACAAATAACTGGACAAATCCACTAACCGCTCTTTCGCCAATTCCTGATCCAGAATCTGAGAGGTGACAAAAATATCCGGAATATCATCCGCCCGCATCTGTAACCAACTATAACCGGTGGGATTGCTCCCCATATAAGAAATAAATTCTACATCGATGTCCGGACAGCTTTTTCCTAAAACCTCTATAAACTTTTTAAATCTATTATAATTTCCCCAAGTACTCCAAGTTAAGGCGCCGCAAGCCTCCTCAGAATCACTGCCATCAGAGCCGCAGGCAGTACAAAGCAGCAGTACCGCAAGCGCCAGCGTCAAAAGCCGTACTGGCAACAAACGCCATATACTCCTTCTCCTATTCATAAAAGAAAACAGCTCCTTTCCCCTCTCCCGATGCTTATCACCGGCTTTTGTCCGCCGTCTTGCAAAAGGATAAAATTTCATAAGGCCCATTTTATCATATGAAAATTTGAAAATCAATGCCAGCAACCGTCCTACTTTTCTTGCGTTTTTTTTCGTTTTGGCCGTTCGTCAGAACCATGGCGCATCCACTTCCCGCCTAACATCCGCCAGACAAATAAAATTGCCCGGAAAATCCAGTCTGTACTCATGGCAATCCATACTCCGATCACCGGCGTATGGAATCCCTTTACCAGCAGATAGGCCAGACCAATGCGGAATACCCACATAGACGCCACAGCAATGATCATGGTAAAGGTCACGTCGGAAGCCGCCCGTAAGGCATGGGGAATGAGAAAAGCCGGAGGCCAGGCCAGCATGGCAAATCCGTGGAACAAAATCAACCCGGCGGCCACCGTCGCCGACTCCGAAGGCAGATTATAAATTCCCACGATCGGTATACGGAACAGGTTAATAATCAAAATAATACAAAGAAGGATCCCATAATTTAGCAACAGGAGTTTTTTTACATACTGCTTCACCTGTCCAAATTCCTTTGCACCAACGCACTGGGAGACCACTGTCACCATGCCCATCCCCAAAGCCATACCCGGAAGATATTCAATGGTCGCCATGTTGCCTGCCACGGCAAATCCAGCAATCGCTGAGGTTCCCAGGGTGGAGACAAGACTCTGTACCATGATCTTTCCAAGCTGGAACATGCCGCTTTCCATGCCGCTTGGAATCCCTATCTTCAAAATCTGATGAATCATGGCCGGTTCGTAGCCCAGATGTAAACGACGATCCACATGAACCGGGTTTTTCTCATTTCGGATAATGTAAATCATAATTCCTGCCGCCACCATTCGCGAGATCAGAGTAGGTACCGCTACTCCAAGCACTCCTACTTTTAGCGCATAAACGCCAATCGCATTTCCTATAATATTTAACCCGTTCATAACCAGAGAGGTTTTCATGGACACGTTGGAATTTCCCATCACCCGGTACAAGGCGGCGCAGGAATTATAAACGGCCAGAAACGGAAAGGAAAGAGCGGTGATATAAAAATAAAGTCTTGCATTGGACATGACATCCGCTTCAATTTTTCCAAACAGAACGCTTAAAATCGCCCGGTTTCCAAGAAGAGAAAGCGTCATAATGATACTGGAAAATATCGTTGTCACAAGAAGAAGCTGGTTTGCCGCGTGGCATGCTCGTTCTTCATTTTTGCAGCCAAGAAGTTGTCCGGCGACCACAGCTCCTCCTGTCGCCATGGCGGCCAAAAGCTGAATCAAAAGCAGGTTAATGGCATCCACCAAAGAAACGCCGGAGACAGCGGCCTCTCCCACTTCCGCCACCATCACCACATCAATCATTCCCACTAAAACCGCCAGAAACTGCTCGACGATCAGCGGTACCAGCAATTTGCGCAGATCCCGGTTTGAAAATAGCATATCGATTCCCTTTCGTTTCTTCCGTATTTTATCCGATTTATTTTGATTGTAGCACTGCAAAGAAAAATTTACAACCTTCCTGAAAATGTTTTGTAAATGATAAAAAGAGAGAAATCTGTGATTCCATCACCTACAGATTCCTCTCTTTCCGGGCTATCTGCTTCCCGAAGCCCTTTTTTATATATGTCTCTGCCTACCGTCGGTTGACAAGGACACACGCTCCTGTCGGCCGCGCATGCCCTTCTCCATAGATGGCCGCCAGATAACATTTATTCGTAGTTGTCGCTCAAAATCTTCGCCAGAGTTTCCGCGTCATGATGCTCGGAAAGAAGTTTCTGCTTCTTCGCCTCATGGGCTGCCAGACGGCTGCAACGGTCCGTCACTTCTTCCAGATATTCGGCAGGGAACTTGACTGCCCCATTTTCGTCCATATGAACGATCTCACCAGGCGCAACCTCCATTCCGCAGATATCCACAGGAGTATTGATGGCATGGATACTGAAATCTCCGTGGCCCGCACATACGCCGGTCAGCATATACTGAAGCCCCATGGGGCGTACCTCATCCAGATCTCTGGAAGGCCCGTCAGAAATCACACCGATGACCCCAAGAGATTTAAAAGCTGTCATCATATTTCCGCCGCAAAGGCCGTTCTTCCTCTTGATCTCCTCCGGAAAATCCTGCTTCATGGCTACAATGACCGGTTTTGGCATTTTCTCAATCGCCTTATACAGATCCAGAAAACCCAGACGGCTAAATTTCGGATCCGGCAGACCAAAGGTCACTGTCACCACATGTCCCGCCATGCGCCCCAGTTCCGGATACATGCATTTTAATGTCTCGTCGCTGTACCATTTGGTGTTCCAAGGATGGTACAGTCCCAAACAGTACTCCTCATCTCCCGGATAAGTCGCTACCACGTTGGTGATACTCGGAGTATCAAATTCCTTTAGTTTCTCCAAAAGTTCCTGTTCTCTTGTCATAAAGTCTTTCTCCTTAACCTATAGAGTTTTTCCTTATCTGTAGGATTCCTCCAAAATTTTTACACAGGCTTCCTCGTCGATCTCGCAGGGATCTCCCTCAAAAAGCCCTCCCATGGTATCTCTGGCATTTCTCGCCAAGATCCGAAGCTCTTCTTTCTGAATCCCAAAATCGGACATTTTCAGATCCGCCACACCGCAGGCCAAAAGCAGTTCCTCCAGGGCTTTCACAAAATCCAGCGGTTCCTTTACATCCGTTTTTCCAAGGGCCCTCGCCATCGTTATCAGCCGTTCGCCACAGGAGCCGCTCTCCGCCAGATGACGGTAATAAGCCAGACAGATTAAAATCAGCCCGGCCCCGTGGGGCAGCTCGTGATGGTAAGCGCTCATAGCATGCTCCAGAGAATGTTCGGAAATGCAGCAGGACAGAGACTGGGAAAATCCGGCCAGAGTATTTGCCAGGGCCACATCCGTTCTGGCCTCCATATCTTCTCCATTCTCCACTGCCTTTACTAAACTCTTTCCAATCAGCTCGATTCCTTTTAAACAGAACAGATCGCTGACAATGCTTCCCGCCCGATGGAGATAGCATTCTGTACTATGAAACAGTGCGTCAAAGCCCTGGTAAATGGTCAGCTTTCTGGGTACGGTTTTCATCAATTCCGGATCCACCACGGAAAGAGCCGGATAGGTCCATTCACAGCCAAAGCCAATCTTTTCATTGGTTTCTTCCTTCGTATTGACGGCCCAGGGATCTGTTTCCGTTCCCGTCCCCGCCGTAGTGGTAATCGCCACAATAGGCAGCGGGCGGTTGGGGATCGGGAGACCTTTCCCGCTTCCTCCGTTCACATAGTCCCAGTAATCCCCCGGATTGACTGCCATAATCGCAATGGCTTTGGCCGCGTCGATGCTGCTTCCTCCGCCTAGACCAATCACAAAGTCACAGCCTTCTTTCTTTGCCTGCGCTGCGCCCTCCATCACATGACGCTTCACCGGATTGGGCAGAATCTGATCAAACACGGACCAGGAAACCCCCGCCAGAGAAAGCTGCCCCTCCAGCCGTTCCAGATAACCGTTTTCTTTGACCGCCTTTCCACAGGAAATCACAATCAGCGCTTTCTTCCCCGGCAGCGTCTGTTCATGGAGCCGGTTCAGGCTCCCACAGCCAAAGAGCAGCTTCGTCGGTACAAAATATTCAAAATTCAACTGATTCTTTTTATACATACCTCGCTCCTTTTCCCTCTGTTCTCCCCCGGAAACTGCTTGTTTCTTTTCTCAGACCTCATGAAGCCGGACTTCTCTGCCTTTTTCCTCTGCAAGCGCATTCAAATCCTCTACAATCTCCGGAATAATATCTGCCGTCTCCTTTGATTTTTCATAGCAAAGTTCTTCCAGCTCGCCAGGCATATAGATTCCGGTCGAATGGGTCGCCTGTCTGCAGGACTTAAATTCTGCGATACGGGCGTCCATCCTTGCCTTAAACTCCTCCGTATCTCCAAAGGCTCCGGTGTCAATTGCCATGAAGGTGTGAGCCGGTCCCATCTGATCCGGATTGGCCCGAACGCCTGTGCCGCCACCAATCAACAGACCGCTCAACACATCTACCATAAGAGAAAGTCCGAAACCTTTATAACCTCCCAAAGGCATTACGGAATATACTTTATCAATGTCTGTGGTCGGTTCTCCATTCTCATCAAGCGCCCAGCCTTCCGGCACTTCTTTTAACCCCTGCCGCTTCATATTGGCGATTTTTCCGAAGGCTACCACACTCTGAGCCATATCTAATGTCACAGGAAGCGCTTCTTTCGTGGGCACGGAAATCGCCAGCGGATTGTTCCCAATCTGCTTTTCCGCGCCGCCCCAAGGAGCCATGGTGGGATCTCCTGTGGAAGCGGAAATTCCGATCATCCCCTCTGCTTCTGCCAGTTTTGCATAATAAGCGCCAGCGCCAAAATGATTGCTGTTCTTCACTCCCACAAATCCGATTCCATAAGTTTTCGCCTTTTCAATGGCCGCTTTCATAGCTGTGTGCCCAAGCACCTGACCACAGCAACGATTTCCGTCCCATACGGCGATGACAGGGTTATCCACTTCCACCTTATACTCTAACTTCTTCGGCATAACGCCTGTCTCCATCAGATTCACATAGCGCTTTAAGCTCATCACACCATGGGATTTCACCCCCCTCTGGTCCGCCTGTAAAAGAGTTTCTGTCAAAATTTCCGCCTCTGCCTCCGGCATTCCTGTCACTGTCAGAATATCCATACAGAATGCCCGAAGTTCCTCTACTTTGATTCTCATGATTTCCTCCTTCTGACGCACGGCCCTCTCCAGCGGGTCTTAGCAGCGTCATTTCAGGAAGGTTCGGAACTCTTCCAAACCTTCCTTTTTTATTTTTTAATAAGCTACGAACTGATTCCCGGTTCCAGAGACAGTAAGGCCTTTCGACCATTCGCACTGGTATCCCTGAGCGATTCCAATCAGGCCCTCCCAGGTGCTGTCCGCCAGATCGATCCCATCTTCCAGCCGCTTTTCAGCCATCTTCTGTTCAAATTCTCCGGGAAGGAGCACCTCTTCCACACCCTCGGCCGGTTTTGCCGATTTGATGAATGCTGCATGAATCTCACACTGTTTCGCATATGTATCTTTCCCATAAAAGGCTTCCGGATCGATGGCCATAAGGAAAACGCCGTTTTCTGCATATCGCACGCCGCCGTTTTCCTCCCAGCTCCAGTAATCGTCGTTGGCCAGAACTACGGAAAACATATCTGCCATAATCGCAAGACCGGAACCTTTCGCGCCGCTGATTTTTCCACCCATGGGCATAATGGTCCCGTGAGGTTCTTTATAGAAGTCCAGAGGATCGGTCGTATCGTTACCGTAACCGTCTTTGATCCATCCTTCCGGTACATGCTTTCCATTTTGAACATAGGCCCGAAGCTTTCCTTCTGCCACTACAGTCGTGGCGCAGTCCATGACCAGAGGTTTATGTCCCTCTCTGGGAACGGCCCAGGCAATGGGGTTCGTCCCAAGCTTCGGCTCCATGGCTCCCCAGGGAGCCATCGGTCCGGCCGCATAGACGCCTACTGTCCCAAAGGCGATGAATCCCCGCTCCGCCAAGGCTTCTACATAAGATCCCAGACGGCCGATATGATTCGCATTCAGGCTGACCGCACAGGCCATGCCGCAGGTTTTCGTCTTTTCTGCTACTATCTCTACCATCCGTCTGGCGCCTACCTGGCCGAAGTTCTGTTTGCAGTCCAAAACTGCCGTCACAGGAGTTTCCCGGACGATTTCCATGGATACCCCCGGCCGGATCTGCCCGATTTTCATTTCCTCCAAGTACTGAGGAATCCGGAGAACACCATGGGAATCCACTCCCATCAGATTGGCCGTGGCAAGCTCCTCGGATACAATCTGCGCCTCCGTCTCCGGCACTCCCGCTTTCACAAAAATTTCTGCGGCGCATGCCTTCAATTTTTCAAATGTAATCTTCATGTTACCCCTTTCTCCGCCCGCATTTCTTTCTCGCGTACGTCTTATAAGGACTGTATCTTTTCCCACACCTCTTCCAGTACAGGAATCCCGTTCTTTCTGTGATCTTCTCTTGTGTTGATCTCAATCTCTCCCGGATAGAAGATGACTCCTCCCTCCCGCTCCGGTGTGGACGCCTTGATGTCCGCCACTACCGTGTCAATGATCTGATCGGTCAGAGCTTTCGTATTCACGCATTCCGGATCAATGGCGATCAGTACCTGGGAGAGTCCCACTTCTTCCGTATACTTCCGGCCGATGTCCGTCACAGAATTTTGTCCGGAAAGCACTGCCGCCATCAAATCCAGGGCAATGGACATGCCGGAACCTTTCCAGTAGCCGATGGGCAGCACCCGGCGTGTCTTTTCGATTTCGGCGGGATCGGTCGTCACGTTTCCTTCGCTGTCCCAGCCGCCTGGTACGGGAAGCTTCTCCCCTTTCATTCTGGCAAGTTCAATCTTTCCATAGGCAAACTGGCTCATGGCCATATCCACCACGATATGGCGGCCGTCTGATTTCGGAATGGATATGATAAAGGGATTATTCCCTACTTTCGGCTCCATGCCTCCCCAGGCAGGCATATTGGGCATGGTATTGGTCCAGCACATTCCGATACAGCCGTTTTCGGCCGCCTGCCAGCCGTAGGCGCCTCCCCGCATCCAGTGATTGGTATTTCCAATCGCCACGATGCCGATGCCATGCTCCTTTGCCAGCTCACAGGCCCGATCCATGGCTTTCCTGGCGTTGGCATTGCCAAGCCCCATATGGCCGTCCCATCGCTCGAAGCCTCCGTGAGCGCTCACGCATTCCGGCTTTGCCTTTCCGTCTACTACCCCCTTATCCAGGTACTCAATGACTCTGGGGAAACGATTGACGCCATGGGAATAGACCCCGTCGGCGCTGGTCTCCGCAAAATTTAAAGCCGCCAGATGTGCCAGTTCCGGATCTACCTCCCGGCTAAGAAGAATCCGCTCAAACGTCTCCACAAGCTCTTCAAATGATATTTTAAGCATAATGACAATAACCTCCTGCTCTATTCCATTGATAAATTTGCTTTTTTCTCTGACCTTCTGCTTTCGTTTCTTTACAGCCCGCCCAGTCCCATGGTCGAAGGCAACCAGGTACAGGTGGCCGGAACCAGTGTAATAATAAGCAAGGAAACGATCAAAATAACAAACCACGGAATCAGTGCTTTTACCAGACGACCAAAGGAAATTTCACCGACTCGGTTGATGGCAAACAGTACTACGCCGAAGGGCGGAGAAATTACGCCGATCATCAGATTCAACACCATCATAATCCCCAGATGAACCGGATTGATTCCAAAAGCCACGGCTACCGGCAGAATGATCGGAGTCAGAATTGTGATCGCCGATACGGTCTCCATAAACATTCCCACCACCAGAAGGGCTAAGTTCAGCACAATTAAGAATACATATTTGCTACTTATGCTGTTTACAATAAATTCCATAACTGTCTGAGGAATCATGGCCTTCACCAGCACGTTTCCAAACAAAGTCGCCGCCGAAATCAAAATACAGATACCAATGGCGTCGGCCACCGTCTCCTTCAAAACTTCCACCAACTCTTTGAATCCAATTTCTTTGTAAACCAGAATCCCCAAAATGGCGGAGTAAACTACCACTACGGCCGCTGACTCTGTGGGAGTAAAGAGACCCGTGTAAATACCTAAAAGAATAATCACCGGTGCCAGACAGGGAAGAATTCCCTGTTTCCCCGCATGAAGAACTTCTCTCTTAGACATTTTGTCCCTGGGGTACTTTTTAATAAACGCATAGGCGAACACCAGCCCCATCATCGTGAGGGCCATGATAATTCCAGGCACGACTCCGGCGATAAACAACGCGCCGATACTGGTTCCCGAAATTGTTCCATAAACCACCAGAGGCATGCTGGGCGGGATAATGGGGCCCAGAGTAGAAGAAGCCGCTGTTACGGCACAGGAGAAATCCTTGTCATAACCGGCGTCTTTCATAGCCTTGATCTCAATCAGGCCCAATCCGCTGGCATCGGCAATGGCCGTACCGGACATTCCGGCAAAAATAAAGCTGGCTAATACGTTTACATGCCCCAGGCCGCCTGGCATCCACCCGATCACTGCCCTGGCAAACTTAAACAAACGATCTGTCACGCCACATTTATTCATCAGCTTTCCAGCTAAAAGGAACAAGGGTACCGCCAGAATGGTAAAACTATTCAGTCCAAATACCATCTGCTGTCCGATGGTCATCCATTTCATACCCGTGCTGAACCGCATCATAAAAATTGCGGAAAAACCCAGGGCGTAAGTGACCGGCATACCGGCCAGAAACAACAGCAGTAGAAGCAACAACCCCCAAACTGGACTCATTCGCTATTCCCCCTTTTCCTTTAATTTTTTCTGTTCTTCCTCAAAAGCCTGTTTCGCCGCCTCAATCTCCGCCGTATCTTTTTCGTCCTGGGAGACATAGACCGCCTGACCCGTCAAAAGGAAGAAACACCGTACCAGATTGAACACTACGGTGGCCGCCAGGCCCACTGCTACTATAACATAGACCCAGCTCACGTGGAGCCAGCGGTTGGAAGCTGCAAGAACTCCCGCGGCATTCTGAATGTTCAAATACATGCTGTATACACAAAGGGCTGCGAATACGGACATGGCAATATGGAATACTGCCAGTACGCCGGTCCGAATTTTCGTCGGAAGCTTGTCAAACAGGAAGGTCACGCATACGTCCGTTCCCCTTAAAGCCGCGATGGGCCAGGCCAGGAACGCGAAAATTACGTAAGCATACCGGGCAAGTTCCTCCGTTCCGGTCATACTGATGTTTAGCTTTCTCGCAATGACCTGGATAACCACAATGATCGCAATGACAACCAGAAGAATGCTGTCAATGGTGATTACCGCTTTTTCAATATTGTCCAGTATCTTATTAAAGGTTTTCAATGAATCTCCTCCTTCCAGAGAATCCGGATTTTTCGCAGACGCTGCCGGATTCTTTCTCTAAAAACGGAGGGCGCCCTGTCCGGGCTTCTCCCCGTACAGACGCCCTCCGGATTTTGATTACTCTCCGGCCATGATCGCCTGAACCTCTTCCAGCGTCGAGGTGGTCCAGGTGCTCTCGAAATATTCATTCCAGAGATCCTCTGCTGCCGTCTTGAACCCGGACAAATCCGGTTCGATAAATTCGCAACCACCGTCGATCAACTGCTGCTTATAATCAGCCTCTCTCTTGATGGCCTCTTCTTCCAGATATTCCACTGCTTCTTTTCCGGCTCTGTCTACAACTGCCTTGTAGTTATCCGGTAAGGACTGATACAGATCCTCTGCCATCCAGATTCCCACGCTCTCGCAGATGTGCTTTGTCTCGATAATGTAGTCCTGAACTTCTTCCAGATTGATGGATTTCATCTGCTCCCAAGGTCCCTCGGAAGCATCTGCCGCTCCATTCTGGATGGAGGTATAGAGCTCACCCAGAGCAATCGGTACAGGGGTTGCTCCAAAGGTGGACCAGCTTGCACTCCAGAGCTGATTGTCATTCAGACGAAGTTTTACGCCCTTTAAGTCATCTACTCCATTGATCGGAGTATTGCAGGACATATTCCGGAATCCCCGGTAAGCCATACCGGCCACGTCGCGGGTATTGTATTCTTCTCTCCACAGCTTCTTTGCCTGCTCTACCAGATCGCTGTTATACAGTCTCTGATAAGCTTCCTTGGATTCAATCAGGAACGGAGCCAACATATAGCCGTAATCTTCACTATACAGGTAGAAGCAAGTCGGTCCAAATCCGCAAAATTCCAGTTCTCCGGACTTCACAGCCAGGAAGGAATCATTTTCTCCCATCAGGGAAGAATCCGGGAATACATTCAGCGTAATGGCTCCGCCGGAATACTCGCTGAGTCGTTCCGCAAAAAGGTTATAAGCGTCTACCATGGGGGTTCCCGTGGCATAAGTGGTAGCTAAAGACCAGGTATATTTCTGATCAAAAGTTCCCTCCATCACTCCGCCTTCTGCACTCTGGGTCTCGCCGCCTTCCGGCGCCTTGGTCTCCCCCGCTTCAGGAGCTTTTGTTTCCTCCCCCGCGGGAGCTTTTGTCTCTGCTTTTGTCTCTTTCTTTGTTTCCGGTGCCTTGGTCTCCTCTTTCTTGTCTCCTCCACAGGCGGCCAGAGATCCGCATACCATCACGGCTGCCAGAAACAGTGCCATAAATCGTTTCTTCATTAATCCTTCCTCCACTTCCTTTTATTTTAAATACTACTTCCCCTTACGGCTTTTTGGCCGCATTTTAAGTACCTCCTTGTCAGTAACTGTACCATTTTCTCTCTTTCCTCACATTATCCGGCATAACAAAGAACGTCTGTCATTTTGTGGTGTCGTCACAAACTGGCAGATACTTTCTATCTTTTTTGTAAATAAATTTTTCTATTGGAGAGATACTGTTTTTTATAAAAAAAATCCTGCGCCGCAGAAAACTTCCCCCCAAAAGGAGTATGTCGGCAACACGAGCGAGGTATCTACCATGTCAAATCATCTTCAGACAGAAACATCTCCTTATCTTTTGCAACATAAAGACAACCCGGTGAACTGGTTTCCCTGGAACGAGGCGGCCTTTCAAAAAGCCCGTTCAGAAGAAAAACCGATTTTTTTAAGTATTGGTTATTCTACTTGTCACTGGTGTCATGTCATGGCCAGGGAATCCTTTGAAGATCCTGAAATTGCAAAACTCCTCTCAGATTTTGTCTGTATCAAGGTTGACAGAGAGGAACGTCCTGAGATTGACGCAGTCTATATGGCCGCCTGTCAGGCCATGACCGGTTCCGGCGGCTGGCCTCTCACCGTCTTTTTAACCCCGGAAAAAGAACCCTTTTTCGCAGGAACTTATTTTCCGAAAACAAGCCGTTACGGACAGACCGGGCTTACAGAGCTGCTGGAACAAATCTCCCTACTCTGGCATACAGATCGGAACAGACTTCTGGAATCTGGAAACCGGATCACAGCCTTTTTACAAAAAATGGAGGAACCGGCCTTTGGTACTCCAGACTGCGCCCTTTTGCTTCGAGGATATCATCTGCTTCTCCAGAGTTTTGATGAAACCTGGGGTGGTTTTGGTACTGCTCCCAAGTTTCCAACACCCCACAATCTTCTCTTTTTGATGGAAATCTCCCGGACTGAACAGCTTCCGGAAGCTTTTCGGATGGCAGAAGTCACCTTAAAGTCCATGGCTGTAGGAGGAATCTTCGACCATATTGGAGGAGGCTTTTCTCGTTATTCCACCGACGAGACTTGGTTGATTCCTCATTTTGAAAAAATGCTCTACGACAATGTCCTGTTATTGGTTGCTTATCTGGAAGCTTTCCAGCTCACCGGAAATGCTTTTTATGCAGACATTGCCAGACGGACTGCCGACTATCTTCTGAAGGAACTGGCTGCCCCGAACGGAGGGTTTTTCTGTGGACAGGATGCGGACAGCGAGGGAATGGAAGGAAAGTATTACCTTTTGACACAAACAGAACTGATCCACCTGCTGGGGCAGGAGGACGCTATAGAATTTTCCCGCCTGTATAACATCACACAGACCGGAAATTTTGAAGGGAAAAACATTCCGAATCGGATCGGACAAAAGAAGAGCGGATGGGAGCAGGATGATCCGCGCCTGAGAGCGCTTTCCCAGTACCGAAAAGCCAGGATGCCCCTCTCCCTTGACAACAAAATTCTGCTGTCCTGGAATAGCTGGGCCATCCTGGCTTTTGCAAAAGCTGGGCAGATCCTGAATCATCCCTGCTACCTGGATACTGCCGTGTATACGGAAAAATTTCTGGCGGAGAATCTGGTCGACTCAGACGGCCGATTACTCCTTTGTACCTGCAAAGGCAGGGCGAACTGCCCCGGCCAATTAAACGATTACGCTGTATACGCGCTGGCTCTGATAGAGCTTTACCGTGTTACCTTTGATATCCATCATCTGGAAAAAGCCATTCTCCTAGCTGAACAGATGATACAGTTTTTTGAGGATCGGAAAAACAGCGGTTACTTTATGACAGCCCATGACGCGCAGGAGCTGATTCTCCGCCCCCGGGAAACTTATGACGGCGCCATTCCTTCCGGCAATGCCGTGGCCGCCATGGTTCTGGAAGAGCTTTCCTTCCTGACCGGAGAACTTTCCTTCCGGGAAGCGGCTGACAGACAGCACCGTTTTCTGGCCGGAGAAGCGCAAAAGTACCCGCCTGCTCATTGTTTTGCCCTCTCTGCCATGGCAAAATCCCTCTATCCTCACAAGGAACTTGTATGCACCGGTTCTACCGTTCCGGAGGAATTGCGCTCTTACCTGAAGAGTCATCCGGCCCATGACCTGACCGTCCTCTATAAATCCAAAGAAAACGAAAGTATTCTGTCCAAACTTGCTCCTTTTACCGCCGCTTATCCAGTTTCTGAAAGTCCCCGGTACTATCTTTGCGAGAATGGAACCTGTCATGCTCCTGTGAAAACTTTTCAGGAATTAAACCTTTTTTAATTTCTTCCCTATGATTTCCTACTCATACAGCGGATATTTATCGGTCAGCCCCTTCACCAGTTCTTTCGCTTTCTCCGTATTAGCCGCATCCTGAGTAATCACCAGCCGAATGGCCTCCGCAACCGTCGCCATGTCCGCCTCTACCAGCCCTCTGCTGGTTACGGCCTGAGCGCCCAGACGGATCCCGCTGGTTACGAAAGGCTTCTCCGGATCATTGGGGATCGCATTCTTGTTGCAAGTAATGTTGGCCATGTCAAGAAGCTTTTCCGCCGCCTTTCCGGTCACGCCCACAGGACGCAAATCCACCAGCATCAGATGGTTGTCCGTGCCGCCTGAAACGATGTCAAAACCTCTGGAAAGAAGCTCCTCCGCCAGTCTGGCCGCATTCTTCTTGGTATTCGCCATGTATTCTTTGAAGTTGGGTTCCAAAGCTTCTTTAAAGCAGATCGCTTTGGCCGCAATCACATGCATCAAAGGTCCGCCCTGAATCCCGGGGAATACTGCTTTGTTGAAATTGAATTTCTCCTCTATCTCATTGCTGCAAAGGATCATGCCGCCTCTGGGACCTCTTAAGGTCTTATGAGTCGTCGTGGTCGTCACGTGAGCATAGGGAATGGGACTCATATGAAGTCCGGCTGCCACCAGACCCGCGATATGAGCCATATCTACCATCAGATAAGCGCCCACCTCATCAGCAATCTCCCGGAACCGTTTGAAATTGATCTCCCTGGCATAAGCGCTGGCTCCGGCCACAATTAACTTCGGCTTGCACTCATGAGCAAGACGGCAGACCTCCTCATAGTCGATGACACCCTCGTCAGTCACGCCATAAGGAACGATCTGAAAATAAGCGCCGGACATGTTCACAGGACTCCCGTGAGTCAAATGACCGCCATGAGCCAGATTCATGCCCATCACCGTATCGCCGGGTTTCAGCATGGCAAAAAAGGCCGCCATATTGGCCTGTGCGCCGGAGTGAGGCTGCACATTGGCATATTCGCAGCCAAACAGCTTCTTTGCCCGCTCCCTGGCCAGCTCTTCCACCACGTCCACATACTCGCATCCGCCATAATAGCGCTTTCCCGGATACCCCTCCGCATACTTGTTGGTCAGCACGCTTCCCATCGCGGACATCACGGCCTTGCTCACCAGATTTTCGGAAGCGATCAGCTCCAGATGGCTTCTCTGTCTCCCCAGCTCGTCCTGAATTGCCTTTGCGACCTCCGGATCGTAGGCAGTCACTTCATCAAATGCATACATGATTTTTCCTCCTGCTCCTCTTTGTTATCCATCTTGTGATCCTTTATTTTCTTTTCACAGCAATGATGTTTCCTGATTTTCTATTCTTTCTCTCTGATATCTAATTTAATATGCACATCCTCAAGCTGCTTCGGATGCACCTCGGAGGGCGCTCCCATCATGACATCTTGGGCATTCTTGTTCATGGGGAATGGAATCACCTCTCGGATGCTGTCCTCGCCGGCAAGAAGCATGACCATCCGATCCACGCCGGGGGCAATACCTGCATGGGGCGGCGCGCCATAACAGAACGCATTGTACATGGCCGGGAACTTGGCCTTCACATCTTCCTCGCCAAGTCCTACCAGCCGGAATGCCTCGATCATAATCTCCGGATCATGGTTTCTCACCGCGCCAGAGGAAAGCTCAATGCCGTTGCAGACCAGGTCATACTGGTAAGCATAAATCTCCAGCGGATCCTGCTCCTCTAAGGCCTTCCTTCCACCTTGCGGCATGGAAAAGGGATTGTGACAAAATTCCAGTTTCCCGGATTCCTCGCCGATCTCATACATGGGGAAATCCACGATCCAGCAGAACTCATAACATTCCTTATCCATATACCGCTCTGCATAATTTGCCACAATCTTTCTCGCAGCGCCCGCCGTTTTCTGGGCCTCCGCTTTGGTGCCGGACGCCAGAAAGACCACTTCGCCGCCCTTTAAAGAAAGTGCAGAAAACACTTCCTCTTTTTTCTCTGTCAGGAATTTGGAAATCCCTCCTGTAAGGCTTCCGTCGGCCCCGGCCTTGCACCAATAAAGCTTTCTTCCTGTCTGAACTTCCACGTCGGTGCAGATCTTGTCAATGATCTTGCGGCTCTCCGTAAACTCCGGACACACCACAGCTCGAATCTCAGCTCCGTCAAAGGGCGCAAAACCGCAGTCTTTCATCACTTCCGTTCCGTCAGAAAGTTCTAGTCGAATCCGAAGATCCGGTTTGTCCGTGCCAAACCGCTCCATAGACTCCCGGAAGGAGATTCTGGTGAAGGGCGCCTTGGAAGCCCGATCATAAGTCCCGTACTTTTCAAACACAGGCGGCAACACCTGCTCGATAATGGCAAACACATCCTCCTGGGAAGCAAAGGCCATCTCCATATCCAACTGATAAAACTCGCCGGGAGAGCGATCTGCCCTGGCGTCCTCGTCTCTAAAACAAGGAGCGATCTGGAAATAACGGTCAAAACCAGAGGCCATCAGAAGCTGTTTGAACTGCTGAGGCGCCTGGGGCAGAGCATAGAACTTGCCCGGATGGTTTCTGGACGGAACCAGATAGTCCCTGGCTCCTTCCGGAGAAGAACAGGTCAGGATCGGGGTCGGGATTTCATAAAAATCCAGATCCATCATCCGTTTTCGAAGCTCCGCCACAATACGGGATCTCATAAGGATCTTCTCCCGTACCTGAGGATTTCTAAGATCCAGATAGCGGTATTTTAGGCGGGCGTTCTCGTCAGCCTCCCTGGACCGGGACACCTCAAAGGGCAGGGCATTGTGATAACATTTGCCCAGAACCTCTACGGACTCCGGCACCACCTCGATTTCCCCGGTGGGAAGAGCTGCATTCTTGCTGGATCGCTCCCTCACCGTACCTGTGACGGAAAGGGTCGACTCCCGGTTCAAGGAAGAAATCGTTTCCATCACCTCTTCTGATTCAATGACCACCTGAGTCTCACCATAAAAATCTCTGAGAATCAAAAACCCCAGATTTTTGCTTACCCGGCGCAGATTCTCATACCACCCAGCTAAAGTTACCTTCTCCCCCACATGCGCAATTCTCAAATCATTGCAAGTATGTGTCCTTGACTGAAACATGTCCGATCCATCTCCTCTGTCTTTGTCTGTTACTCTGTTTTGTCTGTGTTTCTATTTTGTCCGTTTCTCTCGCTTTGTCTGTTTTTTGTTCCCGCCTGTTTCTCCGCTCCTTTTGCTCTCTGGCCAGAGGAACTTCTGATCTATTTCTTCCGGTAGCACTCTACAAATTCCTCATATCCCTCTTTTGCAAGCTGCTCTTTCTGGAACTTTTTGTTCTTATTCATGTTGGCGACCAACACCTGAACGCCGGACTCCCGGTCTTTCCCGGCCGCTGTCAGCACCTTCACCATTTCTTCTGCCGGCATGTTTTTTTCCAGCAGATACGCCTTCTTTTTCCCTTCTCCTGGTACTGCAAACCCCTGTTCCATCAAAATCGTAATGATTCGTTCAAAGCCGATGGAAAATCCACAGGCCGGCGTATTCATACCAGTAAACTTCCCTATCATCTCGTCGTAGCGTCCCCCTCCGGCCACAGAGCCGCCAAACCCTTCCATCTTGATCTCAAAAATGGAGCCGGTATAATAAGACATCCCCCGGACCAGAGTCGGATCAAAGACCAGGGAAAACTCGCAAGAAGCCGTCTTTTTCACGCTCTCCATAATCATTTTCATAGAAGGAAACGCTGCTTCGTCGATCCATCCGGAAAGCTTCTCTTCCAGGCAGGAAAGATCCCCCTTGGCCTCAGACACTGTCGCGAAAAGCTCCAGATACCGGTCCACGGACTCTTTTGCAAAACCGTTCTCCAAAAGCTCCTCCGCCACACCGTCCATACCGATCTTATCCATCTTGTCCAGAATGATAAAGACCTGATCATAGTCTTTCTCCGCAAAGCCACTGTAGGACGCCATGGCCTTTAATACCCGCCTGTCATTGAAACAGACCGTAAACCCTGCAAACCCCAGCTTTCCGAGAAGAGTCGTCGTCGCCGACATAAGCTCAATCTCCGCCAGACAAGTGGCGTCTCCCAGGATATCAATGTCGCACTGCATAAACTGACGAAACCGCCCTCTCTGAGGTCTGTCCGCCCGCCATACGTTCCCCATCTGAAGGGCCTTGAAAGGAGAGGGAAGCTCTGCGGAATGGTTGGCGAAATATCGAGACAAAGGCACCGTCAGATCATAACGCATGCCGCAGTCCACCACATCTGCTTCCTCTTTCGCCTCCGGGATATGAAGCTTTTCTCCCCGCTTTAATACTTTAAAAATCAGCTTTTCATTCTCTCCGCCCTGCTTGCTGGAAAGATTCCCAATATTCTCCATGCACGGCGTTTCAATATGAGAAAAGCCAAAGCTTTTATAGGTCTCCTGAATCTGTCGGATCACATAATCCCGCACCTGCATCTCCGCTGGCAGGATATCCTTCATGCCGGTCACCGGCTTTTTCGTCATCGCCATATCTGTTTCTCCTCGTCTGTGCCCATCCTCCGGGCACTCCCCGTCTATCATACACGAAGCAGACACTGTTTTCAACTATATTTTGCATTTGCCTACCGTTATATCTGGCTCATCGAAGGGTTGAAAGGTATCAAAGAATATGGACAGACCTCTCCTTGAAGCGCCCAGATTGCCGCACTCCCTTTTCCTAGGTTGTCTGCCAAAGAAGCATATGGTCCTCAAATATCACTTTCAGCTTCTCCTCGTTCTTTAACCATGACAGGTACGAGCGTATGGTACTGCCCACCAATACGTATTGCTCAAAATTCATGGCAAGCCCATATCCCCGGAATACTTCCTGCAGGATTTTTTCAAAAAAAATCGGTTCCTTACAGATGGATAGCAGCCTCCTGGCCACCTCATGCACTTTCTCTCTATTATAGCAGACAAGTTCTCTCACATCGGAAGATACCTCCGCGTGAGCAGGAACAAAGATGGCGGCGTCCATGTTTTCCACCTTATCCAGAGTATTCAGATACGCCTCCACATCATAGATAAAAGAAATCGCATATTTTTCCAGTGTTTCCCTGCTGCTGATACAATCTGCAAGAAACAAAACGCCATCCGGCGTCCGAAATCCTGTCATATCAAAGAAATGTCCCGGAAGAGGGATCCGTTCGATCTCTTTTGGAAATTTTTCGTCTGAAAAATCAGTGACTTCACTTCCCTGCGCCATCAGAAACTTATGCTGTAAATCCTTACAGGGATAGCCTCCATAGAGAAAAGAGGGTTCCAATACCGGATATTTGGTGAAGGCGGCCTCTATGCCTCCGGAATATATTTTGCATCCTGTCTGAGCCTGCAAGTACCGATTGCCGCCGATATGATCTGCATTGGAATGAGTATTCAGGATTGCCGTCAGATGCCAGCCGTTTTTATCTAAAATCTGCCGGACCTTTCTCCCCGCATCCTTATCATTTCCACTGTCGATCAGATAAACCTGATCCTCTCCCGCAAGATAAACCCCCATCTTTGCCGGACAGTCGATATAGTAGCAGTTCTCACTGACCGGAACCAATTCATACATTTCTCTTCCTCCTCCATGAACCGCCCAGATAAAATCACCGGGTTGCGTCAGCAACATTTTCAGCTCCGCCTCAATGCCCTCGCTTCGCTGGGGCAGACCCTGTGAGCTCCTCGGAGCGTTTTTGTCTCATAGGACGCACTTTCCGATGAACGAAAAAAGCAGCGAACTGCTTTCTTAACTGAAAACCATGTTTACTGCTTTCTCCATGCTTACTGTCGGCAAAATAATCTCTGCTTCCGCTCAATCATCTCGTCAATCCGCGCTAGATACAGATCGATATCCTTCACATTCTCGCTTCGCTCAATCCGTCCATCTGGATAAACTCGCTTCGATACGCTCCCGGCACCGCAGGCGACTATGGTCTGTTTTTCCTCCATAATCAGGATATTATAAATTCCTTCTTTACCAGGTCTGGCATAACCCACATTCTCAAAATTTCCGGCCATGTTTTTCTGCCGGTACAGATAATAAGGGTTTAAGCCCAGCCTGCGACAGTAATCCGCCGTCAGCGCCATCATCTCCCCCGTATTCTCAAATTTCAGATGGGCATACAGCTCCTTCATGGTATTCAGTCTGGCCGCCCGCTTCACTGCCAGAGAATGAACTGTAATGCTGTCCGGCGCCATGGCATAGAGTTTTTCCATGGTCAGACGAACGTCCGAGGCCGTTTCCTCAGGAAGCCCCATGATCAAATCCATATTGATATTGTCCAGCCCCACCGACCGGGCCAGCCTGTAAGCCTCTTCGATCTGTTCCGGCGAATGTTTTCTGCCGATGAGTTTCAGGGTCTCCGCTTTCATCGTCTGAGGATTGATGGAAATACGGGTAATGGGATGCTTCTTTAGAACCTGAAGCTTTTCTTCCGTCACACTGTCCGGCCGGCCGGCTTCCACCGTCCATTCCTGCAGATATGTAAAGTCGAAGCTCTCTTCCACTTTTGTGAAGAGCCGATCCAACTGATCCGCTGTAATGGTCGTGGGCGTACCGCCGCCAATATAAATGGTATTCAGTTTTTTATGGGCAAAGGCCTCTTTTGTATCATCAATCTCCTGAAAAAGAGCCTCCAGATATTCCTCCATCCGAGGCGCCCACTTGGAAATCGGATAAGAGGTAAAAGAGCAGTACAGACAGGTGGTCGGACAAAAAGGAATCCCGATATACAGGCTGTAGCCATCTTGATAATCGATGTTCCTCAATACTTCTCTTTCCCGTTTTGCAATCTCAATACTCAGATCGATCTTTTCCCGGCTGGTCAGATAAGTCTCCTCCATATAAGAGACAATGGCTTCCTCCGAAGCTCCCTCTTCCAACATAGCCATGGAAATTTTCGTGGGACGAATGCCCGTCAGCGTCCCCCAGGGAAGCGTCTTTTTCGTATCCTCTGAAAGCAATTCATAGACCAGACGTTTTAACACAGATTTCGCCGTCTTTCTGTCCGAAACTGCCGGAGCAGACGCTTCCCGCACCTGCTGCTGCAGCGTATCGTCAGAAACTCCGGGCGCGCTTTCACCGTTTTTCTGCTTCGAGCGGAGCCTGACCCGAATCTGCGTCTCTTCGCACTCCACCTCCAGGCATCGGTCTCCCGGTAACAGGTGTTCTGCTCCCGACAGGGTAATCTCCGCTCCCGGATAAAAGGAAGTCAGAAGCCCCCGCACATCATATTCAAAATTTTCTTCGCTTAAATTCAGGTAAATCATGCCTCTCCCACCACCTGAATCTGACACATTTTCATAGCTTCCAGGGCCGTCCTGTGACTTTCCGGCGTCACACCGGCACAGGCGGAGGCATCCACAACAATCTCCGCCTCTGGCAGAAATGCTTTCACTAGCAATGCATTGGAAATCACACAGATATCTGTACAAAGTCCAATCAGGGTGACTGATTTTACCGGGCAAACTGCGTCGGCTTGCACCAGAATATCTCCAAGGACTAAAGAGCCAAAGGTTCCTTTGTCAATAGGCTCTTCTTTGCAGAGCCCTTCAATCTCCGGGCAAATCTGCCACCCTCTCGTTCCCCGGATGCAGTGAGGAATCGGAAGGTTCTTTCCCTCCTGAGTTTTCAGATAATCTTTTTCGTGGGTATCTCTTGTAAAAAGTACTCGACCTTTAAAATTCTGAATCACCTTCCGGGCCTGCGGAATCATGTTTACGGCTTCTTTCGTCCCCAGAGCCCCTGTTATAAAATCATTCTGCATGTCTATGACCAGCAATATATCCTGCATGGCATTTTCCCTCCGCTCAAACCCTTCCGCTCAACGGATTATAGGTCTGTTCATATCCGATTGTCGTCCCTTCCCCGTGCCCCGGATAAACCAGGGTATCCTTTGGCAGTGTAAGAAGCCGTTCCCGGATGGAGCGGGCCAGATCTGACATGGAAGAAGTGGGGAAATCCGTCCGGCCATAAGAACCTGCAAAGAGCGTGTCGCCACTGAGAAGCGCTCCGGCCTCTTTGAGATAGTAACAGACGCTGCCCGAGGTATGTCCCGGCGTAGCAATGACCTGAATCTCAGTTCCTGCCATAAGAAGCGTATCCCCGTCTTTCAAAAAATCGTCCGCTTTTAAAGCCACCGGGCGACTCCATGCGGCTGACAGGTTCATAGACGCATTCTCCAGAAGCTCTTTTTCCGCCTCTGCGACACAGATCCTGATGGAAAAAGCTTTTCGCAATTCCTCTGCTGCCAGAATATGGTCATAATGCCCATGGGTCAAGAGAACTGCCACCGGCTTTTTCTGATGGTTCAGGCACCAACCCTTTATGGCCTCTGCATCATCCGCCGGATCTACAATAATCACCTCGTCGGTCTCCATATTCTCTATAAAATAACAATTGGTCCCGAGCATTCCAAGCACTGCGCCTTCAATTTTTATTTTCGCCATCGCTCCACCCCGCATTTGAACTCCGTTCTATCCCACGGTCCTTTCGATATCCAGCACATTCTCGATCTGTCTGAGCTTCTCCACCAGACTGGTCAGCTCCTCTACCCCATGAATGTCAAAACCCATGGTCACTGTGGCCAGTCCCTGCTTATTGGTACGTATTACCATGGAGGTAATATCAATCTGCCTCTCCGTGAAGATTCTGGAGATGTCCACGCACATCCCGATCCGGTTCTCCGCATAGATCTTAATCTCCGTAGAATAAGTCTCCTTATACGCTTCTCCCTCAGAAAGCTGCCACTCCGCATCCATCAGCCGTTCCCGTTCTTCCTCCGGCAGATTGATGATGTTGATACAGTCCGTCCGATGGATAGAAATCCCACGGCCTCTGGTCACAAAGCCCACAATCTCGTCTCCCGGCACCGGACTACAGCAGCGGGAAAACCGCACAGCCAGATCGTGTACCCCCTTCACTACAATCCCGCTTCCGCCCTTTTCCCGGGGGCGTTTCTCCTTGGAAGCAGTATCCTTGAGCACCTTCTCGTCTGTCAATGCCGCCGCCGGATTATTCTTCCGGTAAATCTCCAGAAGCTTGTTGACCACCTGGCCTTCTTTTAAGCCGCCGTGACCGATGGCCGCCAGCACGGCGTTCCACTCCAGAAAACCGTATTTGGAGATCACTTTTTCTTCATACTCCGGTTTCCCGATATCGCTGAAGTTGATTCCCTTCGTCTTGCAGTACCGGTCAATCATTTCCCGGCCCCGGATGATATTCTCTTCCTTGTTCTGAGTCTTAAACCACTGATTGATCTTATTCTTGGCCTGGGCGCTTTTTACAGTCTTTAGCCAGTCGCGGCTCGGCCCCTTGGAATTTTGAGAAGTGATAATCTCCACCCGGTCGCCGTTCTGAATCACATAGTCAATGGGTACCAGTTTGTCATTTACTCTGGCTCCCACCATTTTATTTCCCACAGCGCTGTGGATGCTGTAGGCAAAATCCACCGTAGTCGATCCGCTGGGCAGATTTTTCACATCCCCGCCCGGCGTAAAACAGTAAACATTTTCGGAGAACACATCCAAATCCGTCTTTAGAGAAGATAAAAACTCCTTGTTGTCAGACATATCCTTCTGCCATTCCAGAATCTGGCGAAGCCAGCTTAGCTTCTCCTCTTCCTTCTGGGCTATGCTCCGTTCATCCTGACCCTCTTTATATTTCCAGTGGGCGGCGATGCCGAACTCCGCCGTCCGGTGCATCTCGTAAGTCCGAATCTGGATCTCAAAAGGCTGACCGGTACTGCTGATTAACGTCGTATGCAAAGACTGATACATGTTCGCTTTGGGCATGGCAATATAGTCTTTAAATCTCCCCGGAATCGGCTTATACATCTCGTGAATCACGCCCAGCGCCGCATAACAGTCTTTCACCGTATCTACGAGAATCCGGACCGCAAAGATATCATAAATCTGATCCAGCGTCTTGTTCTGATTCACCATTTTTTTATAAATACTGAAAAAATGCTTGACACGCCCGTCCACACTGACTTTAATTCCGGCAGAACTCATATGATCTCCTACTTCTTTCATAATGTTCTGCAAAAATTCTTCTCTGGTGACACGGCGCAGAGAAATCTTCTCCTGCAAATCCCCGTAAACGTCTGGTTCCAGATATTTTAAAGACAGATCGTCCAGCTCAATCTTAATTTTGGAAATACCGAGCCGATCAGCTAAAGGCGCATAGATCTCCATGGTCTCTCTGGCTTTTTCCTTCTGCTTCTCCGGCTTCATATATTTCAAGGTCCGCATATTATGCAGCCGGTCGGCAAGTTTAATCAGAATCACCCGGATATCCTTGGCCATAGCCAAAAACATTTTCCGTAGATTCTCCGCCTGAATCTCCACTTTGTCGGCAGACCAGGAAAGCTGAGTCAGTTTCGTAACGCCGTCAACCAGAAGAGCCACTTCGCTGCCGAACATCTTTGTCATTTCTTCCATGGTCATAACAGTATCTTCTACCACGTCATGAAGGATTCCTGCAATGATCGACTCTTTGTCAAGTTCCAACTGCGCCAGAATAATCGACACACTCAAGGGATGGACAATATAAGGTTCTCCGGACTTTCGAAGCTGTCCTTCATGGGCGGCGTTCGCGATTTCATAGGCCTGCCGTACCATACTCAGATCATCCGACGGGTGATACTTCTTGATGGATTCTATTAAAATGTCAAAAAGCTCTTCCGGTGTGGTGGAGGTCAGCATAGTGTCCCCTCCTGCAACAATCCGCCTGTTCGTTTCCCTGTCTTTTCCTGCCGGAAGTACTTCTTCTACCGGCTGCAAAGCGCCGTCGTCCAGACGCAGAGACCCTCCCTGCATTTCTCCTTCCCTGTTTTGCTGTCCGTTTTTCCATTCTGCCATAAACTTGTCACCTTTGGTATTTATTCTTTATCTATGGACTCTACTCCCGCAAACAGGTGCATCACTGAGCCAGCATCTTGCTGATCGCGTATTCATCCTCGTCAATGTCCTTTTGCATGGCCAGCGCTTCCTGCATATCAAAATCTACAAACGCGCCGCCCCTCCAGCCAACCACCCGGTTGCTCTTCCCTTCTGCCAGAAGTTCCACGGCCTTTGCTCCCATAATCGAAGCGTACACCCGGTCTTTGCAGGTAGGCATACCGCCCCGCTGCATGTATCCCAGAATAGAAGCTCTTGTCTCAATTCCCGTGGCTGCCTCGATTCGTTTCGCCATGCTGGTGGAGTGACCGATGCCCTCGGCATTGATAACAATATGGTGCTTCTTTCCCCGCTTTCTATGCGCAATAATATGATTGATAATCGTCTGCTCGTTGTTGTCGTATCGCTCCGGCAAAAGAACGTCTTCCGCTCCATTGGCAATGCCGCACCAAAGAGCGATATAGCCGGCATTTCGTCCCATAACCTCGATGATACTGCACCGTTCATGAGACGTCGAAGTATCGCGAATCTTGTCAATGGCCTCCATGGCCGTATTGACTGCCGTATCAAAACCGATGGTATAATCCGTACAGGCAATATCCAGATCAATGGTTCCCGGAAGTCCTACTGTATTGATTCCATTTTCTGCCAGCTTTCCGGCTCCCCGGTAGGAGCCATCTCCGCCGATAACCACCAATCCTTCGATCCCGTGCTTTCTGCAGATTTCAGCGCCAAGGGCCTGCCCCTCTTCTGTACGAAATTCTTCGCAGCGGGCCGTATAAAGAATCGTTCCGCCCCGTTGAATGATCTCCGAAACGCTTCTGCCATTCATATCCACAATCTCTTCATTCAAAAGCCCTGCATAACCTCTCTGGATTCCTTTTACTTTCATCCCTTTGGCAATTGCAGTTCTGACCACTGCACGGATTGCCGCGTTCATGCCCGGCGCGTCCCCACCGCTGGTCAGTACGCCGATGGTGCTTACTGTCTTAGCCATAATTTTTCCTCCAACATGTCCCTGTAAACATTTTTCCACAAAATCGAATTATCTTTAATTATATTGGATTCTTTCCCTGTTTTCAATAGGCTTTTCTATAACTTTTATATTCTCTTTCCCATATTTGAAAGCAAGTTTCTCCAAAAGCGCCTCGTCAGTCGCCGAAACACAGCAGGAAACTCCCAAAAATTTTTTGGCCCGTTCCTTCTGTAGAAAAATTCCCACCCGATCGCTCCCGTCACTGTCTGAGAGAAGCTTGAGAAGCTCCCCCTCTTCTGCAAAGTAGGAAGCCTTGTCTGCGAACTGAATCCAGAGAGTCTTTGGAAGGCCGTCGAAGGGAATGATCTTTTCACAGACCAGTTTCCCTCTTGCTTCATCTCCCAAAGATACCCGGCCTCTCACAAAAACCTTGTTGTCCTCCACCAGTATGGCCCGGTTGGCTTCATAGTCTCTGGGAAACACCAGAACTTCCACAGTTCCCACCATATCCTCCACCGTAAGGAAAGCCATAAGCTGGTTGGTCTTTGTAGTCTTTACCGTTTTGGCTGTGATCATCCCGCCCACGGTGACTGTCCGCCCGTCTGTCACATTCGCCTCACCGCTCTCATCATCCACATTAAAATCGGAGGTCACCGCCGTGATGTTCTGACGCCATTTTTTTTCATACTTCTCCAGAGGATGCCCGCTGATATAAATGCCCAGTACTTCTTTTTCATAAGCCAGAAGTTCCTCTTTTTCGTATTCCCCCACGTCCTGAAACCGCACTTCATGAACTTTTTTCTCTTCCTCGCCCATAAAGTCAAAGAGGCTCATCTGTCCTGCAATGTCAATTTTCTTTTCCCGGTTCTTCTGCTCCAGAAGCTCCATGGAAGCTAACATTTTCTGCTTCCTGGTTCCCGGAAGATTATCCAAGGCCCCGGACTTGATGAAATTTTCCAGGCTCCTCTTATTGATCTCCTTATTCGTCAGCCGGTAAATAAAATCCTTTAGGCTGGTATAAGGTCCGTTTTCCTCCCGATTTCTTACAATCTCCTCGATGACATTCTTTCCGATACTTTTGATGGCCGAAAGTCCATATCGAATCCCTCCGCCAGACACAGAAAAGTCTGCGACGCCCTCATTGATGTCGGGAGGAAGCAGGGAAATCCCCATGGAACGGCTTACCAGGATATATTCAGAAACCTTGGAGGAATTATCGATGACGGAAGTCATCAGAGCCGCCATATACTCCACCGGATAATAATATTTTAAATAAGCGGTCTCATAGGCCACCACCGCATAAGCAGCCGCATGGGATTTATTAAAGGCATATTTGGCAAAATCTGTCATCTCGTCAAAAATCTGCTGAGCCGTCGCTTCCGGGATCCCGTTGGCAATGCAGCCCTTCACCCCCTCGGCCTCGTTGCCATAGACAAAATTCTTCCGCTCCTTTTCCATGACGGACGCCTTCTTTTTTGACATAGCCCGCCGGACCAGATCGCTCCTGCCCAGAGTGTATCCGCCCAGATCCCGTACAATCTGCATGACCTGTTCCTGATAGACGATACAGCCATAGGTCGCTTCCAGAATCGGCTCTAGCTGGGGGCAGTGATAGGTGATCTCCTCCGGATGACTCTTTCCACGGATATACTGAGGAATAAAATCCATGGGACCGGGACGGTACAGGGAAATTCCGGCGATGACATCCTCCAAACTGTGAGGCTGCAATTCCTTCGTAAAACTTTTCATGCCGGAGCTTTCCAACTGGAACACGCCATCGTTTCGCCCTGTACAAAGAGAATCGTAAACTGCCTTATCGTCCAAATCAATGTGGTCAATATCGATAGAGACTCCCTGGCTTTTCTCTATCATTTTTACTGCATTCTGAAGCACCGTCAGCGTCCGAAGCCCCAGAAAGTCCATTTTCAAAAGTCCCAGTTCCTCCAGGGTCGTCATGGTAAACTGGGTGGTAATGGAACCGTCGGCCGCTCTGGAGAGAGGTACGTATTCCTCTACCGGATTCTGACTGATAACCACGCCGGCCGCATGCATTGAGGTGTGTCTGGGAAGCCCTTCCAGCCTTTTTGACATGTCGATCAGATATTTCACCTGCTCGTTGGTTCTGTAAGCTTCTGCCAGATCTGGGGTTTTGAGGGCGTCGTCGATGGTGATGTTCAGTTCCCTTGGTACCATTTTTGCAATCTGATCACACAGCGCATAGGGCAGGTCCAACACCCGGCCCACGTCCCGGATCACACCGCGGGCCGCCAGAGTACCAAAGGTCACGATCTGGACCACCCGGTCTTTCCCGTATTTCTCACCCACATAGTCGATGACTTCCTGACGGCGTTCAAAGCAAAAGTCCACGTCAATATCCGGCATGGATATCCGCTCCGGATTTAAAAATCGTTCAAAGAGCAGGTTATAGCGAATGGGATCAATGTTGGTGATCCCAAGCGTATAGGCAACGATGCTTCCGGCGGCAGACCCTCTTCCCGGCCCCACCATGATCTCATGGTCTCTGGCGTATTTGATAAAATCCCAGACAATCAGAAAATAGTCCACATAACCCATGTTTTTGATGACGTCCAGCTCATAGTTCAGACGCGCCTTAAGAGTCCCGTCATCCTCCGGATAACGTTCTCTAAGCCCTGCCAGACAAAGCTCGTTTAAATATTCCCAGGCAGTTTTCCCCTCCGGTACGTCGAACCTCGGCAGCTTCGTCACTCCAAATTCAATCTCCACCCTGCATCGTTCCGCAATTTTCTGTGTATTGTCAATGGCCTCTTTCGCATAAGGAAAGAGTTTTCTCATCTCTTCCTCAGATTTGCAGTAATATTGCCCGCCCTCATAGCGCATCCTGTTCTCGTCGCTGACCTTTTTTCCTGTCTGGATACAGAGCAGGATATCATGAGGCTCCACATCCTCCGCAAAGGTGTAATGAATGTCGTTGGTCGCTACCAGGGGGATCGAAAGTTCTTCTGACATCCTTACCAGTTGGGTATCTACCATCCGCTGTTCCGGGATTCCGTGATCCTGAAGCTCCAGGAAAAAATTTCCTTTTCCAAAAATCTCTTCGTACCCCCTGGCTGTCCGGCAGGCTTCCTCGTACATGCCGCGCACCAAATATTTGGGAATCTCTCCTGCCAGACAGGCAGACAGGGCGATAATTCCCTCATGATACTCTCTAAGTATCTCATAGTCCACCCGCGGTTTATAATAAAAACCGTCGATAAACCCTTTGGATACGATTTTCATCAGATTGGCATAGCCGGTATTATTCTCCGCCAGAAGTACCAGATGATAATAGCGATCCTCCGAATGATTCCCCTCCTTTTCAAACCGGGAACCATTGGTCACGTAGACCTCGCAGCCAATGATGGGGCGAATCCCTACTTCTTTGGCCGCCTTATAAAAGTCAATCACGCCGAACATCACGCCGTGGTCCGTGATGGCCAGGCTGTCCATTCCCAGAGCCTTGGCCTGAGTTACCAATTCTTTGATTTTACTGGAACCATCCAAAAGGCTGTATTCCGTATGTACATGCAGATGAGTAAATGCCATGAAAAACCTCCGTTTCTGCAAATACCCCGCAGTCTCCTGCGGGGTATTTTTCTTGTCTTATGACTCGCTCTTTAAATATTTCTCAATAGCCGCCACGGCTCTTTCTTCATCTTCGCCGCTCACCGTCACCTGTACATGCTCCCCGGTTCCCAGGCCCAGAGCCATCATTCCCATAATGCTCTTTGCATTCACCTTTCTGGAACCGTCCTCAATGTAAATGCTGCTCTCGTACTGGCTGGCTACCTGTACGAGCATTGCCACCGGACGTGCTTCCAGTCCCGCCGGAATCCCAACAGCTATTTGTTTCGTAATCATAAACTCTCCTCCTCGCCGTTATCCTTTAACGACTTTGCCAATTCCTTAAGTTTCCGCAGACGATGGTTGACGCCGGATTTTCCTATGGGCGGAGTTAAGGAGTCACCTAACTCTTTTAAGGTTGCCTCCGGCTGCTCCAGCCTGGCTGCTGCAATCTCTCCCAGACGTTCCGGCAGCTTGTCAAGACCAATTTTGTCGCGTATATATAATATATCACTCATCTGCCCTACGGCAGCAGATACCGTTTTATTGATGTTGGCCGTCTCACAGTTTACCTTCCGGTTGACGCTTCCTCTCATCTCTCTCAAAATGCGGATATTTTCTAACTCCATCAAAGCCAGGTTGGCCTCCATAATCCCAAGCACATCCACAATCTGATTTCCTTCTTTTATATAGAGCACGTCATATCGTTTGCGCCGCACGATCTTCGCCTCGATGGCAAAAGCCCGGAGCAACTCTCTTAGCTGTTCTGCTTTTCCTGCGCTGTCACAGACAATCTCAAAATGGTAGGACTTCTGCGGATTGCTGATGGAACCGCCGGATAAAAAAGCCCCTCGGATAAAAGCCCGTTTACAGCAGGAGTTCTGTACCACCATACCATTGATAAAGTCCTGACGCTCCTCCGGATATCCATCCGCCCCAAGAAGCTTCACCGTCTGCAAAAACCGCCTGGCTTCCTCTCCCTCTATGTTGTAAAGAGAAACCCCTTCCTTCTCAGATACTGGCAGTTCAATCTGAAACGCTCGTTTTAAAAGAAGTCGGAACTTTTTTCCCACATCCGGATTTTCCATTCGCACCGTCAGCTTTTTTCCCTTTTCCAGAACCAGTCCGCACATACGAAAGATCGCCGCTGCTTCTGCAATCTGGCAGTGTCTGGCAGTGCTTGTCTGACGGGAAAGTTCCACCTTTACCTCTGAAGAAAAAGACATGGGACCACCTCAAATCTCTTCCTGTTATATCATCATAAAGAGAGATTGTCAACCACGGACCCTCTCCATTTCCGGATTTCATCTCTCAAAGGGGGGATCAAATTCTCCCAAAAGCCGTACTTCCAGCTCCAGGGAAACGCCAAATTTTTGAAAAACCTGCCCCCGAACCTTCCGACAAAGCTCCAAAATTTCAGCCGCCGTAGCTCCTCCTCGATTGACAACAAAGCCACAGTGTTTCTCCGATACGCAAGCGCCTCCCACAGAACATCCCCGAAGGCCGGCATCCATAATCAATTTTCCTGCAAAATAACCTTCCGGTCGTTTAAAGGTGCTGCCTGCGCTAGGATATTCCAGAGGCTGCTTTTCTTTTCTTCTTGCCGCCAGGTCCTCAATTTTAGAGCGAATCTCCTCCCTGTCTCCCGGAGTCAGCAAAAGCTCCACTTCTGTCACAATATATTCCATGGGAAGGATACAGCTTTTCCTGTAACCCATCTGTAGCTCTGCATGGTCCAGCCGTTTCTCTTCCCCATCCTTTGTAAGCACAGTAGCCGCAGATACCACCTGCGCCATCTCCCCGCCATAAGCTCCGGCGTTCATAACCATAGCGCCGCCAAGTGTTCCCGGTATTCCGGAAGCAAACTCCAGACCAGAAAGTCCTGCCTCACAGGCTTTCGCCGCTGTTTTGGAAAGGGTCGCTCCTGCTCCGACCAAAACCCGGTTTTCCCGAATGGTAATTTCCTCAAAGGCCCGGCTCATATGGATTACCACTCCTCGGTAGCCTTTATCACTGACCAGCAGGTTGCTTCCATTTCCCAAAATAAAGTAAGGCTTTCCCTGTTCCCTGCACAGACGGATAACAGCCGCCAGCTCTGAAGTGGTCTGCGGTGTCACGAAAACATCTGCCGGACCGCCTACCTGAAAGGTCGTGTGCCTCTTCATAGGTTCATCAAAACAGACATTATCTGATACTTCCCTCAACCTGTCACAAAACAAATCCATCTCTTTCCCGCCTTTAATTCCTGTTTTTCTCGTCCTCTTTGGCAGTCTCTCCAGTGACACTCCCGTTCTCACCGATTCTTCCGTCGTCTCTTACCGTTCTCACTCGTCATCTCCGGTCTGTCCCCGCATCAGATTCCTCTGCACACGGTTGTAAAGCTCCTTAGCCGCATTATACCCCATCTTCTTCTGACGGTAATTGACTGCGGCAGATTCCACAATGACAGCCAGATTCCGGCCCGGCCGAATGGGAATGTTATGGCACACAACCTTGATCCCAAGGAACTCCGCATACTGCTCATCCATCCCCAGCCTGTCGTATTCCTTATCCCTGTCCCAATCCTCCAGATTGATAACCAAGTCGATGCTCTGGGTATTCTTAACACTCTCAGCGCCAAACAGAGCCTTCACATCCAGGATCCCGATTCCACGAAGTTCTATCATATGCCTTGTGATATCCGGCGCTGTCCCCACCAAAGTCACGTCGCTGACCTTACTGATCTCCACCACGTCGTCGGTCACAAGACGATGGCCTCTTTTGATCAGTTCCAGAGCCGCCTCACTTTTTCCGATTCCGCTCTCACCCATGATCAGCACCCCTTCGCCGAACACATCCACCAGTACGCCGTGAATACTGATACAGGGGGCAAGCTGTACCTTCAACCAGCGGATGATCTCCGCCATCAAGTCAGAAGTCATCTTTGATGTAGAAAAAAGAGGAATGCCGTACTGGACTGCCAGCTCTCGGATATCCTCATCCGGCTTCAGATTTCTCGCATAGACCAGACAAGGGATCTTATGCCGGAAAATCTCGCCGTATGTGTTCAGTTTCGCATCTCTGCACATGCTACAGGTATAGGCGTATTCTACGTTTCCAATGATCTGAACCCGCTCATGACTGAAATGATCAAAAAATCCGGCCAGTTGAAGCGCTGGTCTGTTAATGTCCGGATGGACAATCTTAATCTGTGAAATATCAATCTCCGGCGTCAGATTTTCAAGCTCCAACGTATCGATAAACTTCTTCAGCTTTACCACCGGTGTACTGTTCATACGGCTCCTCCCTCTCCCAAAGACACCTTTGTTTCATACCTAATACTATCACAGGAAGAAAACAAGCGCAAGTCCATTCCGTTTTCCTTCTATTTCCGCATTTTTTGTTACAGAACATTTCTTAAAGAATCTCGCTTCCCTTCCGGACTGAAAACATGATTGTTTTTCCTGACTAAAAGTAACATTCGGGGACTTAAGAACTGTTTTTATGGAAAAAGTTATAGACAGACTCTGCTGCCTGTTCATTCATTTGAGGGATCGCCGAAAGCTCTTCTACCGTAGCGGCACGAAGTTTTTCCATGGTTCCAAACGTACGCATGAGCGCCTTTCTTCTGGTCGGACCAATCCCTTTTATATCCTCCAAAATGGAATGGACCTGGTCCTTTCCCCGAAGGCTTCTGTGATACTCGATGGCAAATCGATGGGCCTCATCCTGGATTCTGGTCAGCAGCTTAAACCCCTCGCTTCTTCTGTCCAGAGGCAGCTCCCGTCCCTCAAAATAGAGGGCTCTGGTTCTATGGGCGTCGTCTTTCACCATACCGCAGACCGGAATCGTGAGGCCCAGTTTTTCAAGAACCTGTTTGGCTACAGAAACCTGCCCTTTTCCGCCGTCCATCATAAGAATATCCGGGAAACGATCAAAACTTCCCGTCTGGCGTATCCCTTCCTTTTCCTCTTTTCCGTGGAGGAACCTTCTGGTGAGCACCTCTTCCATGGACGCATAGTCGTTGGGACCCTCTACCGTCTGAATCCGGAATTTCCGATAATCCGTCCGTTTCGGGCGGCCGTTTTCATAGACGATCATGGAACCTACCGACTGAAAACCACTGATATTGGAAATATCAAAGGCTTCCATCCGAACCAGACCGGAAAGTCCGAGGATCTCTTCCAGCTCCCGCACAGCGCCGACTGTCCGCTGTTCCTCTTTCTTTATTTTTTCCCTGTCCTGCTTTAATATTATGCTGGCATTTTTTTCCGCCATCTCCATGAGCCTGGCTTTCTCACCCTTCTTCGGCACATGGATCGTGACCTTCTGACCTCGTTTTTCCGAAAGCCACTGCTCCAAAAGTCCCCGTTCACTCTCTTCCACATCGTGTTGAAGCATCAGCGCTTTTGGAATAAAAGGGGTCCCCGCATAAAACTGTTTGACAAAATTTGTCATCAGTCTCGCCGGGCCGTCTCCTTCCCCGATAACCAGATGAAAATTGTCCCTGCCGATGAGTTTTCCCTCCCGCATAAAAAAAATCTGCACCACTGCATCCGGTCCATCTGTCGCATAGGCGATGATGTCCCGGTCCTCCTGTCCGCTGTCAGTAATTTTCTGAGTCTGGGCAATCTTCTGTACGCTGAAGAGAAGTTCCCGCAAAGCGGCCGCCTCCTCAAACTCCAGCGCCTCCGCCGCCTCTTTCATGTCCCGTTCCAGTTTTTTTAAAATGGTCTCGTAATGTCCTCCCAGAAAGTCCAGCACCTGATGGATGGATTCCCGGTACTTCGCTTCGTCTATATATCCCTGGCAGGGTGCGTTGCACTGTTTGATGTGGTAGTTTAGACAGGGGCGTTCCTTCCCGATATCCTCCGGAAGCCGTCTGCGGCAGGTTCTGAGTTTATAGAGTCTGTGGATCAGACCGATGCTGTCCTTCACTGCTCCCACGCTGGTATAAGGCCCAAAATAGCGGGACTTGTCCCGTTTCATATCTCTGGAAAGTAAAACCCTCGGGAACGCTTCTCCCACTGTCACCTTGATGTAAGGATAACTCTTGTCGTCTTTTAGCATCGTATTGTAACGGGGCCTGTGCTCTTTGATCAGATTGCACTCCAGCACCAGAGCCTCCATCTCGGAGTCCGTTACAATATATTCAAAACGGGCAATCTTTGATACCATTTTATTAATTTTTGCCGTTTTTCCCCTGCTGCTTTGAAAATACTGTCGCACCCGGTTTTTTAAACTGATAGCCTTTCCCACATAAATGATCTCGTCTTTTTCGTCATGCATCAGATAGACTCCCGGTTTGCCGGGAAGTTTTTTCAGTTCCTCTTCGATATCAAACAAAGAAATCCCCTCCTCCAGAAATTCCAAACATCCTTATTATACAATTCGCTTTCCGGCAAGTCAAATCCCCCAGAAGCTTTTCCATCCCCTCTCGTTCTCCTGTATCTCCTCACATCTGTTGAAAAACTTATGGAAGTAAACCGGCATTCATGATAAAGTAAAGCTATGAAACTCTGGCGCCTGGACAGGGCTAGTGGCGGAGAATATCCAGTACAAGGAGGTTTCATTGATGACGGAACGGGAAAAAATGCTGGCTGGTCAGCTTTACGATTGCGGAGACCCAGAGCTTCTAACCCAGTGGCACAAAGCCAAGAATCTAATCCGGATTTACAATCAGATTCCCTCCGAAGATCTCGAGGAAAAAACACGGATTTTGACAGAGCTTCTGGGCGGAAAGGGTTCCAATCTGTGGATTACGGCTCCATTTTTTGTAGATTATGGAAATAATATCTATTTTGGCAACAACTGCGAAGTGAATATGAACTGCACCTTTTTAGATGATAATCAAATCGTCATCGGAGACAACGCCTTAATCGCTCCCAATGTACAAATCTATACGGCTTTTCATCCGACCAATGCCGCCGATCGGTTTGGCGCTCCCAAAAAAGACGGTTCTTTTGAATTTTGTAAAACACAGACGGCCCCCGTCGTCATCGGGAACAATGTCTGGATCGGAGGCGGATCCATTTTGCTGCCCGGCGTCACCGTCGGAGACAATGTTGTCATCGGTGCAGGAAGCATTGTCACAAAAGATATTCCAGATAATTGCGTCGCCTGTGGCAATCCGTGCAGGGTGATCCGGGAAAATCACTGAATCTCTGAAAAAGATACAGACTGGCCGGGACGGCGAAGATGCCGTTCGGGCCAGTCTGTATCTTTTTTATTTTCCATCTATTTCTTCATTTTCAGAAATCTGTTCAGCCCCTGTTTCCTCCGGTTGCGCTTCTTCCATTTCGGAACCGTTTTGTTCTGTCGGCTCTTCTGCTGTTTTGGAAGCATCTTCTTCCGTCTCCGGTTCTCCTTTGATCTCCCGGAAAATCTTCATAAACTCTGCTCCGGTAATGGTCTCCTGCTCAATCAGAAATGCTGCAATCTTATCCAGCGCTTCCCGGTTCTCCGAAAGGAGACGAACAGCCTCTTCATGAGCCTCTTCCAAAAGCCGCTTCACTTCGTTATCAATCTCCGCCGCCGTCACATCAGAACAGTTTAAGACGGCCCGGCCGTCCAGATATTTGCTTTCCACAGACTCCAGTCCCATCAGTCCAAATTTTTCTGACATACCATACTGGGTCACCATGGCTCTGGCCATGGAAGTCGCCCGCTCAATATCGTTGGACGCTCCCGTAGTCACCGTATCAAAGACCAGCTCCTCGGCCGCCCGCCCCCCCAGACACTGAGCCAGCAAAGCTTTAAGTTCCGCCTCTGTGTTGAGATACTTTTCTTCCTCCGGCACATTCATCACATAGCCCAAAGCTCCCATGGTCCTGGGAACAATCGTAATCTTTTGAACCGGCTCAGAATCCTTTTGAAGCGCACTGACCAGCGCATGACCCACCTCATGATAGGACACGATCCGCCGCTCCTTCTCGCTCATAATCCGGTCTTTCTTTTCTTTGCCGACCAGGACTACTTCTACTGCCTCAAACAGATCCGACTGGCTCACCACCTTGCGCTTATGCTTCACGGCATTGATGGCGGCTTCATTGATCATATTCGCCAGGTCCGAGCCGACCGCCCCCGACGTGGCCAGGGCAATGGCCTCCAGATCCACCGAATCGTCCATCAGAACATCCTTGGAATGAACTTTTAAAATATTGACACGGCCTTTTAAGTCCGGTTTATCCACAATGATCCGCCGATCCAGACGGCCCGGCCTAAGAAGCGCCTTATCCAGAATCTCCGGACGGTTGGTGGCCGCCAGAATAAAAACTCCCTTGTTGGAATCAAAGCCGTCCATTTCAGAGAGAAGCTGATTTAAGGTCTGTTCTCGCTCGTCGTTGCCGCCGCCGTAGCGGGAATCACGGCTTTTTCCGATGGCGTCAATCTCATCGATAAATACAATACAGGGCGCGCTCTCCTGCGCTTTTTTGAACAGATCGCGGACACGGGAGGCGCCTACTCCCACAAACATCTCCACGAAATCCGAGCCGGACAGAGAAAAGAAGGGCACCTTGGCCTCGCCTGCCACTGCTTTCGCCAAAAGAGTTTTTCCTGTACCGGGAGGTCCCACCAGAAGCGCTCCCTTCGGAAGCTTCGCACCGATGGTGGAGTATCGCCCCGGATTATGCAGAAAATCCACAATCTCCTGAAGAGACTCCTTGGCCTCGTCCTCGCCCGCCACGTCTTTGAAAGAAACTCCTGTTTCCCTCTGGATATCGTATTTTTTCGCGTTGCTCTTCCCGACGCCCATCATGCCGCCACCGCCGGCCCGCTGCATGATGAACATGATAAATACCCAAACCAGCACCACCGGCAGAATATAAATCAGCAGAAAATCAAGCAGCGTAGAATTGGTATTCGGTTTCTTCCCATTTACCTCCACCTGATGTTCCAGAAGAAGCCCCGTCAGTTCCGGATCCTCCACCGGCACCGTATAAAAAGATTCTGTCTGAAGGTAATAAAAAGGGGAATCCTTGTCATCCTCTATGACAACGCCGGAGGCCGGAGTAAAGGTGATCTCATCCTGCTTGATGACAACAGACTTCACCTTTCCATCCTTCACCATCTCCACAAATTCACTGTATGGCACTTCAGTCCTGGTCCCATCGGAAAGGAAGCTGCTCATCATAGAAACGCAAAGAAGGGTGACAACTGCCGCCACCACCAAAAGCAGAATCATCTGATTGTTTCTGCCGGGCTTTCCTCCGTTTCCATTGCCGTTCCCTTTCTGGTTCCGGTTCTGATTCGGATTGTCCATAAAATTGTTCTCCTTCATTTAGTCATATGTCCAGCGCCAGACCTCAAACTTATTGTCTCTAGAATCCCATTCTACGGGACTTTGCGCCGCTATCTTTACTATTATAAAGCATTTCCGGAAGAAATCAATATGTCCTCCGTGAAATATTTTTCACAAATATGAAGTATTTATAAATTTCCAAAAAACTCTGGTAATCTTTTTTTCACAGTTGTATACTATAGTTTGATTTTTTGCATTTTGCAGCGAGGTTGGAAATAAAACGGAACTTTGTTTCGCCTGGAACAAGACCGGTTTTCTTCTGTATTTTCTGCAAAAACATCCAAATTTAAAAACTTTTTTTATCATCAAGGAGGACAAGCATGCCAGTAAAATATGTATTCGTCACCGGCGGTGTGGTGTCCGGCCTGGGAAAGGGCATCACAGCCGCTTCCCTCGGACGCCTGTTAAAAGCCAGAGGTTATCATGTCACCATGCAGAAATTCGACCCTTATATCAACATTGACCCCGGTACCATGAACCCCATTCAGCATGGAGAAGTTTTTGTCACCGACGACGGTGCGGAAACAGACCTGGATTTAGGACATTACGAACGGTTTATTGACGAAAATCTGACCAAAAACTCTAATGTCACCACCGGAAAAATTTACTGGTCCGTTCTCCACAAAGAGCGCCGCGGCGACTTTGGCGGAGGTACTGTACAAGTCATTCCCCACATTACCAACGAAATCAAAAATCGGTTTCACCGCAACTATTCGACCAAAGATACGCAAATCGCCATCATCGAGGTAGGCGGCACTGTCGGTGACATCGAAAGCCAGCCCTTTCTGGAGGCAATTCGCCAGTTCCAGCACGATGTGGGACACGAAAATGCCATTCTGATTCACGTCACTCTCATTCCTTATCTCAAAGCCTCCGGCGAATTAAAAACCAAACCCACACAGGCCAGCGTCAAAGAACTGCAGGGAATCGGTATCCAGCCCGACATCATCGTATGCCGTTCCGAATATCCCTTAGACAGCCAAATCCGTGCAAAAATTGCGCTCTTCTGTAATGTTCCTGCAAACCATGTCCTCCAAAATCTGGATGTTGATATTTTATACGAAGCGCCTCTGGCCATGGAAAAGGAACATCTGGCTCAGGTCGTCTGTGACTGTCTGAATTTGAATTGCCCCAAGCCGGATCTTGATGATTGGAACGCCATGATCGACGCATGGAAACATCCGGAAAAAGAAGTAACCGTCGCGCTTGTGGGCAAATACATCCAGCTTCACGACGCCTATATCAGCGTTGTGGAAGCCCTGCGCCATGGAGGGGTCGCACATCGCGCCAGTGTTTCTATTAAATGGGTCGATTCTGAGACGATAAATGAAAGAAATGTATCAGAAATTCTAGGAGATGTGTCCGGAATCCTGGTTCCCGGAGGCTTCGGAAGCCGGGGCATCGAGGGAAAAATCTGTGCCATCCAATATGCCAGAGAACATGATGTCCCGTTCCTCGGACTCTGCCTCGGTATGCAGCTTGCCATTGTGGAGTTTGCTCGGAACGTCATCGGTTATGCAGACGCCCACAGCATTGAGTTGGAACCTCTAACCGCCCATCCAGTTATCCATCTTATGCCGGAGCAGGATGGTATCGAAGATATCGGAGGCACTTTGCGCCTTGGAGCCTATCCCTGTATCCTGGACAAGACTTCCAAAGCTTACGCTCTTTATAAGACAGAAAAAATTCACGAGCGTCACCGTCACCGCTATGAGGTCAACAATGATTTTCGGAAAGCCATGGAAAATCAGGGTTTGACGCTCTCTGGCCTTTCCCCTGACGGGCGGATCGTGGAAATGATCGAGCTAAAATCCCATCCCTGGTTCCTGGCCACCCAGGCCCATCCGGAGTTTAAATCCAGGCCCAACAAGCCTCATCCGCTGTTTCAGGGGTTTATCGGAGCAGCGCTGGACTATCATCCGCAATACCCTTAAACTTCCGGATCTGTCATTTTTTGTCTGATAGCGGGCAAAGCCCCGGACTGTACCTTCATACGTGGTACAGTCTGGAGCTTTGATATTTCGGCTCGTAGGTGATATTGACCCCCAGCCGTCTAAACATCTGCTCGTCCACATGAGACAAAATCACGGTAGAATGAGCCTCGCAGCCCTGAAGCTTCGGTAGCTGGTCCATAGCCTTTTTGGCCTCCGGATCCGTTGCCGCACAGATGGAAAGAGCAATTAGCACCTCATCTGTATGAAGCCTCGGATTTTTGTTTCCCAGGGAGCCCACTTTCAGTTTCTGAATCGGCTCAATGATCACCGGAGAAATCAGATGGACGCTGTCTTCTATACCGCCCAGAGTTTTAAGGGCGTTTAAGAGCATGGCCGAAGAAGGACCCAAAAGCTCTGAAGTCCGTCCGGTGAGGATGGTGCCGTCCAAAAGCTCAATGGCAGCCGCCGGCTCTCCTGTCTGTTCTTCCTTTAAAAGAGCGGGGCGTACCACCGCCCGTTCCTCCGCCGTCACCCCCGCCTGCTTCATGAGAAGTTCCAGTTTATAGACCACGTGGTCCGGAGTAAGTCCCTTTCTCCTGTTGCATAAAGCCGTATAATAACGACGGATAATCTCCTGGCGGGAAGCTTCCTTCACTGCCTCGTCATCAAAAATACAGTTGCCCGCCATATTGACTCCCATGTCTGTCGGCGACTTATAGGGACAGGTTTCCATAATCTTTTCCAGCATGGCCGAGAGCACCGGAAAAATCTCCACGTCCCGGTTATAATTTACTGTGGTCTCCCCATAAGCTTCCAGGTGGAAGGGATCGATCATATTGACGTCATCCAGATCTGCTGTGGCCGCCTCATAGGCCAGATTGACCGGATGCTTTAAAGGCAGATTCCAGATGGGAAAGGTCTCGAATTTGGCGTATCCCGCCTGAATCCCCCGCTTATGTTCATGATAAAGCTGAGACAGACAGGTGGCCATCTTTCCGCTGCCAGGACCTGGAGCCGTCACTACCACCAGCTCCCTCGTCGTCTCAATATATTCATTTTTCCCATATCCTTCGTCGCTCACAATTCCGGACAGGTTGGAGGGATACCCCTCGATGGGATAATGTCGATACACTTTCACCCCCAGAGTCTCCAATCTCTTCTGAAAAGCCTCCGCGGCGGGCTGACCCTGATATCTGGTCAGTACTACGCTGCCCACGTAAAGGCCGATACCACGAAACTCATCAATCAGCCGAAGCACATCAGAATCATAGGTGATCCCCAAATCTCCCCGCACCTTGTTGGTTTCGATATCTGCAGCGCAAAGCGCTACGACAATCTCCACCTGCTCCTTGATCTGAAGCAACATCTTTAATTTACTGTCCGGCTCAAACCCCGGAAGTACCCGGGAGGCATGATAGTCGTCAAAAAGCTTTCCGCCAAACTCCAGATACAGCTTCCCTCCAAACTGGGAAATTCGATCGCTGATATGAGCCGACTGCATCTGTAGATATTTTTCATTGTCAAATCCTGTCTTTTTCACTTCTGGTATCCCCCGCCCTCGCATGTTTTACCTAAAAAAAATCTTCCACTTAAGATAAAAGCTTTTTTTCTTAATCATAACGCCAAAGCTGAGTACAAAGTCCCATAACATAATCACGCAGATTGTCACACTGACCACTTTCAGTACCCGCTCGTCTAACCTGGACAAAAACTTTAAAACCGGTTGAAAAAAGCGCCCCATAAACAGAGTAATCATAGAGGCAAATGCCGCACTGGTGGGAATCGAAGTGTATTTTGTAATATGTAACGGAATTTTGGAATAATTCCAGTATTCAATCCCACAGAGTCGTTCCACCGATGCTCCCAAAACAATCTCGGCTATACAGACAAAGACCATGGCTCCCAGAAAATAAAAAGCATATCGTTTATATTTGGTCGCCCTGCCATTTATCCCCTTTGGCAGATTCATCTCTTCCGGAGTCCCGAACATAAAATACATCGCCAAAACCAGAGCCCCGTATCCCAGGAGAAATGGAGCGTTCATATTCCGGTTGTTGATATATCCCTTTGTAAAGGCCAGCCAGAGATTTTCTACCAGAAAGCCCAAAAAAGAAATCAGTGCAATCATCATTCCCAGTACATAGATGTCCTGCCCACGTAGCTTCTGCTTCTTTTGTCCGGCAATTGCTTTCTTTTTCTTTCTGTTCTCTGATGCCTTTGCAAATACTCTCATCGACGCCTTCCTTATGATTCTTCTCTTCTCTAATAATGTACCATGCATAAAGAAAAATTTCAATGGCAGCAGCAAAAGAACTGTTTGGATTCTTCTGTCACAGCGTCAACACCGACTGAATCAATTCTTTTGTATAAGCTTCCTTTGGGTGTCCAATGACATCCTTTGTTGTTCCCATCTCGATGATTTTTCCCTGGTACATGACTGCCACCCGGTCACAAAAATCGTTCACCAAGGCAATATCATGGGAAATGAAAAGATAGGAAAGGCCCAGTTTCTTTTTTAACTCGCCTAAGAGCATAATGATCTGCGCCTGCACGGACACATCCAGAGCGCTGGTAACTTCATCACAAATCAGAAGCTCCGGATGGATCAGAATCGCCCTGGCAATGGTGGCTCGTTGGCATTCGCCTCCGGAAAGCTCTCTCCCAAACCGCCCGGCATAAGCCCGGTCCAGTTGTACCAAATCCATAGCCTCAAGAGCTCTCTCTCTGATGTCGGTCTTAGATAGGCCGTTTCTTCTATTATAAAGCAGACCTTCACAGATATTGTCAAGCACTCTTCTTCTGGGATTCAGAGCCTTCATCGGATCCTGAAATACCATCTGCATATGCGTTCCATGAAAAAGAATTTCCCCACTGGATGGTTTTAAAAGCCCTGCTACCATATAGGCCGTTGTACTTTTTCCGCTTCCACTCTCTCCAATCAGACCAAAACATTCTCCCCTTTCCAGTTGAAAGCTGACGCCCCTGACTGCCACATCCTCTTCCAGCCTTCCTCTCGGTCCCTTCCGATCCCGAAACACCTTCTCCAGATTTCTTACTTCCAAAATCGAATCAGCGCCCATAAAGCTCCTCCTTTGTCACTCCCGGCCGGTTTCCATTCATCTTTGGGATAGCCTGAAGGAGGGCTTTTGTATAAGGATGTTCCGGATGATACAAGACCTGCTCTTTTGTCCCCCATTCTATCAATTCCCCTTTTTTCATGACCCCTACCAAATCCGATATGGCTCCAACCACTCCCATATTATGGGAAACCATAATGATGGAGGTTCCAAACTCTCTCCGGAGGGATCGCACGGTATCAATCACCTGTTTTTGAACAGTGACATCCAGGGCGCTGGTGGGTTCGTCAGCCAGAAGCAGCCTGGGTCTGTTTGCAATAGCGATGGCGATCGCCACGCGCTGGCACATACCGCCAGAAAGTTCAAAAGGAAAAAGTTCCAGTATCCTGTCCACATCCTCCAGATGAAGCGCCCCAAAAAGCGCTTTTGCTTCTGCGTCCGCTTCTGCTCTGGAGACAGAGCGGTGAACACGGACACTCTCATAATAGGTTTTTCCGATTTTCCAGAGAGGATCCAGAGACAGTTCCGGATGCTGAAAAATCATAGCGATTTCCTTTCCACGAAATCTTCGCAGTTTTTTTTCCGGAAGAACCAAAAGATCTTCTTTCTCATAGAGTACCTTTCCTCCCAGAATATGCCCCGGCGGATCCAAAAGTCCTGCCATGCCTCTTAGCAGGGTACTTTTTCCGCTTCCGCTCTCTCCTACGATTCCCACGATCTGCCCCTGTTCCACAGAAAAGCTCACGTTCTTTACCACCGGACTCGTCCCGTATGCGACAGAAAGATTCTTCACTCTGATCATGGTCAAACCTCCCCTCTTTCTGTGAACAGATCCCTCAGACAATCTCCCGTCAAATTGAATAACACCACTGAGAGAAATATCGCAGCGCTGGGAAAAAGAATGGCCCAGGGAGCCGTCTGAAGAAACTGACGTCCGTTGCTGATCATAAGCCCCCATTCTGCCTGGGGAGCCTGCACCCCCAGCCCCAGAAAAGAAAGTCCCGCCATACTCAAAATCACATTGCTGATGTCTGAGACAGCCGTTGTCATCAACGGCAAAATAATATTTGGTAAGATATGTCGGAACAAAATGTGCCGCCTTTTTGCACCGCACAGAATCGCTGCCTGGACATACGCTTCATTTTTCACCTGCAACACCAGGCTTCTCGTCAGTCTTGCATAACTGGTCCAGTACATGGCCACCAGGGAGAAAACGGCGTTTTTAAGCCCCGGGCCCAACATTCCCGCAATGGCCACCGCCAGGATAAACCCTGGAAACGCCTGAAAAACCAGAGTGATTTTCATCAGAATCTGATCCAGCCAGCCGCCGCCATAGCCCGCCAAAAGGCCGACCGCTGTCCCAAAAACGGACACGACAGCCACAATCAAGATGGCAGTATATACGGAAGCTACCGCTCCGGAGAGGACTCTGGACAGGATACAGCGCCCCAGATTATCTGTCCCAAAAGGATATTCGGCTGAGGGAGCCTCATTGGATGCGGAAAGGTTGGAGGCATAGGGATCGTTTGGCGCAAATTGTCTGCCAAAAAGTACCACAAGCAAAAACAAAATCAGAAGCAACACCATAAAACCGGCGCGAAGTTCTGTCTTTCTCATTTTCTTTCTACCTGTCCTTTCCTGACTCTGGGATCCAAAAGCCCATAGGAGAGATCCACCAGAAAATTAACCAACAGGAAAATAAGAGCCAACCAGACCACATAGCCCTGGATAACCGGATAATCTCTGGCAGAAATGGCGTCCATCGCCAGTTTTCCAAGTCCCGGCCAGGAAAAAATATTTTCCACAATGGTGGTTCCGCCCAGCATACTGGCCAAAGAAAGTCCCAAAAGGGTCATAATAGGCAGCATAGAGTTTTTCAGTACGTGAAAAAAAAGAATCCTCCACTCCGGTATGCCTCTCGCCCTGGAACCTACAAGATATCCTTTGGAAAGTTCTTCCAGCACAATAGCGCGTACCTGGCGGATATACCAGGAGCTTAGGGAAAGAGCCAGCACGAGCACTGGCATGATAAGTCCCTTTGCGCCACTCCTGGAGGCGATCACCGGAAGCCAGCCAAGCTGTACACTGAAAAAATAAAGGGCCGCCAGCGACAGAAAAAAAGAAGGAAGCGAGGCAAACAGATAAGTTACAAACCGGACCGCCAGATCAAAGGCCCTGTTTTTCAAGCGGGCGCACAAAATCCCCACAGGAATCGAAAGGGTTATCACCACTGCCATAGAGACGGCCGCCAGGAGCAGTGTTTTGGGAAGCGCCTTTGCAAGCTCTTCTGCCACCGGTTTTCCATTCCGAAGAGAATCTCCCATATCTCCCTGGAACATTCCGAAAAGCCATTCCCCGTAGCGGACAAGTAGGGGCCTGTTTAACCCCATCTCCTCTCTGGTCCTTTCCAGAAGTTCTTCCGTGGGTACTACCCCTGTTTTATTTAACTGTATTTCCGCCGGGTCACTGGGAGCCAGATAAGTTAGCCCAAAGGAAAGAAAGGTAATACCGAGAAACACAAAAATAAAAAGTCCCAGCTTTTTCAGTATGAACTTTTTCAACTGCTCCTCCCTCCTTTCTATTTCGCCTCCATATAGAACAACCGAAAGACGGCACAGCCCGAAACCGTCCCGCCTTTTTCGATTGTCCCGGAAAATTTTCCGAAACTGTCTCTGTTTACAGTTATCTCTCAATATCTGTATTGACATCCAGGAGATAGTATTCTGAAGGATGTGTATGGTAATTTTTTACATTGGAGGAATAAATATTGATCATTTTCTGATGGTTAAACACCGTCATCGCATGATCGTCTAATACCATCTGAACCATCTGCCGGATAAGGTCTGTCCTTTTATCCTCCTCCTGTGTTTTCTCAAGCTCCTTTGCCAGCGCGTCCAGCTTTGAATTGGAGTAATGGGAATGATTGGAGCTTCCGCCTGTCACCAGCATCATATTGATAAAATACTGAGCATTCCCCGTGGGGGCCTGTACTCCCGTCTCACAGTCCAGGTCATAGTCTCCTGCCGCCACCACATCATTGGTGCTTTCCATAATCTCCACATTCAGTTTGATGCCGATGGCAGAAAGCTCTGACTGAAGCAGTTCCAGTACCTGCCCAAGCTCCTTCCTGGATGCAAAGGTAACTGCCCGGAGTTCCAGTTCCACGCCGTCTTTGTCCAAAATCCCGTCTCCGTTGGTATCGCTCCATCCCGCCTCTGCAAGAAGGGCCGCCGCTCCTTCCGGATCATACCTATCCACACTCAGATTTAGTCCCTCTGCGCCCCCGTAAGGTAAGATATCCGCATAAATTCCCCAACTGGGAGTTGCCATCCCACTGTAAAGACTGGCGGCAATCCCTTCCCGGTCCATACACATTTCAATGGCCTGGCGAACGGAGGGATCCTTTAAAGCCGGCCGCTCCATATTATAATACATCCGGTTGGCCCTGGTCGTCGTCACAGCATCCACCACAAAATTCGGATCATCCTCAAAAACAGAAGCGGACGATGTGGCCATGGCCACAGCCAGATCAATTTCCCCATTCTGAAGGGCCATGGCAATGGACTCCGGATCGCTGATGGTAATCAGATGTGCCTCGTCCAGTTTCGGTTCCCCGCCCCAGTATCCTTCATATTTTTCTACCACCGTCTCCACATAGGGCTCAAATTCCGTAATTCTGTAAGGTCCCGTACAATATAGGGTGTCTGTATAATTGCTGTTCTCGGAATCGTATACGCTCCACAGGGGATCACACAAGTCATTGAGAAGGCTTACGCTCTCATGCTGCAAGTGAAAAATTACGGTCTGCCCCTCTGCTTCTATAGATTCAATGGCAATCTGCTCTTTTGCTCTGTCGCTTACTTCGTAGGTCCGTTCCAAACATTTTTTCACAGCTTCGCCAGTCATCTTTTCTCCGTTCTGAAAAGTAACATCATCCCGAAGTGTCACTGTCCAGTTGATAAAATCCTCACTCTCACAGGTAAGCGCCAGATTCGGAACCGGGGTGATCGTCTCATCCAGTTTAAACAAAGTCTCCGTCGCCCCGTCATACATCATATACCAGCCGTCCCAGCCATTGGCCGGATCCATCGTCTCTGCCGCGAAATATCCCATGGAGCCTAAGTTCATGATCTTCCTATCGCCGTTTTCCCCCGCCCTCAAAGTTTCCTCGTCTGCCTGAGAGCTTTCTGCCCCTGTGGTTTTCCCTTCCGTCGTTCCAGCGGCCGTAGTACTCTTCTCTTCTTTACTACCACAGGCGAAAAGTCCAAAGGCAAGCGCCGCTGCCACGCCAAGAACCAGAACCCTTTTCCCTGTCCTCCTGATGGCTTCTGTGAGTCTCGCCGTTTCTATTATCTGTATCGTTTCTAATTTTTTTTTCATAATCTATTCCGGAAAAATCTTCCGCCTCCTAAGTTCTGTCTCTCAATCCTGTCTCTATTATTTCTGCTGTCTGGTACCTTACAGAGTATAGCAAAAAGAAAATCTGCACACAAGCCTCCACCGGGGATGTTTTCATAACTTTTTTCATGTTTTATTCATCTTTTCTGATAATCGCCAACAAAAACAGCCCGACTTCCCGGACTGCTTCTGCTTTGACGTAATATGTTAAGGTTTATTTAAATGGGCTAATCTGTTATGTTACAAGCTTACCAGCTTTTCTCCCCCTCCGCAAGCCTCCCGGGAGGTTATTTTTTCAGAAAAATTTTCAAAGGATTCTTACAAAGCCGTCAAATCCCGGTATGGCCCGGCGCCCCTTTTGTCTGCGACGTGTTCCACGTCGATTTTTGGGTTTTGCTCCGCCGCCTTTTGTCGTCTGCTCCTGCTTCCATAAAAGCCGGTCAGCAGATCAGACGACACTATGCTCACAAAACCTGCAAAATCTTCCTACCAGACCACGGCGCAGACAAAAGGGGCGCCGGGCTATACCGGGACTAGGCTGCTCTACAGTCGTCCCTGATTTTCTAAAAAAGGCTTCCACGGAGAGGCGATTCTCTTCTTTGACATTTTATATGTTATGGATTATGATGGAACTAATCAGTATTTGAAAGGGGATTTTCCTTATGAAACAATTGAACTGGGGAATTTTAGGGCTGGGCAACATTGCCCATGAATTTGCAGAAAGCATGAGAAAGCTTCATCCCATTTACGCTGCGGCCGCCAGAAATCTTTCTTCGGCGCTGGCTTTTCAGAAGGAATTTGATGTGGAAAGGGCCTACGGTTCTTACGAAGAGCTTCTCTCTGATCCAAAGGTGGATATTGTTTACATCGCCACAGTAAACAGTCAACATTACAAATGGATTATGGCCTCTCTGGAACACGGCAAACATGTCCTGTGTGAAAAAGCAATTTGGGGAAACTATGGAGAAATGAAAGCCGCCTGTGCTCTGGCAAAAGAAAAAGGATTGCTGCTCTGTGAGGCCATGACCATCTTTCACATGCCTATTATGAGAAAGATTCGACAGATGATTGCTGACGGAAAACTTGGTACAGTGAAATTCGTGGAGGCAGAGCTTGGAAGCCTGAAGGAGGACGAGCCTGCCAACCGGTTCTTTAATCCCGCCCTGGGCGGCGGTTCCATGCTGGATATCGGCACCTACGCACTTTCTTTTGTCGTTTATTTCCTGTCTGGAGAAATTACACAGATCCGTCATCTCATGAGCCCTTACCCCACCGGCGTCGACGAGACCTGGAGTATTGCCTTAAAAACAGATACCAGTGAAATCGGCAGTGTGAATCTGGCCTTTCGGGCAAAACTGCCCAAGCGTGGCATAATCGCCGGAGAAAAAGCCTATATCAGCATCATGAATTATGTACGCGCCGAAAAGGCTACCCTGGTTTATCCCGACGGATCGGAAGAAGTGCTGGAAGTTGGCGAGACTGCCAAAGCCCTCCAATATGAAATTCAGGACATGGAAGCTGCCATTTTAAGTGGAGATGATTCTCTGACCTTTATGGATAGTACCATGAAGGTAGTCGCTCTGATGGACAGGCTTCTCTCAGAGAACGATCTATCGTAGAGTTATCCTATCAGAAAGGGCAGATAGCGGCAATCGAATCTCAGTCTAGTTTACGGTCTGGCCTGGCGTCTCTGGTCGGCGCCGCATCTTCTTACCAGACCGCGGCACAGACCAGAGGCGCCAGGCCAGACTGAGACTAGGCTGCCATACTTCTATCTACTCTTCTAAGTGACTCTGGCAGGTTTTACTGATTCCAGGGCGTAGTCCAAACAAGATCGGTATCTTCCACGATGCCTTTTCCGCCGTCCACAGAAACTACTGCTCCCGTCATATAGCTGAACCGTTCACTGGCCATGCAGACAATTACATCGCCGATTTCTTCCGGTTTGCCGGCCCGGCGCATGGGAATTAACGCCATCGTATATTCTCCATTGTCATAAATCGCCTTTTGGGAGAGAACCGTATCGATGACTCCCGGAGCAACTGCATTCACCCGGATTCCATAAGGAGCCAGTTCTGCCGCTGCTCCCACGGTGAGCAGATTGACTCCGGCTTTTGCCGCGCCATAAGTGATCCGGTAATCCACCGGCTGTTTGGAGGACAAAGAGGAAATGCTGATAATCGCTCCGCCTTTCTGAGGAACCATGTATTTTGCCGCCGCCTTGATGCCAAAGAAACAGCTTGTCAGATTCAGATCGATGATCTCCCGGAACGTTTCCTCCGGCAGTGTATGCAAAGGGCCGTGTTTGTTTCCCCCTGCCGAATTTAACCAGATATCAATTCTGCCAAATTTTTTCACTACTCTGTCTGCAAAAGCTTCCACCTCTTGATATACCATACCGTTTACCTGTTCTGCGATCACGTCCGGATATCCGGCTTCAGCCGCACGTTTCTGGAAAGTGGCTACCTTCTCCGGATTGTGACTACAGACAGCCACCTGACATCCCTCTTTCGCAAAACGAAGAGCTGCCGCTGCCCCAATTCCCGTAGTACCTCCAAAAATCACCGCTACTTTTCCTTTTAATCCTAAATCCATTTCTTTTCCTCCTATTGTCCCTGTATTACAAAAGAGCCGCCACAGCAGCGACGGCTCTCTTCCTGTTCCTACCTCTGCCGATCAAGTTTTCTGATCGGAACTCAGATTACTGAAGGGCAGGAATCTCCGTTACAGCCTTAAACAGACCTGCCTCCGTATCATATTTCGTCCATACGGTGGGACGGTCCGCGTCACCGTCGACAAAGGTCAGCGTACCAAGAGAAGTTTCCTGCTCTCCGTTTCTCAGATAATCACGGACAGCTTCCATATCGTCCGGTCCGAACTTGTCCAGAGCCTCACAGAAACGCTCTGCCGCACAGTATGCCAGGTATGCATGGACAATAGGAGCCTTTCCGAAAGAATCCGTATATTCGGAAACAAACTTCTGTAATTCGTCGGAAGGATAGTCCGCCGCATAAGAATCACAGCAGTAAATTTCTTCCAGACCTGCAATCAGCTCATTGAACTCATCATTGAGAGCCATGGAATTAACCTGAATCAGACAATCCAGATCCAGATCTCTGGCCTGAGTACAGATCAGAGCAGAATCAGAGGTCGCACCATACATGCAGATAAACTCCACGCCCTCATTCTTATACTTTGTAATAATCGGGGTGAAATCCTTGGTTCCGGCCGCATAACCTTCTGTGGTCACCGTGCCGCCGCCTGCAGTGAAACGCTCCTCAAACATCGACGCGCCGCCGACAGCACCCTCGTTGGTATTATCATACAGATATACACCGTGGGTGTAGCCTTTCTCTAACAGAGTGTCGGCACAGCCATACGCCAGACAGGAAGCCAGAGGAGACTGACGGATAACCCACTCACTGGCTTTGGTCAGGTCTTTGTGGCTGGGAGAAGTTGCGTACATCAAAATTCCCGCTTTGTCAATAATCGGGGCCATAGCCAGTCCTACTGTAGAGGACCAAGGTCCGATCGTCGCGACAATGGAATCATCCGATACCAACTTCTGAGCGATAATGGTACCCTCATTCGCGTCTGCTTTTGTGTCATACTCATCGTACTCAATCAGACGTCCGTTGCAGCCGCCTGCTTCATTATAAGCATCCAGCACCATTTTAGCTCCGTTAAACAGGGCTTCTCCTGCATAAGCATTATTCCCTGTCTGAGGACCGATAATGGCGATGTGGATCGGATCGCCGTTACCTTCTGCCTTGGTCTCCGCACCTTCTGCCTTGGTCTCTCCCTCTGCTGCCTTCGTTTCTGCACCTGCCGCCTTGGTCTCGGCATTTGCCGCCTTTGTTTCTTTCTTGGAATCACCTCCGCCACATGCTGCCAGTGACAGAAGCATTGCCATAGCAAGAATAAGACTTCCTACTTTTTTCATTGTTATCCTCCTTTTTGTTATTTATAGTAATCAATTACTATCACAACCGTTATCGGCTTTTACAGCCCTCCCAAATAAGCCTCCCTGACCTTGTCATTATTGGCCAGTTCCTTACCTGTACCGGAAAGATTGATCTTCCCGTTCTCCACCACATAGCCTCTGTGGGAAATATCCAGAGCCATACTTGCATTCTGTTCCACAAGGAGGATTGTAGTTCCTTCCTTATTAATCTTGGTAAAGCACTCAAAAAGCTCCTGTACCACAATGGGCGCAAGGCCAAGAGACGGCTCATCCAGCATGAGAAGCTTTGGCTCTGACATCAACGCTCTTCCGACAGCCAACATCTGCTGTTCCCCACCGGAGAGAGTCCCCGCTACCTGATCAAAACGCTCTTTCAGTCTGGGGAACAGTTCCGCTGCCCGCTCAATTCCTCTGTTGATCACTTCCGGAGTCGTTGTATAACCGCCCATTTTCAGATTCTCATAGGTCGTAAATCTGGGAAAAATCTTTCTTCCCTCTGGACAGAGGGTAAGGCCGTTTTTCACAATGCTGTAAGCTTTTCGGCCGGTAATGTCCGTTCCTCCAAAAGTAATGGTTCCTGCGGCAGGTTTGATCAGACCTGCGACTGTATTCATAATAGAAGTCTTTCCGGCGCCATTGGCGCCGATCAGCGTCACAATCTCTCCCTGCTCTACTGAAAAAGATACTCCTTGCACTGCTTTAATCGCGCCATAATTCACCTGAAGGTCCTCAATTTGCAAGTACGCCATATCACACCTTCTTTCCCAAATATGCCTCGATCACCAGAGGATTCTGCTTGATTTCCTCCGGTTTTCCCGAAGCGATCAGCGTCCCATGGTCAAGTACATAAATTCTGTCACAGATATTCATAACAAGTCTCATATCATGTTCGATCAGAAGGATCGTATATCCCAGATCTCTGATCTCACGAATAAATTCCGTCAGATCCGCCGTCTCTCCTTCATTCATACCAGCCGCCGGCTCGTCAAACATCAATACTTCCGGATCACTTGCGATGGCGCGGGCAATCTCCAGACGCCTCTGTTTTCCGTAAGGGAGATCCGTTCCGTAATAATAAGGATTGTCTGATAGCCCAGTCAGCTCCAGCGCCCTTTTCGCCCGTTCCTCGGCCTCTTTTTCAGCCGTATTGTGGGATTTCGTGTGGAAAAGCACATCAAAAAGATTCGCCTTAATTCTGGTATGACTGCCCACCATGACATTTTCCATAATCGTCATATGCGGAAACAATTTGATATTCTGGAAAGTCCTGCACATCCCAAGACCGGTGATCTGAAACGGAGTCATCCCCGTAATATCCTTATCATGGAAATAAATCTTTCCCTCTGTCGGCGTGTACTGTCCAGTAATACAATTAAATAACGTCGTCTTTCCAGCGCCGTTGGGACCGATGATGCCGATAATCTCCCCCTGCTCCACATGCATATCAACTGCATTCACTGCAACCAGGCCGCCAAAACGCTGCGTGACTTTTTCTGTTCTTAATATAGGCGTGCTCATGGTTTCACCTCACCTTCCGCAGACGGACTCTGTCGTCTGAAAAGTTCCCGCTGCCGGATATGTTTCAGATTCACATTTCCCAAAAGCCCGGAAGGCTTTCCTAAGATCACAACCACCAGCAATGCTCCGTAAATGACCTGGCGCCATACCATCAGAGGCCGGAGTACTTCCGGAAGGATGGTAAGAAGCAAGGCTCCTATCACTGAACCGGTCAGGTTTCCCAGACCTCCGATGATGATCATCGACAAAATCAGAGTCGACTGGTCGAAGGAAAAGCTCAGGGGGCTGATAAAGCTCATGTAATGTGCATAAAATCCGCCTGCCATTCCTGCTAGCGCCGCCGAGATTACAAAAGCCATAATCTTATACCTGGAATCTTTAATTCCCATGGCCTGTGCCGCTATGTAATCGTCACGGACTGCGGTGATGCCTCTGCCCAGTCTGGAATTCATCAGCCTGGCAATCAGCACATAGGTTAAAACACACAGTACCAGAATCAGAAAATAAAGTTTACGCGGACTGTCAAACACATATCCGAAAATTTCCGCCTCTGGAATCCCGGTGATACCGGTCGCGCCGCCCGTAAGACTCCGCCAGTTGGTTTCCACAGTCCGGATAATTTCACAAAAGGCCAAGGTAACAATCGTAAGATAACGACCGGAAAGCCTCAGTGTCGGAAGGCCCAACAAAAAGCCGAAAATCAGGGACACCACGCACGCGGCAAGCAGCGTAAGCAGAAACGGCCATCCGCATCTTGTGGAAAGCAGCGCCGCCGTATAGGCTCCGACTCCGAAAAACGCGGCATGCCCCAGAGACGTAATTCCCATAAATCCTGAAATCAGATTCAGGCTCATCGCCAGAATCGCAAAGACTCCTCCTAAAATAGCCACGGTCACAAAATACTGATTGCTGAAGAGAAAAGGAAACGCAACCAGTACGACCAAGGTCGCAATCGTCACAGGCTTCCCATGAAGAGCCCATGCTGTAGTAATTTTATGAAACATATGTGCCCTCCTTATACCTTCTTAATCTCTTTGTGTCCGAACAAGCCTGAAGGCCTGAATAAAAGTACCAGTATCAGTACAACGAATGAAATACAATCCTTCCAGTCCGCACTGATATACCCCGCAACAAAGGCTTCCAAAACGCCGATGATAACTCCTCCCAGGGCTGCTCCCGGCAGAGAACCGATACCGCCTAAAAGGGCCGCTGCAAAGGTTTTCATGGAAACCCCGAGATACATGGTCGTATCGATGGAGCCGTAATACATGGCCACCAGAAGTCCTGCAATCGCCGCGCAGAGAATCCCGGTGAAAAAGGAAAATGTAATCACCAGCTCCGTATTGACCCCCATCAGTTTGGCGGCAGAAACATCCTGGGCGATTGCCCGCATCCCGGAGCCGATCTTCGTCTTGTAAATGATGATTGACATCACAATGATCATGATTACAGCTGCCGCTGCAATGATGACCTGATTCCATTTCATGATCACACTACCCACATAAAACTTTCCGAAATCCACCGGATTCGGGAAGGGTTTTGTCTCACTTCCATAGAGAACCATAACCAGATTCAAGATAAACGTGGACACTCCCAGAGTAGCCGTCATCACCGATTCTCCAGACGACGTCTTTTTACGAATCGGTTCCAGCAAAAACTGGTTCATGGAAGCTCCCAGAGCGCTTGTAATAATAAGCGCCGCCAGAAGCGCAATCGGATATGGCAGTACCATAAACGAATACATCGTGATAACCAGGTATCCTGCCATAACATAAAAAGAACCATGGGCAAAATTCACCAATTCCAGCACGCTGTAAACGATAGAGAACCCCACCGCCACAAGCGAATACGTTGCGCCAATGGTAATTCCGTTGAATAACTGCTGAAAAAACACCAGCACTCCCTCCTTTGCTTAAACACTTTATATAAAAAACAAGACTTTTGATGCACCCCAGCCGTCTCTGGTAATAGTAATGCAAACGATTTCATTTGTCAATATAATAAAAAAAAATTTATTCAATTTTTTCTATTTCTGTTCATTTTTTCCAGATTTTGATGGAAGAAACTCTTGTTTACCTGGACTCCCCCTTCATTTATTTCCAATACTCTTAATTTTTTGTATGTTTTTTTCACCATTATGTACAAAAAATCGCTTTTTTTCCATCTGCCCATTTTTAAATCGTTTTCATAGGAAACTAAAATTTAATTTGAATTTTTATGAATTTAAGTAGAGAAACAAAGACGAATTTCCTGCCGAAGTATTGCATTTTGCAAAAAACCATATTATAATTTTTATCAATTTTATGGTTTTACGGCTGAATTTCTAGGAAATGGCTCATAAAGAACAACAATTACAATCTTCTCCATTGTTTAAGGGAAAAAAGGATGATCACTCAAAAAGACGTGGCGCGGCTCGCCGGCGTATCGATTTCCACTGTTTCCAGAGTCCTGAATAAAAGCGCTCTGGTTGACAAAGAGACAAAGATAACAGTCGAGTCCGCTATCAAAGAGCTGGACTATAAGCCTAATTTAGTTGCATACGGACTTCGCGCTCAGAAAAGTAAACTGATCGGTATTCTTATGCCGGAGCTGGATCACAATGCATATGGACAGTTTACACAGCGCATTGAAGAAATCAGCCTGTCCAGAGGGTACGGACTCTTAGTTGGACTGCATCACAATGAATGTGAAACAGAGAAACGGCTGATTGATGAATTTCAGAGAAGAAATATTGACGGACTGATTCTTTCCCCCGTGGTAAACAGTTCGGACTCCACCCATCATCTGCAAAACTGCATCCATGTACCCGCCGTACTGTTTCAGAACGGCCGTTCCTGCGAAACCATGAGCAATGTGGAAATCGATAATTATCAGGCCGGGCGGATAGCGGCCGAGTATCTTTTGAGTCTTGGTCATAAACAGATTTTCTGTACGGCCGGTCCGGCCGATATCACATTTACCCATACCAGACTCCAGGGCTTCCTGGAACGACTGAGGGAAGCGGGGATCCGTCTCGGGCAAAATCAGATCTTTTCCTGCGAGTTTAATTATCAGAAAGCCAATTATTTAAATGGCATTGAGGCAGTCGCCGCCTTCTTCGATTCAAAAAACTCACAGGCACGCCCTACTGCGATCTGGGCGCACAACGACAATGTGGCGGCGGGCATTATCCGGGGACTGCACTTGCGCAACATCCGTATCCCAGAAGAAGTGTCTGTCGTCGGCATGGACAATATGAGTATCACTGAGATGCTGTATCCATCGCTCACCACCATTGGCCAACCTTTTGCCGCCATGGCAGAAAAAGCAGTAGAACTATTGTTAGAGAATATTAACTTTCCGGATGAAAGTATTGCGGAGGAAGTTCTAGTTCCGCCAAAGCTCATCATCCGAGAATCCTCCGGAATCTGTAGCACGCCCTCCTCCCATCCTGATACTTTCATCCCTGGTCACAGATAATTGACTGTATAGTGGAATACGCCTTCCCTGTCTGCCTCCATCAGAATATAGGACGGTCTTCTGCCATCTTGACGGGGATAGGAAAGACTTCCTGGATTGATCAGGTCCACCGGACCGCTCCGGTCAATCACAGGGCGGTGCGTATGGCCAAACATAGCGATCTGTACGCCCCGTTCTCTCGCCTCCTCCCGAAGCCTCTCCAGAGTGAAAGACACATTGTAATAATGTCCATGGGTTAAAAGTACCCGGTACGCTCCCAGTTCAATCTCCCTCTCCTTTGGAAGGCCGGAAAAAAAATCATTATTTCCGGCGACAATCTCCACCGGACAGCCGGCAATCTCACGGATATAATCTTCGCTGCCCTCTATGTCTCCCAGATGAATCAGCAGATGGATCGGGCGGACCTTTGCCAGTACCTTGCACAGATTTCCGTTCTGCCTGTGGGTATCGCTTACCACCAGGATTCTCATGGTTTATCCCCCAACTTCTTCCGAAGTATTTCTTTCATTGCTCTCAGCGCTCTTCCTCTGTGGCTGATTTCATTCTTTTCCTCCGCAGTAAGCTGCGCTGTTGTAAGCCCCCGCTTTGGCAGATAAAATATCGGATCATAGCCGAATCCGCCGTCTCCGGCCGCCTCATAGCCAATCTGTCCTTCAATGGTTCCCCTGGCCGTAAGTTTTTCCCCGGAAGGAAGGACCGCTGCGATGGCACAGACGAACCTGGCGCTTCGCGCTTCTCCCCTCACCCCGGAAAGTTTGTCTATGATAGCCTGATTTTTCACCTCATAGGATGTCTCTTCCCCCATATAACGGGCAGAATAAATTCCCGGAGCGCCTCCCAGAAAATCCACCTCCAATCCGGAGTCATCCGCCAGAACAATATCTCCAAAAGGAGCCCGTTCCTCAGACATGTCCCTCCAAGCCTGCTGGACGGCCGCTGCCTTGATATAGGCATTTTCTTCAAATGTAGTCCCGTTCTCTACAATTTCCGCACAGATTCCGACCTCTTTCATGGATAAAATTTCCATTCCCAGATCGTCCAGAATCATACGGACCTCTTTCATCTTTCCCTCATTGGAGGTCGCAATGATTATTCGGTTTTTCATGGTAAACTCCTATTTTCTTTTGGTATATGCCTTCAGACAGACATTGCTGTCCTGTTCTGCCTCCACTCTTGTCCAGAGACGACCGTCGGCGCTAATATAACCTTCTCCGTCGCTTAGATCCACTTTCGCTGTAGCTCCGCTTTCTTTGTGGTTCTGGTATTCTATGGCCACCGGATGGATGGCGCCCGGCGTCCGGACAAAAACCGCCACCATAAACCGCTCGTCCTTTTTTAAGTTCACCGGAGACGGAAGAGGGACCGTATAGAAACCAGCCTTTCCAAACCGTCCCGTCACAACCGGCCTTCCCAGGCGAATCTTTTCCGGCTCTTTGGCCTCTCCGACCACATAAACTTCATATTCCGTATGTTCATCTGTGGCATAAAACCCGACTGCCTCCAGAGTCTCTTCTTCCTTTGCTCTGTAAACATTGGCAAAATATGCCGATTCTTCCCCATATCCAAGCTGACCCAGCCATCCGCATAAATCGGACTGATAGACTGCATCGTAGTTATCCGGTTCCTCCACCTTGGTATAGACTAGATTATGGGTGCCTATATTTTTGTCCTCATAGGACACATAGAAAAGTCCCTGCTCTCCAAACTCCGCGCCCCAACTGTTTACGCAGAGAAATGCTCCGTCCTCTTTTGGCATATGACGGCCAAAGTTTTCCCTCGGATAATGGTCGTCCCAACCGACGATGACAATATCATGATTGGAGGGCTCATTGCCATTATAGTAATAAGCAAAGGTTTCTTCCCTGTAAAACTCTGCCTGACTTTCCTCATCTTCCATCGCCATATAGAGAGAAGTCTGAACACCGCCATGAAAATAAACGGCCCGTTTGATGGCGTCGTAATCCCTGGACTTTGGAATCTGAATTTCCTGTACATGCTTCATCGGCTTAAGCCCTTCCGGGGATACTCCGTCCCCGTAAGGATCATCCTCTTCCCGGACCGGTCCCTGCCAGGCCAGAAGGTAGGCCATAGACATGGTATAGTCCCCGCCCATATCCTGATCCATACCAAAACTGTTTTTCAGAGAAATGTGATCTTCACTGAAATCCCAGACTTCTTCCGGAAGAAGCGAAGACTCCAGAGCCATCATTGTCGCAAACGCCCAACAAGTCCCCAGATCTCCCTGGCTTCCTACCTCAGGGCAGCGTCCATGCTCCCGGTAATCAAACTGCTCCGGAAGTAAAAAATCTTTTTCGGCAGCTTCCGCCGGGTCACTTTCTTCCGCTCCTCCATCTTCTTCTGTTTCATCTTTTTGTTTCTCTCCACCGTTTTTCTCCGTTCCGGCAGCCTCTCTTGTCTCTATTCTGTTCTCTTTTTGCCCCTCCTCTGTCCGCAATGTAGCTACGGCAACTCCAGACTGATCCTGTCTTTTTTCTGTATCCCAAAAAGACCAGGGATAGCTGCACGCTGTCATGGTCGCGGACAAAAGGCTGGCAGAAAGCAGCCCGCATATCCATTTATATTTTAATTTCACTGGTATCTCCAACCTCGGTCTGACAATCTATATCAAGGATGCATGTTGCCAAAGTTCTCATTGTCCGGCCGTCTCCGCTTTGGCGGCTTCGGCCCCAGGAACTGATAAAAATAGGTTTTCATCATTCCGTTATAAATCTTTCTGTTTTTATCTGCTTTCCGTCCGATATAAACTTCTGCCTCCTCATAGGCGGTAATCACATACTCTGACCAGGAGTCCAGCTCCCTGAACCGTTCTCCCAAAGTCTTGTAGAGCGCAGGAAGATTTTCTTTTTCCTCAATCCGCTCTCCATAAGGAGGGTTTGTAATCAAAAATCCATATTTTTTCGGATGACTTAAATCCGCCACATCCCGTTTCTGAAAATGAATCAACTTCTCTACTCCGGCTAGCTTTGCGTTCTCCCTGGCCGCCCGAATCACTTCTCCATCCACGTCGTAGCCTTGAATATCTGTCTCCACAGTCAAATCCACGGCTTCTCTGGCCTCATCCAAGGCATCATGCCACTCCTGCCTTGGGATCAAGTTTTCCCATTCTTCCGCCGCGAAAGAACGGTTCATCCCCGGAGCAATCTTCGCCGCCATAAGCGCCGCCTCAATCGGGAAGGTACCGCTCCCACAAAAGGGATCCAAAAGGATCCGATCCCCCCGCCAGGGAGTCAGAAGAATCAGAGCCGCCGCCAGTGTTTCTGTAATAGGCGCCCGACTGGTAAATTTCCGATAGCCCCGCTTATGCAGGGAATCCCCGCTGGTATCCAAAGCAAGGGTCACTGTATCTTTCATCAGAAAAGCCCGAATCGGGTAGGAAACTCCATCCTCCGCAAACCAGTTCTGATGATACACCGTCTTTAACCGCTCGACGATGGCTTTTTTTACCAAAGACTGAATGTCAGAAGGGCTAAAGAGCTTACTCCTGATCGAGGTCGCTTTTGCCACCCAAAAACGGGCGGAAACAGGGAGATAATCCTCCCAGGGAAGCTCCTTTGTCCTGTCAAACAACTCCTCAAAGCTCACTGCCGAAAAGCTCCCCACCTTTAAAAGGATTCTCTCCGCAGTCCGCAGTCCGATATTCGCCCTGCAGACTGCCTCCGCATCACCGATAAACGTCACGCGTCCATCTTCCACCTGACTGATTTCATATCCCAAATCCAGAATTTCTTTTTTTAATACAGCTTCCAGCCCAAAATGGCAGGGGGCAATCAATTCCAATGTTTTCATCCGGTACTCCTTGTAAGCGCTGAGGCCAGTCACAGTACCATTTTAAAGCTTTCCTTTCCCTCTGTCAATGCTCAAATCCGCCGACTGCCGCCTTCACGGAAAATCCTTTTTCCGTAAGTTCCCGTCCGGCCATCATCGCAGCTCCGCCCCGTTCACAGTAAAGGAGCAACAGTTTTTCCCGCGGGAGCATGTTCCACGCCTCTTCTACCAGATATTCATAGGGAATGTTCCATGCACCGTCCACATGCCCTTTCTGATACAGTTCTTTGCTCCGTAAATCTATAATAATGCAGGATTTATCATTTTTATATTTATCCAGTTCCCGAAAAGCGATTGTTTCCAACTCTTTCATATCGATCCCTCTGTTTCAAGATTTTCCTTCCCATTACAGAGTATGCTTTTTTCGGCCTTTTGGTTCCTGTTCCAACACAGTTATGTAAAGGCGCCTAAAAGGCGCCCGCTCTCTTAGAAATTGTTGCTGTTTTTGGAGCTGTTTTTCTGGCTGTTCTGAGAGCTGTCGTTCTGGCTGTGGCAGTTCTGAGAATGATTCTGAGAGCTGTTTTTGGAACTGTTTTTCTGAGAATTTCTCTGGCTGTTCTGAGAACTGTTCTCAGAATAATTCTCCTGGGTGTTGGAATAATTCTTAGTATTTGCCATGTTTGAAGTCCCTCCTGTCATAAATTTATCTTGCCTCGTTAGTATCCTTCATCCTCCGATTTTTTATACGCTTTCTAAAAAGAAAAATCTTGACAACAAAAGTTCTTCTTATTATAATAGATAACGAAAAAGAAATTTGCTTGCAGATTCTTTTTCAGATTTAACCCCTTATTATTTATTTATACTCCCTTCAAAGAGAAAACTATTATTCCCCTATGGTTTTCTCTTTCCTTTTTTATGGAATTTTTTATTTGTCGTTTGATTTCTGAAGATATGCAAAAGAAACAGAAAGGATTTCTATGACACAGCGAGAGTTTTCAGATATATTGAGGAAAGCCTTAAACGGCCAAGTACCGCCTTACGTGGTCTCAGAGAATCTGGATTATTATGACAGCTATATTTCTGAACAGATGGGCAGGGGACGGACGGAGGAAGAAATATTGGACGAGCTTGGCGATCCCAGGCTTCTGGCAAGGACCATCATCGATGCCGAAGGGCCTTCCGGCCGAAAAAAGAACCGCCGTCGGACTGTAGAATATGAAAATATATATGAGAACGTAGAGACGCAAGTCCCTGGCAGGGAACCTTCTCATATCAATAAATGGGTGGTCTTTGGAATCCTTTTTTTGATTCTCTTTGCCCTGTGCACCGTCCTGTTTTTCACTTTTAAAACTGCGTTTTCCCTTCTCTTTTCTTTCCACGGCGTATGGGTTTGGGCCATTGTCTTGATTATCATCTACAGTCTGTCCAGACGTAAGTAGGCCCGTGGTTTTAGTCGGGAAACTATGTGCGTATATCCTTGTCCATTGACAGTAAAAAAGGAGTTTTTATGAAAGTAGTGATTCAGCGTGTTGCGCACGCTTCTGTGACCGTAGACGGTCAGATTGTCGGTCAGATTAGGAAAGGGTTTCTTGTCTTTCTAGGAGTCGGCGAAAGCGATACCAGAGCAGAGGCAGACAGGATTGTCAAAAAACTGGTAAATCTCCGGATTTTTTCTGATGAAAACGGGAAAATTAATCTCTCCCTGAAAGACGTAAACGGTTCTCTTCTTGTTGTTTCTCAGTTCACACTCTATGCCGATTGTCGTCATGGCAACCGCCCTGGATTTTCGGCAGCGGCGAAGCCGGAAACTGCCGAAGCGCTTTATGAGTATTTTATGGAAAAATGCCGGGAAACCATTCCTGTCGTAGAACACGGTACATTCGGAGCCCATATGGACGTAGAACTCCTAAACGACGGTCCCTTCACCATTATTTTAGAATGACCCCTTTGTTTTACCTGAATATTGATTGGTACAAAACGGAATAGGAGGTTTGTTCTGTCATGCCCATCGAACCACAAGGCGGTCTCCCCGGAGAACTTCTGCTTCTTTTCACTATCGTAATATGGTTTCTTTTCTTTACCATCCGTCTCGGCAGTCCTCAGAATATCTTAAACCGCTGGTGCTTCATCAGCGGTATGATCTTCAGTATCGGCGTTCTGAAGGAATATCTCTATTTTTCTTTATATCCCCAGCTCTTGAAAGCCTTTCCTTCCCTCTTGAGTGAAAGTCTGGCTTTTTCCTTCTATTCTTCGCTGACAGCTTTCTTTTATTATTTTTCCATGCCTGCCGCCCTCATATTCGGTATGTATTACAGCCGTATAAATGAAGCCTTCCCCCGTCTGTTTTCCTGGTTGAAACCAGCCCTTTTCCTTCCCGGTATTCTTATGGGCATCCCGTTTCCCTATTTTCGCACCAGATATTTCCAGCTTGAGGAACCGTTCTTTTTTCCCGCAATTACGATTTACAATCTGCTCTATTGTCTGCCCCTTACCTATCTGCTCCTTCATACTCTTTACAAAGAGCGGAAAGAACCTTATTATCCTCAGAAGAAAGTGGTCGCCTTACTGGTACTGATCCCCATCTGGTACTGGATCTTCAGTGCTCTGCTGGTCCATTCTCTGAATCTGCGCCATCTGTTTAAAGCCTGGCAGGGAAATTTCCTGATTCTTCTCGTTTTACTGATTTATTTTCTCTATCGCGCTTTTCGTGACGGTATCATGGGAACGAGATTTCGCCATGAAGCCTTTGACTGGGATAAAGATGGACAAATGATGAGTCAAAGCGCCCAGTGTGTCCGTCATCTTTGCAAAAATGAACTGGCTAAAATCAACTGGTGCGCGAAAAACTTGGAAACCTCTCTTTCTCCTGAAGAAAATGGAGAATATGCCGGTATCATCCTCCGTTCTACGGAGCACCTGAAAAATTGCATAGAAAAAATGCAATATTATTCCCAAGAAATTCAGTTGAAAAAGGAGTTTTGTTCTATCTTAACTCTGATTACCTCCTGTACCGACGGATTCTCCCGCCTTTATCCAGGCATTTCTCTGAAAGTCCAGTGCAGCGAACATCTGTTTCTCCACTGCGATCAGGAAGCCCTGTTGGAGGTTTTCAACAACCTGGTGAACAATGCGGCTGAAGCCCTTGGAGGTTCCGGTACACTCTCTATAAAAGTCACGCCCACTCCCGGCCGCCGTCACCTGGAAATCTCTTTCTGTGATACGGGAAAAGGAGTCTCTCCGGAGTATCTTCCAAAACTTTTTGAACCTTATTTCAGTACCAAACCCTCCTCAGACGGACATATGGGACTGGGACTATATTTTTGCCAAAGAGTCGTCAAAAAACATGGCGGACATATCGCCGTAACTACTTCTCCAGGTACAGGCAGTGTATTTTTTCTCCGCTTTCCCTGGAAACATGTACAGGAGCAATAAAAATTCATGGAATCTAATTTTCTGAAAACCAAAAAACTAAAGATTTTCACTGTGGAGGACGATGCGGATTTCGCCTTTCTGATCCACGCCACTTTAAACCGTGAAGAAGATATGGCTGTTATCGGGCATGCCTCCAGCGAGCAAGAGGCTTTCCAAAAGCTTCCTGCCCTGAAACCGGACCTGGTACTCATGGATTTAAATCTTTCCTCTTCTCCTTCCGACGGCATTCAGGCCGGTCGGAGAGTCCGTCTGGAAACAGATGCCAGATTGGTGATTCTAAGCGGCTATGAGGATTCTTCTATTGTGGTGGATGCCTGCAAGCAGTCCTTTGCCTCTGGTTATCTTTTCAAAAGTCAGTTTGAAATTCTCCCAGAAGCTCTCCGGAGAATGGCTGTCGGACCCACTCCTCAGCTGGCGCTGATCCGTTCTCTGATCTGTTCCGATCTGTCGGCGGCAGAACAGACCGTACTGGAACTGCTGTTGGGCGCAGATATTTCTCTGCGTTCCTCTGCCAAAACCATCGCCAATCAAAAAAGCAGTATCTTACGCAAACTGGGTCTGCGAAGTCAGGAGGAGCTTCTCCATCTGTTTCGATACTACTGTTAAACCATAGATACCTCATTATTTCACTGTTTCCCTTTTCCAAGGCGCTACCTTGGATAGAGAAAACATATGGCAAAAACGGCAGTATCGATTCCCGATACTGCCGTTTTAAATCCTGTATAACGCATATCCTAAAAATCCCAATCACTCCCAGCTAACACTGGAGCCGGATTATCATTATCTGGTGCGGCAGAGAGGATTCGAACCCCCGACACCTTGGTCCGTAGCCAAGTGCTCTATCCAGCTGAGCTACTGCCGCATGTCACTAATAAATTATTATACCAGAATTTTCCTAAAATTGCAAGCACTATTCTGATTTTTTTCAACAATGCCGGCGACCGGAATCGAACCGGTACGGCTTTAAAGGCCGCAGGATTTTAAGTCCTGTGCGTCTGCCAGTTCCGCCAC
>JAAWAV010000037.1 GCA_022792335.1 Lachnospiraceae bacterium
GCAGACGATAGGCGGTTTTTAGCCGAGAGAGCGAAGAAAAAACGTGAAAGGGAGAGAGGGGTATCCATCGCAGACGATAGGCGGTTTTTAGCCGAGAGAGCGAAGAAAAAACGTGAAAGGGAGAGAGGGGGTATCCATGAGCAGACGATAGGCGGTTTTTAGCCGTGTCTGCGATGGATACCCCCTCTCTCCCTAAAAGTGATTGTTTTTTCAGAGAAAATTGTGTATACTATGTATACAAAATACTACGGAGTACAATATGAGAGAGGAAATCAGCCTGCGGGCCTACGGGAAAATTAATCTAGGTCTGGATGTGACAGGAAAACGGCCGGACGGTTATCATGAGGTACGGATGATTATGCAGACGGTGAGCCTGTATGACAGCGTAAGAATCGGAACGAGGAGGGCGCCGGGAATCGGAATACGGACAAACCTTCCCTTTCTGCCTACAGGACCGGACAACCTGGTATACCGGGCGGCCAGACTTTTGATGGACGAGTTTCAAATAGAAGAAGGGCTTTCCATTCATTTATATAAGAAAATACCGGTATCGGCAGGGATGGCTGGAGGCAGCAGCGACGCTGCGGCCGTTCTGGTGGGGGTGAACCGGATTTTTGGGCTGGGGCTTTCCAAGAGAGAGCTGATGAAACGAGGGGTGAGCCTGGGAGCAGATATACCCTACTGTATTATGAGGGGAACAGCCCTGGCAGAGGGGATTGGAGAGCGCTTGACTTCGCTTCCCCCCATGCCGGAATGCGTCATTCTCCTGGCAAAACCGCCGGTTAGTATTTCCACAAAGTTTGTGTATGGCAATCTAAAGGTGGAAAGCCTTCCATTTCATCCGGATATTGACAGAATGATGGACTGTCTGGAAAAACAGGATCTGGATGGAATTTGTTCCCGCATGGAAAATGTACTGGAGACAGTGACCATACCGGTCTGCCCGCAGATTCAGACGATCAAAGAACGGATGAGAGAAGCAGGTGCGGAGGTAGCGCTTATGAGCGGAAGCGGACCGACTGTTTTTGGGATTTTTAAGGAGAGAAGTGCGGCGGATGAAGCCGGAGACCGGATCCGGACTGAGGGCCTGGCCAGGCAGATTTATACAGTGAGGCCGTTTCAGGTAGATGGACGGGGACGGAGGTAAGAGATGGACGGATGGAGAGTGAATGAAAATGAATATCTTCCTCTGAGGGATGTAGTGTTCAATACCTTGCGGCGGGCAATCCTCAGAGGAGAGCTGATTCCAGGACAGAGGCTCATGGAGATTCAGCTTGCGGAGAAGATGGGGGTCAGCCGTACTCCTGTGAGGGAAGCCATCCGGAAATTGGAGCTGGAAGGACTTGTGGTTATGATTCCCAGAAAAGGGGCGGAGGTGGCCCATATTTCAGGAAAAAACCTGCGAGACGTGCTGGAGGTCCGCCGGGCGCTGGAGGAGTTGGCCGGAGAACTGGCCTGCAAGCGCATGACGGAAGAGGAACTTCGACTTTTGGAGAAGGCAAACCACAAATTCACTTCTGTGCTTGGCAGTGACGATATTACGGTGATCGCTCAGGCAGACGAGGCATTCCATGGACTGATTTATCAGGCGACAGATAATGAACGGCTGATTCAGATGGTAAATCACCTGAGAGAGCAGATGTACCGTTACCGGATTGAACATATCAAGGACCGGTCTCAGAGACGAGTTCTGGTACAGGAGCATCAGGAGATTATGCGCGCTCTGGCTCTTCGGGATGTGGAAGCGACCAGAAGAACGATCCGGAACCATATTAATAAACAGGAAATCACAGTGGCAAGGCATATAAAAAAGCAGGGGCAGGAGGAGTGAAAAGGGCGGCTGCAAAATAGTTCGACATGGTTTAAAACAATTCAAAACACTTCATTGATTTGAAACGATTTAAAACAATTCCTTCAGCCATTCAGCCAACCGGAAACGGATTTGAGGACGCGAAGAGCCTGAAGAGTCCGTTTTGGAGGCCTGTGTTTCAGCGTCCTGAGAAACCTCTTTGGAAGAAGCCTCAGAGGGAGCTTCCGTGGGCAGCAGGGTCTCGTAGGTATCTTCGTCGAGGATGGTCTGCAGTTCTTCTTTTGAGTCCTCCGGTACAATTCCGCAGGTGGCGTCCACAAAACAAAGAGAAGGATAGAGGACGCACCACCAGTTTTTGCCGCCGCCTTCTCCGATCACGACACGAAAGGCTTCATAGGTGCCACAGGGGAAGGTCAGGTCTCCGTAAGATTTGGTCGGGAAATACCAAGGTTCCAGAGAAAGGGTGACGGAATAGTCAAAACCCGCCGAGGCAATCAGGTTCTCGGCGATTTTTTGTATTTCTACCTCATGGGCAGCCAAAAATCGCTTGGTGGTTCCCAGATCAGAATCTTCTGGGAGGGCTTCTTCCAGATAGTCGAGGATAGCAGCTTTGACAGAGAGCTTGAGAGCCTGATCCTCCTCAGAATCACTGTTGGCAAGGACATGGAACCGCAAAATGTGATCCGCCAGATCTTCGTGGACAGCTTTTGCAGCCCGGGAAGAGGCATTCCAGAGGGAAACAGCTCCCACACAGAGAAGCGTCAGCAGAAGGCATAAAAAGATTCGTTCTTTTTTCATATTTTCGTACTCCTTTATGTAAACTGGTATATCAGGAGTGTTCCCGCTTTTTGGAATTTATTACAATTTAACATTGAAGAAACAGGAAAAGAAGGGTACAATGAGAAAGAACTTGTAGTGAATATCGTACACAGGATATTGTGAAAAATGGAAAGAGAATGGTAGAAAACCATAGAAAGGATAGCTCAATGGAAAAACAGACCGTAGCGGTATTTTTTGGGGGACAATCCTCCGAACATGAAATTTCCTGCCTTTCGGCGGCAAACGTGGCAGATAATATTAATAGAGATAGATATGATGTGGTGCTGGTGGGGATTACCAAAGAGGGAGAGTGGCTGTTTGTAGATTCTGTGGAAGCTGTCCGGTCCGGGAGCTGGAAGGAAAGCACGGTTCGGACCGTACTTTCTCCGGATGCCAGCCATCATGGCCTGTTGATTTTGGGCGCGAACGGCGGGACGGAAATTCGCAGGATTGATGTGGCGTTTCCGGTTCTTCACGGGCTGTATGGAGAAGATGGGACGATCCAGGGACTTTTTGAGCTGGCCCAGATTCCCTATGTGGGTTGTGGGGTACTGGCATCAGCAGTCTCCATGGATAAGTTATATACGAAGCAGATCGTAGAAACTCTGGGCATCCGGCAGGCAGCTTATGTGGCTGTGAGAAAAGAGGAACTTTCCTGTATGGAGACTGTGGTTGCAAGGGTGGAGGAGAAGATTTCCTATCCGGTGTTTGTAAAGCCCTGCAATGCCGGATCCTCCAGAGGAGTGACGAAGGCGGAGAATAGAGAAAAGCTGGTATCCGGCCTTCTGGAGGCAGCAGAGCATGACAGAAAAATCCTGGTAGAGGAAACGATCATCGGCCGGGAAATCGAGTGCGCAGTTCTGGGGGGAAGCGAAGTGAAGGCTTCCGGTGTGGGAGAAATCCTGGCGGCGGCAGATTTCTATGATTATGAGGCCAAATATCACAATGCAGAGTCCAAAACAGTGGTGGATCCCAATCTTCCGGAGGAAACAGTGGAAGAGCTTCGAAGAGACGCCACTCTGATTTTCCGGGCAGTGGACGGATTTGGGCTTTCCAGAGTAGACTTTTTTGTGACAAGAGACGGAAATCAGGTGGTTTTTAACGAGATTAATACACTTCCTGGTTTTACGGCCATCAGTATGTATCCCATGCTCTGGGAAAACCGTGGAATCGCAAAACACCAACTGGTAGAAAAGCTGATCCAGATGGCTTTTTCCAGAAAGGAGCGGTAAATGGCCAAAACAGGCAGCAATGCGCCAATCGGGGTCTTTGATTCCGGCGTGGGAGGGCTGACAGTAGCCAGAGAAATCATGCGTCAGCTTCCGGAGGAACGGATGGTTTATTTTGGAGACACGGCCAGACTGCCCTACGGGACAAAATCGCAAAATACAGTGATTCGCTTTTCCAGACAGATTGTCCGTTTTTTAAAGACAAAAGAAGTAAAGGCTATCGTAATTGCCTGCAATACGGCGACTGCCTGCGCGCTGGAAGAGATACAGAAAGAACAGGAACTTCCAGTTATCGGCGTCATCGACGCGGCGGCCAGAGTGGCGGGAGACGTTACGGAAAACAACAGAATCGGAGTGGTTGGCACCACCGCGACCATTGGAAGCGGGATGTATGAGAAGGCGCTGAAGCAGTATAATGAGAAAGCGCAGGTTTATGGAAAAGCCTGTCCGCTTCTTGTATCTCTGGCAGAGGAGGGCTGGCTTCATGACACAATCACGGAGGAGGTAGTCAGTCGTTACCTGAAAGATCTGCAGTATAAATCGATTGACACGCTGATCCTGGGCTGTACGCATTATCCGCTGCTCCGCTCCACCTTCCGCAAGGTGGCGGGGGAGAATGTGACCCTTGTGAATCCGGCCTATGAAGTGGCTATGGAGCTTAGGAGCTTACTTCAGGAACGCGCGCTTTCCTGCGACAAAGACGTAGAGCAGGCGGGAAAGAAATATGAGTTTTTTGTCAGTGACGCGGCGGAAAAATTCTGCGAGCTGGCCAATTCTATTTTGCCCTATGACATTGAAACTGTACAGCAGATTAATATTGAAGATTTTGAAACAGAGGACTTCCGGGAGGAAACAACATGCAAAAAGATGTGATTTTATTTATGGGTAGCCATCAGACCGGAGGAACTGTGGAGGACGATCAGCTTCAATTGATTACTGCAGGACAGTATTATCAAAAAAACGGAAAACATTATGTGATCTATGAGGAACTTTCGGAAAGCGGGAAAAAGGCTTCAAAAAATACCATCAAGATTTATGACGGCTGTGTGGAAGTTCTAAAGAGCGGAGAAGCCAGCATTCATATGGTATTCGGGCTTCATAAAAAGACTCTGTCCTATTATGACATGCCTTACGGAAAGATGATGGTGGGACTGGAGACAAACCACATGAACCTCACAGAAGAGGAGGATAGGATTTCTTTGCGGCTGGATTACAGACTGGAAGTGGATTACCAGCATATAGCGGACTGTGAAGTGGAGATTCGCATTGAATCGAAAGATATCTGTGAAGTGAGTCTGGGATAGAAAACGCTTCGTCTGTAGAAAAGCAGCAGACAAGGGGGACCGCAAGTTTTTACAGTGCGGTCCCTTTGGAAGGGATAAACAAACGAGAAGTATCCACTCCTTCCTGATTCAGGAGAAAGAGTTTCTTCTGGATTCCGCCGGCGTATCCAGTCAGGCTTCCATTTTTTCCGACAACTCGGTGACAGGGAATGATAATGGAGATAGGATTGTGACCAACGGCGCCTCCGGTGGCCTGAGCAGACATACGCGTTTTTCCAAGGGTAAAAGCCGCCTGCCCTGCAACTTCTCCGTAAGTCATGGTCTGTCCGTAGGGGATGCGAAGAAGGATGCTCCAGACCGTCTGCTGGAAAGGGCTTCCGACAGGCGCGAGGGAAAGGCTGTCTGTCTGAGGCTGCTGTCCGGAAAAATACAGCTCCAGCCATTCTCGGACAGCCTCAAAAACGGGAAAGTGATCGAAACGTTCACACTCTTTTGGCATATGAGCCGCAAAATATTTCTGACCTTTCATCCAAAGACCGTGCAATCCATTTTGGCTACCGGCAAGAAGCAGAGGGCCGACAGGTGATTTGCATTCTGTATAGTAATACATAAAAACTCTCCTTAATATAGGCCGGACAGGCCGACTGCCCGGCAAAGGCAGAAATCAAAGAGTATCCTTTGGAGGTAGTTTACCAAAATTATCCGTATTTCGCAAACGGAAAAACAGAAAGATGGCCAGAGCAACTGTCAGCAGATTGGAGGCAGACTGGGCCAGAAGGATACCGTGATATCCGAAGAACCATGAAAGAACAGACAGGGAGAGGAAGAACAGGGCTCCCTGGCGGCAGACGGCGAGGATGATGGCGCCGGCCGTTTTTCCGGTGGCCTGGAAATAAACGGTGATAAAAAGGATAATGGCTACAAAGACCATGCTGAATACCTGCATACGAAGCATCAGGCTTCCGCGTTCCCAAAGCTCCGGTTCATCGATGAAGAAACGAATCGCTTCAGGCGCCATACAGAATATAATCAAAGAGAATGCAAAGGTGACAATGCACAGAAAACTGCCGGCAAACCGCAACAGGCTGTTTAGCTTTTCCCTGTTTTCGGAACCGTAAAAATAACCAATCATCGGAAGAGCGCCAAAAGAAAAACCGGAAATCACAAGCATGATGGTCAGGTTGACTTTCTGGGCGATGCCCATAGCGGCAATAGAGGCAGTTCCATAGGGAAGAAGGTACTGGTTGGTTAGAATCAGCGACAGGCTCTGCATCAGATAAGTCAAAGCGGCGGCGATGCCGATTCCGAATACCTGGCGAACATATCTGGCTGGAAGGAAGAAATCCTTTGGAGAGACGGAAAGACTCCGGCTCTTTTTTAATACCACCGCAAGATAGAAACAGTCGGAGAACAGATACCCGGCGACAGTGGCCAGAGCAGCGCCCGCCGCTCCGAGATTACAGGTGAAAATCAGGATCGGATCCAGAACAATATTGAGGAGGGATCCTCCCACGCTTCCGATCATAGACTGGGTGGCCATGCCCTCGGAACGGAGCAGGTTCATATGAATAAAGGAAAGAACAAGAAGGGGGGCTCCGGCCGCGAGGATGCTGTAATACCCAGAGGCATAGGGAAGCGTTTCCGTATCAGCTCCCAGAAGCAGAAGAAGCGGTCCGCGGAATCCAAGCATCAGGAGGCCAAAAAACAGACCGAAGGCAATGGCGGCATAAAAACAGAAGGAGCTGATTTTTCGGGAGAGGAGCAGTTCTCCTTTTCCGATGGAACGGGCGATCAGAGAGTTCCCTCCCTGACCGAAAATATTTCCAAGAGCCATTAAAAAGGTAAAGACAGGAGCACAGAGAGAGACTCCTGCTACAAGGCTGGCATTCTGAGTTCGGGCAATAAAAAAAGTATCCGTCATATTATAAAAAATAGATACAACGGAACCGAACACAACAGGAAGCGCCATTTGAAAATAAGTCCTCGGGATAGATTTTTGTTCAAAGATATGAGATTCCATGAAAACACCTCCTGTATGCTCTTTATTTTATTTGTATGTGGACAATGAATCAGACAAATTACCTGTCCCTTCCCATAGGTCTATTCTTCAAGCAAATACAGAACACTATCCTGTGGAGTGATTTCCCGAATCACACGGCAGGGGGTTCCGCCGGCCAGAACCCCGGCGGGGATATCCCGGGTTACGACGCTTCCGGCTGCGATGACCGTGTTGTCGCCGATGGTGACGCCAGGACATACGACGACGCCAACAGCCAGCCAGACATGATTACCGATATGAACCGGCTTGGCGTAACAGGGCGCCCAGGTTTTTCCGTTTTCACCAGGGAGGCCTTTGCGCTCCTCCACGGGAAGCGGATGGGAGGGCGTGACAATGGAGACATTTGGCCCGGCCATAAAACCGTCGCCGATGGTTACCTCGGCATCATCCTGTACAACAAAATTATAATTGGCAAAGAAATTATTTCCGATGGAAGTGTGGCTTCCATAATTAAAGAAAATAGGACCCTGCATCCGGACATTTTCTCCCATTTTTTTTAACAGTGTCCGGAGGATTTCCTGACGTCTGGGATCTTCTTCAGGAAGCATACCATATTCCTGACACAGATTGTGAGCCGGTAGTTTGATACTTACCAGATCCGGATGCCCCGGCCAGAACAGCTTTCCGCTTAACGCCTTTTCTTCTTCTCTCATCAGTTGATATCCCTCCATTGCACAAAAGAATCATAGATCATATCAATCAATTTCATGACGCGGATGCTCTGTTCCACTGTGGTTTCCGGCTGTCGCCCTGTCTGGATACAGTCTACAAAAGACTGAAACTCATTCTGATCCAGGGGGAGAGTGGTCTCATCCGGGATCATGGTGAACATGGAACCGCCAAGCTGCGTATATAAAGTCAACTTTCCATTCTGGATTTTAAATCCGGCTTTTGTCCCCAGAGCTTCGATATACTGAATTTCCTCCTCAATGTTGGAAGCCCAGCTAAAACAGAAGAGAAGCGTCTGACCGGACTTCATGATGACAGAGCCGTTGGCCATGTCCTCGACATCGATGGTTCCGGAAGAGGATTGATAACCACGACGGATTCTGTTCCCTTCCAGAAGAAACGTATTGCTGATAGAACCGCTTACTTTTTCCGGCTCCGGCCAGCCCATAACAGAAAGCGCCAGATCCAGATAATGGACGCCCAGGTCAATGAGAGCGCCGCCGCCGGAGAGTGCTTTGTTGGTGAACCAGCGGCCGACTCCGGGGATTCCGCTGTTTCGTTCCCAACCGCAGCGGGTATGATAGATATGTCCAAAAAAGCCGGTATCTAACAGGTGTTTCACCAGAATCGTATTACCCAGAAAGCGTTTGTTCAGGCCAATCTGAACCTGCTTTCCATATTGCTTTTCGGCCGCTGCGATCTCCTTTGCTTCTGCCTCGTTTAGAGCGATGGGCTTTTCCACATGGACATTGCAACCATGCTTCAACGCTTCCACCGTGATTTCCTTATGAAGGGCGTTGGGAGTACAGACGCTGACCAGATCCAGATGTTCCCGTTCCAGAAGTTCTCTGTAATCCGTATAAACGCCCAAGATACCAAAATCGGAAGCAAGTCGTTTGGCGGCTTCCTGGTTGGTATCGCAGACGGCGACAGGCTTCACAGAAGGGAGTTTGGAGTAACCATTCAAATGTTTTTTTCTGGCGATTCCTCCGGCGCCGATGCAGGCATATCGTAAAATCTGTTCCATGATTTCCTCCGTAAAATTACATCATTAATTCTTTAAAATACTGTACTGTATAGCGAACGCCCTTTTCGCCTATTTCTCCGGACCAGACAGGAGAATGGGGCTCGATGCTCAGACCACCTTGGTAATTCTTTGTCCGAAGAATATTCAGAATAGACTTCCAGTCAGTCTGATCCAATCCGGCCGGAGGATCGTCGATCCGCTGACCATTTACAATCATGGAACCCTTCAGGTGGACGTGCCGGATCCGTTCTCCCCAATCGACCAGTTCCTCCAGGTAATCGCTGCCGGCATAACGGCTGTGGGAGGGGTCGAATTTGATGCCAAGGGCAGGTAAATGTTCGAGAACCAGGCTCCAGGCTTCCTGATTGTTGACAAAGTTTCCTTTTCGGCAATTATAGACAGACACATCCACACCGGAAGGGACGTCCTCCAGAACTGCTTCAAAAAAACTGACAGCAGAGATATAATTGGAAAATTTACTTCTGGAAGCAACGTAATTGCAACCGCAGATATAATGAGGACAATGAAGCTCCTTTGCAATCTCCATCAAATCTCTGGCAATTTCCAGCTCTTTCGGATCGATGCTGCCGTCAGGGAGCTGGATGACAGATTTCCAACGACCGATAGAACCGACAGAAACCTGGTATTTTTCCATCCAAAGAGGTAGTTCTTCTTTATATTGATGGAGAAGTTCTCCATGGTCGGGGCCATTGATGCAAAATTCTACAAAATCCAATCCCAGTGTCTGGGCATACCGGAAGCTTTCTTCTGCCACCGGCGCGATGATACCCAATTTCATGTTTCAGACCTCCCTCAAGGAATGTTATTGAAAAATAAAAATAACTACCGATATCTGTCTGACGCCTCTGTTTGTCTCTCTGCCTGTCAGAAAAAAAGCGGAGACAAAAAGAGGCGTCAGATACCGGAATCTAACTATTTTTGAATCGTCTTATCCTTTTATCGGATAAATTTAGATGACAAACGCATCCATATAACGTTTGGACAACCGAAGAGAATCGAGGATTTTGTCACGGCTGGATTCAAAGGCGCGATCTTCCACTTCAATACAGACCGGTCCGTCGTATCCGATGTCGGTGAGGGCAGAGACATAACGTCCCCAGTTCACATCACCAAGTCCCGGAAGCTTGGGAGACATAAAATCCAGCGGATAACCCATGATGCCGACCTGCTGCAACCGGTCCGGATAGAGTTTGATATCTTTGAAATGCACATGGAAAATTTTATCCTTAAATTCATAAATCGGTTGGATGTAATCGATCATCTGCCAGACAAAATGGCTGGGATCGTAGTTGATTCCCAGATTCTTGCTGGGAAGAATCTCAAAAATTTTCTTCCAGTTTGCCGGAGAGGTGAAGAGGTTCTGACCTCCGGGCCATTGTTCCATACCGAAAAGCATGGGGCAGTTTTCAATGGCGATTTTCACGTCATGTTCCTCGGCAAGGCGTAAGATCGGCGGCCAGATCTCAGAGACCAGCTTCAAATTTTCTTCCACAGTTTTTGACTGATCTCTTCCGATAAAAGTAGTGACCATACCGATTCCCAGTTTGTGGGAAGCCTGAATCACCGTTTCCAGGTGGCGGACGGCCGCCTCCCGTTTGGAAAGATCGCAGTCCATGGGGTTGGGGTAGTAGGCCAGAGAGGAGATGGAAATTCCCCGGCCGGAGGCGTATTCCATGACATAAGAGGCATAGTCGTCGTCAGAGAGTACGCGAGCAGTATCAATATGACTGACACCGGCATAGCGCCGCTCGCCTTTTCCCTGAGGCCAGCAGGCGACTTCTACACAGGAAAACCCCATTTCAGCGGCCGTGTCAATCATTTCTTCAAATGTCCATCCGTCCAGGATGGCGCTTACAAATCCCATCTTCACAGGACAGTACCTCCTTAAAAAAGAATTTCCTTTCCGGTCTTTGCAGACTGGTAGATGGCGTCAAGAATCTTGGTAACGATAAAGGCCTGTTCCGGCTTTACTAGAGGTTCCGTATCTTCCAGAATGGCATTTAACCACTGGGCACATTCCAAAGCTCCAGGTTCGTTCTGAGCACCACTGAAATAAGCGACATTTCCGGTGGAGCAGGCTTTTTCGTCCAGGAGCAGTCCGTTCCGTCCACAGTTATAATAAAGTTCGTCCTCATTATAGCTCATACCAGAATGAATTTCAGCCCCGGCCTTGGTACCGCAAAGGGTTGTGGAAGCTTCTCTGGATTCCATCAGATTGATGGCCCATGCAGCTTTTACCGCGATAGTAGCGCCGTTTTCCATTTTAACAAAACCAAAAGCGGAGTCCTCAACTTCATAAGTTTCCGGATCCCAGGCGCCAAAACAGTTTCCTTCCGTTGCCTGAGCAAGGCCGCCCAGTTTGTAGAATACACTTCCGGTAACAGAAACCGGCTTATAGTTGTCCATCATCCAGAGGGTCATATCAAGGGCATGGGTGCCGATGTCAATGAGGGGACCGCCGCCCTGGAGGGCTTTGTTGGGGAACACGCCCCAGGTAGGAACGCCGCGGCGACGAATCGCATGGGCTTCCGCATAATAGATTTCACCCAGCTCGTCATCCCGGCAGGACTTGTAGAGAGCCTGTACCTCGGGGCGGAAACGGTTCTGGTAACCGATGGTAAACTTCTTTCCGCTCTTTTTCCAGGCATCCAGCATTTTCTGAGCGTCTGAGGTGGTGGCGGCCATAGGTTTTTCACACATTACATGCTTTCCCGCGGCAAAGGCATCAACAGTGATAGGGCAATGAGCCACATTGGGAGTAAGGACATGGACAACATCGATGTCTTTGTCCGCGAGAAGTTCTTTGTAATCGACATAGACTTTTGCATCTTCCGCGCCGTATTCCGTAGCCGCTTTTTCGGCGCGCTCCTCAATCAGGTCGCAGAAAGCAACCATGTCTGCCAGATCGGCATTTGCTTTTAAACTAGGGAGATGTTTCTGATTGGCGATACCGCCGCAGCCGATGATTCCAACCTGTAATTTCCCGTTTTTCATAAGATAATTCTCCTTTCCTATATACAGCAAAATGATTTGCTTAGATACCAGGTTCATATATGGGCAGTTTACTTTTGGTACTGCCCCGGACAATCAAATCGGATTCCACCCAGTAATACTGGGAGACTGTGGTTTCCGATTGGATAAGCTGTAGAAGAATATTGCAGGCAGTAGCGCCCAGCTTATGCCTGGGCTGATGGATTGTGGTTAGAGTCGGAGTGTTGACGAGGGCGATTTCCGTATCGTCGAATCCGACCACAGAGACGTCGCCGGGGACCTGCAGACCCAGCTCCGCGAGACCTTTTACAATACCGGCCGCATAAAGATCAGACACGGCAAAAATAGCGTCGGGATGATCTTTTTTGGAGAACAATTCTTTGGCGGCGGCAAGCGCCAGATTATAATCCACGTCTCCGAGATGTAAAATCCAGTCCTGACGTACAGGGGTACGGCAATCAGCCAGCGCTTTTAAAAAGCCTTCCTCTCTCTTTTTTCCATAAAGTGTCTGACAACTGGAGTTAAAAAACGCCAGATTGGAATGCCCTGTACCTAATAAATACTTGGTAGCCTTGTAGGCGGCAGAATAATGATCAATCGAGACCACAGGATAAGAAAGAGATTCATTGTATTCACAACACTGTACAATGGGAAGTTCTTCCGGCAAAGAACGGAGGAGCCACCCGTCAGAACGAAGCCTGGAAAGGGTCAAAAGACCTGCCAGCTTTGTAGTCTTATAGAAAAGACTGGGATTTTTGTTAAAGCTATTCATACCGGAGACGATTGCCGGGCGAATGACCACATCGAATCCGGCGGCTGAAGCAGTATCCAAAATTCCCTGAATGATTTCCGTATAAAAAGGATTGGAAAGCCGGGGAAGCAATAGCCCGATCAGATGACTTTTGCTTTCCGGATTTTTGACGGCAGTATAACCGGACTGTCGGGCGGCCGTCATAACGCGTTCCTTTAAATCGGGAGATACCGGTACAGTTTCATTTAACACTCGAGAAACAGTGGCAGGGGAGACGCCCGCCAGCTCTGCGATTTGTCGTATGGTATATCTGGCCATAAGTTCCTCCCTTGTTTCCATCCTCTGAAATATTTGAAAGAAAAGAAAAAAATTTCCTTATTTTCAAAAATCATGAAGATTTCTGTAACAAAAAACAATTTTATATTTCCATCATTTGGAAAAACAAAAAACTATTTTCATACTATTTTCAAAAGCAGTTCCATTATAAATGAGGGGGAGTGGAAAGTAAATTGGCATTATGCACAATAAAAATGGGGATAAATCGGCATAATACATAAAAATGAATTAAAGGTTGACAAACGGAAGAAAAAGAGATAGGCTAATGCATAGAAAGCACTGAAAGAAAAATCAGTGAAATTAATGAAACATAATTTCAATTATTTTGAAATGTTTCAGAAACGGTTTCACAAAACCAATCATTATAACACAAAAAAAGAAAAAGGAGAGAAGGAAAAATGATGAAGGTAGGAATCCAGCTTTATTCTGTACGGAACCATATGGCAGAGAACCCCATGGATACCATCCGGAAGGTGGCGAACGAGGGTTATCGCTATATTGAAGTGGCCAATCACAATGCGGATAAGGATGCGGGCGTAGGCTTCGGCATTTCGGCAGAAGAGACCAAAGCTCTTTTGAAAGAAACAGGCGCTCAGATCTTCAGCGCTCATATTTTCCCGCTTGATCCGGCGCAGATGACACCGATTCTGGAATTTCACAAAGAAATCGGTACGAAATACTTTGTACAGCCCATGGACTTTTATAAGGATAAGGACGAGACGCTCCGCAAGGCGGAAATGCTCAACAAGGTAGGGGAACGCTGCAAGGAATACGGAATGCAGCTTCTGTATCACAATCATTTTCATGAATTTCAGCATTTTGGCGATGAGACCATTTTTGAGCTGCTGATGAAGCATACGGATCCGGAGCTGGTGAAGATTGAGCTGGATACCTATTGGACCACGAGGGGACAGCAGGATCCGGTAGAGCTTCTTAAGAAGTATGGAAAGCGGGTATGTCTGGTCCATCAGAAAGATTTTACAAAGGGCTATGAGGCAGAGAGAGATCTTTTGGCCAGTGTGGAAGCGACGAATGATTACGTGGACATGGACCGGTTTAACAGGGATGTGAAGCCGGAAACCTTTACGGAAATCGGAACCGGAATCATGGATATTCAGAGTATCATCGACGCAGCCAATACATATTGCGCAAGCGAGGCGATTGTCCTTGAGCAGGATTACAGTCAGCATGATGAACTGGAGAGCATCCGGATCAGCATGGAAAGCTTCAAACGCTTTAAAGGCGTGGAATGGTAATACGTCTTTAAATAAACAGAAAATATAGTAAAAGAAAGGAAAAGGAGAGAAAGATGAAGAAACTGGTAGCGGGAATGCTGGCGGCTGTTATGGTGTTTAGCCTGGCGGCATGTGGTTCCGGAAAAGAAGAGACGAAGGCGCCGGAAACCAAAGCAGAAACAAAAGAAGAGACGAAGGCTGAGACAAAAGAAGCAGAAACCAAGGCAGAGACTGAGGCAAAAGAAAGTGTGGCAGATGCTACAGAAGCGGCGGGCGGCGAGACAGCCGGTCTGACCTTCGGTATGTCCATGAACGCCATGGACGAGTATCAGACAGAGTGGTACGGATATTTTGAAGAAACGTGCAAAGAGCGGGGCATCGAAGTGGTGATGACCAACGCTGAAGGCAAAGTGGACAAGCAGCTCGCGGACGTGGAGTCCTTGATTGCACTGAATCCTGACGTTATCCTTATCCGTGCGGCAGACTCCGCCGGTGTGGTTTCTGCTTTTGAAGCCTGTGCAGAAGCAGGGATTCCGACCATTGATTCCGGTTTTGGAAGCGACTATGAGGATACCTTGAAGATGGTTCAGAGTCAGTATGCGCTGACAGTTCTGCAGGGAGAGCTCTGCCTCGAATGGCTGGAGAATAACCCGGATAAAACCTTAAAGGTCGGATATCTTTGGGGGAACCAGGGACAGTCGGCGACTCAGGAGCGTTATGACGGCTGGAGAGACACAGTAGAAGAGAAAGCTGCTGACAAACTGGAAATACTTGCGGAGAAAGTTACCAACTGGGATGCCAACAACGCAATGGCGGCAGTGGAGGACTGGGTACAGGCTTTCCCTGAGATGAATTGTATTGTCTGCATGAGCGACGAGTTAGCTTTGGCAGCAGTCAATGTTCTTCAGGCAGCCGGTATCAGCACAGATGAATGTTTTGTAGTAGGAATCGACGGTTCTCCGGCAGGACAGAAGGCAATCCGCGAGGGAACCCTTGCCGGAACCGTTTATACTTCCAAACGGGCAGATGTGAAACTGACTATCGATTATGCCGTTGAAGTAGCGAATGGCAACGAGCACAAAGGCGAGACCATTGACCCCGGTCTGGATATTTCTGGAATGCTGACTCCGGATACCATTGATCAGGAACTGGAGAGACTTGACGGAAGCAACTAATTGTGACGACCAGACATACGGCAGGCGGCTTTGCCGTCTGCCGTTACTGATTTTAGGAAGATCTGGAAAAGGGCACAGGCGCTGTGCTTTGACGGATCTTACGATATGATCAAGGGGGCAAAGGAATGCCGAATCAAAACGAAATTATTCTGGAAATGAAAGAGATCGAGAAAGGCTTTCCCGGCGTCAAGGCTCTGGACCACGCGCGCCTTTGTCTGAAAAAAGGAGAAGTTCACGCGCTGATTGGAGAAAATGGGGCAGGAAAGTCGACGTTAATGAAAATCCTTTTGGGGATTTATCACCAGGATAGCGGGACAGTTATCTACAAAGGCCAGGAGGTGGATTTCAAAGCGCCTCATGATGCTCTGACAGCAGGGATTTCCATGATTCATCAGGAAATCAGTCTGATCCCCACTGTCAGCGTGGCAGAAAATATCTGGATTGGCCGGGAGAAAAACTATACCAGGGCTGGGATTATCAATACGAAAAAAAGAAATCAGGAAGCGCAGGAACTTTTGGATAAGTTAGGAATCCGGATTGATGCAAAACAAATTGTCCGGGAACTCAGCGTAGCCAATATGCAGCTTGTGGAGATTGCCAGGGCGGTATCCTATCATTCAGATGTGATTATCATGGATGAGCCGACCAGTTCTTTGTCCGATGCGGAAATTGAGATTCTTTACCGGATCATCCGGGAGGTTTCGGCGAACGGAACTTCGATTATTTTTATTTCTCATAAACTGGAAGAGATTTTTGAGGTCTGTGATCGGGTTACTGTTATGCGGGACGGCCAGTATATTTCGGATCATGACACAAAGGAGATTACGCAGCCGGAGCTGGTAACCAAAATTGCGGGGCGGGAGATCAAAGACCTGTTCCCGAAACAGGAGTCTCAGTTTGGAGAAGTAGCGCTGGAAGTAAAAGGACTTTGTTCCGGAAAAACGTTCCAGGATGTAAGCTTCTCCGTACGAAAAGGAGAGATCCTGGGCTTTTGCGGCCTGGTTGGGGCGGGACGTACGGAAATTATGCGGGCAGTTTTCGGTATCGATAAATTTGAATCCGGTGAGATCTATGTGGAGGGCAAGCAGGTACATATTCATTCTCCGAAAGACGCCATTGCAAACGGCCTTGCCATGGTGACAGAAGATCGCCGGGGCAGCGGAATCATCTCCGGTCTGTCGGTAAAGTATAACATGTCTTTGGCATATTTGAGTAGCCTCTGCAACGGATTGACCTTTATCAATAAACAGAAAGAAAATTCCGATGCAAAAGAGATGTCCGACCGTCTGGCGATCCATGCGGCCTCTCTGGATCAGGCCATCGGTTCCCTGTCCGGTGGAAATCAGCAGAAAGCGATTGTGGCAAGGTGGCTTCTTTCAGGACCGAAGATTCTGATTCTGGATGAGCCGACCCGTGGAATCGACGTGGGTTCCAAAAGCGAGATTCACCGCCTTATCAGCGAGCTGGCCGTTCAGGGCCTGGCCGTCATTATGATTAGCAGCGAGATGCCGGAGATTCTGGGAATGAGCGACCGGGTGATGGTGGTCCGGGACGGACGGTTGGTTGGAGAATTTAACCGGGATGAGGCAGATCAGGAAACATTGATTCAACGTGCCTTTGGTGCATAAAAATCGTGCGGGAAGGAAGAAGAGAATGAAAGAGAACACAAAAACAAAAAGTGCAGGCAGCGGGGTCCTGCTTGATTTTCTGCTCAATAACAAAGCTTTGGCAATCCTTGTGATACTCTGTATCGGAGCGGCAGTTTTAAGTCCTGCCTTTCTGTCCTCCAGAAATCTTATGAACGTTGTACGCCAGGTATGTGCCAGCTCAATTCTGGGAATTGGTTTCACTCTGGTTATTGCTTCCGGAAACCTGGATCTTTCCGTAGGTTATATGCTTGGAATGCTTGGTGTTATCATGGGACTGCTTTCCAGGGAGCAGGTACCCTTTCCGCTGGTGCTTCTGGCAGGTGTCGTCTGTGGCGCTGTGTGCGGATTTGTCAACGGATTCACAGGAGTATTTTTTAAACTTCCGCTCTTTATCGTGACTCTGGCTACCGGCCAAATATATAAAGGAGCCTGTCAGCTCCTCAGCAATACCTCCCCGGTCAACGGGCTTCAGGAAGCCTTTAAAGTTCTGGGGCAGGGATATCTTGGTCCGATTCCGATTCCCATCTATATTATGGCGGCAGTAGGATTGATCCTATGGGTAGTATTAAATAAGACAAGATTTGGCCGTTATGCCATTGCGACCGGCGGAAACAGAGAGGCGGCCAGAACTTCCGGAATTAATACCTCTTCGGTAACAATATGGATTTATGTAATTATGGGAATTTGCGTGTCTATTGCCGCCATGGTAATGACTGGTCGCGCTTTCAGCGCGCAGCCGGCGGCAGGGCAGGGCATGGAGATGGACGCCATCGCGGCCGTTGTTATCGGCGGCACCAGCCTTTCCGGCGGTTCCGGACGGATCATCGGGACTGTAATTGGCTGTCTGATTGTAGGTGTGATTACCAATATGTTAAATCTGGCGGCTGTAGATAGCAACTGGCAGTTGGTTGCCAAGGGAATTTTGATTCTGCTGGCAGTACTTTTGGACGTTGCGACTTCCCGGTATTTCAACGAAAAAATGAAAAAAGCCTGATGAATGGAATTGTTTTTCGACTGGGGAAGAGCGTCCGCGTTGCTTTTAAACATTATTCCACGATTATTATCTCTATCATACCATGTATCATTGTGGTGTCTCTGGTTGGAGTGGTCCTGAATATTCTGACAGCGATGCCACTGGTACATGGACAGACAATAGCCTCTGTTTCACCAATTGCAGCAGATTGGGGAGCCTTTTTGCAGATCTTTAGTACCTGCGGGATTATGGCGATCCCAGTCTATGTAACCTGGTCCACAGTCCGGCATTTTGGTGGAACAGAGCTTTACGGACTGTTTGTGGGACTGACTCTGATTCCGGCCGGAGTGATGAGCGGCCTGGATTATGGAAGCGGACTGCTCCTTGGAACAGTGGAGTATTGGAATCTTGGAATTGCAGAGATTCCCCGCGCGGGATTTCAGGGACAGATGCTGGTAGCAATTTTTGCAGGAGCGTTGGTGGTCGCACTGGAGCGGTTTTTGACCAGAATTACGCCGAAACTGGTCTATATCTTTGTGGTGCCTCTACTCAGTGTCACGCTTACGACTCTGCTTGTATACCTGGTGGTCGGACCGGCCGCCAGGTTTCTGGAACAGGGATTGGCCGGAGCTGTCGATGTGATTCTGAACGATGAAAGTTTTAAAGTGGTCGGAGGCCTTTTTATGGGATTGACTGCGATTCCCATGATGACTTTTGGGATCCACCTGGCGCTGGTATCTGTACAGTTGCAACAGATCACATCCCTGGGGAGCTCTTCACTCTGGCCGATTCAGGTCTCTGCTGTACTGGCCTGTGGCGGAGCGGCGCTGGCAGTATTCCTGTTCGAGAAAGAAAAAGAACTTCACGAGTCTGCCAGAGAAGGAGCTTTGGTGACTCTGGGGCTTGGAACAGTGGAACCGGCGCTCTTTGGTGTCTGCTGCAGAGAGAAAGCCGCCATGGCCGGAGCGATTGTGGCGGCCGGAGCAGCCGGATTTCTCGGCCGGCTCCTCGGGTGTTGTTCCACGAGCTTTGGAGTAAATGGATTTTTCTCCTTTTTAAATTTTCCGGTAGAACAGTGGCTTAGATATGGACTAATGCTCAGTGTTGCCACAGGGGGGAGTTTTTTCCTGACGGCTGGAATGCTGTGGGTAAAAAAACGCCGAAACAAAGGGGGAGAACAGTGAGTCGATACTTGCCGGAAAGGGAGGAGGAATGTCTCTTTTCCTTATAAAAGGGAAGAAAGGGAAGAACTGGAAATCTTCTTCTCCATATGTTATGATACAGAAAGATATGGTTGTGTATCTAAGGTGGAGATATGAGGAGAAGAAGAATGGTCACAATTTCAGATGTAGCTAAGGAGGCGGGGGTTTCCTTGTCTACGGCATCCAGAGCGTTAAACAACAGCGTTCTGGTTTCGCAGGAAAAGAGGGAGCAGGTGTTGGAAGCGGTAAGAAGGCTTGGCTACCGCCCAATTAGGACCAGTGCGGCAAGGCAGGCACAGCAGAACAAAATCATTGTTGTAGTAACGGCTATGCTGAATCGGGATATGCTGGATTGCATCCGGCAGACAGCAGACGAACTGGGTTACCAGATTGCCATGTCCTATGTGGGCGAGAGTTATGATGAAGGATATCGGAATGCCCTGGCGCTGGTTCGGATGCTGCCGAGCCATTTGATCTGTGGCTTGATTTTTATTCACAATGAATGCAGAGATCCGGATATGTGGAAGGAGTTTTCTACCTATCCGCTGGTTCAGATAGGTGAGTATAAAGGGGTATCTCCCCTTAGGAGTATTATGATCGACGATCGGGCGGCAGCTTATGATATGACGATGTACCTGTTAAAACAGGGCTACAGGCGGATCGTATATGTGAGGACAGACCGGGATGAACGTTATTCCTACGGAAAACCACGGCTGGAGGGTTACTGCAGCGCGCTCAGGGAGGCTGGAGTAGAAGTGGATACTGCCTTGATTCTGGAAGGGGAATACCTTTTGGATGGAGGAGTGGATGTGGCGCGGCAAGTCCTTAAGATGAAAAAACGTCCGGATGCAGTGTTTTGCACTTCAGATCATCTGGCGGCCGGATGTCTTGCGGAACTGGAAAAGCAGGGAGTCAGGGTCCCGGAGGACATTGCAGTCTGCGGCTTTGACAATCATGAGGTATCAGAGTACTGCCAGCCGGGGCTTACCACAGTGGCGCAGCCTTATGGAGAAATGGGAGTGGAAGCAGTACGTATGCTGGATATGGTGATGTCCGGAGCTATTTTTTCCGGGAGAAAGATCTTTGCAGAGCATACGCTTATGATTCGGGAAAGTACATAAAACGAAAGGTATAAAATCTTTTGCACACAAGACGGCGCTTGTTTGAATGGGTTTTTCAGACGAACGTCGTTTTTTTATGAAGGAGGAAGAAAGAAATGAAAGAAGTTCGAGTGGGAATTATCGGAGCAGGAATGATTTCAGAGCGTCATATGACCATTTACGAAAATATGAACCGGTATGCGGAGCTGCTTGGATTCCGGGCCAAAGTAGTGGCCTGTGCGGAAGCCAGAGCAGACCGGCTGAAGGCCTGGGGAGAGAAATACGGTCTGGAGGAAAAAGATCTGTATACGGATTTCCGGGAGCTGCTAAAACGGGACGATCTGGATACGGTGGACGTCTGTGTTCACAACAATCTGCACACACCGGTCTCGATCGCGGTGATGAAAGCCGGCTTTGACTGCTACTGTGAAAAACCGGCGGCTGCCAGCTACCATGATGCGAAAATGATGATTGACTGTGCCAAAAAACTGGGCAGAAAATTCCATGTACAGATCAGCTCTCTGATGAGTCCTCAGACACGGGTGGCCAGAGATATGATTGCCGCCGGAGATTTGGGAACTCCCTATTATGTGAATCTGGAACAGTGTGTCAGCCGCCGTAGGCCGGGATACGATCTTCCGGAATTTACTTCTGACTTTTATTCCCGCCGTGTGGCCGGACATGGTCCTTCCATTGACTTGGGAATCTATGTAATCGGACAGATTCTTTTTGTATTGGGAATGCCGGAACTTCTGAGTGTCAATGGGTTTGCAAGACGGGGAATCGATGTGGACGAACGGCTGATTACCAATCCGGACGGATTTGGAGTGGAGGATATCTGCGACGGATTCGCCAAGTTTGAGAATGGCGTCGGCTTCCATTATCTGTCAACGTCGGCCAATCATTATAAAGATTACTCCATGACCTATATTTTGGGATCAAAGGGCGGACTTGAGATTCTGGATACGGATATGGCCGGAGGAAGAATGGGCTTCCCCGGAATGCAGAGAACCTATGGGGCGGAACCGGAGCTTCGCTTCTATGGAGATATGGGCGGCCGGAATGTGGCCGTCGATCTGAAATGCGACGAGAACGGGATTTTGGAGCAGAGGCAGAATCCGAACATGCTGCTCTACAATGACAATCAGATTATGTGGCTGGCTTATAAACTGGGAATTTTAACAGATGAAACCAGATACAATACGCCGGAAGTCGCCCTCTCCCAGCTTCTGTTTACGGACGGTTTATTCCTGTCAGAAGAGCTGGGAAGAGAAGTAAAAGCAGAGGAAATCAAGGCGATGTCTCCGGAGCTTTACATCAAAGAGCAAGAAATCGGCTCCGAAATGGTAAAATATGATGTAGAATTTTAATCACTGCCTTTTCGTTTGCCTTCTGAGCAGTTTGACTGGAGCGGAGATTTTGGATGTTTCAGGGCGACGATCTCTTCTTCAGTCAAAGGACGGAAAGCTCCGGGAGCCAGGGAGTCGTCCAATGTGAGACTTCCCATGGACAGACGCTTCAGGAAAAGCACCGGTTTTCCGATGACTTGGAACATTCGCTTTACTTGATGAAATTTTCCTTCGTGAATGGTCAGCTCTACGAAACTGACAGGCCGGTTGTTTTCTGCTTCCAGAGAGAGAAGTTTGGCCCCCGCCGGAAGGGTGGGGGCTTTTTCACCGATATCAACACCTGTTCTTAACCAGGCGAGGTCGTCGTCGGTGACGGCTCCATCCGCTTTCACCAGATAGACTTTGTCCACATGATGTCTGGGGGAGAGCAAACGGTGAGCCAGAGGGCCGTCGTCTGTGATGAGGAGCAGTCCCTCCGTATCCTTGTCCAACCTTCCTACAGGAAACAACCCGCGCCCCGGAGCGCCTTTTAAAAGGGAAAGTACAGTGGGGGCGGTGGGATCGTCCGTGGCGGAGACATATCCGGCAGGTTTGTGGAGCATATAATAATGAAGAGAAGAGTGGGAAAGCAGCCTTCCGTCACAGAAGATTTCATCCGCTTCCGGGTCTACTTTTTGCTCCGGCCGCAAGGCGGGGGCTCCGTTGACAGATAAAAGTCCTTTTTTTATCAGAAGCTTCGCCTGACTTCTGGTACCGAGACCAGAGTCGGCCAGGAATTTGTCCAGTCTTACAAGACTCATGCGGTATGCTCCTTTCCGCCTGAGACAATATCGATTTTTCGGACGAAGAGAGCCATCAGGAAAGCAACAGCTGCGAAGGCAAAGCAGAGCCAGAACACAGTTCTGCTCCCAGACGCTTCATAGACGCCTCCGAAAATCAGACTGAACAGGGCTCGGCCGCCCATAAAGACTGCATTATAAATAGAAGCGGCGGAACCAATGGAGCGCTCCGGAACGACTTGACGGATATACTGAACATTTAAGCCGGTGGTGCAGGCTGTGGTCAGGAAGGTCAAACAGGAAGCGGCAAAAAACAGAGGAACATTGGGAACCACTGCAAAGAGAAGCATCCGAATACTCATAGCGGCTGCGGAACAGAGAAACAGGCGGCGAAATCCCAGGTGGGGCAGCAAAAATTTATTTAATAACAAGAGGAACAGGATCTCCGGCCCCGCGCCGATGATAGAGTAAATGCTGACCAGGTATTCAGCGGCGCCCAGAGTGGATACCATATGAAGGGAGGCATAGGCCGTCACTACCTCAGCCAGTCCTCCGGTCATCAGGGCAAAGAGAATGATAAACAGAAAACGTCCGTTTTTTAATAAGGAAGCGATGTCCCCGGACTTTGCTTCCTTATTTTCCGGCTGCTCAGAGTCAGGAGCAGATTTTATGGTCTGTCTTGGGAGGAACAGGATATTTATCAGGGAACAGGCCATTGCTGCCATAAAAAAACGGAAAAATACATGATTCAGGCCGAACTTCCGGACCAGAAAAGCGCAAAGCGCGCTGCCCACAATCCACCCGATAGAACCGAAACAACGGATGCTGCCATAAGGGCTTCCGGAATTGGTACAGTAGCAGATGGTCTGCGTATCGGCCATGGCGAGGATGGAACAGCGATTCAGTTCAAAACCAATGCCCATGACAATGAGCAGGGCAAAGCCTGTCTGCATGGAGAGAAGAAACGAAAACAGAATGGTTCCGGCTGTGCAGAGCATCAGAATCTGACGGTATTTTCCAGTTTTGTCTCCGATGGCGCCATAAAGTGGCATGATGACAAGACCGGCTACCATGGACACGGAAATAAAACAACCGATCTGAAATCCGCTCATATGTAAGTACTGTTCCAGATAAACGCTGATGTAGGAATCGTAACAGCATAGAGCGACAAGGGTCAGTAAATAATAGAGGCGAAAACGGTTGGAATAATTTCTGGGCTTACTCATTTGTGATTCCTCTTTCTTCCATATATAATAGTGAATATAGCCGGAAAAATACTCCGGCAGACAGCGGAATGGGAAGAGGTGATATGATTAGCCTCTTCGTTGGATTGATTCTATCATGGACGTCCGGAATATACAAGCAGAAAATGACTGGATTGACGAGAAGGGCAGATTCGGGTAGAATAGGAGGGGTGGTTTTTGCAAAAAAGCAAAAGGCGCCTGGAGAGGAGACCAATCAGAATGACAGAACGAGTACCAAAGCCGGGAGAATTTTATCGGCATTTCAAAAAAGGAGTTTACCAGATTATAGCCGTTGCAGAGCATTCGGAGACGGGGGAGGCGATGGTGGTTTATCAGGCTCTCTACGGAGAGTTTAAGATGTATGTAAGGCCTCTTTCGATGTTTGCGGATAAAGTAGACAAGGAAAAATACCCGGAAGCAACTCAGAAATATCGGTTTGAACGGGTAAATCCCTTAGAACTTTCCGGAAAAGGAAAGGAGCGGGAGAACATATGGCAGACGGCGACGAACCAGTCCATGGCGGCGGCCTGGAGAGAAAGTCAGGAGGAGGCCAGGAAAGAGCAGGGAGTAATATCTGGAGAATATGGGGGTTCTGGAAAACAGGAAGAGGTTCTTGAAAGACAGAGGCCGGAAACAGGCAGGATTAATCCCAGGTTCTTAGAATTTTTAGATGCCAGAAGCTATGAGGCGAAGGCGGCCCTTCTGGATTCCCTTAAGAAGGAGCTGACTGACGAGATGATTGACAGTATGGCCATGGCGGTGGATCTGGAAATCCCTCCAGGTCCTCTGGAGGAGAGAAGGCAGCAGCTTTCCAGATGCCTTCGCACCATGGGCCGCTATGAAGCACCCCGCCTGCGTTAAACAGAGTTTTTATAAAAACAGAGAGAAAATCGCACCTTTCCACCCAAAACACGCTTCCGCTCATGAAAGCTCGTAGCGGTATTAAGGCAGTTCCTTCGCTCAGGCTCGGAACTTCCTAAGTGCCGACGGCTTTCATACGGTTTTGGGTCGGAAAGGAGACGATTTTCTTCCTGCTTTCATGAAAATCTGAGAATTTTACTTGACATCCAAAGATTCTCTATATATAATAATATGGCGTGTGTAAAACCATGTTGTTTTTTGTATGAAAAAATTTTACAAAGAAGGAACCGGTTTTATATGCGGAAACTGATATTTACCAATATTACAGGAGGTGAAAAACATGCCCACATTCAACCAGTTAGTAAGAAAGGGTAGACAGACATCTGTAAAGAAAGCTACGGCTCCCGCTTTGTTAAAGGGTTACAATTCCTTAAAGAAGAGAGCTACTGACGAGGCGGCTCCTCAGAAAAGAGGCGGATGTACCGCAGTGAAAACGGCTACCCCCAAGAAGCCTAACTCCGCACTGAGAAAGATTGCCAGAGTACGTCTTTCCAACGGTATCGAGGTGACCAGCTACATTCCCGGCGAAGGACACAACCTTCAGGAGCACAGCGTCGTCCTGATCAGAGGCGGCCGTGTCAAGGATCTGCCCGGTACGAGATACCATATCGTCAGAGGGACACTGGATACTGCCGGTGTTGCCAACAGACGTCAGGCCCGTTCCAAATACGGCGCCAAGAGACCGAAGAAATAAGGCAGTCATTCATTTGTATTAGTGCGCGGAATGTAAGCATATTTTTCCCTGTAAGACAGGATCGAAATAGAGTTTCACAGATACCGGGCGCGAACATACAAACGTGTGAGTACCGATGATTTAATGTGATCATAATTAAGGAGGGAAGTAACGTGCCGCGTAAAGGACATACCCAAAAAAGAGACGTGTTAGCAGACCCGCTGTACAACAATAAGGTTGTGACCAAGCTGATCAACAATATTATGTTGGACGGTAAGAAGGGTGTTGCACAAAAGATTGTATACGGAGCGTTCGAGCAGGTTGCCGAAAAAACCGGAAAGCCTGCGCTGGAAGTATTTGAGGCAGCGATGAACAACATTATGCCTGTGCTGGAAGTCAAGGCGAAGAGAATCGGCGGAGCCACCTACCAGGTGCCCATCGATGTAAAGCCGGAAAGACGTCAGGCCCTGGCTCTGCGCTGGCTGGTGCTCTTCTCCCGCAAACGTGGTGAGAAGACTCAAAAGGACAGACTGGCAAACGAGCTTATGGACGCCGCCAATAATACGGGCGCAGCCGTAAAGAGAAAAGAAGACATGCACAAGATGGCAGAAGCCAACAAGGCATTTGCGCATTACAGATTCTAAAAGGAGGAAAATCCCTTGGCTGGAAGAGAATATCCATTGGAGAGGTCCAGGATCATTGGTATCATGGCTCATATCGATGCGGGTAAGACCACTCTTACAGAGCGTATCCTGTATTATACAGGCGTGAATTATAAGATCGGCGATACCCATGAGGGCACGGCTACCATGGACTGGATGGAGCAGGAGCAGGAGAGAGGCATCACCATCACTTCTGCGGCTACCACTTGCCATTGGACACTGGAAAAAGAAACAAAAC